>NZ_JANOWI010000043.1:0-139518 GCF_031417815.1 Novosphingobium sp. | reverse complement strand
AGGCATTTGCGGATGCAGGTCAGCATCCCCAGCGCCAGCACATCGACCTTGAGGATGCCCAGCGCGTCGATATCGTCCTTGTCCCATTCGATGAAGCTGCGCTCAGGCATCGCCCCGTTGCCGACCGGCACCGTCTCGATCAGCGGGCCTTCGGTGAGGATGAACCCGCCAACATGCTGGCTGAGGTGGCGCGGCATGCCGATCAGCTGCTCGGTCAGCACCAGCACCCGGCGCAAGTGCGGATCGCTGAGATCGAGCCCGGTTTCGCTTTCGATGTGGGCTTCCTTGATCGAGCGGCCGTGCCCGCCCCACACCGTCTTGGCGAGCGTGCTGGTGATATCCTCCGAAAGTCCCATCACCTTGCCGACCTCGCGGATCGCCATGCGCGGGCGGTAATGAATCACCGTGGCGCACAGCCCGGCGTGGTGGCGGCCGTATTTGGCGTAGATGTGCTGGATCACCTCCTCGCGCCGTTCGTGCTCGAAATCGACATCGATATCGGGCGGCTCGTCACGGTCTTCGGAAATGAACCGCTCGAATAGCAACGCATGCTCGACCGGGTTGACCGACGTGACCCCGAGGCAAAAGCACACCGCCGAATTGGCCGCAGAGCCGCGCCCCTGGCACAGGATCGGTGGGCTGCGGCTGCGCGCGAAATCGACGATCTCCTTGATGGTCAGGAAATACTGGGCCAGCGCCTTCTTGCCGATCAAGGCCAGTTCCTTGCGCAGCGTATCGGCCACTTCATCCGGCACCCCGTGCGGATAGTGCTGCGCCGCGCCCTGCCAGGTCAGCCGGGTAAGATAACCTTGCGCGTCGAGCCCGTCCGGGTAGGTCTGGAGCGGATATTCATAGCGCAATTCGTCCAGGCTGAAGCTGCACGCATCCGCCAGTTCGCGCGCGGCGCTGAGCGCGTGGGGCCAGAGCGCAAACAGCCGCGCCATTTCCTCCGGCCCCTTGAGATGGCGCTCGGCATTGGCCTGCAACAGATGCCCGCCCATCGCCACCGTGGTCTTGTGGCGGATCGCGGTCATCACATCGTGCAGCGGGCGGCGGTGCGGGGCGTGATAGAGCGGCAGGTTGGTGGCCAGAATTTCAAGGCCGTTATCCCGCGCCAGACTATCGAGCCGCGCGATTCGGGCGATGTCGCCGCCGCTGTAAAGGTAGCTTGCAGCCAGGTGGCGCAGCGTGGGCAGCTGCTGGGCAAGGTGCGGGAGCAGTTCGGGGAACGGCGCGGTTAGAAGGGTTTCACGCGGAGGCGCGGAGACGCGGAGAAGAGCAGAAAGATTTGGCTCTCGCAAAGGCGCAAAGGCGCGAAGAGCCTGCTCTGCGCCGCAAGCATTGTCTGCTGCTTGGACCTCGTCGTCTGGCGCAACGCGAGGTTTTGAAGAGGCTTCGCCCCAACAGCTACCTCTTCGCGCCTTTGCGCCTTTGCGAGAGCCCCCTTCCTCCCCTTCCTCCCCTTCCTCCCCTTCCCTCCGCGTCTCCGCGCGCCCGCGTGGATCAAACGGCACAACATTGCTTTCCACCGCGATCGTCAGCTCTGCATCCAGATCGTCGGGTGGCAGCAGCACCAGGTGGACGCCTTCGGCATGTTCGGCCAGCATCGCCAGTGAGATGTCGCACACGCCCTTTTCCTGCCATTCGCCGTCCAGTTTTCCCATTCGTCCGGCCGAGATCAGCCGGCACAGGCGGGCATAGGCCGCGCGATCCTGCGGATAGGCGAGGAAGGCCAGCCCCTCCACCACTTCGATCCGGCAGCCGATCACCGGGGTCAGTTTGAGCGCCTTGGCCTCGGCGTGCAGCCGCACCACCCCGGCCATGGTGTTGGCATCCGCGATCCCCAGTGCGTCATAGCCCAGCGCGCGGGCCTGGGTGGTGAGGTCCACCGCATCGGACGCCCCGCGCAGGAACGAAAAACAGCTGACCAACCCCAGCTCGACAAACGGGCTGCGCAGCGGCGGCTGCGCAGCTTCGGCGGCGCGGCGACGTTCGGGGGTAAGCGCGGATTCGGGCATGGGACTCGGTGGCTGATAGACAAATGTTCTTTTTATGTTCCATTTCCGGTTTAGGCGAATCCTTTTGCCGAAAGCGCCTTGTCTCCGCTGCGGGCAGGTTGACCGCAATTTCGTCCGCGCCCCGGAACACTTGGCGCTGCGCCCGCGTTAACCCTGCCCAAGACGGAGATTTCCAATGCACACCATCGAAACCGCAGACGGCGCTCATATCCATTCAAAAGCATGGGGCGAAGGTGATCCCGTGGTGCTGATCCACGGCTGGCCGCTTTCAGGCGATAGCTGGGATCCGATCAGCCACGCGCTGGCCGATGCCGGCTATAAGGCCATTGCCTATGACCGCCGCGGATTCGGCCGTTCGAGCCAACCTTCAGGCGGCTACGATTATGATACCTTTGCCGACGATCTGGCCGCCGTGCTGGCGCATTATGACGCAACAGAAAACATCACGCTGGTCGGCTTCTCGATGGGCGGGGGTGAGATTGCCCGCTACATGTCGCGTCATCAGGGCAAGGGCGTCAGCAAAGTAGCGCTGATTTCCTCGGTGGTCCCTTACATGCTGCAGGATGAAAGCAACCCCGATGGCGTGCCGCAAGCCGCCTTCGATGAAATGACCCAGGGCATGTTGGAAGACCGGGCCAAGTTCTTTACCGGATTCTTCAAGGACTTCTATGGCGTCGGGCTGGTCAGCCACCCGGTCAGCGACGAAGTCCTGCACCTGTCGTGGACCACGGCGATGCAGGCCGGCCTGCGTCCCACACTGGGTGCGGCCAAGGCTTTTGCCACTACCGATTTCCGCCCCGATCTGGCGCATTTCAAGGTGCCGACGCTGGTGATCCACGGCACCGCGGACAAGACCGTGCCGATTGATGCGACGGCACGCGAAGTGGCGAAGAAAGTGCCGGGCGCGGTACTGATCGAGTATGATGGCGAGGCCCACGGAATTTTCGCCAGCCAGACTGAGCGGCTGAAGAACGATTTGATGGCCTTCATCGCCGGTGATAACGCACCGATGAGCCAGGACAAGCTGGATTACGTGACCGCCAAGGCGCTGGTCAACGATCCGCTTTGATCGGGGCGTGGCTCAGGCATAAAGCCCCTGCAGGAACCAGTCCGGGGTATCGCCGCGCCCATCGCCGGCGATACCCTGCCGGTAGATCCAGTAGCGCCGCCCCTGCCCGTCCTCGACCCGGTAATAGTCGCGCAGCCGCGCAGCCCCGCGCTCGCGCCACCACTCGGGCGCGATCCGCTCAGGCCCTTCGGCACGCAGCACATCATGCAGGTTGCCGCGCCAGCGGAAGCGGCGCGGCAGGCCATCGGGGTGCGTGTGGATCACCGCGATCGGCTCGGCCCGGTCAAGCAGCTTCAAGGGGCGGGCGTGGAAGACCAGGCTTTCCTGCCGTTCCCGCGCGGGCTCAAGCGGCGCAAGCCAGCGCTGGGCGCGTTCTGGCCAGTGGCTGGCATGAAGTTCCGGGCGACGCACCGCCTCTGCGCCCAGGCGTACGCTCAGCCGGTCGATGCAGGCCGCCAGGCTGGTGCCGTGCGCCTCTGCGGCCGTTTCGAAATCGCGCTGGCTGAGCGCGCGCGGTTCGCACCACGGGGCGGAAAGCCGGGCCAGTTCGATCCCGAACCCGGCGTCGATATCATCGAGTCGCGCGGCGAACAGGCGCACCAGATGCGCGCCATCACGGCTGGCCTCGGCCAGCTCGAGCTTCCTGACCAGCACTTCGCCATCGACCTTCCACAAGCCCAGTTCAAGCCGCCGCGCACCCAGCCCCTGCGCCTCCAGGCTGCGCACCAGATCGGCGGCCAGATCCTCCACTACCCGGTCAAGCAGGCTACGGTGGCGGATCGGTTCGGCCAGGCGGCGCTGGGCCAGCGGCACGGGTTTGCCCTGTACCGGCAGCAAGGGTTCGGGCACCCGGCCGAGCAGCTGGTCAAGCCGCACCAGCGGATTGGCGGCGGGCGCGCGGACGGTGCGGAACCGCCGCGCCAGGGCATCGCGCGCCACGCCCGAAAGCTGGCCGATGCGCTTCAGGCCAAGCCGCCGCAGCACCAGTTGCACCGCCGGATCAAGCCGCAGCGCGGCGATCGGCAGGTCGTCAAAACTGTCGCCCGCGTGCCAGATCGCCTGCTCGGGCCCATAATGCGACAGCGCCCAGGCCGCCCCGGCGGTGGGGGCCAGCGCGAGCCGCACCGAAAGCCCGCGCGCGGCCAGGCTGCGCGCGGCGTCCTCCAGCAGTCCGGCCTCGCCGCCGAACAGATGCGCCACCCCGGTTGTATCGACCAGCAGGCCATCGGGCGGATCAAGTGCCGCCCACGGCCCCCAGCGCCGCGCCCACAGCGCCAGCCGTTCAAGGAAGGCAAGATCGCCCGCCGGATCGCCCGGCGCCACCTTAAGCTGCGGGCACAGGGCCCGCGCATCGGTGAGCATCGCGCCCACCTGCGCGCCGGCCGCCCGCGCCGCAGCGTTGGTGGCCGTCAGCCGCAGGCCATGCACGGTGTCGGCCAGCAATGCGAAAGGTATCTCTGACTCCCCCCTCCTCTTCGAAGGAGGGGCAGCGAGACTTGGCTGGGCATAGCCGGGCCTAGTCGCAGCGCGGTGGTGCCCTGCCCCGCGCGCCTGCGGTGCCACCACCCCCAGCCCCTCCTCTGAAGAGGAGGGGGGCGTGAAATGCGATGCTTCAGCCAGTTGCCAGCGATCGATCGCCAGGCCTGTGCACCAGATCGACAGGATCCGCCTGTTCGTGGTGGGGGGCACCGGCGACGAGGCTTTGTCCGTCATCGCGCAAGATCCATTTTCCGGGAGGATGCGCCCGGGCGCGGAACAGCTGGGCCTGCCAGGCAGGGGGACCGGGGGCATCGGCATTCCAGCGCGGCGGCGGCGAGGCGGCACTGCGCACGTCCCAGCGCATCCGCGCCGAAGACAGATCGTGCGCCGCATCGATCCGGATCAGCCACAGCGGCACGCCGTGCTTTTCGGCGACCAGGCTGAGCCGCCGCGAAGCAGTGAATGACAGGCCTTTGGGATTGCCGGCCAGTTCGCCCACCACGAAAGACAGGTCGCGGCAGCGCAGCCCTTCTTCCAGCGCGAACAGCGCATCCTCCGGCGTGTTCGCGGCCACGTGGATCAAGCGGTGACGCAGCGCTGGCGGCAGCCCCGGGCGATAGGGCCGGCCCGATTTGCGCAGCGCCGCCTTATCCTGCACCCACAGGAACGGGCGCTCATCCCCCGCCGCCTGATCGAGCGCCATGGCCAAGGCGAGCCCGGCCCCGCTGGCTTCGCCCGAGAATGCAAACAGTTCGGAATGGACCGCCGCCCCGCCCAGCCCCGGGCGCCAGTGAGGAAGGACGGGCCCGCTCCCGCTTGCGGGAGGGGTCAGGGGTGGGTTCGACCCGGCCCCATAAACCGCATTAGGCACGAGTGGCCCACCCCCAACCCCTCTCGCAAGCGGGAGGGGAGTACGGCGGCGGGCAAAGGCGGCAAGCGGGGTGGGTTCGGTCACTGGGGAATCGCTCCTCTGTTCTATTTATGTTCTCATTGGGAGTGATTCGCAAAGGCTTTGTCATAGCGAGGGCCGAAAGTGGGAGTCCGGGGCCGTCTGGCTACACCGCACAAGCAAAACGGGCCGCCCCCGCAGGGACAGCCCGTCTCGATAATTCAGCAATCAGCGGATACTAGACACCCTGCAATGGCGGCAAATCGTCATCGGCCTCATGCACCTCGACCAGACCTTGCCCGACATGGCTCGTGCGGTAGCCATAGAGGAAATAGATCGCCAGACCGACTGCTCCCCAGATCGGCAAGACCAACATGGCCGCCATCGGCAGATTGAAGAACAGGAACACACAGCCAGCAATGGTCGCCGGGCCGATCAACCACAACGCCGGAGTGCGGAATGCCCGCGGGAAGTTCGGTGCAGTCTTGCGCAGCATCATCACCGCGATTGCCACCATCATGAACGCATAAAGCGTCCCGGCATTGGCGATATCGGCGAGCTGTCCAACCGGCAAGAACGCCGCTGCAATCGCCGTAGCCACCCCGGTCAGGAAAGTGACGACATAGGGCGTCTTCCACTTGGGATGAACCTTGGCCAGCACTTCGGGAAGCAGTCCGTCACGCGCCATCACGAAAAAGATGCGGGTCTGGCCGAACAGCAGGATCAGGATCACCGATGGCAATGCTATAAAGGCGGCATAGCCCAGCATATTGCCCACCGTGCCGAACCCGATCTGGCGCAACACGTGCGCCAGAGCCTCTTTCGAACAGACCAACATCTGCGAATACTGCGGCATCGCACACTGCCGAGCGAGCTCTTCCGAACCCGCTGGGAACGGCACGCCGCCCGGCCCCATGATCGGCTGCCCACCAATCGTGCCAACTGCACCGGCGGCTACCAGCATGTAGAACACAGTGCAAAACAGCAGACTGCCAATCAAACCAATCGGCACATTGCGCTGCGGGTTCTTGGTCTCCTCCGCCGCGGTCGAAACCGCGTCGAAACCGACGTAAGCAAAGAAGATCGTTGCCGCCGCGCCAACCGCACCAACCCCAGTACCAAACCCGCCGAACACTCCGGCCGGCAGGAACGGATTGAAGTTGGCCATATCGGCCTTGGGTAGCGTCAGGAAGATAAATGCAGTGAGCGCAGTGACCTTGATAAGGACCAACGCGGCGTTGACCCGTGCGCTTTCAGTTGTGCCGATCATAAGCAACCAGGTTACCAACAGCGCAATGACTGCGGCTGGCAGGTTAATCACCCCACCAGGCGATCCGCCAAGCGCCAATGGCCCGGCCACCATCCACGCGGGCAGATGTATCCCGAACGTATGCTCAAGAATGGTACCGGTAAAATAGCCCGACCAGCCGACCGAAACCGCCGAGGCGGCAACCGCATATTCGAGCACCAGCGCCCAACCGACCGTCCAGGCAAGCAGCTCGCCCATCGTCGCATAGGTGTAGGTATAGGCAGACCCCGCAACCGGAATCATCGAGGCAATTTCGGAGTAGCACAGCGCGGCCACGATGCAGATCGCCCCGGCAATGGCGAAGGCCAGCATCAGCCCCGGTCCGGCCTTCTGCGCGCCAGCGGCAGTCAGAACAAAAATGCCAGTACCGATGACGCAGCCGATCCCGAAAAGGGTCAGCTGGAAGGCGCCGAGCGAACGGTGAAGCGATTTCTTTTCGGCAGTTGCCAAAATGGCGTCGAGTGATTTCACGCGACCGAACATGCAATTCCCCTAGTCTTGCTGCCAAGCCCGCAGGCCAGGCCGCATATCTTTACACTGGCGCGGAAGCTAGCGCCGCCCGCTTCGATGGCAAGCCTTAACTCGCGCCCTTCCCCAGATTGCGGCGAGCCGCTAAAGGCCCTTCATGTCCACGACCTTTCAGCTCGATACCGCGACCAGCCGCGCCCACCCCACCCCATCGCCGCTGCGGCGTCTGTCGATCCCCGCGATCAGGCAGCGCAAGCTGGATGGTGTCACCGCGCGGCCGATCGTGATGCTGACCGCCTATACCGCGCGTCAGGCGCAATTGCTCGATGCGCACTGCGATCTGATCCTGTGCGGGGATTCGCTTGGTCAGGTGATCTATGGCCTGCCCACCAGCCTGCAGGTGACGGTTGAGATGATGATCGCCCACGGCGCAGCCGTGGTGCGCGGATCATACCACGCTGCGGTAGTGGTCGATCTGCCGTTCGGCAGCTATGAAGGCTCGCCCGAACAGGCGTTTGCCACCGCATCGCAGGTCATGGCCGAAACCGGGGCCAGCGCGGTCAAGCTGGAAGGCGGCGCGGTGATGGCCGATACGGTCGCGTTCCTGTCCAGCCGCGGGATCCCGGTGATGGGCCATGTCGGGCTGACCCCGCAAGCGGTGAACACGCTGGGCGGATACAACGCCCGCGGGCGCAGCCAGCTTGAAGCTGACAAGATCGTTTCCGATGCCCAGGCGATCGATCAGGCTGGCGCTTTTGCCATCGTCATCGAAGGCGTGGTTGAACCGATCGCGATCGAAGCGACCAGGGCCGTCGCTTGCCCGACTATCGGGATCGGCGCATCGGCGCAGTGCGATGGCCAGGTGCTGGTCACCGAAGACATGATGGGAATGTTCGAACGCGTGCCGCGCTTCGTCAAACGCTATGGCGAAATCGCCGGGTTGATCTCAAGCGCGGCAGGCCAATATGCCGATGAAGTGCGCGCGCGCACATTCCCGACGGTCGACCAGACCTACCAACCCAAGTAGCAGCCTCCGCACGGCACCGTATCCAGAACCGACAGGGCAAAAATTCCACATGCTGATGAAGTTTTACAAAGGTTCGATGCTGTTCACGATCGTCTGCTTCGCGCTGGGCGCATGGTATGCGTGGAGCCAGACGGGCAGCTTTGCCGCTACGGCATCGATGCTGTGGATCATCTTCGTCCTGGCGATCCTCGAAGTGTCGCTGTCGTTCGACAACGCGGTGGTCAACGCCGCAGTGCTCAAGGACATGGACGAGGTCTGGCAGAAGCGGTTCCTGACCTGGGGCATGGTGATCGCGGTGTTCGGGATGCGGATCGTGTTCCCGCTCGCCATCGTTGCGATTGCTGCCGGGCTAGGCCCGATTGACGCTTTGCAGCTGTCGCTCAACAAGCCGGCCGAATACGAAGCGATCGTCAGCAGCGCCCATGTCGGCATTGCCGGGTTTGGCGGGGCCTTCCTGGCGATGGTTGGCCTGTCGTTCTTTTTTGATGGCGGGAAGGAGATCCATTGGCTGCGCTGGATCGAACAGAAGTTGAGCCTGATTTCGAACATCAAGGCCGCCGAAATTGCGGTGCTGCTGCTGGCAATCTATGGCATTTCGCGCCTGCTCAGCCCGGAAGAAGCACTCACCTTCATGGTTTCGGGCACGCTGGGCCTGGTTTGCTTCATCGCGGTAGAAGCGATCAGCACAATCCTTGAAATGCGCGACGAAGCGATGGCCGTAAATGGCGCGATCGTCCGCTCCGGGCTTGGCGGGTTCCTCTATCTCAATGTGCTCGACGCATCGTTCAGCTTTGACGGAGTAATCGGGGCCTTTGCATTGTCGAACAACATGATCGTGATTGCGCTGGGCCTGTCGATCGGCGCGATGTTCGTGCGTTCGATGACGATCCATCTGGTGCGGCAGGGAACCCTGGCGGAATACCGCTATCTTGAACACGGTGCGTTCTGGGCGATTATCGTGCTGGGCGCGATCATGCTGCTTTCGGCCAAATTCCACATCCCCGAAACGATCACCGGGTTGATCGGCGCGGTGCTGATCGGGCTGTCGCTGTGGTGGTCGATGCGGCACAAACGGCGTCATCCCGACAGCGAGCTGGAAAGCGCAATCAGGTCGGATTGAACCGCTGGGCAATTGGCGCGGCGATCACCAGCTGCACCAGGTGATAAAGCAGGATCGGCAGCAGGATCACACCGGCCACCTGCGGCGGGAACAACACCGCAGCCAATGGCGCGCCCATGGCGATGCTTTTCTGCGCGCCGGCAAACAGCATAGTGATCCGGTTTGGCCGATCGAGCCCGACAAGCCCCCCAAGCAGCCACGCGCCAAAATGGCCGAAGAGCAGAAACAGCGTGGTAGCGCCGGCCAGCCACAGCCATCCGGCCGCGTCGATGCGGGTCCAGAACTGCTGTTCGACCGCGCCGGAGAAGGCGACATAAACCGCAATCGCGATTGAAGCGCGGTCCATCCAGGTCACGATCCTGCGGTTGTCCTTCACCCAGCCTGCCAGTTGATCCTGCACAGCCTGCCCCAGCACGAACGGCAGCAGCAGGATCAGCATGACCTTGACCAGACCGTCGCTGTGAAAGCTGCTCCCGCCAACAGACAACCAGGCAAACAACGGCGCGGTAATGAAGACGCCCAGCAGGTTGAGCAGCGCGGCAGCCACAACCGCGCTTGCCACATTGCCGCCCGCCAGGGAGGAATAGGCTGTAGCCGATTGTACGGTCGATGGCAGGCAGCCGAGGTAGAGGAAGCCGAGCGCCAGCAACGGCGGCATCCACCCGCCACCCAGTTGCCACAGCGCCCAACCGGCCAGCGCCATCACGCCGAAGCACCAGAGCGTCAGCGGCAACAACAGGCGGTGATTGGTAATCCCGGCAACAACCTCATGCCGGGGCAGGCGCACGCCGTTGAGGAAAAACAGCAGAAAAACCGCCGCGTTCGAAACGAACTGCGCGGTATCGCGCCCCGCGCCCGCCACCGGCAGCACCAGCGCCAGCGCGATCGCGGCCAGCAGCAACCGCACCATCGGATCGATGCGGCTCAGCAAGTCAGCGTCCGGCCAGTTTCACCGGCGGCGCAGGGGTGGCCGAAAAGCGCGGCGCGGGTGCAGGCTGCACCATCCCGCCATCCTCCACGAAGGTGTGCCGCGCCAGGTTGTGCGCGTGTTGCGGCGCTTCCTTGAGGCTCAGTACCGGGGCAAAGCAGATGTCGGTTCCGTCCATGATCGCGCACCACTCGTCGCGGGTCTTGGTCAGGATCAACGCGGTCATCCGCACCTTTAGCTCGCCCCACTTCAAAGGGTTCATCTGCTGCGCAAAATCGGGATCGCCGGCCAGCCCGATCTTCTTCATCAGCAGCGCATAGAACTGCGGTTCGATCGAGCCGAGCGAGATGTATTTGCCATCGCTGGTTTCATAAGTGTCATAGAAGTGCGCGCCGCTGTCGAGCAGGTTGACTCCGCGCTCGTCGCGCCACTGACCATTGCCGAGGAAAGTATAGGTCATCGCCGAAAGGATCGCTGCGCCATCGATCATCGCGCAGTCAACCACCTGGCCTTGCCCGCCCGACCGCGCATGCAGCACCCCGGCCACCACGCCGAACGCCAGCATCATTCCGCCGCCGCCAAAATCGCCCACCGCGTTGACCGGGAACGTCGGCTTTTCGCCCGCGCGGCCGTAGCTGTGGAGCGCGCCCGTCAGAGCGATATAGTTGATGTCATGCCCCGCCAGCGGCGCCATCGGGCCCTGCTGACCCCACCCGGTCATCCGCCCGATCACCAGCTTGGGATTAAGCGCCAGCAGCACATCGGGGCCGATCCCCATCCGCTCGATCACGCCCGGGCGATAGCCCTCGATCAGCGCGTCGGCTTCCTTGACCATGTCCTTGAGCTGTTCGATCGCCGCATGATCCTTGAGGTCAAGCTCGATCCGTTCGCGGTTGCGATTGAGGATATCGCGGTTGCCGCTTGTCCCGAACCGGCCGCTGCTGCCAGGCCGTTCAACCCGGATCACGCGCGCCCCGTGATCGGCCAGCATCATCCCGCAGAACGGCCCCGGCCCGATCCCGGCCAGCTCGATCACGGTAACTCCCTGCAGCACCCCGGCCATTGCAACCTCCGAATTTAATCGCGCGATGAAATTGCCTTTGCGGGAGGCTTTGCAGCTTGTCGAGAGGTTACTTGAGCTTGGCGCGTGCAGCCTTGAGCAGGGCGTTGTCGCCGCCGCTGCGGCGCGCCTGTTCCAGCAATTGCCGCGCCAGCGCAGGATCCTGCCCCAGCTCCACCAGCGCCATGCCGCGCGCCTGCGCCGCTGCCGGGCTGGCCGGTTGCAGCGTCCAGGCCCGCGTCGCGCTGTCCAGCGCAGCCTGGGCATCGCCGCTGCGCAGCTGGGCATAGCTAAGATCGGCCAGCAGCCTTGCATCGCTGTTGCCCCCGCGCAGCCGCAGGTTTTCCAGCAGCAATCGGGCCGTCTGCCAATCACCGGCCGAAGCCGCCAGCGTCGCCGCCATGCGCAGTGCCAGGCGGCTCCCGGGGAAGCGCTCGGCATATCGCGCGACCAGGCCCGGCATCGCTGCACCTTGCCCGATGCGGTCCGATGCTTCGCCGATCCGCACCAGCATCAGTTCGGGGAACCGAACCTGTGCAGCGGCCTGATAGAACGCCAGGGCAGCGGCGGCATTTCCGGCAGCCAGCTGGGCATCACCGGCAAGCCCCAGCGCATCGCCCGAACCGGGATGCAGCGCCAGGAACCGGTTCGCTACACGCACCGCTTCGGCCATATCACCCGCAGCAATCAGGCTGCGCACATATGGCACGGTCGCGCCAAGGATGCCCTGATCCGCATTCCATTGCCCAGCAAATCTGCCCGGACCACCCGGCTCGAACACCGGCATGGTGACGCTGGGCGTAACCGCTGCGGCGCGGTCGAGCATCTGACCGGCGGCGAGGCGATCGCCAATCTCCTCAAAGGCACGCGCCATCACGGTGAGCAGATAGGGCGAAGCATCGGGGCGCGCGGCCAATGCCGCAAACCGTTCGATCAGCGCCTTGTAGTCGCCCGATTCAAGCAACGCGCGCGCGAACAGCAATTGCGCGCGCGGGTTGGCCGGGGTGCGTTCCACCGTCTGGCCGAGCAGCTGCGCGGCAAGGTTGGCATTACCTGATTCAAGTTCCATCGCCCCGCGCAGCAACAATGCCGCCGGGACTGCATCCATCCGTTCACCCACCCGGTTGAGCATCGCACGGGCCAGTTCGACATTGCCTGCGCGCGCCGCCAGCACCGCCTGGAAGAACCAGCCGCGCGGTTCGCCGCCAGCTTGTGAAAGAAGAAGCCGCGCCGCGCGTAAAGCTTCGCGCGGCCTTCCAGCTTCGCCCAGCGCTGCGGCATAGCCGGCCACCAGGCCGATATCGCCCGGGGCGTTGTCCAGCGCCGCTTCGTAATAGCCCGCCGCCTCACCATAGCCGAGCGATTCGCCCACCAGTTGCGCTTTCAATTCCAGCGCGCGGACGTTTTCGGGATCGAACGAAAGCGCCTTGTCGGCCGCTTGCATTGCCTCACGGTGTTCGCCGCCCTGATACCGCATGCGCCCGATATCGACCCACAGTTGCGGGTCATCGGGGGTGACGGCCAGGGCCTTGTCATAGGCCGCCCCGGCGGCAGGCAGGTGCCCTTGTAAGCGTTCGAGCCGGCCCAGTGCTATCCACCCCTGCGCTTCGGTGCCCTTGGCGAACTGTCCGGGGGCAAGCCACTGCCGCGCACCGCCAAGGTTGCCCTGAACCAGCAGCGCGCTGCCCATTGCCGCGGCAACGTCAGCCTTGGCGGCGCCGGACTTGAGCGCAGCCTTGAGCTCGATTTCGGCGGCCAGGCCATCGCCGCGGCGCAGCGCACTGGCGGCCGTATCGCTATGCCGCCTTGCGGCTTCGGGCATCGCGGCCAACGGCAGCGAAAGCGCCAGAAGACCCAGTGCCACAAGCCCCGTTTTGATCGCGCCGCGCCGCATCATGAGGTCTGCAGATCGTATTGTTTCAAAAGATCGTAAAGCGTCGGACGGCTGATCCCGAGCAGCTTGGCGGTGTTCGAGATATTGCCTTCGCTGCGGGCCAGCGCGTGGCGGATTACCTTGCGGTCCGCCGCTTCGCGTGCGCTCTTGAGGTTAAGCACGTTGAGCGCCTCCTCCCCGCCATCGGCAAGGTCGAGGTCGGCAGCGCTGACCAGCTTGCTGTCGGTCATGATCACCGCACGCTTCACGCGGTTTTCCAGTTCGCGCACGTTGCCCGGCCATTTCCACGCATCGATCGCGGCCAGAGCATCGGGACTGAAGCCCTTGACCGCCGGGTTCATTTCCTTGGCAAACCGGGCCAGAAAGGTCTTGGCGAGCAGCACCGGATCGCCCGCCCGTTCGGCCAGGCCGGGAATCTTCACGACGATTTCGGCCAGACGATAGAACAGGTCTTCGCGAAACCGGCCGTCGGCGATCATCGCTTCGAGGTTCTGGTGAGTGGCGCAGACAATGCGGGTATCGACCGCAATCGCGCTGCGCGATCCGATCCGCTCGATAACGCGTTCCTGCAGGAAGCGCAGCAGTTTGACCTGCAGCGGCAAGGGGATATCGCCCACTTCATCAAGGAACAATGTGCCGCCGCTGGCCTGTTCGATCTTGCCCTCGGTGGTCTTGACCGCACCGGTGAAGGCCCCCTTCTCGTGCCCGAACAGTTCGCTTTCCAGCAGGTTTTCCGGGATCGCCGCACAGTTGATTGCCACGAACGTGCCATCGCGCCGGTCGCTCGCATCGTGCAGGCCGCGGGCCAGCAATTCCTTGCCGGTGCCGCTGGCACCCAGCAGCATCACCGAAACTCCGGTATTGGCAACGCGCTCGATCGTACGGGCCACTTTCAGCATTTCGGGCGCGCCGGTAATCATCCGGCCCAGCACACGGTTGTCTTCCGCGCCGCGCGCGGCCAACTGGCGGTTCTCAGCCTCGATCTGCTTAAGCCGCAGCGCACGCCGCACGATCAGCCCCAGGGCCTCGATATCAACCGGCTTCTGGTAGAAATCGTAAGCCCCCTTGGCGATGGCCGAAAGCACCGATTCGCGCGCACCGTGGCCCGAAGCGACGATCACTTTGGTATCGCTCTTCAGCGCCATGATCGCATCGAGCACCGCAAAGCCCTCGCTCGTCCCGTCGGGATCGGGCGGCAAGCCAAGATCGAGCGTGACCACATCGGGCTCCTCGCTGCGCAGCGCGGCGATTGCCTCGGCCCGGTCGCGCGCCTGGATTACCTCGAAATCGGGCCATGCCCATTTGAGCTGCGCCTGCAGCCCGGGATCGTCTTCCACGATCAGCAGCTTTGGCTTGGCTTCGGACATGTCAGGCAACCTTCGGTTTGTTTGTGCCATGCTGGGCAAGCGCTTCGATAACGGCGGCGGTTTCGCTAAGCGGCAGGCGGATTATAAAGCGCGTGCCAAAGGATTCGCGGCTTTCCACTTCAAGCCGTCCGCCCATTGCCCGCACCAGTTCGCGCGCTTCGTAGGCACCGATCCCGAAGCCGCCGCTCTTGGTCGAATCGAACGGCTTGAACAGCCGGGTACGAACGAATTCAGGGGTCATCCCGGTTCCTGAATCGAGCACCTCGATCTCGCCATGGATCGCGTTCTTGCCAACCCGGACGAACACCGGGGCATCCGCGGGACTGGCCTCGATCGCGTTCTGGACAAGATGCAGCAACACCTGTTCCAGCGCATGGCGGGTTGCGGCCACTTCGATCGGTTCCATTTCGACCAGCGTCACCGGATGGTGCCGGCCAAGCTGACCGACAACAACGGCAGCCACTTCATCGGCGCGAACCACTTCGATTGCCTCGGCGCCCGATGCGCCATAGCGCGACAGGCGGGCCAGCAGCGCGTTGAGCTTGTCAGCCGAATTGCGCAGCGTAACCAGCATGTCGGCGCGGAATTCTGGGTTTTCGGCGTGGCTTTCGGCATTGCGCGCCAGCAAGCTCATCTGGCTGGCCAGGTTTTTGATATCGTGCATCACGAAGGCGATGCGGCGGTGGAAATCATCGAACCGGCTGGCTTCGGCCAGGGCCGCCTGCCCCGCATGTTCGGCCAGATAGCTGGCCAGCTGCTGTCCGGCGACACGCAGCAGATCGAAATCCTCCCAATCGAGCAGGCGGGCATGGGCGGGACGCGCCAGCACCACTGCGCCGATCAACCGTTCGTAATGAAGCAAGGGCACCAGTGCCCAGGCACGCGGATCGGCCAGCAACCATTCGGGCAGCACAACGCTGCAACGCTTGTCGATCTTTCCGGCGCGCACCGCATCAAGATCGGCGACATAGTTCGCGGCTTCGATCGCGCGGATCGCAGCTTGGTCAAGCGCGTCGGACGGGACATCGGCGGTCGGCCATTCCCACCGTGCCGCCAGTTCCAGCTGGCCGCTGTCGGCCTGGATCAGCAGCAACCCCGATGGGCTTTCGACGATATCGGCCAGTGCGCGGATCACGCGTTCTTCCAGACTGGCCTGTCCTTCGCCCGATTGCCCGATCGTACGGGTAAAGCGCAACCATTCGGTGCGGTAGTCATAGCGGTGCTGGAACAGGTGCTTGGCCGTAACCACCCGCAGCGTGCTGCGCAGCCGTTCGGAAAACAGCAGGATCGCCGCCACCGCCGAAGCCAGCGTGAGGAAAGCGATCTGCAGCGGCCGCGAATAATCATTGCCAGCAAAAGCGAGCCACTGCGCCATCGCCACCATGACCACCAGGTAACCGCCGATCAGGATCAGCGACATGGTCTGGAAGGCCACGGTTCGCGACGGGCGCAGCCGCGGGCTTTCGCCTTGCCCCGCCGCGCCAAAGGCCAGCATCGCGGCCAGCGGAATGGTCAGGCCGCCGCGCACGGCCTCAAGCAGATCCGGGTAACCCTGGACCAGATAGGCAATCGCGTAATAGTTGAGATCGAGCCCCCAGACCATGGTCAGCGCCATGGCCGGCCAGCGCATGATCTGGCGCGCCTGTCCCGATGCCCCGCCATACAGGTTGTGGAGCAGCACCAGCCCGCCGATCACGCCCAGCAGGTGCAGCATGATGATCGTCTGGAACCCCAGCGAAAACGCCAGTTGCTGCTGCGGATAGGTTGACAGGAAGACCAGCAGACCGGCCTGCGCCAGTTCGACAAAACACAGCGCAGCCAGCAATGGCCGGACCGGGCGGATCACCGCAAGCCGGCCATCGGCGGCAAACAGCCGATAAACGACAAACACCCACGACAGGTCACGCAGCACTTCGGCAAAGCCGGTGGCGTGGCTTTCCGGCCCGGTCAGTGCGCCGGTCAGGGCCCAGCCTGCCGTGGCCGCAAGCGCGCCAACCAGCGCACTGCGCGCCGGGCCAAAGCGTTCCTTGCAAGTATATAGCCAGGCCGCCGCGGTGATACAGGCCATCGCCCCAGCGCTCCACAGCACGGTGTTGATCGATGACCAATCGGGGAGCAGCAGCGCGTCCATTTCAGCGCGCACCCTCGTGCCACAGCACCACCCGCAGCGTTTGCAGCAGGATCAGCAGATCGAGGAACGGCGTGTAGTTCTTGGCGTAATAGAGATCGTATTCCAGCTTGTGCCGCGAATCCTCGATCGAGGCGCCATAGGGATAGTTGATCTGCGCCCATCCGGTGATCCCGGGTTTGACCATGTGGCGTTCGGCATAGAACGGCAGCTTGTCTTCCAGACCGGCGACGAATTCGGGCCGTTCGGGGCGCGGACCAACAAAACTCATCTCGCCTTTCAGCACCGACCAGGTCTGCGGCAATTCGTCGATCCGGGTCTTGCGGATGAAGCGGCCCAGCCGGGTGACGCGCGGATCGTCCTTGATCGCCCACTGCGCGCCGCCCGCTTCGGCATCGGTGCGCATCGAACGCAGCTTGATCACGTCGAAATTCTGGCCGAACAACCCGACGCGGTTCTGGCGGAAGAAGGCCGGGCCGCGGCTGTCAAGCTTCACCAGCACCGCAAACACGGCGATCAGCGGTGCGCTGAGCGCCAGCAGCAGCGACGATGCGGCGATGTCGAACAGGCGCTTGGCGGCGCTTGAAATTGCGCGGCCCGAAGAAAATCCGTCCGAAAAAATTAGCCAGCTGGGATTGACCGAATCGAGATCGACCCGGCCCGTCTCGCGCTCGATGAAGCTGGAAAAGTCGTTGACGTGGACCCCGGTAGTCTTGATCCGCAAGAGATCGCCGAGCGGCAGTGCATTGCGCCGCTCTTCCAGGGCCAGCACCACTTCGCTGGCCCCCAGGTTTTCGACAAAGCGCGTCAGGTTGTGGATGGCCGAGCGTGCAATCGCCTCCTCAACGACCGGCGGACTGTCGGTCATCATCACATAGCCGACGATCACGAAGCCGCTTTCGGGCTTTTCGGAGAGCTTGCGCAGCCGGTCGGCGCGCAGCCCCGCGCCCAGCACCAGCACCCGCCGGCGAAAGGCCGCGACGCCCAGGATTCCGCCGATCACCAGCCGGTTGAGCACCAGCGCCACAACCGATCCGGCCATCGCGTAAGCCAGGGTAGAGCGCCAGAAATTGCCCCCACCGAGCAGAAAATCAAGAAAGGTCAGCGCGATGATGCCAAGCGAGACGGCCACGAGGATCCGCGCGGTGGCAAAGCGCATCGAGCGCAGCGAATCCGAACCGTAGACCCCCACCGAAACCATCGCGGCAAGCATTACCGCCGCATATCCGGTCAATTGCCACGCGCGGTCGACGACTGCGCCAGCATCCATCCCGATCTGCCCCGCGCGCAGCCGCCATCCGGCATCGCCAACCGCCAGCAGCAGCACGATATCGATCAGGCCCAGCAGCAGGACGGCGTGCGGGATATAGTGTTTGAACAAGCGGATCATGGCTTGCGGGAACGGCCCTTCATAAAGATTGCCGTCTCTGCCTAAGCGCGAGAGGTGAAATGTCGGTAAATTTTACAGGCTATGGTTAAGGGCGCGCTACCCCCTGCTTAACGCGCAAAATCGAACGGGGTCAGGCCGCGGCTGCGCTCGTCGAATTCCAGCACCGCGCCGCGCGGCGGCAGCGAACGCTGCTGGCAATCGGCGCGGTGGCACAAGGCGCAGCCTGCGCCGATCGTTTCGGCAAGGTCTGCCCCCAGCCCCAGTCCGCGCGCTGCGGCCAGTTGCCCGGCCATCCGCGCCTCTACCCCAAGCACCACAACGAAGCGCGCGCTATCGCCCCCCAGCGCGCCATTGCCCTCAACCGTGCGCGCCAGCGAAAACCATTGCGAGGTCTGCCCGGCGGCATCGGTGAAACTGACGTTCTGGACCACGATCCGCCCCGCCTGCTCGAATGCGCGATGCACGTTCCAGAGCGGACAGCTGGCGGCGCTTTCCAGCACGGTGGTGCCGCTTGCCCCGGCATAGCGTTTGGAAAACTGCCCCGCCCGGTCGATCCGCGCCATGAAGAACGGCAGCCCGCGCTGGCCCACGCGTTGCAGCGTAGTGAGCCGGTGGGCCAGCTGTTCGAAGCCGACGTTGAAGCGGCGCTGCAGCAGCGGCAGGTCATACCCCGTGGCCTCGCAGGCGCGCAGCAGGCGGCCATAAGGCATCAGCAGTGCCGCCGCAAAATAGGCCGCCAGGTGCCGCCGCAGCAGACGCCAGGCGGCGCGATCGGCAAACCCGGCACCATCGGCCAGCGCGGCGATCGCATCGCGCTGTTCGAGCATGGCGAGCTGCACCGCGATCTGGAAATTGCGCGACGCCTGATCAAGCTGTTCGGACAGCTGGAGCTGGCGCGCGTGCAGATCAAGCCGCCGCAGCGCATCGGGCATCACGTCGACCGGCAGGATCCGCACCGCCAACTGGTGCTTCTGGCGCAATCGTTCGGTCAGCGCCGCACCGATATCGGGGTTCGACAGCCGCAGCTCGTCAGCCAGCGCCTCGGCTTCGCTATCAAGATCGGCGAAATGGTTACGCCAGCGTTCGATCTCACGCCGGACCAGATCCATCGGATCGCTGGCCGAAGGTTCGGCCTTGCCGCCGCCGGCGTCGTAAAGCCGGGCAAAGGCCAGCGCGGCCTGCGGTGCGGCGGAAAGCCATTCGGCAACTTCATCACGGTCAATCGCCAGATCGGCGAAGCGTTCGTCGGCCAGGCGCCGCCGCAGGCCGTCGATCCCGCCGACCGCTTCATCCTGGCGCAAGCTGCGCGGATCGAAATCGAAACGCTCGGCGAGTTGCACCAGCAGCCGCGCCGATAGCGGACGCTGGTTGCGCTCGATCAGGTTGAGATAGCTGGGCGAAATCGCCAATCGCGATGCCATGGCCGCTTGGGTAAGCCCTTCGCGGCGGCGCAGGCGGCGGATGGCGGGGCCTGCCAGAAGTGCTGCATCTGCCATCCACCGGCTTTGTAATTTAATTTACAACTTTGCAAGCCTTAACCCGCATTTACGCGCATTAGCACAAGTTTTTTTGTAATTTCCATTACCGATCCGGTCGACCGGTACGCTAAGCACAGGTCAACAACTCCCCAGGAGACTTACCCGTGACCTACACCAACGAGATTGCCAGCGCGAACACGACCATTGGCGGCCAGCCCGCCTGGGACGGGATCAGCGCCGAAAGCGTCGCCCGCATGCGCCTGCAGAACCGCTTCAAGACCGGGCTGGAAATCGCCAAGTACACAGCCGGGATCATGCGCCGCGATATGGCCGCCTATGATGCCGATCCGGCCAATTACACCCAGTCGCTGGGCTGCTGGCACGGCTTCATCGGGCAGCAGAAGTTGATCTCGATCAAGAAGCACTTCGGCACCACCAAGGGCCGTTACCTGTACCTTTCGGGTTGGATGATCGCCGCGCTGCGCAGCGATTTTGGCCCGCTGCCCGACCAATCAATGCACGAGAAGACCAGCGTTCCGGCGCTGATCGAAGAACTGTACACTTTTCTGCGCCAGGCCGACGCGCGCGAACTGGGCGGGCTGTTCCGCGATCTTGATGCCGCCCGCGATGCTGGCGACGAGGTAAAGGCCAAGCAGATCCAGGCCGCGATCGATGGCCATGAAACCCATGTGGTGCCGATCATCGCCGATATCGATGCCGGGTTCGGCAATGCCGAGGCGACCTATTTGCTCGCCAAGAAAATGATCGAAGCCGGCGCCTGCGCGCTGCAGATCGAAAACCAGGTCTCGGACGAAAAGCAGTGCGGCCACCAAGACGGCAAGGTCACGGTGCCGCATGAAGACTTCATCGCGAAGATCCGCGCAATCCGTTACGCCTTCATGGAAATGGGGGTTGAGGACGGGATCATCGTCGCCCGTACCGACTCGCTCGGCGCTGGTCTGACCAAGCAGATCGCGGTGACCCGCACAGCCGGCGATATCGGCGATCAGTACAACAGCTTCCTCGATTGCGAAGATGTTGCCACAATCGGCCACGGCGACGTGCTGATCAGCCGCGACGGCAAGCTGCTCAAGCCCAAGCGGCTGCCCAGCAACCTCTTCCAGTTCCGTTCGGGCACCGGTGAAGACCGCTGCGTGCTGGATTGCATCAACAGCCTGCAGAACGGCGCCGACCTGCTGTGGATCGAAACCGAAAAGCCGCACATTGGCCAGATCGGCGGCATGGTCAGCCGGATCCGCGAAGTGATCCCTAATGCCAAGCTGGTGTACAACAATTCGCCCAGCTTCAACTGGACGCTGAACTTCCGCCAGCAAGTTTATGATATCTGGAGCGAAGCGGGCAAGGACCTGTCGACCTATGACCGCGCCAGGCTGATGAGCGTGGATTATGACGCGACCGATCTGGCCGCCGAAGCCGATGAACGGATCCGCACCTTCCAGCGCGATTCAGCCGCGCAGGCCGGGATCTTCCACCACCTGATCACGCTGCCGACCTATCACACCGCCGCGCTGAGCACCGACAACCTGGCCCGCGAATATTTTGGCGATGCCGGGATGCTGGGCTACGTCAAAAACGTCCAGCGCGAGGAAATCCGCCAGGGCATCGCCTGCGTGAAGCACCAGAACATGTCTGGCAGCGACATCGGCGATGATCACAAGGAAATGTTCGCCGGTGAAGCCGCGCTCAAGGCCGGCGGCGCACACAACACGATGAACCAGTTCGCGGCGTAAACACAAGTTTGCGGCCTGACGCCGCCACAATCTCCTGGGGAGGAGAAACGACGGCCGTCGGGGTGCCCCTTTCACACCGGCGGCCGTCAAATTTTTCGTAACCATAAGCCCTCACCGGGCCGTTAACCTTCGCAGGCTATCGCTTTGGCTATGCGCAGAACCAAATCCGGCCCCGGACTTTCACCCCGTCAGCTCAAGCACTTCGCTGGCGCAGCTGTTGTCCTGACGGGCCTGCTTGCCGTGCTTGTCAGCGGCGAGGATTGGGGCGCCCGGGCGCAAGTCGAAGCGGTCAACGCCAAGAACGACCTGGTCGCCAAGGAAGCCGAAAAGCTCGGCACGAAGCGGATCACCTCCTCGATGGTGGTGCGGACCCCAAGCAATCTGGGCTTTGGCGATGACGCTGGTCCGGGATCGATGGGCCAGGGCAGCGGCGGCGGAGCGGGCCCGGCACCGGTGGCGCGCCCGGCTGGCCCGGTGCTGGTCGGACCGTCCAGCCAGCAAGGCGATGTGCCTCCGCACGGACCAACCACGGCCGCCAGCGGGTACCGGATCATCGCTTTGCCCGATACCAAGGGGGCACCGCGCGGCACCCGGCAAGGCAATGCCGATACCAAGCAAAGGCAAGCGATCGAGGCGGCATCGCGGCAGCGCTCGGGCAAGTCTGGCTAGACGCACCGGGTGCCGATGCATCAGACTACGCGGAGATGTGGTGCCCCTGGCCCGACTCGAACGGGCACGTCTTGCGACAAACGATTTTGAGTCGTTCGCGTCTACCATTCCGCCACAGGGGCATGCCGCAGGCGCTTACGCACCCTTGAGCGTGTTCGCCAATAACTTGTGAAGCCGCGAATGCAAGGCATCGTTCCCGGCCAGCACCTGCTTGTCGCAGATCGGCTGCGAAATGCCGCGCCAGTCGGTCACGAAACCGCCCGCTTCGCGCACCAGCAGGCAGCCCGCCGCCGTATCCCATGGCGCAAGATCGCTTTCCCAGAACCCTTCATAGCGGCCAGCGGCTACCCAGGCGAGATCGAGCGAGGCCGCGCCGAAACGGCGAATGCCTGCAACTTGCGGTGCCAGCGCGGCGTAAATCTTCGACCATTCGGCACTGTCACCGCGCCCGGCAAACGGGATCCCGGTAGAGATCAGGCTTTCATCGAGATGACGCCGCCCCGAAACCCGCAGGCGCCGGTCTTGCAGCCAGGCCCCGCGGGCTTTTTCCGCCCAATAGGTTTCGTCGGTGACCGGCTGATAGACCACCGCCGCGGTCACCTCGCCCCAGCCCGAACCGTCGAGCCTCGGTTCCTGCACCGCGATCGAAATCGCAAAGTGCGGGATGCCGTGAAGGAAGTTGCTGGTCCCGTCGAGCGGATCGACGATGAAGCGCGGCTTGCCCTCTTCACCCGGAATTTCTCCGCCTTCTTCCATCAGGAAGCCGTAGTCGGGCCGCGCCACGCGCAGTTCATCCCAGATCGTGCGTTCGGCGTGCTGATCGGCTTTCGAAACGAAATCGGCCGGCCCCTTGCGGCTGACCTGGAGGTGTTCAACCTCACCAAAGTCACGGCGCAAGCGGCCACCCGCCTTGCGGGCAGCCTTTTCCATCACACGGATAATGCCGGAGAGTACGGCCATGTTCGATCAATCCGCCTTGCCGACGTAAGTACGTTCGTACACGTCGACCACGATCCGGGTGCCGCTGGCGATATGCGGCGGGACCATCACCCGCACGCCGTTATCGAGGATCGCCGGCTTGAAGCTGGACGAAGCGGTCTGCCCCTTCACCACGGCGTCGGCTTCGACGATCGCGGCTTCGATCTGGGCGGGAAGCTCGACGCTGACCGGACGCTCGTCCCACAGTTCGAGCACCACATCCATCCCGTCCTGCAGGAAGTCTGCAGCATCGCCGAGCAGGTCCTTGGGCAGGTTGATCTGCTCGTAATTGTCCTTGTCCATGAACACCAGCGCTTCGCCATCGGCATACAGGTACTGGAAATCCTTGGTATCGAGGCGGACCTTTTCGACCGTATCCTGGCTGCGGAAGCGGACGTTGGTCTTGCGGCCGTCGATCAGGTTCTTCATCTCGACCTGCATGAAAGCCCCGCCCTTGCCGGGCTGGGTGTGCTGGATCTTGCCAACCTTCCAGATGCCTTTTTCGTATTCGATGATGTTGCCCGGACGAATGTCCACGCCGCTGATCTTGGCCATGGGTGCCTCTTCAAGGATGAGAAAGAGCCCGGCCACGGGGCCGGAAGAAGCGCGCCCTTAACCCAGCGCGCACCGAACGGCAAGGTGCTCTGGCCGCACGCCCCGCTTGCTGATAAGGTACGCGGCATGAAGCGTGCCCTCCTTTTGTTGACCATTGCAGCCGCTGCCCCCGCCTTTGGCGTGCCGGGCGGTGAGATCGGCTGGCTGCGCCCCGCATCCTACCAGTGCGAAATGCCCGGCGATGCCACCGGCCCGGTGGGGCTGCGCGTGCCCGAGGCGGACTTCAACGTGATCAACGCCAACACCTATGAAACCCCGCAGGGCCGGGGCACATACCTGCTCACCGGCGATCTGCTGCAACTGACCAGCGGGCCACGCTATGGGGCGAAATACCACCGCATCAGCAACAATTTCCTGCGCCAGATCGGTCCTGACGGCAAAGACACCGCAATGCGCTGCGTGCGCAAGGTGCTGGGCTATTATCGCTGGCCCGACGCCTAGGCCGTTTCCAGCGCGCGCCGCCTGGTCCGCGCATAGGTAACCCACAGCAGGCCCACCATCGCGATTGCTCCGATCCATTCGGATGCGCCGGCAAAGCCTTCGCCGACGATACCCAGCTTTGCCGGATCGCCGACCACGCCTACGGCCCCGGCAAAGGCCAGTCCGAACAGACTGTCACCCACCACCAGCCCGGTGGCGAGCAATACACCCAGCCGCTCGGTAAATTCGGGCCGCGCCGTGGTTGCCGCCATGCGATTCCAGAAATGCCCGATCACCGCGCCGATCACCGCGGGAAAAACCAGCGTGGCGGGCAGGTAAATCCCCATCGCTACAGCAAGCGGTGGCAGCTTGCCTTTGCCGCTGCCCCGCAGCGCTTCGTCGATCACGATCAGCACGATGCCGATCCCGGCACCGATCCAGATCAGATCCCAGCGCATCGATCCGCCCAGCACGCCTTGCGCGATCGCCGCGAACAGCGAGGCTTGCGGCGCCGCCAGGGCATTTGGCCCGGCCCCCGGCGCGCCGGCAAAGCCAAAGCTGGTGGCGAGCAATTGCAGCACCGGCGGCAGGATCAGCGATCCCGCAATCACCCCCAGGATCAGTGCGACCTGCTGCTTCCACGGGGTTGACCCGACCAGTTGCCCGGTCTTCAGATCCTGCAGGTTGTCATTTGCGACGATCGCGATGCCGAACACGAACGATACCAGAAACAGCGCAAAGGCAATCAGCGGCGCGCGCATATCTGCAGCCACGCCATCACCGAACAGCGCGCCGACCAGCACAGAAGCGATCAGGATTGAAAGAATCCCCACCCCCGAAACGGGGCTGTTCGAGGTGCCGACCAGCCCGGCCATATAGCCGGTGACGACCGCGGTGAAGATCCCCACCACAACGATAAACACCAGCGAAAGCACCAGCACCGCCGGGATCGCAGTGGCGAGCGGCCCGCCCTGCACAAACTGCCAGATCAGCACCAGAATCGGCCCGAACATCGCGGCGCTGATCCCCAGCACCCAGCTGCCGGGCAGATCGCGCTCGGTCAGCTCCAGCGACGCCCCGGCTTTGCGCGCGCGCGAAGTGGCGGCAATTCCGGCCAATCCGCGCATGATCGAACCGGCAATGCGGATCAGCGCCCACAGCGCCGCCACCGCCATTGCCCCTGCACCGACAATCCGCACCTGTTGGCCAAAGACAGTGCTGACCACCTCTTCGGGCGAACCCGGCAGCCCGGCGGAAAGGATCGGCAGCAGGATGAACTTGCCCAGCACCAGACCGGTCATCATCGCCATGCCGGTGGCCAGCCCGATGAGGTGGCCAATCGCCACCAGCCCGAGCGATGTCGTCGCCCCGATCGTTCCATAACCGGCGCCGATCTTGAACACCTTGGTCACTTCAGCCGCAGCCAGACGCAGCATGGTCAGCACGCCGAACCCGGCCCCGGCAATCGCGCCCAACAGGATCGTGGCCAGCCCGGCGCGGTTCTCGCGCTCACCCTCGGCATCGCCCATCCCGACCCGCAGGATTTCCGCGCCGGCGACCCCTTCGGGATAGGGCAGATCGCTATCGACCACCAACGCGCGGCGCATCGGCACCGACAACATCACGCCCAGAATCCCGCCCGTCGCGCAGACCAGCATCGTTTCCCAATAGGGAATGCTCTGCCACCACCCGACGATCACGAAGCCGGGCAGCACAAACACCATGGTCGCCACCGCCCCGGCCGCGCTGCAGATCGTCTGGACAATGTTGTTCTCGACAATCGTCGCCCCGCCCAGCGCCCGCAACACTGCCATCGAGATCACCGCCGCCGGGATCGCCGTGGAGAACGTCAGCCCGACGCGCAGGCCGAAATAGACGTTCGCCGCGGTGAACAGAAAGGTCAGCAGTCCGCCCAGGATGATCGATCGCAAGGTCAGTTCACGCATGGCGGTCCTTTCGGATGATTACTGGGGATTGCTGTCCTGAAACGGAAGGGTGGCACAGATCGAGAGCATGGGAAACCGGCGCGAGCGACCAGCCCACACTTCGTGCTTAGTTGGCCGCGCCCAGAACCTCTGCAAAGGCACGCACCGCTGCCGCTTCATCCCCGCCCCAGACGGCATGGCTCACAGCCAGGAAATCCGCCCCGGCCGCCACCAGCGGCGCAGCGTTAGCCGGGGTGATCCCGCCGATCGCGACGCAGGGGAGTTCCATCAGGCCTTGCCACCAGAGCAGCGTCTCAAGTTCCGCTAGATGCCCGGTCTGTTTGGTCGTGCTGGGGAAGAAAGCTCCGAAGGCGACATAATCGGCCCCGGCCTCGCCCGCTTCCATCGCCAGATCCCGGCTGGCATGACAGGTGACGCCGATCTGCGCCTCGCGGCCCAGCTGCGCGCGGGCATCGGCCACATCGCCATCGCCCTGCCCCAGATGCACCCCGTCCGCACCGATCCGCTTGGCCAGCGAAATCGAATCGTTGACGATGAAGGCCACATCGCGCGCCGCGCAGAGCACCTGCAGCGGTTCGGCCAGGCGCGCCGCCTCGTGTTCGTTCACACCCTTGACGCGCAACTGGAACGCGGCGACGGCCCCGGCATCAAGCGCGCGGGCGAGCCGGTCGGGGAATGCGCCCGAAACATCGAGCGGAGAAATCAGGTATAGCTGGCAACTGGTCATACCGGGCGCTCTAGCGTGCCAGGCGCGGCAGGCCAAGCATTCGGGAACCGTTCATCGCAGCGTGCGTTTACATGAACATGCTTATGCGTATCACCCCCATCGCCCTCGCCGCTGCGCTTACTGCAGGCTGCGTCACCTCCCCTGTGGTCAGTCAAAACGGAATTGCCGAAGTGAAACTGGGCCAGACTGCAGATTTTGGCGCCGCGAAAGTCACCGTCGTCAAGGTTCTGGAAGACAGCCGCTGTCCGGCTCGCGTCCAGTGCGTCTGGGCTGGCCGGGTCAAAGTGGCCGTGCGGATCGAAAACCGGGACGGTCCCCGGGTACGCGAACTGACAAATGAAGTGCCGATCCAGGCAGGTGACGGCGGCATCCTGGAATTGCTGGACGTTCGTCCCGAAAAGGTAGCGGACCGCGCGATTTCGAATGGCGATTACCGCTTTACCCTGCGCTACACACGCTAACCTCAGGCGATTTTGACGGTCGACCCGGTGTAGATCGCGTCGATCGCTTCGGCTAGCGCGGCGTCGAATTCAGCATCGCTCATCTGGTAGCGCAAGTCTTCAAGCAGCGCGCGGCTGAAGCTGGCGATGATGCCTTTGTTCTTCGCCAGTTCGGCGCAGGCTTCGGGGCGCTTGTAGCCTCCCGACAGCGCGACCACGCGCAGCACCTTGGGGTGGCTGGTCAGCGCATCGAACGTGCCCGGAACCACCGGCAGGCTGAGCTTCAGCATAACCTGCGTGTCCATGCCGTCGAGGTTCCTGAGGATCTCTTCGAGCATGATCGCATCGCATTCGGCGCGGGTTTCGCTCTTGATATTGATCTCGGGCTCCAGCATCGGCATCAGCCCGCCGGCCAGCACCTGGCGGCCCACTTCGAACTGCTGCGCGACAATGTCGGCGATGCCCGACGCATTGGCCGCATTGATCACCGAGCGTTCCTTGGTGCCATAAACACCCAGCGCCTTGGAACGCGCCAGCAGCGCGTCCAGTTCGGGCATCGGCTTCATCAGCTGGACGCCGCGGTCTTCGTCTTCCAGACCCTTGTCGATCTTGATGATCGGCACCACACCCTTGGCGATCAGCGCTGCCGGGGTAGGCACGCCATCAACGCTGCCGTCCATGGTCCGTTCGAACAGGATCGCGCCGATCACCTTGTTGCCAGTAAAGGCCGCAGAGCGAATGATCCGGCTGCGCATTTCGTGAATCAGGCCGTACATGCCTGCTTCATCGGACCACGCGTCCTCACCGATGCCATAGCCCGCCAGCGCCTTAGGCGTCGACCCGCCCGACTGATCCAGCGCGGCGATAAAGCCCTTTCCGGCGGCCATCTTGGCGGTCATGTCGGCGGTGTTCATGGTGTCGATCCTTCGTGCTTGCATACCGATGTGGCGCGCAAATAGCGATGCACAGCGGGCACCGCAAGGTTGCTAACCGCGATTGTGGTCAGGCCTGTTCCAGCGCGACGACCCCCGGCAGGTCCTTGCCTTCCATCCATTCGAGGAAAGCCCCCCCGGCGGTTGAAACATACGTGAAATCGCCGGACACCCCGGCCTGATTGAGCGCGGCAACCGTATCGCCCCCGCCCGCCACCGAAACCAGCGCGCCTTCCTTGGTCAGCGCCGCAGCACTTTTCGCCAGCGCGACGGTTGCTGCATCGAACGGCTGCGTTTCGAACGCACCCAGCGGGCCGTTCCAGACCAGCGTGCGGCAAGTCTTGAGCACATCGGCCAGCGCCTCGGTCGCTTGCGGGCCAAGATCAAGGATCATCTCGTCGGCCTGGACTTCGTGGACGTTGCAGATGCGCAGGCTCGCCGGGTTGGCGGCGAATTCCTTTGCCACCACGACATCATAGGGCAGATGCACGGTGCAGCCGGCTTTGTCTGCGCTGTCGAGGATCGCCTCGCAGGTGGACGCGAGTTCGTGTTCGCACAGGCTCTTGCCGACATTGACCCCGCGCGCAGCGAGGAAGGTATTGGCCATGCCCCCGCCGATGATCAGGTGATCGACCTTGGTGACCAGGTGGCTCAGCACATCGAGTTTCGACGATACCTTGGCCCCGCCAACCACCGCTGCGACTGGGCGTTCGGGATCACCCAGCGCGGCCTGCAGCGCCTTGAGTTCGGCTTCCATCGCGCGACCGGCATAGGCCGGCAGCACATGCGCCAGGCCCTCGGTGCTGGCATGGGCGCGGTGCGCGGCGGAGAAGGCATCGTTGACGTAGATATCGCCATTGGCCGCGATCGCTTTGGCCAGGTCCGGATCGTTGGCCTCCTCGCCCTTCCAGAAGCGGGTGTTTTCCAGCAGCGCGATATCGCCGGGTGCAAGGATGCCGATCGCCTGCGCGACCACCGGCCCGGTAATCTCGGGCACGAACATTACCTCACGGCCCAGCACCGCCTGGACCGCATCAAGCGTCATCGACACCGACAGGGTCGAGACTTTCTCACCCTTGGGCCTGCCAAAGTGCGCCAACAGCAGCACCTTGGCGCCCTTGTCCGCCAGTTCCAGGATCGTGGGAGCGCAGGCGCGAACCCGCGTATCGTCGGTCACCCGCACGCCGTCCATCGGCAGGTTGAGGTCAACCCGCACCAGCGCGACCTTTCCGGTCAGATCGCCGGGAAGGTCATCGAGGGTTTTGAACTTGGTCATTGCTTACTCCAGTGCCCCTCCCGCCTGCGGGAGGGGTTAGGGGTGGGTGAGACAGCGGTTGCGGGTGGGGTCCCGACTGGCCCACCCCCGACCCCTCCCGCCAGCGGGAGGGGGGGTCATTACCCCAACTTCCCCATCGCCCCGGCAGTATCGATCATCCGGTTCGAGAAGCCCCATTCGTTGTCATACCAGCTGAGCACGCGGACCAGCTTGCCGTCGATCACCGTGGTTTCCAGGCTGTCGATCGTGCTCGAATTGGCGCAGCCGTTGTAATCGATCGAAACCAACGGCTCGTCAGAATAGCCCAGAATGCCGTTCATCGCGCCATCAGCTGCGGCTTTAAGCAGCGCGTTGACTTCGTCCTTGGTGGTATCGCGGCTCGGTGTGAAGGTCAGGTCGACCACTGAGACATTGGGGGTCGGCACGCGAATCGCCGAGCCATCGAGTTTGCCCTTCAGTTCGGGCAGCACTTCGCCCACCGCGCGGGCGGCGCCGGTGGTGGTGGGAATCATGCTCATCCCCGCAGCGCGGGCGCGGCGCGGATCTTCGTGGATCTGGTCAAGGATCTTCTGGTCGTTGGTATAGGCGTGGATCGTGGTCATCAGCCCGCGCTCGATCCCGATTGTGTCGTTCAGCACTTTGGCAAACGGCGCAAGGCAATTGGTGGTGCACGAAGCATTGGAGACCACGGTGTGGCCCGCTTCCAGCTTGTCGTGATTGACGCCGTAAACCACGGTCAGGTCAACGCCCTTGCCAGGAGCCGAAATCAGCACCTTTTTGGCACCGGCGGCAATGTGCTTTTCGCAAGACGCGCGATCGGTGAAGAAGCCGGTGCATTCCAGCACGATATCTATGCCGTTGGCACCGTGCGGCAGATTGGCGGGATCGCGTTCGGCGGTCACCTGGATGCGCTTGCCGTTGATGACAAGGTCGTTGCCATTGGCCGCCACGCTGCCTTGAAACATGCCGTGCACGCTATCGCGCTGGAACAGCATGGCATTGGCCTGCGCCGAGGCGAGATCGTTGATCGAGACCAGCTCGAGATCGTGGTCGGTCCGCGTCAGCAGCGCGCGCGCCACATTGCGCCCGATGCGTCCGAAACCGTTGATCGCAACCTTGATCGCCATGAAAATTCTCCTGCTTACTGGCCTAACCGGGCCTTGATCTGGGGGACAATCTTGTCAGCCGTAAGGCCGAAGTAATCATACAGCTGGTCCGCCGGGGCCGAAGCGCCGAACCGGTCGATACCGATCGCCAGGCCATCGCCGATGTATTTCTGCCAGCCCAGCGTCACCCCGGCCTCGATCGAAACCTTGAGCACGCCCGCGGGCAGCAGTTCGGCGCGGTAGGCACCGTCCTGTTCGTCAAACAGTTCCCAGCACGGCATCGAGACGACATCTGCGCCGATCCCCGCCGCTTCAAGCGCAGCCGCGCTGCCCAGCGCAATCTCCACTTCCGAGCCACTGGCGACCAGCACAACTTGCCGCGCAGCGTCTGCCGACTTGAGCCGGTAAGCGCCCTGGGCGGTCTTCATCTCGGCCTCAAACCGCACCGGCGGCAGGTTCTGGCGGCTAAGTGCCAGCACCGAGGGCCGGTTCGGTTCCTTGAGCGCCAGCATCCAGCTTTCGGCGGTTTCAATTGCGTCGGCCGGGCGGAACACCAGCAAATTGGGAATCGCGCGCAGGCTCATCACATGTTCGATCGGCTGATGGGTCGGTCCATCCTCGCCCAGCCCGATGCTGTCATGGGTCAGCACATAAACCACCCGCGTACGCTGGATTGCCGACATGCGGATCGCGTTGCGGCAATAGTCGGCAAAGACCAGGAAGGTCCCGCCATAGGGGATCACCCCGCCGTGCAGCGCCATGCCGTTCATCGCCGCCGCCATGCCGAATTCGCGGATGCCATAGTGGATGTGCCGTCCGCCATAATCAGCCACGCTGAACGGGGTGGTGGCCTTGGTCTTGGTCAGGTTCGAGCCCGTAAGGTCGGCGCTGCCCCCAACCAGTTCGGGGATCGATGCGGTCAGCGCCTCAAGCGCCATTTCGCTCGCCTTGCGGGTTGCCACCTTGGGCGGACCCGCGACCAGCGAGGCAAGATAATCGTGCGTGGCGCTCTCGTCCGCGGGAAGCGCACCCGCCATCCGGCGGGAAAGTTCTGGCCCTTGCGGATCGGCGGCCAGCCGCGCTTCCCATGCGGCCCGGGCAGTAGCACCCTTTGCGCCAAGGCTGCGCCAATCCGCCATGATGTCAGCCGGCACTTCGAACGGGGCCGAGGTCCAGCCCAGAAATTCGCGGGCCGCCGCAATCTCGTCTGCGCCCAAAGGCGCGCCGTGAACGCTGTGGCTGCCTTGCTTGTTGGGCGCGCCCTTGCCGATCACCGTCTTGCAGGCGACCAGTGAGGGACGCGGATCGGCAGCGGCTTCGGCCAGCGCGCGGCTGATATCGGCATAGTTGTGGCCATCGCAGCTGACGGTGTGCCAACCGCTGGCCCGGTAGCGCGCCAGTACATCCTCACAGGTCGAAAGGCTGGTATCGCCATCGATGGTGATATTGTTGTCATCCCACAGCACGTTAAGGCCGCCGAGCTGCAATGTCCCGGCCAGGCCAACCGCTTCGTGGTTGATTCCTTCCATCAAGCAGCCATCGCCGGCCACCACCCAGGTCTTGTGATCAACCAGATCGCCGCCGAACCCAGCATTCAGATGCCGCTCGGCAATCGCCATGCCCACCGCCATCGCCAGCCCCTGGCCCAGCGGCCCGGTGGTGCATTCGATCCCGGCCAGCTCGAAATTTTCGGGGTGGCCAGCGCAAGGGCTGTGCAGCTGGCGGAAGTTGCGGATATCCTCGATCGTCGGCGCGTCATATCCGGTCAGATAAAGCAGCGCATAGATCAGCATCGAACCGTGGCCCGCGGACAGCACAAACCGGTCGCGATCAGGCCATTTCGGCGCTGCGGGATCGAATTTGAGCGCTTGCGAAAACAGCACGGTCGCCACATCGGCCATGCCCATCGGCATTCCGGGGTGGCCCGAATTGGCCGCCTGGACCGCATCCATCGAAAGCGCCCGAATGGCGTTGGCCATGGGCGCGAGGCGGGTGTGATCGAGGCTCATGATGTCGTGGCTCCAGGCAGGCGCGCAGATACGCGGCGATTCGGCGCCGGGCCTCCTTTGCCAAGCCGCGCCCCCGCGTCAAGGCGGGGCCGCCTGCGCGGGCTAGCAAACCGTGGGAAAAGCATGGCCCAACGCTTTGCCTTGGCACTGTTTCGCGTTAAGCAACGCCGATGGACGGGGATCGCAGCAAATCGGCAATCGCACGGATCGAGGCAGCGCTCGCCCGGATCGAGGCCGCCGCGGCCCGCCCGCCTGCACCATCGGGCGACCAGGAACTGGGCAAATTGCGCGACAAGCACGACCGGTTGCGCGCCGCGGTGCAGGATTCGCTCGGACAGCTCGACCAGCTGATCGAAGGGGCACAGGGGTGATCGCGCGATGAGCAATGTCACACTCTTGATCGGTGGCCGCCAATACATGGTCGCCTGCGACGCCGGGCAAGAAGCCCATGTCGCCGCGCTGGGCGAAATGCTTGAGGCCAAGGTGCGCGAAATTGGCGCTACCGGGCACAACGAAGTACGCCTGCTGCTGTTTGCCGCGCTGCAACTGGCCGATGAAAACCATGAATTGAGGGCAAATGGCGGCGCTGCCCCTGCGGCTGCGCCCGTCAGCGAAGGCCCTGCTGCCGGGGCGCTTGAGGCACTGGCCGAGCGCCTAGAAAAGTGCGCCGCTATGCTCGAACAAACGGCCTGATCCCCGTTTTTCAGACCCTGCTGGTTCGCAAACGCAGTGGGTTGTCTGGAAACCTTTCAGGGCCTATCTTGCATCGCGACGGGTACTGCCCGGTGCGAGCCTTTGAAAATCCCTGAGGCTATAAGCAAATCCATGGGGGCTGTCCCTGGTTGGGCCCTGGCCTGGCACACACGGTTCCCACCTGACGTGAACGCGTCAGAGGATTTCCTGGCAACGGCCCACGGTGGTCCCGTCACCTAAATCCTTCCCGGTACGGGAAGGCGTTCCGGAGCCGTGCGTGACCGACAAGAAAATGCTGCGCGCCGAGCTTAAACGTCGCCGCGCCGAATTCGTGGTCGCGATTCCGGGCAACATGCGCGCGCTGTTGTTCAACCGCCCGCCCGCCGCGATTGCCGATCTGGTTCCGCAAGGCGCCGTAATTTCCACCTTCCACGAAATGCCGGGCGAACCCCCCGCATCCAATTATGGCCGCTGGTTTGCCGAACGCGGCCATAGCATCGCGCTCCCTTGGCTGGCGGCGCGCGGCGCGCCGATGCTGTTTCGCGAATGGGCCAACCCGTTTGCCAATGACGGCCTGGTCAGCGATCCCTATCAGGCGCTGCAGCCGCCCGCCGATGCACCGCTGCTGGTCCCCGATGTGATGTTCTGCCCGCTGCTGGGCTTTACCAGCCGCGGCGGGCGGATCGGCTATGGCGCAGGGTTCTATGATCGCTGGCTGGCGGCGCACCGCCCTTCCCTCGCCATCGGCCTCGCCTGGGATTGCCAGCTGGAAGAGGCGATCCCGCTTGAGCCGCATGATCAATCGCTTGATCTGGTAGTAACGCAAACCCGCGTCTATGGGCCGTTCGCATGAGAACTGAACCCACCCTGCGCATCCCGCTTGGCATCCTCGCGCTGTTTGCGGCGCTGATGGTCTATGGCGTGCTAGTGGCGCGCTATGTTGCGCCGTGGATCGAGCACTGGCCCGCACTGGCGCAGACCCCGGTCTATGTCGTGCTGGGGGTGATCTGGCTGCTGCCCTTGAAGCGTTTCCTGATCTGGATGGAAACGGGACGCTGGCGCTAAGCTGACGCGCAGCGTAACTCTTCGCCGAAGCAGGAGGGCAATCGCATGAGACGCATGATCGCGGTTGTCGCTGCTGTGCTGGCGATCACCATGGGACTGGTGCTGGTTTTCGGACGCGGTGCAATCGGTGAACGGGCGTTTCAAAGCGCGCTCGACAACAATGTCGGGGTGGATCAATCCGCCAAGCTCGGCGACGGCTTGCACGCCTATGTCTGCGGCAGCGGATCGCCGATGCCCGATGCTGACCGCGCCGGGCCGTGCATCGCGGTGCTGGCAGGCAACCAGGCCTTCATCTTCGACTCCGGCTCCGGTTCTGTCCGCAAGCTGATGCGGATGGGCTTCCCAGTGCAGAAGCTGCAGGCCGAATTCCTCACGCACCTGCACTCCGATCATATCGACGGGCTGGGCGAGGCTTTGCTGCAGGCCTGGGTTGGCGGCCACCGCAACACGCCGCTGCCGGTCTATGGCCCGCCGGGAACCGACAAGGTGGTGGCCGGGTTCAACGCGGCCTATCAGATCGACAGCACCTACCGCGTGGCGCACCACGGGCCCAAGGTGGTCCAGCCCGGCGGCTTTGGCGGGGTGGCGCAGATCATCGCGCTGGCCGACGGTGCCGACAGTCAGGTCGTCTATGACAAGGACGGGGTGCGCATCACGGTGATCCGGGTCAACCATGCCCCGATCAGCCCGGCTTATGGCTACCGGATCGATTACAAGGGCCGTGCGATCGCAATCAGCGGCGATACGGTCTATGCCCCCAGCTTCGTCTTAGCTGCCAAGGGCGCTGACCTGATGTTCCATGAAGCGCTGAACAAAAGCATGATCGCAGCGCTGGGCAAAAAACTTGCTGAGCGCGGGCAGGCCAGCAACGCGCAGATCATGACCGATATCCAGAATTACCATGCCAGCCCGGAAGACGCCGCGCGCGCTGCAAAGGAAGCTGGCGTCAACACGCTGGTGCTTTACCACCTCGTCCCGCCGCTGCCTTCGACGCTGATCGAGCCGTTGTTCCTGGGCCAGGCGTCGTCGATCTTTGGTGGAACCTTGCTGGTCGGCAAAGACGGCATGATCATCAGCCTGCCGGCGGGCGGCAAGGCGGTAAACGTAACGTCAGCGTGGTAGGAAAGTCCCCAAGTGGCGCGAGTGACGGGGCTCGAACCCGCGACCTTCGGCGTGACAGGCCGACACTCTAACCAACTGAGCTACACCCGCGCAGCCACTTGGGAGCAGCGCCACTAGGACAGCACGCCGGGGCTGTCAACTGCGTTCGTAGGAGACCTTGCGGCTTGCCGCAAATGCTTTCGTAAACCATCCGCAGTGGCGCAATTGCGGGGCTGGCGCGCCGCTGGTGGCGCAGCCCCTGCCCCGGCATTAACCATTCCTTTGCCCCGATTTGCGAGAAGCCTCGTGTCGTGTCGTACCGGCGCAACAGGGGGTTCTTACCGCGTGACATTTCGCCGCATTGCCGCCCGCCTTGGCCTCGCCCTGGCGCTTTGTATTCCGGCTGCCGCGCTTGCCGCGCCGCTGATCGCGTTCGACAGCGCGGTCTTCATCGAACGGATCAAGCCCGGCCAGGGCCGGCTGCTGCAGCCCGCCGCCACCTTCAAGCGCGGCGACCGCGTGATCTATGTGGTCAGCTGGATGCGCAAGAGCGGCACCGGCGCTTTCATCGTAAACAATGCGGTGCCGCGCACGGTCTATTATCAGGGTAGCGCCGACGGCTCGGAAGAGGTTTCGATCGACGGCGGCAAGCGCTGGGGCAAGCTAGAGCAGTTGCGCGTCGGCACCCGGATCGCCACCCCGGAAGATGTCACCCACTTGCGCTGGCACCTTTCCGCAGGCGATGCGGCGCGTGGATCGGGCGAAATCACCTACAGCGCGATCGTGCGCTGATTTTCAGCAGTTCTCGTACTTCCAGTTGCGCTTCTTGCCTTCGGCCAGCCATTCGACCGCCTGAACGATTCGTTTGTCGCGTGTTTCCGGGCGCTTGGCTTCGATAATCCATTCAAGATATTCGCGCCGGTGCGACGGGGCGAAGGCTTCAAAGGTGGCCTTGGCGGCTGGATTGACAGCAAGTACTGACACCAATTCGGGCGGCACCGGCAGTTCAGGCTTGGGCGCGCGCGGTGCTGCTTTTGGCTTGATCGCAGTGCCGGCCGTATCGATCCGCGCTGCCGCATCGGCCAGCTTGGCCTTGATCACATTATCGCCCGGCAGATCGGCCAGGCCGGCGATCTTGCCATACTGCCCCATCGCTTCACCGCGTCGCCCATCGCCGTGGATGATGAACGCACAATGCGCCTTGAACGCCGAAATCCCGGCCAGGTTCTTACCCTTGTACTGGAAGTGCGGCATGCCCCACTTGATCGTTTCAACCAACCCCGGCAGCGCGGCGTGGATCGCTGCGCGCAAATGGATCAGGATCGGCTGGGCGAACGGCGCAGCCTTGGCGATATAGGCATCGATTTTCGGGTCCTGCGCCATAGGTTCTCCCTTCCTTAGTTCCTCTCCATTTTTGGCGAAGGCCACAAATGGGGAGGTGGATGGGCCATAAGGCCCAGACGGAGGGGTTTTTGCCCTCGCGCCAATACCCCTCCGTCAGCGGCTGAACGCCGCTGCCACCTCCCCATTTGCGCCATTCGGCGAAAATGGAGAGGATCGAAGATGGTCAATCCGCCAGCAGCAGCACCGGCACCTCGATCAACCGCTTGACCGCCTGGATGTAACTGGCGGCATCCCAGCCATCAACCACGCGGTGATCACAGCTGATCGAAATGTTCATCAGCTTGCGCTTCTCGATCCGCTCACCGCCCATGCCATCGGGCACGAACATCGGGCGTTCGACGATCCGGTTGGGGCCGATGATTGCCACTTCGGGGCGATTGATGACGGGCGTTGTGGCAACGCCGCCCAAGGGGCCGAGCGAAGTGATGGTCAGCGTTGAACCTGACAATTCATCGCTCTTGGCGCTGCCATTGCGCGCGGCTTCGGCCAGGCGGACGATCTCGCTCGCCAGCTGCCACAGGTTCTTGTCCTGTGCATCGCGGATCACCGGCACCATCAGCCCGCCATCGGTCTGTGTTGCCATGCCCAGGTGGACCGCGCCATAGCGCTGCACCACCCCGGCTTCGTCATCATAGCGCGCGTTGAGCATCGGAAAGTCCGGCAAGGCGCGGCAGATCGCAGTGATCAGCAGCGGCAGCATCGTCAGCTTGGGGCGGTTTCCGCGCGCGGAATTGAGCTGCGCGCGCAGTGCTTCCAGCGCGGTGACATCGCATTCCTCGACATACGAGAAATGCGGAATGTTGCGCTTTGCCGCGGCCATGTTCTCGGCAATCCGGCGGCGCAGGCCGATCACCTTGACGGTCTGGTCGAGGCCCTTGGCCCCCGCCGCGCGGAAACCGCCAGCGGCGTTGTAGGACAGGAAAGCGTCAAGATCGGCGTGGCGGATGCGGCCATCCTCGGCCGGTTTGACCTGTGCCAGGTCGATCGCAAGTTCGGCGGCGCGGGCGCGCACGGCGGGGCTGGCAAGGACTTTGGCGTGATCACCCTGCCCTACCCCAGGATCCGTTCGCCCCGAGTTTGGCGAAGGGCTGCTCTTTTCTTCTGGGCTTGGTGCTTGCGGCGAAGGCAAGGGCGGTGCTTCGACAGGCTCAGCACGAACGGGAGGCGCTTTGAGAGGCTCTGCCGCAATCGGCGCCGAAGCCCCCGGCCCTTCCACAACCTCGCCCTCGACCGCGATCACTACCAGCGGCGATCCGATCGCCAGCATGTCGCCTTCCTCGCCGCCGATCGACAGGACGATCCCCGAAACCGGGCTTTCCATTTCGACCGTGGCCTTGTCGGTCATGACATCAGCGACCTTGTCGTCTTCCTCGATTCTATCGCCAACCTTGACGTGCCAGGCGACGATCTCAGCCTCGGCGATGCCTTCGCCGATATCGGGGAGGTTGAAGGTGAAAGTGCCCATTGTCTTATGCCTTCAAGAGCCGATCGACCGCTTCGCCAATGCGGACGGGACCGGGGAAATAAGCCCATTCAAGGCTGTGCGGATAGGGGGTGTCGAAGCCGGTGACGCGCTCGATCGGGGCTTCGAGGTGGTAGAAGCAGCGTTCCTGGACCAGCGCGGAAAGTTCTGCGCCAAAGCCGCCGGTGCGGGTCGCTTCGTGGACGATCAGGCACTTGCCGGTTTTCTTCACCGACGCCTCGATCGTTTCGATATCGAGCGGCACCAGCGTGCGCAGATCGATGATTTCGGCATCAATCCCGTGTTCGGCGCAAACCGCGGTGGCAACATGGATCATCGTGCCATAGGCCAGCACGGTCATCGCCTCGCCCTCGCGCACGATCCGGGCTTTGCCCAGCGGGATCTTGTAATAGCCTTCGGGCACTTCGCTGCCGGGATGCCTGGCCCACGGCTCGACCGGCTTGTCATAATAGCCGCTGAACGGGCCGTTGTAGATCCGTTTGGGTTCGAAGAAGATCACCGGGTCGTTGTCCTCGATCGCGGCTATCAGCAGCCCTTTGGCATCGTGCGGGGTGCACGGGATCACGGTTTTGAGTCCCGCCACGTGCAAAAACAGCGCCTCGGGGCTCTGGCTGTGGGTCTGCCCGCCAAAGATCCCGCCGCCAAACGGCGAACGCACGGTTATCGGCGCGGTGAAATCCCCGGCCGAGCGATAGCGCATCCGCGCCGCTTCGGAGACCAGCTGTCGAGCCCGGGATAGATATAGTCGGCGAACTGGATTTCGGGCACCGGGCGCAGGCCGTATGCCCCCATCCCCACCGCCGCACCAATGATCCCGCATTCGTTGATCGGCGTATCGAACACGCGGCTTTTGCCGTATTTCTTCTGCAGCCCCGCCGTGGCGCGGAACACCCCGCCAAAATAGCCGACGTCCTCGCCAAACACGACGACATTATCATCGTGCGCCATCATCACGTCGAGCGCATCGTTAATCGCCTCGATCATGTTGAGGCGGCGGGTGGGCGCATCGCTGAGGCTCACCGGGCCTTCTTCGATCTCGCTCATGTCTCTTTCCAATCGGGCCATTTGATCCGGCGCTCGCGGATCGCCTGTTCGGCCTGTTCCTCAAGGTTCCACGGCAGTTCCTCGAACACATCCTCGAACATGGTGTGGAACGGATGGTGCAGGCCGTGGCCCAGCACGCCGTTTTTCTCGGCCTCCTTGGTCGCGGCTTTGACCTGCTGCGCCAGCTCCAGGTCCATCGCCTCGTGCTGCGCTTCAGACCATTCGCCCAGCGCCACCAGGTGGCGCTTCAACCGCATGATCGGATCGCCCAGCGGCCATTCGCCGCGTTCATGCGCCGAACGGTAGGCGCCGGGATCGTCCGAAGTCGAGTGCCCCTCGGCGCGGTAGGTGAAGTGCTCGATCAGCGTCGGACCCTGATTGGCCCGTGCCCGGTCGGCGGCCCAGCGCGCCGCAGCATAGACCGCCAGAGCATCGTTGCCATCGACCCGCAGGCCGGCAATGCCATAGCCGATCGCCTTGGCGGCAAAGGTCGCCCGCTCCCCCCCGGCAAAGCCGGAGAAGCTCGAAATGGCCCACTGGTTGTTGACGATGTTGAACACGCAAGGAGCGTTGAATACGGTGGCGAACGTGAACGCGGCGTGGGCATCGCCTTCTGCGCTTGAGCCTTCGCCGATCCAGGCGCTGGCGATCCGGGTATCGCCCTTGATCGCACTGGCCATCGCCCAGCCTGCGGCCTGCGGGTATTGCGTCGCCAGGTTGCCGCTGATCGAAAAGAAGCTGTGCTCCTTGCTCGAATACATGATCGGCAGCTGGCGGCCCTTCAGCTTGTCAGCCCGGTTCGAATAGATCTGGTTGACCATTTCGACGATCGGATAGCCGCGCGCGATCAGGATCCCCTGCTGGCGATAGGAGGGGAACACCATGTCATCGTTATCAAGCGCAAAGGCCGAAGCAACGCTGGTCGCCTCCTCGCCAGTGCACTTCATGTAGAAGCTGGTCTTGCCCTGGCGCTGGCCGCGGTACATCCGGTCATCGAACGCGCGGGTCAGCGCCATCACCCGCAGCATCCGGCGCAGCGTTTCGGGATCGAGTTTCGGATCCCAGGCACCGACCGCCTTGTGATCGTCGTCCAGCACCCGGATCAGGCCGTGGCACAGGGCGTGGGTTTCAGCGGTATCGCAAGCCTCGTCCGGGCGCGGCAACTGACCGGCGGGCGGGATGTCGAGGAAGCTGTAGTCAACCGGATCGCCGGGGCGGAAATGCGGTTCGGGCACATGCAGTTCCAGCGGCGGCAAGTTGCCGCGCGGCGGTCCGGAATTTGCGGGGCCCTGGGCCATCGCTCGCTCTCCATGCTTGCTCCCGGATGGGACGCAAAATTTTAGGTACGCGACATATTATTTCAAACTGGTTTCAGCGTCAACTATACCGCCACCGGTGCGGAAATGGCTGCCTGCGGGGCATAGCCGCTGACCTCGAAGTCCTCGATCCGGTAATCGAACATGCTGTCCGGGCGGCGGTTGATGGTCATTACGGCCTCGCCCGCCGGTGGGCGCGAAAGCTGCTCTTCAACCAGATCGGCATGGTTCAGATAAAGATGCGTATCGCCGCCCAGCCAGACCAGTTCGCCCGGTTCCAGATCGCACTGCTGCGCCAGCATCCGCGTGAACAGCGCCGCCCCGAGCAGATTGAACGGCAGCCCCAGCGCGACATCGCAGCTTCTCTGATAGAGCGCGCAGTTGAGCCGGCCTGACCCGACGTGGAACTGATAGGTCTTGTGGCACGGCGGCAGCGCCATCCGGTCCAGCTCGGCCACGTTCCAGCCCTCGACGATATGGCGGCGGCTGCCGGGATTGGTCCGCAAGCTGTCAACCACTTGTGCAACCTGGTTGATCCCCGGCCCCTTGCGGTAAAGCCCTTCCCCTGCCGGTTGGTAAGTCGGCCAGTCGATCCATTGCTTGCCATAGACCGGGCCAAGATCGCCCCATTTCAACGCAAACGCTTCGTCATCGGCAATCCGGCTGGCGAAGTCTTCAAGCGAGATCGCCTCGCCGGTCGCCTTCACATAGCCTGCATGCGGCCATTCGTTCCAGATCTTCACCCCTTGCAGCACAAGCGGGCGGATGTTGGTCTCGCCGGTCAGGAACCACAGGAATTCGCGCACGGCGGTTTTCCAGTAGACCCGCTTGGTGGTCACCAGCGGCACCGCCCCGCCTGACAGATCAAAGCGAATCTGCGCGCCCAGGACCGATCTGGTCCCAATCCCGGTGCGATCGATCCGTTCGTCGCCATGCTCCCAGATGCGGCGCATCAGATCGAGATATTGCCATTCCCAGTGGGTCTTGTCGGTTGTCTGGGCGGGAATCGCTATGCTGGCCATAAAGTCACGTTAGCGTGAGATTGCCCGCTTGCCACCTGCGATATCGCCCCTTATAGGCGCGCTCCTGCCTTGCCCCTGCTTGGACCTGTTGGTTCTTCGGGGGCAGACGATCGGTCGGGGAATAGCTCAGCCTGGTAGAGCACTGTCTTCGGGAGGCAGGGGCCGGAGGTTCGAATCCTCTTTCCCCGACCAATTTTTGCGAAGAAGAAAACGTCCGGGGGACGTTTTCCGCAAAAATTCCCGAGCGCAAGCGTCGGGGCACGCTCTCGGCACGACAGGCCCGGTCCCGGCAACCCCTCCGCCCCGTCCCGTATTCCCCAAAGTCCACGCTCAATTGCACTTGCACCGCCGGCTCGCGTTCCGCACAATGCTGCAATGCACAATTCTTCGATTCTCCGGACAAAACGATGACCAACGCCAGCCTGACGGTGATGGAAGCCATCGCCCGCAAACGCGCCATTGCCGCCCTGTACAACGGGCAGCGGATCGTGCTCGCCCCGCATCTGCTGTTTGAACGGCACGGCGATCAGTTCGTTTCGGCACTCAATGCCGGAAAGTCCTGGCGCAGCGACGAAGAGCCGCGGCTTGGTCAATTCAAGTTGGCTGGTCTGGGCGCGCTGGAACTGCTGGACGAACCCTTTGAGCCGCTCGCATCGTTCTGCGGAATTTTGCCGCGCGAAGATGACGTTGCAATATTTGCTGTCTGATGCCTCAAGCGCCGCGCTGCAGGTAGCGATGCGCCGCAAGCCCCAGCCAAACGCTCCCCAGGATCCACAAGGCAACGATCACCGTCGCCGCCGCCCGGCTGCGCGGTAGCTGTCCTTGCGCAGCGGCACGCTCGCGTAAGTCCGCCAGTACCCGAGGCGGGATCAGCCGCAGCACCAGGCAAATTCCGACGGGAACCAGCAGCAGATCATCCAGCATGCCCAGCACCGGGATGAAATCGGGGATCAGATCGATCGGACTGAGCGCATAGGCCGCCACCACCCCGGCCAGCACTTTCGCGGTTAGTGGCACCGCCGGATCGCGCGCGGCCAGCACCAGCACCACTAGGTCGCATTTCACCGCGCTGGCCCATTGGCGCAAACGCGCGATCATCCGCCGCGCAGCAACTGCACCCCCCAATCGCGCTCGAACAGATAGAGCAGCAGCCGCGCCGCCTCGCCCCGCTCGCCGGTCAGCCCGCCATCGCGCTCCATCAACAGCCGCGCGTCATCGTGCGCGATCGGCAGCAAGCGCTGGATCTGCTCAAGGCTGGCGACGCGGAACGGGGTGTCGCCCGATTGCCGCGTGCCGAGCAATTCGCCCCCGCCGCGCAGCCGCAGGTCTTCTTCAGCGAGGCGGAACCCGTCCTGCGTTTCGCGCATCAAGGCCAGCCGGTCGCGCGCGGTTTCACTCAGCGCAGGCCCGCGCAGCAGCAAGCAGGTGCTCTTGCCCTCGCCCCGGCCGACCCGGCCGCGCAACTGGTGCAGCTGGGCCAGGCCAAAGCGTTCGGCCTGTTCGATCACCATCAGCGTAGCATTGGGCACATCGACGCCGACTTCGATCACTGTGGTGGCAACCAGCAGCTTGGCCGCGCCGCTGGCGAAGCGTTCCATCGCGGCGTCCTTCACTTCGGGTCGCAGCTGCCCGTGGACCAGCACCACCGCATCCCCGAAGCGCGATTTCATTTCGGCATAACGCGCTTCAGCCGCGGCGATGTCCTCGGTTTCAAGTTCGCGCACCATCGGGCAAACCCAATAGGCTTGATGCCCGCTTTCGATGTGCCGACCCAGCGCGGAAACCACATCACCCATCCGCTCGATCGCGACAACGCGGGTGTCGATCGGCTGTCGGCCCGGCGGCATCTCATCGAGCTTGGAAACATCCATCTCGCCATACTGCGCCAGGGTCAGCGTGCGCGGGATCGGGGTGGCGGTCATCGCCAGGCAGTGCGGGGTGCGGCGTCCTTTCTGGTTCAGCATCAGCCGCTGGGCCACGCCAAAGCGGTGCTGCTCATCAATCACCACCATCGCCAGGTTCTTGTAAGTGACGGCATCCTGAAAGATTGCATGGGTGCCGACCACCAGATCAATGCTGCCATCGAGCAGCCCCATCAAGATCGATTCGCGCGCGCGGCCCTTGTCGCGGCCAGTCAGCAGCGCGATTGTCACCCCGCTCGGCGCGGCCATCCGGCTGAGCGTTTCGTAGTGTTGGCGGGCAAGGATTTCGGTTGGCGCCAGCAGCGCAGCCTGCGCCCCGCCCTCCACCGCGATCAGCATTGCTTCCAAGGCAACCGCGGTCTTGCCCGAGCCGACATCGCCCTGCAGCAAGCGCAGCATCGGCGCGGCCTGCGCCAGATCGCCCTCGATCTCGGCAATCGAACGCTTCTGCGCGCCCGTCAGCTCAAACGGCAATTGCAGCCGCGCGCGCAGTGTGCCGTCGCCCACCAACGGCGTGCCGATCTGCTTGCGGTTCGAATTGCGCACCAGCAACAGCGCGAGACTGTTGGCGAGCAGTTCGTCATAGGCCAGCCGGTCACGCGCGGCGGGATGTTCGCCCTTGTGCGCCAGTTCCAGCGCATCGCGCCAGGCCGGCCACTGGTGTTTGTCGAGCAGGCCCGGCTCGATCCATTCGGGCAGCGGCGGCACACTGGCCATCGCCTGCTGGATCAGCGCGGCGATGCGGTTCTGGGTCAGTCCGTCGGACAGGGCATAGACCGGTTCGGTAAGTTGCCCCAGCGCAGCCGCGCTTTCCTCGGTCACGTGATCGGGGTGCACGATCTGCAGCATCTGGCCGTATTGATCGATCCGCCCCGCCACCCAGCGCGGTTCGCCCAGCGGCAGCGCCTTTTTGCCCGAATAGGACGCGCGGCCGAAATAGGTGATCGCGCAGATGTTGCCCGGCTCGTCGCTCGCCAGCACGCGGAAAGGGCCGCGCCCGGACGAAGTGCGGTATTCGACCGGGGTAAGCTTGACCACCACCTGCTCGCCCACGCTCGCCTCGTCCAGATTGGCGACTGCGCGGCGGGTGACGAAGCGATCAGGCAGATGGTAGGCAAAGTCCTTGACCCGCGCCAGGCCAAGCCGTTCCAGCGGGCGCGCCAGAGTGCTGCCAACGCCCTTCAGGCTCTCGGCTGTGACGAACAGGGGATTGAGGCGGTCGGGACGCATGACCCGTTCATAGCGCGGCGCGCGCCGCTGGGCAGCGGAATTTTCATGGCCTTTTGACCCAGCGCATGGACGATCGGAACCGAATGTCCTTTTGCTGCGTTCTCCCCGATCAAGGGCCCGACAAGGAGCAGGCAATGCTATTACCCCACGCTGCCGTCATCGCGCTGGTCGATGGCCAGAATTTCGAACTTTACCGCAACGCTGGCGATGAAGCAGAACCCGCGCTGACCGCGCTCGACAGCCCCAAACTGGATGCCAGCAACCATTCGGCCAGTGCCCACCATTCGGTTCCGGGCAACCATGCCAATCGCCAGGTTTCCGAAGACGCCCACGCCATCGCCGCAACCCACTGGCTCAACACCCAGGTGCTGGACGGTTCGATCAAGGCGCTGGTGATCTTTGCCAGCCCCAAGACCCTGGGCGAGATGCGCCGCCACTATCACAAGCTGACCGAGCAGGCCGTGATCGAGGAATTCAACAAAGACTATGTGGGCAAGGCACCGGCCGAGATCGTCGCGGCGCTGCGGGCCAAAAACTAACCAGCCTGCACCGCCTCCCAGGCGCTCCGCACTGCTTCCACGGTGATCTGGCCATCCTTGTCAGTCGTCGCGATCGAGCAGACGGATACCCGCATGACCAGCCGCCCGCGCCACAGTGACGTGCCCATGAAGGCGACCGCATCCTGCTGGATCCGCTCAACCGTAGCCTGGGTCAAGCGGTCGCCCGCCTGGTCGCCTTGATCCGCGCCGAAGCGGACAATGAACTGGTTGAGTTCGGGCTGGCCCAGCACTTCCACACCCGGGATCGCCGCCATATCCGCGGCCATTGCCTGCGCGATGCGGATATCGTCATCGACCATTTTGGCAATCCCGGCCCGCCCCAGCCGCCGCATCATCGCCCAGGCCGCAAACCCGCGCGCGCGGCGCGAAAGTTCGGGCACGTAAGCGCCGGGGTGGCGGAACTGATCGTTGTCGCGGGTCAGATAGCTAGCCTGCATATCCATCGCCCGGCGGTGCGCGGCTTCGTGGCGAACGATCGCGAAGCCGCAGTCATAGGGGGTCTGCAGCCACTTATGCCCATCGGTCGCCATCGAATCCGCCAGTTCGATCCCGTCCAGCAGGTGGCGATGCTTTTCGCTCGCCCGCGCCCACAGGCCAAAGGCGCCATCGACATGCACCCACCCACCCGTAGCGTGAACCATCGGCACGATCTCGGCGAAGGGATCGCTGACCCCGGTATTGATTTGCCCGCTCTGGCCGATCACGATTGCGGGATCGCTGCTGGCCTTCAACGCGCGTTCCAGATCGCCCGGCAGCATCCGGCCTAGGCTGTCGGTGGCGATGGTCGTGACCCGCTTTTCGCCCAAACCCAGATAGCGGAGACCGGAAAACACGGTGTTGTGCGCATCGGCCCCGATCAGCACGCGCAAGTTCGGCGCGCCGTACAGCCCGTCGCTCTCCACATCCCAGCCTTGCCGCGACAGCAATTCGCCGCGCGCCGCCGCCAGCCCGACAAAGTTGGCGATCGTTGCCCCGCTGACCAGCCCGACCGAACTTTCGGGTGGAAGATCGAGCAATTCGAGCAGCCACCGCGCCGCCACAGCTTCCACTGCTGCGGCAGCAGGCGACATCGGGATGCCCGCACCGTTCTGGCCCCAGGCTGAGGTCAGCCAGTCTGCCGCCACCCCGGCAATGTGCGAGCTGCCGTTGACCCAGGCGTAAAAGCGCGGCGCGACGATTCCGCGCAGGCCATCGCGCGCGCCGCTATCCAGTTCAGCAATCAGGCTGGGGGCATCGGTGCCGTGATCGGGCACCGGGCCATCGAAGCGGGCGTGGATTTCGCCGTACCCGGCAACCGGCACCGTTTCAGCAGCAGCAATGTCGCGCCGGTATTCCGCCGCCAACTGCGCGGCTAGTTCCAGTGCGGCGAAATCCTGATCGTTGGTGCTCAAACTGACTCTCCCTTGCGGCGGCGCTAAGTGCCCCCTAATCGCGCCTTATGAGCGACACATCCCGAATCAAGCGGCTAAAGTTCCGCGCCTGGCACCGCGGCACCCGCGAGGCCGATTACATGATCGGCTGCTTCTTCGATGTCCACCATGCCGGGTGGTCGGCAGCCGAACGCGATTGGTTCGAGGCGCTGCTGGACGAAGAGGATGTCGAAATCATGGCATGGGCGCTGGGCACGATGGACGTGCCGGAGAAATACCAGGGCGCGCAGATGGACGCGTTCAAAAAGCTCGACTTCGTTAAAATCCCGCGCTGAAAGTCCCCCTCCTGCTTGCGGGAGGGGTTAGGGGTGGGTCTGTTGGCGAGGGATAAGCAAACTCGGCTTCACGCCTGATTGACCCACCCCCAACCCCTCCCGCAAGCGGGAGGGGAGAACATTCGACATCGTCGGTTGGCATGGCTAAGGCCCCAGCTTCGATTCCCTACCCCGCTGGCCGCAAAAACGGCACGCGGGGCAATTGGCTATGCGCGAACGATGCCTGATCTGTCCAAACTGTTGAGTGCCAAGGCTCCGCTGACCCTCGCCTCGCTGGCGCGCGGGGCACAGCCGTTGGTGCTGGCCGATCTCGCCCGCGCCGCGAAGGGCCGCGCAGTGTTCATCGCGCCTGATGAAGCGGCGATGCAGGGTATCGCCGACAGCGCGCAGTTTTTCGCCCCCGAACTCGATGTGATCGCGTTCCCATCGTGGGACTGCCTGCCCTATGACCGGGCCAGTCCGGCGCTGTCGGTATCGGCGCGGCGGTTGGCGGCACTGCAAAAGCTGCAATTATCCGGCACCGCGCCGCAACTGTTCGTCACCACGATCAACGCCGCGCTGCAACGCGTGCTGACCCCGTTCCGGGTGCGCGAAAATGTGAAACTGCTGAAGCCCGGCATGGTGATCGGGCGCGAAAGCCTGATCGCGCTGCTCCAGCGGCAGGGCTACAGCCGCACCGATACCGTCGCCGACGCCGGCGAATTTGCGGTGCGTGGGTCGATTTTCGATGTGTTCCCCTCAGGGCTGGAAGGCGGCCTCCGGCTCGATTTCTTTGGTGACGAGCTGGAAAGCCTGCGGCTGTTCGATCCCAATACTCAGCGCACCACCGGCGTGCTGGACGAGCACGTGCTTCTACCTGCCAGCGAAGCACTGCTCGATGAAGACAGCATCAAGCGCTTCCGCGGCCGCTACCGCGAACTGTTCGGTGCCAATGCCACCGGCGATCCGCTTTACCAGGCCGTCAGCGACGGACGGCGGCTGGCGGGGATGGAACACTGGCTGCCGCTGTTCGAGGACCGGCTGGTCAGCCTGTTCGATCATCTTTCCGCCAATGACGTGATGGTGATCGACAGCGCCGCGATGGGCGCGGCCGAGGAACGGCTTGGCGACATTGCCGATTATTACGCCGCCCGAACCGAAAACGCCGGCAAGGCGGCGGGCAGTTATCGCCCGCTCGGGCCCGATGCGCTTTATCTTGCGCGCGGCGAATTCGATGCGGTGCTGGCGGGGCATCCGGTGCACCGCGCTGATATCTTTGCCCAGCCCGAAAGCGCCGCTGTGGTCGATTTCGGTTTTGCCAGCGGACGCGACTTTGCGCCTGAACGCGCCCGCGGTGACAACGTTTACGAGGCTGCCGCCAAGTATCTCACCGGCCAGGCCAAGCGCGGCAAGAAGGCGCTGATCGCCGCCTACAGCGAAGGCAGCCGCGCCCGGATTACAGAAATCCTGGGTGAAGCGGCGCGCCCGGCCCCGGTCCTCGCCAACGGCTGGCAGGAAGCCTTGGGCATGGCGGCCAAGGGCACGCCGGTGGCGATGGTGCTGCCGCTGGAAAGCGGGTTCGCCAACGACGAGATCGACCTCGTTACCGAGCAGGACATTCTGGGCGACCGGTTGGTGCGCCGCAAACGCCGCCGCAAGGGCGCCGAAGCCTTCATGGCCGAGCTGGCGGCGCTTTCCCCAGGCGATCTGGTGGTCCACATGGAGCACGGGATCGGACGCTATATTGGCCTGCAATCTATCCCGGTCGGCAAAAGCCCACATGACTGCGTGGCGCTGGAATATGCCGGCGGCGACAAGCTGTATGTTCCGGTCGAGAATATCGACGTGCTGTCGCGCTATGGCTCGGACGCGGAATTCGTCGGGCTTGACCGGCTGGGCGGCGAAGGCTGGCAAAAGCGCAAGAGCCGGCTGAAAGAGCGCATCCGCGAAATCGCGCACGAGCTGCTTAAAACCGCCGCCTTGCGCGCGCTGCGCACCGCCCCGGCGCTCGAGGCCGATGGCAGCTACAACCAGTTTGTCGAAGGGTTCCCGTGGCAGGAAACCGAAGATCAGGAAGCCGCGATCGACGATGTGCTCAGCGATCTGGCGCAAGGCCGGCCGATGGACCGGCTGGTGTGCGGCGATGTCGGGTTCGGCAAGACCGAAGTGGCTTTGCGCGCCGCTTTCGTGTCGGCAATGGCCGGGCAGCAAGTGGCGATAATCGCCCCCACCACGCTGTTGGCGCGCCAGCACTTCACCAATTTCAGCGAGCGGTTTACCGGCTTTCCGCTGAAAGTCGGGCGACTTTCGCGGCTGGTGGGAGACAAGGAAGCCAAGGCAACCAAGGCCGGGCTGGCCGAAGGCACCACCGATATCGTCATTGGCACCCATGCGCTCCTGGCAAAAAGCCTGAGCTTCAAGCGGCTTGGCCTTGTTATCGTTGATGAAGAACAGCGCTTTGGGGTGAGTCATAAGGAAGCGCTCAAGCAACTGCGCACCAATGTGCATATGCTCACGCTTACCGCCACGCCCATCCCGCGGACGCTGCAGATGGCGATGTCTGGCCTGCGCGAACTGTCCACCATCCAGACCGCGCCGGTCGACCGGCTGACGGTGCGGACCTATGTGATGGAATGGGACGAGATCGTGATGCGCGAGGCCTTGCTGCGCGAACATCACCGCGGCGGGCAGAGCTTTATCGTCGTGCCGCGCATCGCCGATATGGCCGATGTCGAAAAGTGGCTGCACGATACTGTGCCCGAAGTGCGCTTCATCGCGGCGCATGGCCAGATGGCGGCCAGCGAAGTGGAAGAGCGGATGAGCGCCTTCTACGAGAAGAAGTACGAAGTGTTGCTTTCGACCACGATCGTTGAAAGCGGCCTCGATATCCCCAGTGCCAACACCATTATCATCCACCGCGCCGACCGGTTCGGCCTCGCCCAGCTCTATCAGCTGCGCGGGCGGGTGGGCCGATCAAAGCTGCGCGCCTATGCCTATCTCACCACACCGGCCGATAACCAGCTGTCCGAAGTGGCGGAAAAGCGACTAAAAGTGCTGGGCGACCTCGACTCGCTCGGTGCCGGGTTCCAGCTCGCCAGCCATGATCTCGACATTCGCGGCGCGGGCAACCTGCTCGGCGATGAACAATCGGGTCACATCCGCGAAGTCGGCTTCGAACTTTACCAGTCGATGCTGGAAGACGCGATTCTGGCGGCCAAGGCGGGCGAAATGGGCCTGGCGCGCGAACGCCATGCGATGAGCCCGCAGATCACCGTCGATGCGCCGATCATGATCCCCGAGGACTACGTGCCCGATCTGGCGGTGCGCATGGCGCTCTATCGCCGCCTCAACGACGCCGAGGACCAGGCCGAGATCGAAGGATTGTCGGCCGAAATGATCGACCGGTTCGGTCCATTGCCGCCGCCCACGGTCAATCTGATCAAGCTGATCCAGATCAAGCGTCAGGCGATCGAGGCCAACATTGCCAAGATCGACGTTGGCGAAAAAGGCAGTCTGGTCTCGTTCCATGGTGACAATTTCCCCGATCCCGCCGCCCTCATCAACTATGCCGCGCGGCTGGAAGGCACGATCAAGCTGCGTCCCGACAGCAAGATCGTGGTCACCCGCGTCTGGGCCAATCCCGAAGCGCGGCTCAATGGCCTGTTCCAGCTGACCAAGGGACTGAGTGCGATTGCCCGCAAGGCGCGCCGCTAGCCCAGCGCAAGCGTTTGCCAAATTGCAGGAATTTGGCGGCATAAACCGTTCCATGAAGCTACGCATCCGCCCCACGGCCCCAATCGCCGCGCTGATCCTGGCGCTGTCGGTGCTGGTCACCCAGTTTGTCAGCCTGGGACGCGAAGTGATCGATCCCGATGAATCAACCTTCATCCTGATGGGCGCCGATGTCGCGAGCGGCCATTTGCCGTTTGTGGCGATGTTCGATCTCAAGCCGCCGATGATCTTCCTGCTGATCGGTAGCGTGCTGGTGGCATTTGGCAAAAGCCTCGTCGCGGTGCGACTTTTGGGCGATGTCCTGCTGTTCGGCACCGCGATGCTGACATTCCGCTTCGCCCGCCACCTAACCAGCGGCTGGGCGGCATTGGGCGGCGCGCTGGGCTATGTCGCTTTTGCCAGCATGGATCTGGGCCAACCGACCTACAGCGAGATTCCCGCGCTGTTCTTTGGGATGTTCGCGTTGCTGATGCTGGTACGCACACCCGTGTCGCCGGGCCGCGCCGCGCTGGCCGGGCTGGGATTGGCGCTGGCAGTGCTTTCACGCACCAATCTTTATCAACTGCCGATCGTGTTCGGACTGCTTTTGCTGGTCGCTTCGCTGCGCCAGCGCGAGCAGGCGCACCCGCGCGCCTGGCTGGCCTTCGGGCTGGGCGGGCTGGTGCCGGTGGCAGCACTGGTGCTGACTTATGCTGCTGCCGGACAATTGCCCGTGCTCAAGCTGGCAATGATCGACGTACCTTGGGCCTATGCGCAGCAAGTCGGCCCGGCTGCGGCGGTGATCGAGCATATCAAGCAGTTCTACGTCAGCACGACGATGGAGCCGCTGATCGTCATACCGTTTGTGCTGCTGGCGCTGGGCGGAATGGGGCAGGCGGTGCGGTTGTGGCGCGATGCGGCGCAGCGCTGGGCCGTGATGCTGATCACGCTGGCAGCGGGCACACTGCTGGTCAGCCTTGCGTTGAGCGGGGCGGTTTACCCGCATTACTGGCTACAGTTGCTGCCGGTCCTGGCCGTGCTGTGCGCGCTTGGACTGGACCTTTTCGCCAGCCTGCCGCGCGCCGCGCCGCTGGCTGTGCTTGCAAGCTTGCTGCCGATCGCCGCCGCCAGCGCCGAACGCCTGCCGCAAGCCGCTGCGGTAATCAGCGATCCTGCAGCCATCGAAGGCTATTTCGAGGTGGCCAAGGCGGCACGCTTCATCACCTCCACCGGCGGCCCCAAGGCGAGCGTCTGGCCGTGGCGCTATCAACTGGTCAGCTGGTATCTTGACGATGCGCCGCTCTCCAAAGCCGGAGTTCAGCCCGAGAACATCGGTCGCCCGCCCATCGTCCGCCCGCTCGCTGAACATGGCTATATCGGGCCTGACGAAATCGGACGGCTGATGCAGCTGAAACCCGATTTCATTGTCACCGATGCCAAAGGCAAGGGCCAGGCTTGGCTGCGCGCGACGGAAAAGCCGATCGACGCCTGGCTGGCGCAGAATTATGAACTCGAAGCGCAGTTCGGCGACGTGCTGGTCTATCGCCGCTTCAGTTACTGAGCGCGTACTCGCGAAACGCTGCTGCATCCATCGGTTGGGCGCGCAGGAAGCCCTGATAGTGGCTGCAGCCCTCGCCCGCGGCAAGCTGGCGCTGGGCTTCGCTTTCCACCCCTTCGGCAATAACCTTGAGTTCAAGCGCGCGGGCCATCGCGATGATTGCGCGTAGCACCGCCAGATCGCGGGCACTGCCGGCCACGCCGTCGATCATTGCCCGGTCGAGCTTGAGGTAGTGGAGTGGCAAGAGCTGGAGATAGCGGAAATTGCAGAACCCCGCCCCGAAGTCATCCAGCGCAATCTGGATGCCTTGCGTCGCCAGCCGCCCAAGTACATCGGCGGCATGGGTAACATCGCCCAGCAACACCTGCTCGGTCACTTCCAGCGTCAGCCGCCAGGGGGCGAACCGGGTCTGCTTGATCAGCGCCGCAAGCTGTTTGTCATAGTCTGCCCCGGCAAGGTCTGCAGGCGTGACGTTAAGCGACAGGCGCAGGTCCATCGGCCATTTGTGTGCCGCCTGCAGCGCGAGGCGCGCGATATGTCCGGAAAGCTGCGCCACATGGTCGGCGCGTTCGGCAATGGTGAACAGCGCGCCGGCCCCCAGCTTGCCAAGCTTGGGGTGGTTCCAGCGCGCCAGCGCCTCCGCCCCGGTCAGGCGGTTGTCGGCGCAGGCGAACTGCGGCTGGAACACCACCTCGATCTCGCCCCTGTCGAGCGCCTGGATCAGATCGGCTTCGAGCTGTGCGGCGCTGAGACCAAGCCGTGTGGCTTCGCCATCCGCCCAGGCCAGACGGCGCCCGGATTGCGCCATCGCGGTTTCCAGCGTCTGCCCCAGCCGGTCGAGCACGCTCGCGGGATCATCAGCATCGGTCGCGCGCAGCAGCGCGGCGCGCGGCGACAGGCGCAAGGTGCCGGCAGAAGTCACGATCGGCCGGGCCAGCGCGGCCAGCAATTGCCCCGCCGCAAGCTGCCAGGCTTCGCGGCTGCACGGCTCATTCGCGATCAGCAGGAACCGGCTGCCGCCATCGCGCACGGCCAGCCACGCGCCTTCGATTTCGGCGGCGGCGAAGTGGCGCAGGCGCTGCGCCACTTCGACCAGCGCGGCATCGCCAGCGGCGGTTCCGAAGGCCAGGTTTTGCGCATCAAAACGGCGAAAGCCGACCAGCAGGGCATGGATTGATCCGCCCGCCGTCTGCCATTCGGCCAACCGCGCCAGTGCCGTATCGCGTGTGCCCAGCCCGGTCAGGGCATCGCCTTGCGGCGCGGGATCGCAGGATGGCGGCGCGTTCATCTCTGGCTGCTTAGCAGAATGGTCCTACCAAAGTGTTGGCCAGAAGGCGTTCCTGCCGTAAAGCGCCAGCGATGCCGAATTCCTCCCGCCTTGCCCTGCTTGTCAGCGATACCGAACGCGCGCAGGCCGCTGCCGAAATGCTGCGCCAGGACCATGCGTTCGTGCCGCTTGACGAAGCCGATGTGGCAGTGGTGCTGGGCGGCGATGGACAGATGCTGCACGCACTGCACCAGATGCTTGATGCGGGGCGCGTGATCCCCGCCTATGGCCTCAACCTTGGCACCGTTGGCTTCTTGATGAACCAGCCGCGTTCCAGTCGTCCTTTGGCAGAGCGGATCGCCCGGGCGCGGCCGCTGGCGGTCAATCCGTTGGCGATGACCGCGTTCACCGGCGACGGGCGCGAACACAAGGCCAGCGCGATCAACGAAGTGTCGTTGCTGCGCGAAACCCGGCAAACCGCGCGGCTCGAAATTCTGGTCAATGGCAAGGTCCGGATTGCGGAGCTGTTTTGCGACGGGATCCTGGTGGCGACGCCCGCGGGCTCCACCGCCTATAACCTGTCAGCCCATGGCCCGATCCTGCCGATGGGTTCGGCGATGCTGGCGCTGACCCCGATCAGCCCGTTCCGCCCGCGGCGTTGGCGCGGGGCGATCATCCCGGACAATTACGAGATCGAATTTCGTGTGCTCGATCCCGAAAAGCGCCCGGTGGCTGCGGTGGCCGATCAGCAGGAATTGCGCGATATTCTCTCGGTCAAGGTCAAGGTCGCGCGCGAAGAGCAGCTGACCTTGCTGTTCGATCCGGGCAAGACGCTGGAAGAGCGGATTTTCGCCGAACAGTTCCAGATCTAGTCCCCCACCCGCTTGCGGCAGGGGTTAGGGGTAGGCCTGTTCGGGGATTGGATGCGACGCGCCCACCCCCGCCCCCACCCGCAAGCGGGAGGGGAGAAACTTGTCGGCCATATCTTGCCAAACCGAATCGCCCTGTTATAGGCGCTCCCCTGCCCGCAGGTGGGGGGAACATTCCCCGATAGCTCAGCGGTAGAGTAGGTGACTGTTAATCACTTGGCCGTAGGTTCGAATCCTACTCGGGGAGCCACCCCACCCGGGCATATGCAAAGCCCCGCCCTCACCGGCGGGGCTTTTGCTTCAGGTCGGCCAGAGCAGCCGCGTACCGGCCCAGATGGTCAGCGCGGCGGTCAGCCAGCGCAGCACCCGTTCGGGCAAGACCCGCAGCGCCAGCAGGCTGCCGATCTGTCCGCCCAGCACCACTGCAATCAGCAACGGCAAGGCACCGGTCAAAGCCTCGCCAAACACGCCCGCGCCGTGCTTGATGGCCTGGCCGTATAACCCGGCCAGCGAATTGATCAGGATGAACAGCGCGGTCGTCGCCGCAATCGCGCGGGCACTGGCCCAGCGGGTGAAATGCAGCAGCGGCGCGAGAAATATGCCACCGCCAATACCCGTCAGCCCGGCCAGATAGCCCAGCGGCGCAGCGGCCAGCGGCATGAACCGTGCTGCGGCGCTTGGCGGCGCATTCGCGGTGGCCGCTCGCGGCAACAGCAGCGCCAGCCCTGCGCCGACCAGACTGAGACCCAGCAAGAACAAGAAGGTGGCCTCCTTGATCGGCGTCATCCCGCCCAGCAAAGCCGCCGGGGCGGCAACCGCCGCCAGCACCAGCGCGCGCTTCCACGGCGTCACCCCGGCGCGGCCAAACCGCAGCGAGCTTCCGGTAACCACTGCCACGTTGCAGCACAGGCTGACGATCGGCAGCAGCCGGTAATCGAACCCCGCCAGGCTCAGCAGCGCACTGTAGGTCGATCCGCCGCCGAACCCGACCGAGGCATAGAGCAGCGCGGTGACGAAGAATCCGATCGGCAGCCAGATCACGTTGGTCTCCCCTCCCGCTTGCAGGAGGGGCCAGGGGTGGGCCACTCCGGTGATTGAGCAAAGCAGGTGACTGACCCACCCCTAACCCTTCCCGCAAGCGGGAGGGGGATTTTCAAACCATCGCCCCGTGGCAATGCTTGTACTTTTCGCCCGAACCGCACGGACACGGTGCGTTGCGCGAAAGGCCGAGCTCGGCATAGGGATCGCCCGCGCCCGGGTTGGCCAGCACGCCGCTCGCCGCCGAAGCTTCGGCCGCGCCCAGCGCGCTCATCATCGCCAGTGCGCCCGGGGTGCTGGCGTCATTTTCCCCGGTGAAGGGATCGATGTGGCTGGTCAGAAAATCGGGCAGATTGGGCATTTGCACCGCTTCGGGCATGCGCAGCTCGCTGTTCATCAGGATCCGCGTCACGTCTTCACGGATGGCTTCGAGCATCCGTTCGAACAGGCCGAAGGCTTCCTGCTTGTATTCGTTGATCGGGGTTTTCTGCGCATAGGCGCGCAGGAACACCACCTGGCGCAGCGCATCGAGCGTGGCGAGATGCTCTTTCCAGTGATGGTCAAGCCGGTCGAGCATGATCTGCTTTTCAACCTGGCGCCACATTTCGGCGTCGCTGCCGATCTTTGCCGCCATCTTTTCGTCTGAAAGCGCGGCGATCCGCTCCTCGATATCCTGCGGTTCAAGGCCATCTTCCTTGAGCCAGTCCTGCACCGGCACGTCGATCCCCAGCACCTCGAAGGTCCGGCCGCGCAGCGCGTCGATGTTCCACTGTTCGGGATAGGATCCCGGTGGGCAGGCATCGCCGACAATCGCGTTGACGGTATCGTTGCGCATGTCTTCGACCACATCGTCGAGCGTATCGGCATCCATGATGTCGGCGCGCTGTTCGTAGATCACCTTGCGTTGATCGTTCATCACGTCGTCGTATTCGACCACCTGCTTGCGGATGTCGTAATTGCGCGCCTCGACCTTTTTCTGCGCGGTCTCGATCGCTTTTGACAGCCAGCGCGAACCGATCGCCTCGCCGTCAGCCAGGTTGGCGTTCATCATCTTGCTGAACAGCGTGTCCGGTCCGAAGATGCGCAGCAGATCGTCTTCCAGGCAGAGGTAGAACTTCGACAGGCCAGGATCCCCCTGACGGCCCGAACGGCCGCGCAGCTGGTTATCGATACGGCGGCTTTCGTGCCGTTCGGTGCCGATCACGCAGAGGCCGCCAGCGGCCAGCACGCGCTCCCTTTCGGCGTCGATTTCGGCCTTCATCTGGGCGATCGCCTTTTCACGGACCTTCTCGTCCGCTTCATCCTTAAGCTCATCATCGATGCGGAATTCAAGGTTGCCGCCGAGCTTGATGTCGGTGCCGCGTCCGGCCATATTGGTGGCGATGGTCACCGCGCCCATCCGCCCGGCCTGAGCGACGATGTGCGCTTCCATCTCGTGGAAACGGGCGTTGAGCACGGCGTGCTTGACCCCTTCCTGCGTCAGGTAGTCCGACAGCAGTTCCGACTTCTCGATCGAAACCGTGCCGACCAGCACCGGCTGGCCGATCTTGCTTTTCTCCGCGATCAGCTTGGCGATCGCCTGGAACTTGTCAGCAGTGTTCTTGTAGAATTCGTCTTCCTCGTCGATCCGCAGCACCGCCACATTGGTGGGGATGGTGACGACGCTCAACTTGTAGATGTCGAAGAATTCGGCCGCTTCGGTGGCGGCGGTGCCGGTCATCCCGGAAATCTTGGGGTACATGCGGAAATAGTTCTGGAAAGTGACCGAGGCCATCGTCTGGTTTTCAGGCTCGATCTGGACGCCTTCCTTGGCTTCCACCGCCTGGTGCAGGCCGTTCGACCAGCGCCGCCCGTCCATCATCCGGCCGGTGAATTCATCGATGATAATGATCTTCTCATCCTTGACGATGTAATCGATGTCGCGCTTGAACATGACATTGGCCTTGAGGCTCTGGTCAAGGTGGTGAACCACCTGGGTGTTCTCGACATCGTAAAGGTTCGATCCGGTCAGCATCCCCGCCGCTTCAAACTGACGTTCGGCCCATTCCACCCCGTCTTCGGTCAGGGTGATGTTCTTGGTCTTCTCGTCCTTTTCATAATGGGCTTCGGCCAGCTGCTTCACCACCGCATCGACCGACAGGTACAAGTCGCTCTTGTCATCGGTCGGGCCCGAGATGATCAGCGGGGTGCGGGCTTCGTCGATCAGGATCGAATCCACTTCATCGACGACCGCGAAGTTGAACGGGCGGTGCACCATCTGGCCGCGCTCGTGCTTCATGTTGTCGCGCAGGTAATCGAAGCCCAGCTCGTTGTTGGTGGCGTAGGTAATGTCCGAAAAATACGCCTCGCGGCGTTCCGGCTCGCTGAGGTTGGGCACGATCACGCCCACCGTCAGCCCAAGGAACGTGTAGATCTGCCCCATCCAGTCGGCGTCGCGGCGGGCCAGGTAATCGTTGACCGTGACAACGTGGACACCCTTGCCCTCCAGCGCATTGAGATAGCAGGCCAGCGTCGCCACCAGGGTCTTGCCTTCGCCGGTGCGCATCTCCGCGATTTCGCCGCGGTGCAGCACCATGCCGCCGATCATCTGGACATCGAAATGACGCATGCCAAGCGTGCGGATCGAAGCTTCGCGCACCGTGGCGAAAGCTTCGGGCAAGATATCGTCAAGGCTGCGCCCTTCGGTCAGGAAGCGGCGGAACTTGTCGGTCTGGGCCTGCAGCTCTTCATCGGTCAGCGCCGCGATGCTGGGTTCGAACGCATTGATCTGCTGGACAACTTTTTCCATCTTCTTGACGTAGCGGTCGTTGGACGAACCGAAAATGCGCTTAGCAAATGCCCCGATCATGGGAAATTCCTGTAATTAGAATGATGTGAGAATATGGTTCAACGACGCCATGAATGGCATCGCAGCCTTGCTGGACAGGCTTGAAAAAGCGTCGGCGCTATTCGCGCGCGCGGTCGGCACCCAGCCGGACGGTCGGCGCCGCCCATGCGGGCAGCGGCAGCGCTTCAGGTGCAGGGCGCGGTGCCATGAACTGCGGCTGCGGCGCGGCGCGGAATGGCGCAGCGGCAGCAACCGCCACCACCCGCGCCGAGGTTTTGCTCCCCAGTGTCGCGCCGATCTCGACCTTGCCGCAAACCCGCGCCTCGGCAGGGGCAACCTGCGCGGCGAGCCCTGCAAACAGGGCGAGGATGGCAAGGACGATCCGGTTCATGCGTGAAGGCATATATAGGCGGTCTGCCTTAACGTCCAGTGGACGCGGTTGATCTTCGCGCCCCAAGCTGTTGTAACAGGCCAAACAGGGAGGGAATCCAGCATCATGGCAACACCGGCAGCCGCCCCGGCGCATAGCCCGCGCATGTTCCAGCTCGACGGACTGCGCGGCATCGCGGCCTTCATGATCGTATTCTACCACCTCGATATCGTCTATGGCATCGGCGGCCCGTTCCAGCGCGGCTACCTGTTCGTCGATCTGTTCTTCCTCCTCTCCGGCTTCGTGCTGGCGGTTTCGACCGAGAAGAAGCTGCTGAGCGGGATTGGCGCGGTGGAATTCACCTGGGCGCGGTTCAAGCGGCTGTGGCCGCTGGTGGCGGTGGGGGCCGGCGTGGCGGTGGTGCGGGCCTTCGTGATCGGGATGGCCGATCCTTTGACCCTGCTGTGGTGGCTGGCGCTCGATCTGGTGATGCTGCCCAGCCTGGCCGGTGTGGGTCCGTTTTATCGCTACAACGGCCCGCAGTGGACGCTGTTCTACGAATTGCTCGCCAACTTCCTCCACGGCGCGGCGCTCAAGCGCGTGGGCACCGGGGCGATGCTGGCATTGGCTTTGGTCATGGGGGCCTGGTTGATCTACACCGTTCGGATCCACGGCTCGGACACGATGGGGGTCAACGCGCCGACCTGGAAGACCTGGTGGTACGCCCTGCCCCGCGTGTTCTTCGCTTATATTCTGGGGGTGTGGATCGGCCGCAAATACCGCGAAGGCTTCCGCACGCCGGGCCTGCCATGGTGGCTGGCGCTGGCGCTGCCGGTGCTGGGGACCGCCGCAGTGCCCTATCTGCCGCTGGGCAAGGTGGCGGGTGATCTGGCCTTCGTGATGCTGTTCCTGCCGTTGATGATGTGGGTGGTGGCGATGAGCCAGCCGCCCGCTGCGCTCAAGGCGCCGTTCGAATGGCTCGGCACCTATTCGCTGCCGCTCTACTGCGTGCACTTGACCGTGCTGGTCTGGACCAAGGAACTGGCCGGCAGTAACAGCGCAACTGTGGCTGCGCTGGCGGTTGGGATCGCGCTGGTGTTGTCGTGGGTCTTCTCGAAGCTGGTCAGCTTTACGAGCAAGCCGACGGTGGCGAAGGGTGCTCCTTCGACGTCTTGAGCGACAATCCCAGCTAAATCCTATTTTGGCGCAGGTGCGACCCACTTTGCACGCGCAGTGTACGATCCATTTGTCGGTCGGTTGTATCCGCTTCGTGCAGGGACAAATTTCGCGCGCTTCATCAGAACTTCGCATGTCTTTGCGTCAAGTTCTGGGTGGCCCGATGAACTCATAACGTCGCAAGCAATCGGTTTGCCCGTGTCGCTGATCAACAACCGGAACTGTGTGACGCCGGATTGGCCATTGCGCAGCTGTTTGGGATAGTCAGAACTGCGAACCCAACCACTTGGATCGCCTTTTGGCTTGGGTGGCGTGCGGGGATACGGCGTTGGAGGCGGCGGCGGCGGAGGCGGCGCTGGCGGCGCGGGAGCAAATACCGTTGCGGGCGGTTCGGCCTGATCAACAGCAGCAGCGCCTGCCTGAGCCAGGGATACGATCACGATTGGGATAAGTAGCATCAACCCATTATATTCGGACCAGACCCAAACACAAAACGCCGCGCCTGCCCTAGGGACAAGCGCGGCGCTTGAAACCGGAAATCCGGGGAACGCGTCTTAGTTGACGGCGTCCTTGAGGCCCTTGCCGGCCTTGAACTTGGGCTGCGACGATGCCTTGATCTGCATCGGTTCGCCGGTGCGCGGGTTGCGGCCGGTCGAGGCCTTGCGCTTGGCGACGTTGAAGGTGCCGAAGCCGACGAGGCGCACTTCGTCGCCCTTCTTCAGCGCGCCGGTGATGGCTTCGAACACGCCTTCGACGGCCTTGGTGGCGTCGCTCTTGGTCAAGCCGCTGGCGTCAGCAACTGCGCCGATCAGGTCATTTTTGTTCATATTGGGAACCCCCTACCTTGGTTAAGTGTGAAACGTTTTGATTCGACTTCAAACATGGCCGCGAATTGAGCGATTTTTGCGGAACCTGTCAAAGCCAAAGCGCGCATGTGACAAAAGATTATCCCCCATTTTCCGCCATTTTCGACGAACCGAGCAGAGACCGCGCTGCAGCGACGCCCATGCCGCAATGCAGCATCAAATTTAACCGATCGGTTAGTGTGCGGTTGTCGAAGGTGACGCGCCCGAACCACCCGGCTGGCTGGCCAGATCGTCCTCCTCGCTCCACTCGATCGCCTCTGGCGCATGAACCAGGGCGCGGGCCAGCACTTCATCAACGTGTGAAACTGGTATAATTTCAAGCCCTTCGAGCACGTTTTGGGGAATTTCGACGAGGTCTTTGCGGTTATCCTCGGGGATCAGCACGGTGGTGATCCCGCCGCGCAGCGCCGCCAGCAGCTTCTCCTTGAGGCCGCCGATCGGCAGAACCCGACCACGCAAAGTGACCTCGCCGGTCATCGCTACGTCCTTGCGCGCTGCAATACCGGTCAGCGTCGAGACGATCGAAGTGACCATGCCGATGCCGGCCGAAGGGCCATCCTTGGGCACCGCGCCTTCGGGCAAGTGGATGTGGATATCCTTGCGCGCGATCAGGCTGGGCTTGATTCCATAGGCCGGCGAGCGCGCTTTCACGAAGCTGAAGGCCGCTTGAATCGATTCGGTCATCACTTCGCCAAGCTTGCCGGTGGTCTTGATCGCGCCCTTGCCGGGCACGGTCACGCTCTCGATCGTCAGCAGTTCGCCGCCGACCGAGGTCCAGGCGAGGCCCGTCACCGCGCCGACCTGGTTCTCATCCTCGCCCATGCCGTGCTTGAACTTGCGCACCCCGGCATAATCGCCGAGGTTTTCAGGCGTGATCGTAACCGATTTGGTCTTGCCTTCGAGGATCTGGCGCAATGACTTGCGGGCCAGCCTGGCGATCTCGCGCTCAAGCGTGCGGACCCCGGCTTCGCGGGTGTAGTACTGGATCAGCGCACGCAGCCCCTCGGTGGTAAGCGCAAATTCGCCCTTCTTGAGGCCATGCGCCTTGACCTGCTTTTCAAACAGGTGCCGCTCGGCAATCTCGACCTTTTCGTCCTCGGTGTAACCTTCCAGCCGGATGATCTCCATCCGGTCAAGCAGCGCCTGCGGCAGGTTGAGGCTGTTGGCGGTGCAGACGAACATGACGTCCGACAGATCGTAATCCAGCTCAAGATAGTGGTCCTGGAACTTCGAATTCTGTTCGGGATCGAGCACTTCCAAGAGCGCCGAAGCCGGATCGCCGCGAAAATCCTGGCCGAGCTTGTCGATCTCGTCGAGCAGGAACAGCGGATTGCTGGTACCGGCCTTTTTTAGGTTCGAAATAACCTTGCCCGGCAGCGAACCGATATAGGTGCGGCGGTGGCCGCGGATTTCGGCTTCGTCACGCACGCCGCCCAGCGACTGGCGAATGAATTCGCGGCCCGTCGCCTTGGCAATCGACTTGCCGAGCGAGGTCTTGCCCACCCCCGGCGGGCCGACCAGGCACAGGATCGGGCCCTTCAGCTGGTTGGTACGGGCCTGCACGGCCAGATATTCGACGATCCGGTCCTTGACCTTGTCGAGCGCATAGTGATCGCCATCAAGGACGGCCTGGGCCGCCGCGATATCCTTCTTGAGCTTGCTTTTCTTGCCCCACGGCAGCCCCAGCAGCACATCAAGGTAGTTGCGGATTACGGTGGCTTCCGCGCTCATCGGCTGCATGGTCTTGAGCTTCTTGAGCTCGGTATTGGCCTTGGCGCGGGCTTCTTTCGACAGCTTGAGTTTGTCGATCTTGTCCTGCAGTTCCTGCAGTTCGTTAGCCTCGCCATCATCGCCGCCGCCCAGCTCGCTCTGGATCGCCTTCAACTGCTCGTTGAGGTAATATTCGCGCTGGGTCTTTTCCATCTGGCGCTTCACGCGCCCGCGGATCCGGCGCTCCACCTGGAGCACGCCAAGCTCGCCCTCCATGAAGGAATGGACCATTTCCAGCCGCTTGAGCGGGTCGGCTTCGCTCAGCAAGGCCTGCTTGTCGGCAACCTTGGCCTGGATATGCGCGGCAACGCTATCGGCCAGCAGGTCGGCGTCAACGATATCACCCAGGTTGTCACCCGCATCTTGCGGCAGCTTCTTGTTGAGCTTGGCATATTCGCCGAACGTATCGACGACCGTGCGCATCATCGCCGAAACTTCGCTGCCCGACACGCCGACCGGCGCGACTTCGTCAACTTTGACCACGACCATTTCGCCGCCGACACCCTGTTCCAGCCACAGCGCTTCATGGCTGGCACGGTGCTTTGCTTCAACCAGCACGCGCACAGTGCCATCGGGCAGCTTGAGCAGCTGCAGCACCGTGGCAACCACACCGATATCGTACAGATCGTTCTCGTCCGGATCGTCACAGCCGGGATCAAGCTGGGCGAGCAGGAAAATATCCTTATCGCTTTCAGAAGCCATCGCCGCTTCGAGCGCGGCCACGCTTTTCTCGCGGCCGACGAACAGCGGCACAACCATACCGGGGAACACGACAATATCGCGCAAGGGAAGCAGGGGGTACTGTTTCATATGTCCATCCAATCGGCCCATCGCCCGAGGCCATACGGGTGAATCCCGTCCTTGAGGCGGGATATGGGACTGCCCTGCCCGCGGTGCAATGGCCGTTCAGCCTATCGTTGTGGATTGGCTGTTGACCCGGACTTTCGCCCAGCCCACTCCGTACGCCCGCCAACGCAGGAAGCCTTGCCCAATGGAACACCGCATCACCCTGGCCAAAGTCCCTGCCGTTACGCTGGGTTTCTGGATCATCAAGATCCTCGCCACCACCCTGGGCGAAACCGCAGGGGACGCGGTGAGCATGTCCTGGCTGGGCGAAACCACCAGCGCGGCAACCGGCTGGGGCTATTTGATCGGAACCGCGATCTTCATCGTACCCTTGGGTTTGCTGGTCGCGGCACAGATCAGAGCGCGGCAGTTTCATCCGGCGCTCTATTGGCTGACGATCATCGCCTCGACCACCGCTGGCACCACCATGGCCGATTTCGCCACCCGCTCGATGGGGATCGGCTATGCTGGCGGATCGCTGCTGCTGCTGATTGCCGTGGTGGGCTGCCTGTGGTTGTGGAACCGGACGCTGGGCTCGATCGATGTGGGCACAGTATCTGAACCCAGGGCCGAGGCGTTCTATTGGACCACAATCACGTTTTCGCAAACGCTGGGCACTGCGCTTGGCGATTGGGTGGCGGATTCCGGGCCGGGTTACCTGGGCGCAGCATTGCTGTTTGGCGCGGCGCTGGGGCTGGTGGCGTTGCTGCATTACCGCACCAGCATCAGCAAGGCAGTGCTGTTCTGGGCCGCCTTCATCCTCACCCGTCCGCTCGGCGCCACGGTGGGCGATTTTCTTGACAAGCCGCTGGCCAGCGGCGGTCTCGATATGAGCCGCCCGCTGGCCAGCGCAGTGCTAACCGGGTTAATTGTGGCGCTGGTTTGGATGCTGCCGCAGCGCGCAGGACAGCATCCCAAGACCTAGAGCGGCCGCCCCGAATAGCCGGCGGCGCTGCGCAGATCGTCGGCGTTCATCAGCTTGCCGTCCATCATCACCCAGCGGGTCTGGCGCAGATCGCCCATGCGTGCTTCGGGATCGCCTTCAACCAGCACCAGATCGGCTACCTTGCCGACCACGATCGAGCCGGTCTTGCCGTCCACCTTGTTAAGCCGCGCCGGATTGATCGTCGCCGTGGCCAGCGCCTCGCCCGGGGTCATGCCGGCCTGCAGGTAAAGTTCGAGCTCGCGGATCAGTTCGATCCCATAGCCGTCGGTACCGGCAACGATCGGCACCCCGGCCTTATGCATCAGGCCGATCAGCGCGATCATCCTGGCAAAGCTGGCACGGTAGTCTGCGCGGGTCAGCCCGGCGGGCACGGCAAAGCCGCCTGAACGCATAAAGCGCTCGGTCGCGACCGGCAAAGTGCCGATGAACGGCGCATAGGCCGCTGAAAGATCTCCGTTCTCCGGCACATAGAGGCCTTCGAACGTAACGATGGTCGGATCCGAATAGACCCCCTTGGCCGCCATCGTGCTGATCAGCGCGGTCATTTCCGGGCTCTTGAAGTCCATGTCTTTGGCATAACGCCCGGGCGCCTCGAACCGGGCGATGCCGTTGTCGAGAGGCAGCACTTCGGCCGGTACGCCTTCCATCACGATCCAGTTGATATGCGTGATTTCGTCATAGCCATCGGCCACCGCGACGCTTGGCCGGATCGAATTGGGGATATGGCCATGAACGTGCAGCCCCAGCCTGTGCGCCTCGGCAATCGCGGCGGGCAGCCAGTGGTAATCGAAAGTGCCGTAGAATTTGACCCCGGTGAACCCCAGCGCCTTGGCCCGGCGGACATGGGCGATCGCCTCGTCCTGGGTGGTCGCAACACTGGCCATCTGGGCGGTAAAGGGACCCTTCCCGTCGATCAGCATCGAGGCATAGACGTGCGGCAGCAGCAATTGCTCGGCTTCCACCCGCTTGCGCCGGTCCAGCGTGCGCGAATCGCGGTTACCCGGATCGCGCACCGAGGTGACGCCCAGCGAAAGTTCCTGCGGCCCGGTGTAATCGTCGGCAATGTGCATGTGGCTGTCCCACAGCCCGGGCAGCAGCGTCTTGCCGGTGCCGTCGAACACCCTCGCGCCCGCAGGCACCGGCGTCGATCCGGCCGGACCGACTGCGGCGATGATCTTGCCCGATACCACCACCGTCTGGCCGGTCAGGAAGCGCTTGTTGTCGGCATCGTAGAGTTTGACGTTGGTGAAGGCCACCGGCGTGGTCGGTTTCTGGACAAGCTGCTTGTAAAGCCGCGGTGCTGCCTTGGCCAATTCGGCGGTCTGGATCTGGTCAAGCCGCGCGCCTTCACCGGCATAGGCATCGGGCAGCCACGACAGGAACCCGGTCGATCCGAAGAACTTGCCCTTGGCATCGGCCCACATCGTAACCGGTGTGTTGGATAGCCCCAGGATCTGCCACAGCGTAACCGGCTTGGCAGTCTTGCCCTTGCCGACCACGACCGTCACCAACCGTTCGGCCCGCGCCTCACCGCCCGGCAGCAGCGCCATCTTGCGGCCCGGCGCGGTGAGCAGACGTTCGAGCGCCCAGCCGCTGGTATCCATCGGCCCGCCCAGGGTCAGGTAGAACTTGCCTTTGGCATCGCGCGCTTCGCCCTTGTCCACCGGGCTTTGCCAGTTGGCGATCCCGCCAGTCAGGCTGAAGGATTCTGCGGCATCACCCTGCGGCGTCACCCCGCGCACCGTCACTTTGGCTGGCATCCCGTCGCGCCCCGGCTTGCCGGTATAGTCAACGTCCCACACCTGTCCGCGCAGGTTGAAGCTTTCGCGCGCCTTGCGGGTGCCATCGGGCAAGGTCCACGACCAGCTATCGCCATGCTTGCCGGCGGTTGACTGGATCACGAAGTGGCGGGCACCTGCCGGGGGTTTGTCCAGCTGAGCCGATGGGGTCTGGGTAATCGCGCTGGAAGCCATCAACAGCGCGGCAAGGGACGCAATCGCGATACGCATGAATAGTCCTCCAAGAAGAAACCGTGCGACCGCCTGCTCTTGCCGCCGGTTATGCACCCGATTGCGGGGCGCGCAAGTGGCCAGTTGCCAAGTGCCAATCGTCGCACGATAACCCGCACCCGGGACCGCAACACAGGGAATTCGATCCGATGCGCAAACTCACATTCACTGCACTGGCCAGCGCGCTGGCCTTCAGCATGCCGGTGGCATCGCAGGATGCCGAAGCCCCCAAGCAGACGGTCATCACCGCAGCGCGCTACCTTGACGTCGCCAGCGGCAAATACATCGAATACCCCGCGATCTTCATCGGTGCAGACGGCCGCATCACCGGCATTGCCGATGCCCGCACGGTGCGCTGGGGTGCAAACGTCAAACATATCGACATGAGCGGCAAGACCCTGCTCCCCGGCCTGATCGACATGCACGTCCACCTTGATAGCCCGGCTGACATCGGCGGCTGGCGCGGACTTGAATATACCGACAGCTTCTTTTCGGTGATGACCGCGGCCAACGGACGGACGATGCTCGATGCCGGGTTCACCACGGTCCGCAATGTCGGCAGCGGCAACCGCAACGATATCGGGCTGCAGCAGGCGGTCGATAGCGGGCGGATCATCGGCCCGCGGATCGTTGGCGCGGGTTATGCGCTGGGAACCACCGGCGGGCACTGCGACATTACCGGGCTGCCCCCCAGCATGGAGAAAGAGCGCAAGGCCGAAGGGGTCGCCGATTCGCCAGTGGACTTTCGCTATCAGGTGCGCCGCCAGAAGAAATACGGCGCGCGGGTGATCAAGATCTGCGCCACCGGCGGGGTCTTCTCGCACTATGACGAGCCCGGTCAGCAGCAGATGACTGCGCCCGAACTGGAAGCGGTGGCAGACGAAGCACACATGGCCGGGCTGCGCGTTGCGGCCCATGCCCACGGCGCAAGCGGAATCAAGGCCGCGATCCGTGCCGGGATCGATACCATCGAACACGCCAGCCTGGTTGATGATGAAGGGATCAAGCTGGCGGTCGAGCGCAAGCAGCCGGTGTGGTTCGCGATGGACATCTACAACACCGATTACACCCAGGCTGAGGGCAAGAAGAACGGCGTGCTGGAAGACAGCATGCGCAAGGACCGTGAGATTGGCCAGTTGCAGCGCGACAATTTCCGCAGGGCCTACCGGGCCGGTGTGCGGATGATCTTCGGCACTGACGCCGGGGTGATGCCGCACGGCCTTGCCGCACACCAGTTTGCGGTGATGGTGCAATACGGCATGACCCCGCTCGACGCGATCCGCGCCGCCACGCTCAACGCCGCGATGGCGCTGGGCTGGGAAAAGGACGTCGGCCAGATCGCGGTGGGGCGTTATGCCGATTTCGTTGCGGTGGACGGCGATCCGCTCGCCAATGTCCGCGAGCTGGAAGGCGTCGATGGGGTAATCAAGGGCGGTGTGGTGATCGAACGGGCGCGATAAAGCACAGCGGTTGAATCCTCTCCATTTTGCGAAGCCAAATGGGGAGGATCAAAAAATCACATCCCGGGCAGCTTGAACCCCGGCGGCAGGCCCATGCTGCTTTGCATCCTGGTCATTTCTTCTCCCGAAACCGCATCCGCCTTGCTGCGCGCGTCGTTGAAGGCGGCGGCGATCAGGTCTTCAAGGATGCCCTTTTCTGATGGCTGCAGCAGGCTGTCATCGATCGAGACGCCGATCACCCGGCCCTTGGCCGAGGCGCGAACCTTGACCAGTCCTCCACCCGAAACGCCTTCAACCTCGATCCCGTCGAGCTTGCCCTGCATTTCGTCCATCTGCTTTTGAATGGTCTCGGCCGCTTGTTGCGCCGCCTGGATCATTTCTTCCATCGATTTCACGTCAGCTTCTCCATTTGTTGCCCACGCCGGCAACGCGTTGGTCTTTTTCCTCATCGAGCAGTTCAGCCCCGGGGAACGCGGTCAGTGCGGCTTCGACCATCGGATCGGCCAGCACAGCAGCGCGTGCAGCATCGCGGGCCGCTTCAGCGGCTTCGCGCAAGGTCGGCGCGGCATCGCCTTCGATCCGGCTGACCTGCCAGCGCTCACCCGTGGCGCGCAGCAAGGCATCGCGCAATTCTGCACTGGGATCGCCGGGATAATCGGGGGCGAGCGCATAAGTCAGCTCGCCGTGCTGGAGGTCCGCAACGCGCACCCAGTCATGCATGATTTGCGATATCCGCAGCTGTCCGGATTGCTCAACCATGTGGACCAGCGCGGCCCAATCGGCAGACATCGGCGCGGCCGCTTGGGGTATTACGGCGGGCGATTCATCCGGCACGGCGGCAGCCGGCGCGCGCGCGGCCAGTTCCTCCAGCTTCTTCACCAGCTTGCCCGGATCGGGCAGATCGCCGGCATGCTGGACCCGCAGCAAGGCCATCTTCGCGGCGACCAGCGGATCGGGTGCGGCGCGCACTTCGTCGTGGCCCTTGAGCAGCAGTTGCCACAAGCGGTGCAACTGGCCCGGCGTCAGCGCCCCGGCCCATTCGGCAATTGCCGCGCGTTCTTCGGCCGAAATGCCATCGCCCCCGCCCTTGCCCAGCTGGGCGACGGTGATCCGGTGAGTCAGTTCCATCGCCGAACGCATCAGCGCGATCGGCTCCACCCCCAGCGCGAACTGGTGATCGACCAGATCGAGTAGCGCGCTGCCATCACCGCCCAGCAGCGCAGCAAACAGGTGGCGCTGCACCGATTTGTCCGCCAGCCCCAGCATGTCACGGACCTGCGCGGCGCTGACCGTACCGGCCCCGCCCAGATCGGCGTGGGCAATCGCCTGGTCGAGGATCGAGAGGCCATCGCGCGCCGATCCTTCGGCGGCGGCGGCGATCATCGCCAGCCCCTCCGCTTCGGCCGCAACGCCCTCGGCTTTGCAGATCCGGCCGAAATGATCGGCGAGCAGTTCGGCTGAAATGCGCCGCAGATCGAACCGCTGGCAACGGCTTAGCACGGTGACCGGCAGCTTGTCCGCCTCGGTTGTCGCAAACAGGAATTTCACATGCGGTGGCGGCTCTTCCAGCGTCTTCAGAAGCGCGTTGAAAGCGTTGCGGCTAAGCATGTGGACTTCATCGATGATGTAGATCTTGTAGCGCGCTGAAACCGCAGCATAGCGCACCGCCTCAATGATTTCGCGCACGTCGTCCACCCCGGTGTGGCTGGCGGCGTCCATTTCGATCACGTCGATATGGCGGCCTTCAGCAATCGCGACGCAGGGTTCGCACACACCGCAGGGATCGATCGTCGGCCCGCCCTGCCCATCGGGCCCGATGCAGTTGAGCGCCTTGGCGATCAGCCGCGCGGTTGAGGTCTTGCCCACCCCGCGCACCCCGGTCATCAGGAAGGCATGCGCCAGCCGCTCGCGCTTGATCGCATTGGCCAGCGTTTGCACCATCGCATCCTGGCCCAGCAGCTCGGAAAAAGTCTGCGGGCGATATTTGCGCGCTAGCACGCGATAGGGCTGCGCCGGAATATCTGCGGACGCAGCACTGGGCGTTGGCGCAGGCGGCGCGGCCGATTCCGGCGCGCCGAACATCGATTCCTGCCCGGCCGCTTCCAGTTCGGCGGCGCTGGGCGCTTCGTCTTCGGGCTCGTCGCCGGTAAGGTGGGGGGAATCGTCCATCGCTTTGCAGGTTAGGCTGCCGCGCGGCGAAAGTCGATTGGCGCAGGGCGCGGCTACACGAATTGTCCGCTTGTCGGGCAATGTCGGTTGGGGCTGTCATGCCGGGAAAGGAAACTTATCCCATGCTCACTGTTCTTGCCATGGTTGCTGCCGCTGCGAGCAGCTTCGGCCTGACCAAGCCGAACCCGGCTGAAATGCCGGTGCTGGCGATGGCCGATTGCGAAAGTGACAGGACGCACAATGTCCGCGACCCTTCTTAATGTTTACTCCTCGATATGGCAGCGCGTTTTGCGCACTATTCTCCGCTGCATTGCTCTGGCCCAAGTTTGCTGTCAGATTGCGCCATACGGCAGGGGGAGTTGTTCACATGCTGACCATTCTAGCGTTTTTGGCCGCCGCCGCCGCCAGCCCTGGCGTGACCAAGCCCAAGCCGATGACCATTCCCACACTCACCACGGCCATGTGTCTTGATGAAGATGCTGCCGCCAAAATCGGGGAGGAGCTGGATGGACCGTTGGGTCCGGGGGATGACGATTACAACGAACAATGGCAGCAGTATATTTCAGCCCGTTTGGCCAAACTGGGTCTGTCCGAGCCAGAACAGAACGCGCTGCTGCAACGGGTAACTACATCGAAGAAGTACACCGATCTTGATGCGAAGAATCAGAAGATCCTGGCGTCCGTGGGCAAGGAAATGGAAGCGCTCGACGAAGCGGAGGATGAAGCTGAGGAATGCAGGATCATGGTCCGGGCCTTCGCCAGGATGAAGCCGTTGGCCCTAAACACCCAGAAGCAGTGGGAACTGGTCGACGCCGAAATCGTGGCCGAGGCGAAACGCCGGAAGATCAAGCTCGATTGAGCGACCTCGTTCGGCACTGCGCTGAAAAGGAGCCGACCGACCCGCCGCAACCCGTTGTGGCTGCTTCCTTCCGGACCTGACCAAGTTGGCGAGCGCAAACGTCCGACCGACTCCCGGCGGCGCATATGGCGGCGCTGTCGCGTTTGCGCAAGCCTGCGCTTTGCGAATCGTTCTAGGCAGCGGGCTCGACTTGCTCGAATTGGGGGCAATCGAAAGCGGCCGGTCTCTTGCGGACGGGCCGGGAAGCGGCGATCGCGCAGTGCCTACTTGCGCGACCCAGGCACTGAAGGTCGTCGCTTCCAATTCCCCGGCTTCAAGGGGAGGAACCCTTACCGGAAATTGTCGGCGTAGGTCTGCAGCTTCAGTTTGCGCGGCGGAACGGCATGAACCGCAGCTTCGATGCCGTATTTTTCGGCATAGGCCTGCGCGGCCGCGGCGCTCGGAAAGGTCAGCTGCACCTGCGCCTGGGTATCGCCCGAACCGGACCAACCCATCAACGGATCGGGCAGCCGCGCTTCGGCCGGCGCGAAATCGAGAATCCATTCGCCAAGTCGAGCCTTGCCAGATTGCATGGCGTTTTTCGGGCGTTGATAGATGCGTGCAGCCATGCCTTGCGCAGTGCGTCGTTTTGCGCGGGAAATCAAGCCGTCGTTGCCCTTAGTCCGCGTCAGGATGTTCGGTTGAATGCGTTCTTCGTCTTCAGGCTGGGTACTTCGGTCCACGGCTGGTCGGGCCAGCGGTGTTTGGGATAGCGACCTTTCATGTCGCGCTGCACATCGTTCCACGATCCGCGCCAGAACCCGGGCAGATCGCGGGTGGTCTGGAGCGGCTTGTGGCCTGGGTCCGTCAGCTTGAGCAGCAGCGGCTGCGCCGGACGACCGAAACCGGGGTGCGCATCAAGTCCGAATAGCGCCTGCACCCGAAGTTCGACCGAGGGACCACCAGGATCGTCGTAATCGATCGCGTGGCTGGTGCCGACCGGCGAAATGAACTGCGCCGGAGCCAGCCGCTCCAGCGTCTGCTGCGCAGCATAATCGAGCCTCGCCCGCAGCGCCTCATGCAGCTTTTGCGGATCGGTCTGATCTAGCCTGCGGCCCAACATCGGTGCGAGCCAGTGTTCAAGGTCGTGCAGCAAGACCTGTTCGGACAGCGCGTCGATATCGGCATAGCGCGCGCGCTTGATCAAATTCATACTGGATTTGCCCAGCGGCACCAGCAACAGCCCATCAGCGCGAATCCGCTCGATCAGGAAGGCGCGGATTGCATCAGGGCTGGGCGATGGATCGCTGCCGCGCGCAAGGGTAACTGCGCCAAGCCGGGTTTCGAGCAGCGCCTCGACCCGCCGTTCATCGGCAATCCAGCGCAAGGTGCTGCGCCGTTCGAGCCGGTGCGCGAGCCAGGCCGTAACCTCACCTTCGGTCAGTGTTATCGCGCCGGTGATCCTGGCGCCCTTCGCCTCGCCCTGCGCCTCTCCCACCGCCAGATATTCCGCGCGGGCCAGCGGGCTGGCGGGATCGAGCCGCAACCCCCGCCCTCCAGCAGTCAGCCAGTGTTCGCCCGAACCATCGCGGCGGCGCGCAACATTGCCGGGATAGGCTTCGGCCAGGAGCACGCCCAGCGGCGGCGCTTCTGCGCCGGCAGCAGTGACCAGGCTTGTGGCAAGCGCGGCCCAGCGCGCCGCGAGCTTGCGCGAAGCGTCGGCACGCGGTGATCGATCGCCGTTCCACCGATCCAGCCGTTGGGCGAGGTCTTCGCCGCGCCCGCCCAGCCCGCGTTCCTGCAGCAGCAACGCCAGCCGTGCTGCGTTTTGTGCTGCACCATGCTGCGCAGCATAAAGCAACATATGCGCCAGCGGCGGGTCCATCGGCAGGCGCGCCATCGCGCGGCCATGGTGGGTGATCCGGCCCGCGCCATCGAGCGCACCGAGCGCTTGCAAGGTCGATCTTGCTGCAGCCAATGCTGCATCAGGCGGCAGATCGATCCACGGCAATCTGGCAGGCTCTGCCGCACCCCACTGCGCCAGGCTGAGCAGCAGGGGCGCAAGATCAGAAGTGAGCATTTCGGGCGGATCGAATGCTGCCCGTCCGGCATGGGCGGCTTCTTCCCACAAGCGGTAGGCGACCCCCGGGCCTTGCCGCGCGGCGCGGCCGGCGCGCTGCGCGGCCGCAGCCTGCGACGCCCGGTGGGTCACCAGCCGCGTCACGCCGGCCGCCTTGTCATACTCCGCCCGGCGCGAAAGCCCGGCATCGATGACGACCGCTACGCCGTCAAGCGTCAGCGACGTTTCGGCAATCGCGGTCGCCAGCACGATCCGCCGCCGCCCTTCCGGATCGCGCTTGATCGCCGCACGCTGCGCCGCTGGTTCGCACTGGCCGTGCAGCGGCAACACCAACGCAGCGGGCAATTTTTCAGCGAGCCGTTCGCGGGTGCGTTCAATCTCACCGACGCCGGGCAGAAAGGCCAGCACATCCCCCGCTTCGTCGCGCCAGGCGGTCAGCACCGCCGAGGCCATCGCATCTTCGGTCCTCAGTTCCGGCCGCGCGCCAAGCCACCGGATCGTCAGCGGGTGCGCTTTGCCTTCGCTTTCGATCACCGACGCATCGCCCAAGAGGCCAGCAAAGCGGGTACCGTCAATGGTCGCGCTCATCACCACCAGCCGCAAGTCCTCGCGCAGCACCGCCTGGCTTTCGATCGCCAGCGCCAGGCCCAGGTCACTGTCGAGGTGGCGTTCGTGCGCTTCGTCAAACAGCACCGCCGATACGCCCGCCAATTCTGGATCGCCAAGAATGGTGGCAACAAAGATCGCCTCGGTCATCACCACAACCCGGGTGCGGGCAGACCGCTTGCTATCGAGCCGGGTGACATAGCCGATGGTTTCGCCGGTGCGCTCACCCAGCAGCTCCGCCATCCGTTCGGCTGCAGCGCGCGCGGCAACGCGGCGGGGGCTGAGCACGATAACGCTGCCGGTGCACCACGGCTGTTCCAGCAAGGCTGGCGCCACCGCAGTGGTTTTCCCCGCGCCTGGCGGCGCGATCAGCACGGCGCTGTTGCGCGCGCTCAGGGCGGCGAGCAGATCGGGCAGTACGACGTGGATCGGAAGCTGGGTCACGCTGATCCTCTAGCGGAGCGAATTGCGCTCCACCACCGACTTCGGCAGCGTTGCCCCTCCGTCAGTTCCTGCGGAACGGCCACCTCCCCATCGCGGGTCGATAGGGAGAGTTTACGCCAGGTTCGCTTGATACTCCCCATCGACCCGCGATGGGGAGGTGGCTGCACGCAGTGCTGACGGAGGGGCAATCAGCCCATCGGGTACATGATTTCCTTCGAAACCTTGTGCAGTGCCTTCATCACGTCCGCACCCAGCACCAGATCCTTGGCGGCAAAGATTGAACCAAGCTGATCTTCCTTCGAGACCCCGACAATCGTCGAGGCAACAAAATCATGCTGCTTCGACCAGGCCACTACCATGGCGACCAGATCCAGCCCGGCCTCGCGCGCGATCTCGGCATAGCGGGCGGTGGCGGCCAGTGATTTATCGTTGACGAAACGCTTGCCCATATCAGCCTGCCGCCCTTCCATGGCAAGATAGCGGCTGAACCGCGCGCCTTCGGGCCGGGCGCCGTCATTGTACTTGCCCGACAGGACCCCGCCGGCGATCGGCGAATAGGGGATCAGGCTGACCCCTTCCATCCGGCAGACCTGCGCCAGTTCATCTTCGAAGCGGCGGTTGTTGAGGCTGAAATTGTTCTGGATCGTGTGATAGCGCGCGGTGCCAAGTTCCTTGGCCACCGCGATCGATTTCATCAGCCCCCAGCTGGTCTCGTTCGAACAGCCCAGCACCCGCACCTTGCCGTCACGGACCAGCTCGTCGAGCGCCTCCATCGTTTCGTCATAGGGCAGTTCGTGATCGGGCCAGTGGGTCTGGTAGAGATCGATGTAATCGGTGCCGAGCTTGGTCAGGCTCTGCTCGACCGCGGTGACGATGTTGCGCCGATCAAGCGCGGTCATGCCCGAACGCAGCGGGCTGCGGAACCAAACATGGCTGGGGCCCGAAACCTTGGTGGCCAGGATGATCGCCTCGCGCGGTTTGGTCTTCAGCCACTTGCCGACGATCTCTTCGGTGCGGCCAACCCATTTGGCATCGGGCGGCACCGGATATCCTTCGGCGGTATCGTAGAAATCAATGCCTTCATCGAAGCACTTGTCGAGGATGCGCAGCGCCTCGGCTTCGCCGGTCTGGCTGCCGAAGGTCATCGTGCCCATGCAGATATCGGACACGACGATTGAACTTTTGCCAAGGCGGCGACGATCCATGATTGGCTTCTCCCGGTAAGTCTGGTTGCTCGATGCAACCGACCGTGCCGGTTTGCCTGCCCATGGTCAAGGGTGCTCCCCTCCCCGCCTGAGGGGAGCGCCTTGCTGTCCGATTGCTCAGGCTGCGACCAGCTCGTGCGCGCGGTGCTGCGCGTGTTCGCGGCCCCGCCGGCGCGCGGCGCGGTCTTCCTGCGCCCAGGCCACACGCAGCCCTTTGACCCCGGCACGGTCCATCGCGTGCTGCCAGGAATAGAATTCCTCGAGGCTGAGGCTGTAGCGATGCATGACTTCGTCAATCGTCATCAGACCGCTATCCACCGCAGCCACAACTTGCGCCTTGCGGCTGGCAACCCAGCGCGTGGTATCGGGCGGCGGCATGGTTTCGCGGGTCAACACTTCGCTGTCGGGTCCGATGATCCGCAGCGGGCGGGAGTTGGTGTATTCGATCATTTTACGGCCCTCGTACTAATGACCCGAATCCGGGTCGAACGTTGGCCCCCAAGCACATGGAAGGTCGGCCCTGCGTGGTTAAATAGAGGTGAATCCGCGGCTCCGCTCACCGCGCGAAAAAGGCGGGGATCGCCGAACCGGGGCTGACGATGGACGAGCCGTGCGGTGCGATGTTTGTCGCATTTCGGGGTTGTTACAAAAACGGTTGCGGGCCATGCCTGCTGGGCTGCAACGCCATGATCAGGGGGGCTTTCCCGAAGATGTCCGAAAGCGAACAATTCGTCGATTACTATGCCATGTTGCGGGTGATCCCGACCTGCGACCCGCGCACGCTTGAAACTGCCTATCATGCGCTGGCCAAAAAGTATCACCCCGACCATGCCGAGACCGCCGATGTCGCCAAGCTGACCGAAGTCATCGATGCCTACAAGATCCTCAGGGATCCCGGCAGCCGCGCCGAATACGATCTGGTCTATGCCCGCACCACGGGTTTTCTTTTTTCAGAAGCGGGTGACGGCCTGAGTGAGGAACGCGCCGCCATGTCGGATGCCGAAGCGCACGCCAAAGTTTTGCATTATCTTTACAAAAAGCGGCGCGATGCGGCGCGGGATGCCGGGGTTGGCCAGTTTACCGTCCACGAAATGCTGGGCTGCTCGGATGAGCTGTTCGATTTCCACTTGTGGTATCTGCGCGAAAAGGGCTTCATCCAGACGACCGAGCAAGGAACCCTGGCCATCACCATCGAAGGCGTCGATCACGTTATCGCCACGTCGCGCACGGTTTTGAAGGAAAAGCTGATGATCGCGCAATCGGGCGAAAGCGCGGAAATCTAGAACCGCCGCGCCACGGCAAATTCCGCCGCTTCGGCCATCGCCGCCCGCGCCTCGTTGGCAGGGAAGCCGGCGATCGCATCGATCGCCCGGCTGGCGTAGTGGCGCGCACGGTCGCGGGTGGCACCAAGCGCGTCGTGACGCTCGATCAGGCGAACGGCGTGGGCCAGATCATCGCCCGAAGTACGGTGTCCCAGGATCGCGTCCTGCCAGAAACTTCGTTCTTCCGCGCTGCCGCGGGCATAGGCCAGGATCACCGGCAGAGTCATCTTGCCCTCACGGAAATCGTCGCCCCTGGCCTTGCCCATTTCGAGGCCATCTGAATCGTAATCCATCGCATCGTCGACTAGCTGGAAGGCGATGCCCAGGTTGCGGCCATAGTCTTCGAGCGCGCGCTCCTCGGCCTCGCTCTTTTCGGCGACGACTGCAGAGATGCGGGTGGCGGCGGCAAACAACGCGGCAGTCTTGGCGCCGATGATCCCGAGGTAACGCTCCTCGCTGGTTTCGATCTGGCGTTGCGCGGTCAGCTGATCGACCTCACCCTCGCTGATCACCGAACTCGCGCCCGAGAGAATCTTGAGCACCTTCAACGAGCCGTCCTCAACCATCAGCTCAAAGCTGCGGGTGAACAGGAAATCACCGACCAGCACTGTGGCAGGATTGCCGAAGATCAGGTTGGCGGCCGCCTTGCCCCGGCGCATCTCGCTGCCATCGACCACATCGTCGTGAAGCAAGGTGGCGGTGTGGATGAATTCGACCGCAGCCGCGAGCTTGTGGTGGCGCGTGCCCTGGTAATCGAGCAGCGCCGCCCCGGCGAGCGTCAGCATCGGGCGCATCCGCTTGCCGCCGCCCGCGATCAGGTGCCCGGCCAGCGCCGGGATCAGCGGGATTTCGCTTTGCATGCGTTCCAGGATCACCTGGTTGACCGCGTTCATGCCCTGCGCTGTCAGCGCCATGATCGGAGCCAGCGAAGGTTCGCTGCTGCGCGGCTTGAGAGGGATCACTTTGGCGCTCATCTTGGGAGGTCCATTGCGCAGCTTTCGCAGCCCTTGCAAGTGCAAAGCGGGCAACGGCGCTTGCGCAAATCGGCAACTGCGGATGCTAGCCGGGCCGCCGGGACGAAATGCGCTGCCAGATCGGCCCGGCGCGCAAGTGGACGAAGACAAGTCCCAGCAGCGTCACCGCCAGCATGAACCACAGCGCCTCGCGCAACAGGATGCCGATTACGGTCACCAGCAGCTCGCCACCGCTGCCGGGGGTGAACAGCGCCTGCAGGTGAACTCTCAGCGGGAAGAGATACATCAGCGCCACCGCGATGGCGGCGATCGCCCCGAACCGCTGCCCCGGCACTGGGCGCAGGGCATCCAGCCCCGGCAGCACCAGCAGCACGAAAATCATCCGGTAAACCAGGTTCTGGTTGCCGATATAGGCCCCCAGCAGAACCAGCGATCCCACGATCAGGAAGCGCCACTGCGCCGCGCTCATCGCGGCGCGGACATTTGCCAGCGCAAATTGCGTCGCGCGCTGCCAGCCGATCACCAGCAAGGCAGCGGTAACTGCGAGCTGGATTGCCAAGGCACCCGGGCCGTCCGCCAGCCCCAGTTCGCTCGCCATGATCGGCAGGTCCTTGATCCCGAAGACATAGGACCCGGCAGACATCGTCACCATGCTGGCCAGTGACAGTGGCAGTTGGGTCCCGGCCAGCCACACAAACATTATCAACACACCGCCCAGTGCGGTGACCACCCATACAGCCACGCGGGGCCGCTCGCCCCCGGCCCAACCAAGCGCCGCAAACGGAAAATACTTGAGCAGACCTGCCAGCAGCAGCAGGCCGTAGCCCAGCGCCGGTCTCCACCCCAGCGCCGCAATCGCTGCGACGGTGATCGCAAAAACCAGCATGTCATTGTTGCCGTAATCGGCGGCCATAAGCGTTGCCGGTGACAACACCGCCAGCGCGCCCAGCAGCTGCCCGCGCCGGCTCCCCGCAAGCGGCAGGAAATACAGCGCGGCGGCGAACACGGCGATGAAGCCCAGCGCCACCGGCACAGTCCAGCTGCCATCCATCGGCATCAGCGCCAGCAGCTTCCAGATCGGCGGATAGACAAAGGTCACCGGCTTGTAGTGGCACGGATTGCCCAGATAGGTCTCGATCCCCTGCCGTTCACAGGCCATCGCGCTGGTGATCCCGTGAGCATCGCCGAACGGCGGCAAGTCATAATGGACCAAGTAGAAATCAAGGAAACCGCGCAGCAACGGCTCCGCTCCGCCAAGGTACAGCGCGCCCAGCAGCGCCAGCATGGCAAGGAACAGCAAAGGCAGGAACAGGCGGTGCATCTGGGCTATGTGTCTAGGCCCGCGCAGACGCCAGCGGCAAGTGCGCCGCCCCGGCAAATCCCCCGCGATGCCGCGCCATGCGCTCTGGCCTTGGCCCCGATGCCCTTTGCATGCTAGCCAACCCGGCGATGACTACGCCCCAACCCGATCCGGTGCTCGCCGGCTACCGCGCCTCGATCGACAATATCGACGCCGCGCTGATCCACATCCTGGCCGAACGGTTCCGCATCACCAAGGCGGTCGGCACCTACAAGGCCGAACGCGCCCTGCCCGCCAGCGATCCCAGCCGCGAGGAAGCGCAGATCGCCCGGCTTCGCAAGCTGGCCGGCGACGCGCAACTCGATCCGGAGTTCTCGGAAAAGTTCCTGCGCTTCATCATCGAGGAAGTGATCCGGCATCACGAACAGGCGGCGGGAAAGTAGGCTAGAATTCGCTACTTTAAGCGGCACCCGGAAAGCGAATATCCGCCCATGATTGCTTCTCCGATCTTCTCGCAAACAAATGAGATTTTGTCGCCTTTTTTGAAATTTGCGATCGCCTTGCCATCCTCCTGAGAAAATGAAGCACCTGCAAATTCATTGATGTAACCGTCGGAATGGCCGAGAAACTGAATCACGGGGGCAGCCGCATCGCCAGCAAAGTCCGCTATCTTTTCATTGGTGAACTGCAACCTGCTGCCACCGTACTTTTGTCCCGCAGAAACTTTGTTCGCTTCAATATCCGTCCAAATCTGCTTGACGTTTGCTTGCAGTATCGGTGCCGCAGAAAGGTCTTTGGTCTCGCCGTTCGTGTTGAAAGTATCACGATTCAGCGCCGTCCCGACGGCTTGGGTGCCTTTGATCCATGAGAAGCAAACAAACAACGCAATGACACCAGTTATAATCCCTGCAATAGCCAGCGATCTTGAGGTACGGCGAATAGCGATCAAACCGAAAATGACAGCAAGCGGAGCCAGCAGCCATGAGACAAACCCAACAATCGGAATGAACGAAAGAACCAGCGCTATCAAACCTATTATGAAGCTCGCTTTGCCAAGGGAGTTGCGATCAGGGACTGGCGCGTTGGAAGCAGTGGCCATATTTACCTCTAAGAAATATCAAGAGAAAATTCCTCAAAATTGATCCGTTCGTCAAGCCATTTCCTACTTTGAAGATTATTGACGACTTGCTGTCCTTGGCTAGCTTGAAACTTAACCCGCCCTCGGTAACCTGAGCTTCACCAGCAACCCGCCCAGGTCCTCGCTTTCATCAAGCGTGACACTTCCGCCGTAAATTTCCGCCACATCGCGCACGATTGCCAAACCCAGCCCGGTGCCGGGCTTGCCGGTATCGAGCCGCGCGCCGCGATCGAAGATGCGTTCGCGTTCTACTTCGGGGATGCCGGTGCCGTCATCCTCGACCCATACTTCGCACCACTTGGGATCGCTGACTGGATCGATGGTGACGAACACCGATCCGCCGCCGTATTTGGCCGCGTTCTCGATCAGGTTGCCGAGAATTTCATCAAGATCCTGCCGTTCGATTGCGACCTGCGCGGCGCGGTTTCCGTCAAGATCGAAGCGCGCCTTGTCATACAGCACGGTAACCGCGCGCAGCACCGCTTCCACGCTTTCGCCCACTTGCGCGCGGGCCTGGCCCACCGCGCGGCGGCCGACGGCGCGGGCACGGGCAAGATGGTGATCGACCTGACGGCGCATCACCGCTGCTTCGCGGATCACGGTATCGGCCAGATCAGGCGCGTGCGCAGTGGCGGCATTCATCACCACGGTCAGCGGGGTCTTCAACGCATGCGCAAGGTTGCCGGCGTGGGTGCGCGCCTCTTCGGCCTGGCGCTGATTGTGAGCAAGCAACGCATCAAGTTCCAGCACCAGCGGTTGGACTTCCAAGGGCAGCGGCTCGGTCACGCGGTTGCTGCCCGAACTGCGCATCCGCTGGATCGCCCGGCGCACCCCGCGCAAGGGGCCAAGACCGTACCAGGTTTGCAAGGCCGCCATCACCAGCAGGCCAAGGCCCAGCACCGCGAAGCTGCGCAGCAGGATCCGGCGGAAGCGGCCTATCTGCTCGTCAAGGTTGGCCTTGCGCTCGGCCACGGTGAACTGCCACACCGTATCGCTGCCCGGCATGGTGACCGAACGTTCCATCACGCGCAGCGGTTCGCTGGGAAACTGGTTGGAAATGTAGGCGTGCGGTTCCTTGTCGCGATGATCGGTGCGCACGTCCAGCGTGCGGTCCCACAACGAGCGCGAGGGGAAATCATCGTGCCCGGTGCCGCGGATCTGCCAGTACAGACCACTGTTGGGCTCAAGCAGGCGCTGATCGCCAAGAGCGCGGTTGAAGAACACCTCGCCGTCGGGGCCGATTTCGGCCGAGGCGATCATGCCGTTAAGCAGATAGGACAGCTGAGCATCGAAATTGCGGGTGATCTGCCCGGTCAGCGTCCGATCCAGCGCCACGCCGCCGCCCAGCAGCAGCACCGCGATCCAGCCGGCCGCAATCAGCATCATCCGGCGCGCAAGCGATCCCGTATGCGGCACGGTCGCTGGCTGCCCGGCGGGCGTCAGGTCAGTTGCGCTCACCTGGTTCGGCCCGCCTCACCATGTCAACCGCGGCTGCCTTCAGCCGGATCGTCGAGGCTGTAGCCAAGGCCGCGGATCGTGGTGATCACATCGGCGCCCAGCTTTTTGCGGATGCGGGTAACGAACACTTCGATCGTGTTCGAATCGCGATCGAAATCTTGATCGTAGATATGCTCGATCAATTCAGTCCGGCTGACCACCTTGCCCTTGTGGTGGAGCAGGTAGGACAGCAGTTTGTATTCCTGCGCCGTCAGTTTGACCGGTTCGCCCTTCAGCGTGACGCGGCCCGAGCGCGTATCCAGCCGCACGTCACCGGCGGTCAATTCGCTGCTGGTGTTGCCCGATGCGCGGCGGATCAACGCGCGCAGGCGGGCGATCAGTTCTTCGGTCTGGAACGGCTTGGCAAGGTAATCGTCCGCACCGGCATCGAGGCCTGCTACCTTGTCGGACCAGCTGTCACGCGCGGTAAGCACCAGCACGGGAAACTTGCGGCCTTCCTTGCGCCACATCCCCAGCACGGTCAGCCCGTCGATCTCGGGCAGGCCAAGGTCAAGCACCACCGCATCGTATTCTTCGGTGCTGCCCATGAAATGGCCGTCCTCGCCATCGACCGAAAGATCGACCGCATAGCCATTGCCTTCGAGCGTATTCTTGAGCTGTTTGCCGAGGGTCGGTTCGTCCTCGACGATCAGGATGCGCATTGTCTGGTTCCCCAATAATGTTGCCACTGCAAATGGGGCTTAAGCACCATAGCGTCAAGGCGGCCCTAGCGCGTGCGGCGCAGGGTCTGCCCGGTGCGGGCATCGACATCGACGAAAATTACATGCCCGTCGCGGATGAATTTAAGCCGATAGGCCATCGCGGCGGGATCGTATTCGAAACCAAGGTATTGGGCATCGCCCATCGTTGGCAGCACCGCGTTTTCGATATCGCGGATCTGCATGATCTTGCCCGCGCGCAGATCCTGCCGGGCCTTGCCCTGGGCATCGCCGGGGCCAGCGTGCAGCGGCGCCGCTGGCAGGGCCAGCACAGCAAGCAGGAGCAGAGCGGTTTTCTTCATGACAAGGCGGCTTCTAGGGCAAGGGGATTGAACCGATTGTGAATGATTTAGCTGGCGCGCAGCAAGGTGATGTAGCGGGCCCGCAATTCGCCGGTCACCGTGCCGGGGCCGCCGTTGCCGATTGGTTTGCCGTCCACTTCGACCACTGGAAGCACCAGTGTCCCGGCACCGGATATGAAAGCTTCACGGGCGGCGAACAGTTCCTCGGGCGTGAAGGGGCGTTCCTCCACCGCCAAGCCCATGTTGCGCGCGATCTCCATCACGCTGATCCGGGTGACCCCGGGCAATACGCCGTGATCGACCGGATGCGAGACCAGTACGCCGCGGGCATCGATGATATAGGCGTTCGAGCTCGTTGCTTCGGTAATCACGCCGTCTTCGACCAGCCAGGCGTCGTCGGCCCCGGCCTCGCGCGCTTCGGCTTTCATCATCACCGCGTAAAGCAGCTGCGTGGTCTTGGCCGACCGCACCTGCCAGCGCAGGTCTGGCCGCAGCACAATCCTGAGGCCGTTCTTACCCCAGGGCGTTTCGACCAGGCTGTCAGCCTGGGTAAAAGCAAAGCGGTTGGGCGATACCGATGGATCGGGCAACGGAAACGCCCGGTCGGCGGGCGCACCACCGGTAATCTGCAGGAACACCCGGCCTTCGACCAAGCCATTGCGTTCGATCAGTTCCGCCAGCACGGCAGGCCAATCGGTATCGTCGGCAATCCGCGCGATCGCCATGCTGCGCGCCAACCGCGCGGCGTGATGCGGCCAGTTGCGAAAGCGTCCGTCGATCACTGGCGAGACCTCATAGACCCCCTGCCCGAAATTGAGCGCGCGGTCGAAGATCGAGATTTTGGCCTCATCTTCGGGGAGGAATTCGCCATTTAGCCAGACAATACGCATGACCGCCTCTCTCGTTCGGGCAGCGCGCCTTGTCAACGCGGCTTGCGCACCCTAGACGCCCGCCCACCATGGCCGCCGCACCGATCTTTTCGTGGGAAGAACTCAGCCTGATCCAGGGATCGGGGTGGCTGTTCCGCGATCTTGACCTGCACATCGCCCCGCGTGACCGGCTGGCCCTGATCGGGCGCAATGGCGCGGGCAAGACTACGCTGCTCAAGCTGATTTCGGGCGAAGTAGAGGCCGACAAGGGCCGCCGTTCGATCCAGCCGGGCACCAGGATCGTCTATCTTGAGCAGGACCCGTTCTTCACCGGCTATGCCACGCTGATGGATTTTGCGCTGCACGGGCCGGATGCCCCGCCGCGTCACGAAGTGGAGGCGATCGCCAGCCAGCTGGGTATCGACATGAACCGCCCGTCCGACAGCGCCAGCGGCGGCGAACGGCGGCGCGCCGCGCTGGCCCGCGCACTCGCCAGCGATCCCGATCTGCTGCTGCTGGATGAGCCGACCAACCACCTTGATCTCGCCGCGATCGACTGGCTGGAAGACTGGCTGAGCCGCTACAAAGGCGCCTTCATCGCCATCAGCCATGACCGCACGTTTCTGGAACGACTGACCAAGGCCACGCTGTGGCTTGATCGCGGATCGCTGCGCCGCAAGGACATCGGCTTTGGCGGCTACGAGGCCTGGATGGTAACGATCTATGCCGAGGAAGCCCGCGCCGCCGACAAGATGGACGCCAAGCTGAAGATCGAAGCGCACTGGCTGGAACGCGGCGTCACCGCCCGGCGCAAGCGCAACCAGGGCCGGCTCGAGAAACTGTGGGAAATGCGCTCCGCGCGCGCTGCGATGCTCACTCCACAAGGCGCGGCAAAGATTGCGCTTGGCACCGATGATGTGAAGACCAAGGCGGTGATCGTAGCCGACAAGGTCACCAAGACGTTTGGCGACCGCACGATCATCAAGGATTTCACGCTGCGGATCACGCGCGGTGACCGGATCGGGGTGGTCGGTTCGAACGGCGCAGGGAAAACCACGCTGCTCAAGTTGCTGACCGGCGAACTGCAGCCCGATACCGGAACGGTCACGCTGGCCAAAACGCTTAACGGCACGGTGATCGACCAGCAGCGCAGCCTGATGAGCCCCGAAAAGCGCGTGCGCGATGTGCTGGCCGAAGGTGGCGACTGGATCGACGTACGCGGGGTGCGCAAACACATCCAGGGCTATCTCAAGGATTTCCTGTTCGAACCCGGGCTGGTCGATGCCAGGATCGGCACACTCTCGGGCGGGGAGCGCAGCCGGTTGTTGCTGGCGCGCGAATTCGCCCGCAAATCAAACCTGCTGGTGCTGGACGAGCCGACCAACGATCTCGATCTGGAAACGCTCGACCTGCTGCAGGAAGTCATTGCGGACTATGACGGCACGGTCCTGATCGTCAGCCACGACCGCGATTTCCTCGACCGCACGGTGACCGTGACGCTGGGGCTTGATGGCAGCGGCAAGGTCGATGTGGTGGCCGGCGGCTATGCTGACTGGGAAAAACAACGGCAAAAACGCAACACGGCACCCAAGGCAACCAAGGCGATTGCCGAGCCGCTGGTCTCACCCCCTCCGCCGTCGTCCGGCAAGGTCAAGCTGACCTACAAGGACCAGCGCGATTACGAGATCCTGCCCGCGCGGATTGACGAATTGCTGGCGGCGATTGCCCGCGATGAAGCGGCGCTGCACGATCCAGCGCTTTACACCAAGAACCCGGCGAAGTTCGCCACGCTGTCAAAGGCAATCGATGCGGCCCGCGCCGAAAAGGACGCGGCTGAGGAGCGCTGGCTGGAATTGGCCGAACTGCTCGAGGGCTGATCCACCCCGCCGTCATTGGCTTCGCCAATGCCACCTCCCCATCGCAAGTCGATGGGGAGAAATGCAACGTCGCTGGTTCTCCCCATCGACTTGCGATGGGGAGGTGGCAGGCCAAAGGCCTGACGGAGGGGCTCATCGACTTGCGATGGGGAGGTGGCGGTTCCGCAGGAACTGACGGAGGGGCCCTACCCCGTCGCCAGCCGCGCACCTACCCGCTGATCAATCCGCGCTTCCAGCATCGAAAGCGGCATCACGCCTTCTTTGAGTATCTCGTGGAACCACTGCAGGCTGAACTTGTCGCCCAGCGCGGCCTTGGCCTTTTCGCGGTTCTTTACCCAAGCGGTGTGGCCGATCTTGTAGGAACAGGCCTGGCCGATCAGCACACAGTAGCGTTCGACTTCGCGCTGGCTGCGCGGCCGCGCAAAGCCGGTGGTCTGGACCATGTAATCGGTCGCTTTCTCGCGGCTCCAGCGTTTGTGGTGGATCCCGGTATCGACCACCAGCCGCGCGGCGCGGAACAGGAAGCTTTGCAGGTATCCGGCGCGCTCGATGCCTTTGTACGCCCCCAGCTCATCGGCGAGTTGTTCGGCATAAAGCGCCCAGCCTTCGCCATAGCTCGAGATGAAATTGTTGCGCAGCAGCATCGGCAGTTCGCCTGATAACTGCGCGTACGATCCCTGCAGGTGATGCCCCGGCACACCTTCGTGATAGGTCAGCGCGGGCAACGAATACTTGGGCCAATCACCAACCGATTTGAGGTTGATCCAGTAGATCGCCGGGCGGCTGCCATCGATCGTGGCCGAATTGTAATAGCCGTTTGATGCGCCATCCTGAATTTCCGCCGGAACCGCGCGGATTTCAAGCGGCCGGCGCGGAATGTCCGCGAACGCTTTGGGCAGCCGTTCCCACATATCGGTCATGCCGGCATTAAGGCTGTCGATCAGCGCCTTGCGGCCTTCGGCGCTATCGGCATAGACTTGATCGGCCCGCTTGTTGAGCACGCCAAGCCGCTCGCTGACCGTGCCTTGGCTCAACCCGGCGTCTTTCAGGACCACGTCGAGCTGCGCGGATATCTCGGCCACCTGATCCAGCCCGATCCTGTGCACTTCATCGGGTGAATAGGTGGTTGTGGTCGCCTCGGCCAGCGCGGCGGCATAGATCGCATCGCCGTTTTTGATCCGCCAGGCACCATCGCCCGCGGCGGTCTTGGCGCGCAGTCCCTGGACCAACGCGATCTGTCGATCCAGTGCCGGATAGACCGCCTGCGCGACGATTTTTTCCCCGCGCGCTGCCCAGTTTCCGGCGATGCCCTTGTTCGCCGCGCGGCTGACCAGTGACTGCACCAGCGAGCTGTCTTTTGCCGCCATTGCGCGCAGCTTGGCCATCTGCCCCAACGCCAGATCGAGCGACCAGCCCGGCGCAACCAGCCCGCGCACGGCTTCGGCGCGCTGCATCGCGCTGTCCTGATCAAGCTGCACAGCAAAGGCGGCGAGACGCGCAAGGTAGGCCTCGGCATCGGCCGCAGTGCTGATCGGGTGCGCGGAATTGAGGAAATCGGGAGTACTGAAATAGGCCCCGCCTTGCTGAGTGATGCGATAGGGCTGCTGCAGTCCATCCATGTTGAAGCGGCGGCTCGCGACCAGCCCTTGTTCGATCTGGTAGCGTACCAGTTCCTGATAGCGCTGCGCGGCAGCGCCCAGGCTACTGGCAGGAATGGCAGAAAGCCGCGCCAGCCAGCGCCGCGCCCGCGCTTCCCCGGCGTTGCGTTCGGCAACGGTGTTGGGCGTCAGGCGCGAACGCTGGAAGGCCAGCTTGCCGGTATCCAGCCCAAGATAGGTCGCATATTCGGGCGAGTGCTGCATCTGATCCGCGAAGATCGCGTCAAGCAACGCCAGCAGCGCCTTGTCACCGCGCGCAGCAGCGCCTTTGGCAAAAGTGGGATCGGCCGCCAGCGTTGCCGCCAGGGCTCCACTCGAAAGAAGAAAATCGCGCCTCAACATCGTGCTTGCTCCCGCATCGCAATCTGGTTTGCGCTTAGGTGTGGCGGATCGAAGGGCATTTGCGCAAGCCAATCGACTGGCGGGCGACCTTGATCGACCGGCGTCAACCGATACCGTAAAACCCTGCCACCCGGTCAAGCGCCAGGCGCAGCACAAGCTTGCCGCTGCGCGCTGGCCAGGCCAGCGCGCGTTCCGCATCGGGCAGCCCCTCGCCCGCGCAGGCGACGCGCCACAGCACGTCGGACAAGCCTGGCCCTGCCGCCGCAATCGCTCCTTCGAAGCGCTGGCGTGCGGCAATCTGCCGTTCGGTTTCGTTCAGCGCCGAATCGCCGCTGCCGCCTTTGACCCGCACCGGATCCCAGCGCATCGTTACGCCTGCGGACAGCTGCGCACGCTCGTAATCGCGGCGCAGGCATTCCCCGGCGGCAAGCTGGAGATCGGACAGGTGCCCGCGGGCGTGCAGCCAGGTCAGCGGGCTTTCAGCCAGGTTCACCGTTACCGCGCGGCGTCCCCGCACTGGCGCACCACGCGCCGGGCCTTCATCGGTCAGTTCGCGTTCCACCAGTTGCCGCTGCATGTTTGTGTCCTTCCCTGTTGCCAGAATCGCGCCTTGCCAAATCGGAGCCATTGTAGGAAAGCGTAAAAACCAATCTGGTTATTTTTCGAGGCAGAAATGATCAACCGTATTCGCGATATCCGCAAGGACAAGGGACTGACGCTGGCCGATGTGGCCGCAAGTTGCACCCCGCCGACCACGGCGCAAACGATCGGCCGGCTTGAAACGGGCATGCGGCAGTTGTCGCTCACCTGGCTGAACCGGATCGCCAATGCGTTGGCGGTTGAGCCCGAACTGTTGGTCAAGGGCACGGAAAGCACCGCACCCAGATACATCGCCCGGCTGGGCAGCGATGGCGCCGAAGCGCTGGCCGCGCCGCGCGATGCGATCCTGCCTTCGGCGCTGGGCGGCCCGGGCGGTCTGGTCGCGATGATGATCGAGACCGGCGCGGGCGAATACCGCAGCGGCGATCAGTTGTGGCTGCGCCAGCATGGGCCGGATGATTATGCGCGCCTGCTTAACCGCGATGTGCTGGTGCCGCGGCCCGGCGGCCGTTTCGCCTTTGGCCGGATGATCGACCGCGATGCCGCGCGGGTGGCGGTGCTCGCGCCGGGCGCAGGCTCACGGCAGGTGGTGGTTGAAAATCCGGCCTGGATTGCGGTTGCGGAAATGCTGGTTCGCCCCCTGTGAAACCGCTCCGTGTTCTCTCGCTATCGACGCTCTATCCCAATGACCTCACGCCCAATTTCGGCGTCTTTGTCGAGCGGCAGATGCAGGCCGTTGCAGCGCGCGGCGATGTTGATCTGGTGCTGGTGAACGCGGTCGGCTTGCCCCCCTTCCCGCTTTCACTGCACCCGCGATATCGTGCCTTGCGCGGCCTTGCGCAGGAAGAGCAGCGCGGCGGGGTGACGGTGCTGCGACCGCGGTTCCTGCTGCTGCCCGGGATCGGCGGCCGGTTCAACGCCAGGGCAGTGGCACGCGCAGTGCTGCCGCCGGCCCGCCGTCTCTACGCCGAAGCGCCGTTCGACGTTATCGATGCGCAGTTCTTCTATCCCGATGGCCCCGCAGCGGTAGCCGTGGCCAAGGCGCTGGGGGTGCCTAGTTCGATCAAGGCGCGCGGAGCAGACATCCACCACTGGGGAACCCATCCCGCCACTGCGGCGCAAGTGCGCAAGGCGGCGCAGGAAGCCACCGGGCTGCTGGCTGTATCGGCCGGTCTGGCAGACGACATTGCCGAACTGGGCGTGGCGCGCGGCAAGGTGACGCTGCACCGCACCGGGCTCGACCGCGCCGTCTTTTACCCCCGCGACAAGGCGCAAAGCCGCGATGCGCTGGGCTTGCCCCGCGATGCGCCGGTATTGGCCTGCGTCGGTGCGCTGATCCCGCGCAAGGGCCAGCGTTTTGCTATCGAAGCCATGCCGCTGCTGCCCGGTGCCGTGCTGGTGATCGCTGGTTCCGGGCCGGACGAAGCGGAGCTCAGGATGCTGGCGGACTCGCTGGATGTGATAGGCCGCGTCCGCTTTCTTGGCGCGTTGCCGCACGCCGAATTGCCCGTGGTGCTGAGCGCCGCCGATGTGTTCGTGCTGCCGACCGCCAGCGAGGGCCTTGCCAATGCCTGGGTCGAGGCGCTGGCCTGCGGCACCCCGGTGGTCACCACCCCGCTGCCCGGTGCGCGCGAACTGCTGACCGATCCCGCCTGGGGCGCAATGGTCGCGCGAGACAAGCTGGCCATTGCCATCGCCGTCAGCAAGATCCTTGAAAATCCGCCCGCGCGCGAAAAGGTACTGGAAGGTGCCGCGCCGTTCAGCTGGCAGGCCAATGCCGGCGCGCTGGTCAATCACTGGCGGCAGCTGGCCGTCAGTTAGGTCGTTTCCATTTTTGGCGAAGGCCACAAATGGGGAGGCGGTATTCGCGCCAGCGAATGACGGAGGGGTATCAACCCTCGCACCTTGACCCCCCCCGTCAGTCCTGCGGACTGCCACCTCCCCATTTGGCTTCGCAAAATGGAGAGGACCCAGAAGAACTCAGGGGCGTTCCGGGCTTTCGCCGCGGGCGAGCTTTTCCTGCCGGTCCAGCGCCGTCTCGGTCGGCACAAAGCTGGCCGAGCTGACCTTGAGCCAGATCAGGATCGGCGCGGCCATGTAGACCGAACTGTAGGTCCCCACGAAGATCCCCAGCGTGATTGCCGCGGTGAAACCGAAGATCACATTGGGACCCAGCACCAGCAGCGCCAGCAGCGTGATCAGCAGCGATAGCGACGTCACCACCGTGCGGCTCAGTGTTTCGTTGACCGAAAGGTTGAGCAGTTCGGGTACTGGCATGCGGCGGTACTTTTTCAGGTTTTCGCGGATCCGGTCATAAACCACGATCGTATCGTTCAGCGAATAGCCGATCAGCGTCAGGATCGCGGCCACGATGTTGAGATCGAATTCCATCTGGGTCAGCGCGAACATGCCGATGGTCAGCGTCACGTCGTGCAGCAGCGCAAACAGCGCGCCCACCCCGAATTGCCATTCGAAACGGATCCAGATGTAGATCGAGATTGCCACCATCGCGAGGCCGAGCGCCAGCATCCCGGTTTGAAACAATTCGCCCGAAACCTTGCCCGAAACCGAATCCACGCCGTCAATGCGTGCATCAGGGTGCCCCACTTTGATTGCGGCAGTGATCTTGTTGGCCATCTGGTTGGCAAGATCGGGCTGCTGATCGCTGCCTTCGGGCAACTTCATGCGGATCGACACTTCGTTTGGTTTGCCGAACTGCTGCAGGATCGGTTCGCCATAGCCAAGCTTGCCGATGGTTTCGCGCAGATCGCCCACCGGCACGGTCTGGCTTTGCGTGAAGGTCGCGCGGATCATCTGGCCGCCGACGAAATCGACGCCCAGGTTGAGCCCCTTGGTCAGCACCAGCCCGACCGACGCCGCCATCAGCAGCAACGAAATGATGTAGAACGGCAGACGCAACTTCAGGAAGTTGATGTTGGTGTTGTCGGGAACGAGTTTGAGCAGTTTCATCGATCGGGTCCCTTACAGCACCAGCTCGGCCGGGCGCGCACGGCGCAGCCAGCCGGCCACCCACATGCGGGTCAGCGTGACGGCGGTGAACACCGACGTGGCAATGCCGATCGCCAGAACCACCGCAAAACCCTTTACCGGGCCCGAGCCGAAGTAAAACATCAGCACGGCGGCAATGACGTTGGTGATATTGGCGTCAAAGATCGCGCGGCTGGCTTCCTTGTAGCCTACCTCGACCGCCTGGAAGACCTTGCGGCCCCGCGCACGTTCTTCGCGGATCCGTTCGTTGATCAGCACGTTGGCATCGACCGCCGCACCAATCGTCAGCACGAATCCCGCGATCCCGGGCAAAGTCAGCGTTCCGCCAATCCCGGCCATCACGCCCAGGATCATCAGCGCGTTGATGATCAGCGCAAGGCAGGTGTAAACCCCGAAGCGGCCATAGGTGATGAGCATGAACAGCATCAGCGCCATGGTGCCAACGCCCATGGCAATCGCCCCGCTTTTGACCGAATCCGCGCCAAGATCAGGTCCAACCGTGCGTTCCTCGATAACTTTGAGATCGACCGGCAGCGCACCGGAAGCGAGGTTGATGGCCAGTTGTGCGGCAGATTCAGCGCTGAAGCTGCCTGAAATACGGGCCTGCCCGCCCAGGATCGGTTCGCTGATATTGGGGGCCGAAATAACCCTGCCATCGAGGATGATGGCGAACGGCTTGTTGACGTTCTCGCTGGTCAGCTTGGCGAATTTTGCCCCGCCCTGCTGGTTGAACGCGATCTCGACCAGCGGTTCGTTGGTCTTGGGATCGTTGCCCGGGGTTGCCGAGACCAGCTGGTCACCAACAATTCCGCCAAGACGGAACACCGCGAGCGGGATGATCCCGTCCTTTTCGGGACTGGCATAGGGCACAAGCTGCGTGCCCGGCGCGGCAATGCCCTGCGCCCGGTCGGTCGGTGATGCGTTAGTATCGACCAACTTGAATTCCAGTTTGGCGGTTTGCCCCAACTGGTCTTTCAGTGCCTTGGGATCGGACAGGCCCGGAACCTGCACGACGATGCGGTTCTTGCCCTGGCGGATGATGGTCGGCTCACGCGTGCCCATCTTGTCGATGCGTTTGCGCACCACTTCAACCGCCGCACCCATCGCCTGATCGACCGACTGGTTGAGCCCGGCTTCGGTCGGGGTCAGTTCGATCAGCCCGCCATTGATCGCCAGATCCCAATCGCGTTGGCCCGAAAGCCCCGCGCCGGTGGTCAGCGTCTGCAACTGTTCGCGCGCAAAATCGGCCTTGCTCGGATCAATCAGCATGAACGACACTTTGCCGTCCTTGGTCGAAATATCGCCGATCTCGATCTTGTTCTCACCGCGGGTCAGCCGCTGGCGGACCGAATCCTCCATCTGCTCAAGCCGCAGCTTGCGCACCTCTTCGACTTCGGCTTCGAGCAGCAGGTGGCTGCCGCCGGCCAGATCGAGCCCCAGGTTGACTTTGGGATCGGGCAGCATCGCGGGCCAGGGCAGGTTCGCCACGGCAAACAGTGAGGGTAACGCGGCGATCGCGCAAGCCAGCGTGATGAACCACAGCCAGGCCTGTCTCCAGCTAGGGAAATCGAGCATTTTTGCGCTTTCCGTCAGTCGTTGGCTGGTGCCGTGCCGCCCTGCGGCAGGACATCAGCGATCGTCGACTTGAGCGCTTTCACGCGGACATTGGGACCAAGTTCGAGATCGGCATAGTTATCGTCGACCTTGATGACCTTGGCGATGAAACCGCCGCCGGTCAGCACCTGATCGCCCTTTTTGATGCCGCCAACCTTTTTCTGCAGATCCTTCTGCCGGCGCATTTGCGGGCGCAGGATCAGGAACCAGAAAACTGCGGCCATGGCCACCAGCGGGATGAATTGAGCCCAGGCCGGGGGCGACTGGCCCGCGCCGGCTGCGGCGGCAAAGAGGGTAAGGGAAGCGCTGTTCATCGGTAGCTTTCAAACCTTGTTGTGGGCCTATGCCCGGATGCCGGGAGCGATTTCCGCGCGACTAGCAGCAATGCCGGACCTTAGCAACGCGCGCCCCGTTCGCCTCCGACAGATGGCACTTGTTGCCGGGCGATCAAGAGGTGCCTGGCGAATTGGTTTTGCGGCGCTTGCCAACCGCCCGGCGCCTGCCTATAGGCCCGTCCCTGCCCGGCAGCCACGCGCCGCCGAGCCGAAACGGTCGGGACGTAGCGCAGCCTGGTAGCGCATCACACTGGGGGTGTGGGGGTCGGAGGTTCGAATCCTCTCGTCCCGACCAGTTTCCTTCTATCTGCCTTTCCATTCCGGTGTGCGTTTATCGGCAAAAGCGCGCGGGCCTTCGCGTGCATCGGCGCTGTTTTGCCATGCTGTGAACGCCGGGTCCCGCGGCTGCGCGGCCATCGCAGCGGCCACGTCGGCCTTGCCCAACCCCATCTGCACCAAGGCCTTGGAGGCCCGGATCGAGACCGGCGATGCCCTGGCAATATCGGCACACCATGCAGCCGTGCGAGCCGTGAGTTCCGCATTCAATGCCACATCGGTGACGAACCCCATCCGCAGACCGTCGGCCGCGCTGACCCGGCGCGATGACAGGATCATGCCCATCGCCTGCTTGATCGGTACTGCGCGCGCCAGACGGTGCAATCCGCCGCCCAGTGCCACCGCGCCAACCAGCGGTTCGGGCAAGCCAAAGCTGGCGCTTTCGGCAGCAATGATCAGATCGCAGGCCAGCGCCAGTTCGAACCCGCCACCAAGCGCGAGGCCATTGACCGCAGCGATGAAGGGTTTGGGGCAATCGAACCGTTCGACCAGCCCGGCATAGCCATGCGCGGGATAGGGCCTGCGCCCTTCGGCCACGGCTGACTTCAGATCGGATCCAGCGCAAAAGGCCCGGCCCGCGCCGGTGATCACGCAGATATGTTCATCGGCCGCGGCAGCAAACTGACTGAACGCCGCTTCAAGTTCGCCTTGCATCGCGGCGTCGATGGCGTTGAGCACCTCAGGCCGATTGAGCGTGACCGTGCGAACCCCCTGCTTCACATCGACGATAATCGTGTTCATCCCCGGTTCCCTTTCCCTGACGCACGAAAGGTTTCATACTTCGGGTGCGGCGGGAAGTGCCGATGCCGGGAATGGGGGCGGGGAACATGCGCAAACTGTTGATCGGGCTCTTCCTGGTGCTGGCGGCGCCGCTGCTGGCTGCGCCGTCGCAGGTGCCGCACATCACCAGCGAAGCGCAATTTGCCGAGCTTGCCCGCACCAGTCCGGGCGGGCGCTATGCCAGCTTTCCGCAGGTCATGTTCGTGATCGACCGCGCCGCCAAAGGCGGCCCCATGCTGCACTTCGTCAATTCGAAGCAGTATGAATTCCATATCGACTTCGTTCAGCGCACCTATCTTTCGACACAGGATACCAATGCGCTGCTTGATGCGAACTATTCGAAGGACAACCGACGCTTCATCTTCGGATCGGTGCTGCACTATGCCGCACTTGGCCGCTATGGCATCGAGTTTTGGGAAGGCGACGAACTGAACGCCGAAATCCTGACGCTTACCATGGCGCTGGTGCAGCAAAACTTTCCCGCACCACTGGCTTTCAAGCCCAATTCGCAGCACCAGAGCGTGCTCGCCGCCACCATTCCCGGACTTGTGACGATCGACCAGAACGCGGTCTATGCCAGCCGCAGCGAACTGGTGCTCAACCCCGGCAAGGCCACCGGGCGACTGCGGATCATTCCCAAGCTGGACGATGACGTGTTGCTGACTCCCAGCGATATCGTCGTACTGGGTGAAGCGCCGCTGCGGCTAAGCCCGGTGGCGGGGATCGTGACCAACGAATTTTCCACCCCGCTGGCGCACGTCAACCTGCTGGCGAAAAGCTGGAAGGTGCCCAATGGCTATGTCCGCGATGCGGTCAGCAAGTTTGCTCCGTTCGACGGGCAATGGGTGCGGATGGAAGCGGGTGAGACGATCACGATCCGGCTGGCCACCATAAAGGAGATCGCGGCGGCGCAGCGCGTCCAGGCCAAGCGTAAGGTGCGAATTGCAAAGTCCGACCTGACCTTCCGCGCGCTGCCCGCGCTGGGTGATCTGCGCGCCGGCGATGCGGTGCGGGTTGGGTCGAAAGCCGCCAACCTGGGAGAGGTGGCGATCCAGCGCCACCCCGGCAAAGATGATTTCGAAGTCCCGCCGGGCTTTGCCATCCCCTTCGCCTGGTATCAGGATTTTCTGCGCATCAACGGGCTCGACCGCAAGATTGCAGCGCTGCTGGTCGATCCACGGATGCGCAGCGATGGCAAGTATCGGCGTGAGCAACTGGCTGTGCTGCGCGCTGCCTTCAATGCGGGCATGCTGCCAGCCGGTCTGGGCGCAAAGCTCGCGGAGCGGCGCGCGGCGGCGATCGGCGACGGCGGCGTGTTCGTGCGCAGTTCAACCAACAGTGAGGACTTGCCCGGCTTCAACGGAGCGGGGCTTTATTCCAGCGTCCCCAACGTGACCGATCAGGCCGCGCTCGAAGCCGCGGTCAAGGTGGTCTGGGGATCGGTGTGGAACGATGGGGCCTTCGCTGCGCGCGAGGCGGCCGGGATCGATCATCGCTCGGTCATGGCCGGGGTGCTGGTGCAGCAAGGCATGAATGCCGAAGCATCGGGGGTGATGATCACCGAAAACCCGTTCGATCCGAGCGAATGGGGCACGGTGTTCATCAATGCCAAGCGCGGGCTCGGCATCCGCGTGGTCGAAGGGCGGCGGGTGGCCGAACAGCTGCTTTACCGCTCCGATCCCGAATCGATCCAGGTGCTGACCCGCTCGACCGACGACGCTATGCTAAGCTTCGATGCCGGCGGCGGGGTGCGCGAAGTGGCGATCGAACCGGGCCGCATGGTCCTGACCGACGCGCGCGCCAAACGGCTGGCCAAGGTCGGGCGGCGCGTGGCGATCATGTTCGGCAATCGGCCGCAGGATATCGAATGGCTGATGATCGGCGAGACGATCTACATCGTCCAGTCGCGCCCCTATCTGCGGGGCAACTGAGCGGCGATTTTCCTACACGAACTTGTTTGGTTATATTTCACGCTCCACATAACCAAGGAGCGCATATAATGGCAATTCTCGACGCCCTGATCGGGCCGGTCGTCTCGATCATCGACAAGGTCATCCCCAACCCCGCCCAGCGCGACAAGGCCAAGCTGGAACTGCTGCAATTGCAGGGATCGCAGGAGCTCACCGAGATCCAGTCGCGGCTCTCTGCCATCGTGGCCGAAGCCAATTCGCACGATCCGTGGACCAGCCGTGCCCGCCCCAGCTTCCTCTACGTCATGTATATCCTGCTGCTGTGGGCGCTGCCGATGGGGCTGCTGGCGATGTTCAGCCCGGGCCGGGCCCAGGCGATCGCGGCGGGCATGAACGCCTATCTTTCGGGACTGCCCGAGCCGCTCTATGCCCTGTTCGGCACCGGCTACCTTGGCTACACGGCAGCACGCCAGTGGGGCAAGATCGCGGGCAGCGACCGGTAATTACCACGCCCGGCCTGTCCTGGTTAGCTTCGGGTAAGTGTTTGGCGTTATGAACTGGCTCGCGCCATGGGAGAGAACCGCCGTGATCGATACCAAACCGAAGCTTTCCGGAGCGCGCCGCCTGGCCCCGCTGGCCGCGCTGGCGCTGCTGGCCGCCTGCTCTGATCCCAACGCCGCGCTCAACGAACGCGTCGACAAGGCCGAAGCGGCGGCCAAGCGCGCCGAAGAGGCGGCGTTAAAGGCCGAAAAAGCCTTGTCCAAGATCGAGCAACCCAAAGCCGCACCAGAGATGGTCGATGGCGGCCCGCAGCTCACCCCCGAACCGCCCCAGCCGATGGTTCAGGCCGCGCAAGACCAGGCACCAGAAGGTAACGCTCCGGCGCAATAGCGCTTGTGCAGGACGGCGGCGCGGCTAAGGCTGGCGCACCTCCAACTGCCAAGTGGAACAGTTCCGGCGTGACCCAACGCACCGTCCTTGTCCTCAACGGACCCAACCTCAACCTGCTCGGCACGCGTCAGCCTGAAATCTATGGCCATGATACGCTGGCCGATATCGAGGCGCGGCTGGTGGCGCGCGGGGCCGAACTGGGGCTCAGCGTCGAATGCCGGCAAAGCAACCACGAAGGCGTGCTGGTCGATTGGCTGCATGACGCCAAGCTACGCGGGGTCGGCGTGGTTCTGCTCAACGCCGGGGCCTATACCCACACCTCGATCGCGCTGCTCGACGCGATCCTCTCGACCCAGCTCAAGGTGATCGAAGTGCACCTTTCGGACCCCGAAAAGCGCGAGCCGTTTCGCCATTTGTCCTATGTCGGCATGGCTGCGGTAGACTGCGTGAAGGGCCTTGGCCCCGATAGCTACATGGTCGCACTGGAGCGCGCCGCCCAGCTTTAGACTTGCCTCTTTTGGCGCTCCGTCCCATAGGCAATCCCCTGCTTTTGACATATGGGGATCGCATGAGCGAGACAAAGAGCGCGGCCCGCAGCGGCGGCATGAACATCGACAGCAAGCTGGTGCGCGAGCTGGCCGAACTGCTGGCCGAAACCGGCCTCACCGAGATCGAAGTCGAAGATGGCGACCGCAAGATCAAGGTCGCGCGCCAGATGATCGCAGCTCCGGCTGCGGTGCACATGGCCCCGGCTGCTCCCGCCGCAGCGCCCGCGCTGCCATTGCCCGCCGCCGCCGAACCGGCTGCCGTCCCGGTCGATGCGAACGCGCTCAAATCGCCGATGGTCGGCACCGTCTATCTCTCGGCCGAACCGGGCGCTGCGGCGTTCATCACGGTGGGCAAGCAGGTGAATGTCGGCGATACGCTGGTGATCATCGAGGCGATGAAAGTGATGAACCCGATCACCGCCGAAAAAGCTGGGACGGTCACGGCGATCCTGGTCGAAAACGCGCAGCCGGTCGAATACGACCAGCCCCTCGTCGTCATTTCCTGATCCCATGGGCATTTCCCGCATCCTGATCGCCAACCGCGGCGAGATCGCCCTGCGCATTCACCGCGCCGCGCACGAAATGGGGATCGAAACGATCGCGGTGCATTCCACCGCCGATGCCGATGCCATGCATGTGCGGCTGGCCGATCACGCCGTTTGCATCGGCCCCCCTGCGGCCAAGGACAGCTACCTCAACGTCGCGGCGATCATCTCGGCCGCGGAAATCGCCCATGCTGATGCGATCCACCCGGGCTATGGTTTCCTCTCGGAAAACGCGCAGTTTGCGGAAATCGTCGAAAGCCATGGGATCACCTGGATCGGGCCCAAGCCCGAACACATCCGCACCATGGGCGACAAGATCGAGGCCAAGCGCACTGCAGGCGCGCTGGGCCTGCCGCTGGTCCCCGGATCGGACGGCGCAGTCAGCGACATTACCGAGGCCAAGGCGATTGCCGAAAAGGCTGGCTATCCGGTGATCATCAAGGCTGCCAGCGGCGGCGGCGGGCGCGGCATGAAAGTGTGCAACGGCCCGGACGAGCTCGAAACACTGATCGCCCAGGCCGGGACCGAGGCCAAGGCCGCGTTCGGCGATGCCACGGTCTATATCGAAAAGTACCTCGGCAATCCGCGCCACATCGAATTCCAGGTGTTCGGCGACGGCAATGGCGAGGCGATCCATCTGGGCGAACGCGACTGTTCGTTGCAGCGCCGCCACCAGAAGGTGCTGGAAGAAGCCCCCTCGCCCGTGATCAGCCCCGAAGAACGCGCACGGATGGGCGGGATCGTTGCCAAGGCGATGGCAGGCATGGCCTATCGCGGGGCCGGGACGATCGAATTCCTGTGGGAAAACGGTGAATTCTATTTCATCGAAATGAACACCCGGCTGCAAGTGGAACATCCGGTAACCGAAGCGATCACCGGGGTCGATCTGGTCCGCGAACAGATCCGCATCGCCGATGGCAAGCCGCTCTCGGTCAAGCAGGAAGACATCGAATTCAACGGCCACGCGATCGAATGCCGGATCAACGCCGAAGACCCATGGAATTTCACCCCCTCGCCGGGCCTCGTGACCAATTACCACGCGGCGGGCGGAATGAACGTGCGCGTCGATTCAGGGCTTTACGCCGGATACAAGATCCCGCCGTACTACGATTCGATGATCGCCAAACTGATCGTCAAAGGCCGCACCCGCGAAGGCTGCATCATGCGGTTGAAGCGCGCGCTCGAAGAAATGGTGATCAGCGGCGTGAAGACCAGTATCCCGCTGCATCAGGCGCTGATGAACGAGCCCGATTTCATCCACGGCGATTACACGATCAAGTGGCTGGAGGAGTGGCTGGCGGGGCGGGCTGCTTAGGCCAAAGGTCCTCTCCATTTTTGGCGAATGCCACAAATGGGGAGGTGGCAGCCGCCCAAAGGCGGCTGACGGAGGGGTAAAATTGCCACGCAAGCGCCGCAGCGGTGACCTCTCAAAAGCACGCGAACTGCGGCAAAGCATGAGCTTGCCGGAAGTCCTCCTCTGGAACCTGCTGCGCAAGTCACCCAATGGCGTGCATTTTCGCCGCCAGGAGCGCTGCGGCGACTTCGTGCTCGACTTCTACTGCGCCAGACCCAAGGTCTGCATTGAGATTGACGGTATCGCGCATGACATGGGCGATCGTCCTGAGCGTGATAAGCAGCGCGACATTTGGCTGAAGGATCAGGGGATCGATGTTCTGCGCATTCCCGCCACCGATGTGCTTAAATCACCGGAACACATAGCCGAGGCAATCGTGCGCTTTTGCAAGCGTTGAAGACCCCTCCGTCAGTCGCTGCGCGACTGCCACCTCCCCTTTTGCACTTCGTGAAAAAGGAGAGGATCAGTGCCCCCTACTCAAGCGGCACCCCCGGCATCTGCTTCGCCGTGCGGATCGTCAAACTGGTCTTCACACTCGCCACATTCGGCGCCGGCGTCAGTTTGCTGGTCAGGAATTCCTGAAAACTCTGCAGATCCTTGCTGACGATCTTGAGGATGAAATCGATTTCGCCATTGAGCATGTGGCATTCGCGCACTTCGGGCAGATCGCGCATTGCTTCTTCGAACTGGCGCAGCGAATCCTCGGCCTGGCTTTTCAGCGAAACCATCGCGAACACGGTGATTGCAAAGCCCAGTTTCGAGGCATCGAGATCGGCGTGATAGCCGCGGATCACGCCCAGTTCCTCAAGCGCCCTCACCCGGCGCAGGCACGGCGGTGCGGTCAAGCCAACGCGGCTCGCCAGTTCGACGTTGGTGACCCGCCCTTCGTCCTGCAATTCGGCCAACAGGCGCCGATCAATCGAATCGAGATTGGCCATGCATCCACCCTTTAATTGCCGGAAAGGCTGATTTCGGCGCAAGCTTTGGCAAGATTCACTGCCAAGGGAAGCCCGCCGCGCTAATATTATTGTTTATGGCCGCAACTGTCCCGCTTTGCAACGCACCTTTCGCAGCCCGCCACGGTTGGGGACAAGTCTGATAGGCCCCTCGCATGCGCACCTTGCGCAGGGGTAGAAATGGGCATGCAATTTGATGATCGCCTGGCCACGGTGCTGCGCATGCGCGCGGATTCCGCAGCAGTGCGCCGCATTCAATTGCGCCAGCTGGTCGATCTGCTCGGCACCTGCCCCAGCACCGCATATGGCCCCTCGATCGATGCGGCATACGTTCGCCTGAGTGATTTGCAGCGCGATTTGCCGCCTGTGAAAGGCGCGGAATTGCTGCGCGATCCGGCGTTGCGGCTGCGCAGTCCGCGGCTGGTTGCAGCGCTGGCCGGCGGCGATCCGCGCCTTGCCGAAGCCGCGTTGCAGCGCGCCGACCTGAGCGAAGAACAATGGCTGGATCTGATCCCCGCCTTGCCGCCCGAAGCGCGCCAGGCCCTGCATCAGCGGGCCGATCTGGCTCCGGTTTTGCGCGGCCTGCTGATCCGGCTTGGCGTGCGCGGACGCGGCTTGCCCCCGGCGCAGACCGCGGCCGCAGCTGCGCCGGTGATCGAGCCGGTCGGCACCGCAGCAGCCACGCGCGACCCGGCACCACCGCTAGCAAACGACGACGTGTTCATACCGGATGACGGCAACGCCCGCGGCGAACGGATCGGCGCGATCGTCAAGCGGATCGAGGCCTATCGTAAGGCCAAGCAGGTGATCGAGCATGCCCATGGCGATGCGCCGCGCCTGCCGCTGGGCGAGGAACACGTGCTGAGCATTTCCGGCCCGGTGCGGGCTTGTGATTTTGCCACTGACAGCAATGGCCGCATCGTCTGGAGCGATGCCGGCGTCGCGCCGATGCTGGTCGGCCGGCGGTTGGGTGAGGACGGTGGCGTGGCCCGCCTGATCCGGCGCCAGCAGCCGCTGTGCCAGCAGCTGATCACGCTGGCCGGGGCCGAAGCCATCGCCGGCCGCTGGCAAATCGATGCGATGCCGTGGTTCGATCCGCTCGGCGGGCGGTTCATGGGTTATCGCGGGCGGTTGCGGCGGCCGGCGGCGACGCAGGCCGAAATCACTTCGGTGACCCTGCCCGACAGCGAGGCCGACCGGGTCCGCCAGATGCTGCACGAATTGCGCACGCCGGTTAACGCGATCCAGATTGGCGCGGAAATCATCCAGCAGCAGCTCTATGGCCCCTCGCCGCACGAATATCGGGCGCTGGCCGCAACAATTGCGGGCGATGCTGCCAAAATACTTGCTGCCTTCGAAGAACTGGAGCGGCTCGCCAAGCTTGATAGCGGGGCCATCGAACTGGAAAGCGGCGAAACCGATCTGGCCGCAGTGATTGCCGCCACCGCAGCGCAGCTGGGCGCTCACACCAAGGCGCGCGGCAGCGGCTTCGACATCAAACTTGAAACGGCAGCAGCCCTGGTGCCGCTGGCGCCGCTTGAACTGGAACGCGTGGTCTGGCGGCTGCTCGCGACGCTGGCCGGAACCAGCGCACCGGGTGAACGGCTGAAACTGCGTCTGCGCGACAAGGGCGGTGCGGTGCGGCTCGATCTGGCCCTGCCTGCCAGTCTGGCCAAACTTGATGGCAAGGCGCTGTTCGGCGCGGGTCCGGGTGCCGTGCCGCAAGTGATAGCCGCCGGCATGTTTGGCGCCGGCTTTGCGCTGCGCCTTGCCCGGGCCGAAGCGCAGGCCGCCGGGGGCGACCTCAAGCGCAAGGACGACCGGCTCCGCCTGTCGCTGCCGGGGTTGACCAAGGCCGGTCCGGGTCATACCGATGCGGATGAGGGAAGCGATCTGAACGCGGCGTAATCTCTGCGCCAACGGGGGTACATCTTGGCGTCCTTGCGCATATCGGACCTGCCGAGCCAGCCAGAACCCGTGCGTTTTAAGCCTGGCTTTGGCCAGCGTTACCTGCTGACTGTTGATACCGAAGAGGAATTTGACTGGACCAAGCCGCTCGACCGCGAACGGCACACTGTCCATTCGGTCTCGCGACTTGCAAAATTTCAGCAGTTCTGTGAGAGCCAGGGCGTGGTGCCGGTCTACCTGGTCGACTATCCGATCGTTTCATCGCCCGCAGCTGTCGCAATCCTGCGCGATGCGGTAGCCGCTGGAAAAGCCGAAGTGGGCGTTCAGCTGCACCCCTGGGTCAGCCCGCCGCACGAAGAAGAAGTCAACGAACGCAACAGCTTTGCCGGCAATCTTCCGGCCGCGCTTGAACGGGCGAAGTTCACCCAATTGCGCGACAAGATCGCCGAAACGATTGGCGCGGCGCCGCTGATCTACCGCGCCGGGCGCTATGGCGTCGGCCCCAACACCGCCGATATTCTCGCCGATGGCGGGATCGCAATCGATACGTCGGTGCGCGCACGGTTTGATTACAGCGCTGGCGGCGGCCCCAATTTTCGCGACCATCCGGTCCGTCCCTATTGGCTCAACCGGGGACGCGGCCTGATGGAGCTGCCGCTGACCTCGGTCTATTGGGGGCCGCTGCGCCAGTTGGGTCCGTGGCTGTACCCGCAGATGTGGCGCGCGCCGCGGCTGCGCGGCCTGCTGTCGCGGATCGGGCTGCTCGAACGGATCCCGCTGACCCCCGAAGGCGTGACGATCGAGGAGGCCATCCGCGGGATCGATATCGCGCTGGATGAAGGCCTGCCAGTGCTGGTCTTCTCGTTCCACAGCCCCTCGCTGGCCCCCGGATACACGCCCTATGTCCGCAACGAGGATGATCTTGACGCGCTGTACGATTGGTGGCGCCAGGCTTTCGCCTATCTTGCGCGGCGGCAAGTGCGGCCGACGACAGCCAGCGAACTTATCGCAGCCGTCACGCTTGCCTAAGCGCGCGCGCGCCGCTAACCCGCCGCTTGCTTCGCGCGCATGGGCCTGTAGCTCAGTTGGTTAGAGCTGGCCGCTCATAACGGCTAGGTCGCGGGTTCGAGTCCTGCCGGGCCCACCAGCGTAAGAAGCATGAAGTCCGGTCGGGGAGTAGCGCAGCCTGGTAGCGCATCTGCTTTGGGAGCAGAGGGTCGCAGGTTCGAATCCTGTCTCCCCGACCAACTCCTTCTCTTTCGTGGAGTGCGGCAATGGCCGGTGTGTGGTTTGATGAGATGCGCGTGGGCCAGCGGTTCGATCATGCGATCCGCCGTACCGTGACCGAAACCGACAATGTGCTGTTCACCACGATGACGCACAATCCCGCGCAGCTCCACCTTGACGAAGCGTACATGGCGGGGACCGAATTCGGCACCCGGATCGTCAATTCGTGCTTTACGCTGGGGCTGATGGTGGGGATTTCGGTCAACGATACGACGCTTGGCACCGCGGTTGCCAACCTGGGCTGGGACGAGGTGCGGTTTCCCAAACCGGTGTTCGTTGGCGATACGCTCAACATCGCTACCGAGGTGCTGGAACTGCGGACCAGCAAATCGCGGCCCGACGCCGGGATCGTCACGTTCCTGCACCAGGCCTTCAACCAGAAGGGCGATCTGGTGGCGAGTTGCAAGCGTTCCGGGCTGCAACGCAACAAGCCCAAATCCTAGCCGCGCGCTGCCAGCCGGTGCGCGGCAGATAACAAGGCGCGACATTCGATTACACTTTGCGAAGTGACATCGCGTCGCTGGCCTTGCATCCTGCCCGGCACGGATTGGCCAGATGGGAGCAGACACCATGGACGAGGCTGCACGCGCGCTCAGCCGCTTTGGCCTTGGCGGCACCGCCGATCAGGATCGACCCGCCAATCCGGGTGGTTGGCTCGAAAGTCAGTTCAAGCTTTACCAACCCCGCCCATCCGCGCTGGCAGCGGCGCCTGGCACGGCTGCGATGATCGAACTGCTGCGCGATGCCCGCGATGACCGGCGCGAACGCAAGGGCCAGAACCAGGCCGATAGTCCGCAAATGCAGGAGAAGGACGACAATCTGCCTGGCCCGTTCCGTCCGTTGCGCGATGCCTATGTCGAAGCCGCCGGGCTGCGAACCAGCGCTGCCCTGTCCAGTGCGGCCCCGTTCATCGAGCGGTTGGTGCACTTCTGGTCAAACCATTTCGCGGTCTCGATCGACAAGGCGGCGGTGCTGGGGTTGGCGGGGCCGTTCGAATTCGAAGCGATCCGCCCGCATGTGCTGGGCAGTTTCACCGACCTGCTGAGCGCGGCCGAACGGCATCCGGCGATGCTGCTCTACCTTGATCAAGCCGAATCGATCGGGCCTGACAGCCCGCTGGGATCGCGCACCGCGCGGCGCGGCAAGCAGCGCGGGCTTAACGAAAACCTCGCGCGCGAGATACTGGAGCTGCACACGCTGGGGGTGCGGACCGGGTACAGCCAGGAAGATGTCACCGAATTTGCCCGCGCACTGACCGGGTGGACTGTGGGCGGTCTGGCCAAGCAGGCGGCGCTGCGCGGCCCCGGCCCGCAATTCTGGTTTGCTGCGCCGATCCATCAGCCCGGCGCGCGCACGATCATGGGCAAACGCTATCCCCAAAGCGGCGAAGCGCAGGCCCGGGCGGTGCTGAGCGATCTGGCGGTGCACCCTGCCACCGCACGCCACATTGCCACCAAGCTGGCCCGCCATTTCGCCGCCGACGATCCGCCTCCGGCTCTGGTCGCGAAGCTGGAACGGACCTTCCTTGCCACCAAGGGTGATCTGCTCGCGCTCTACCACGTGCTGATCGAGGCACCGGAAGTTTGGAGCGGCGCGGCCAAGTTCCGCAACCCGTGGGACTGGACGCTGGCCGCGCTGCGCGCCTGCGGGATCAAGTCAGTTCCCGGAAAATCGGCCGCCACCACCTTGCAGCAGCTTGGCCAGGCGATCTGGAAGCCGGGCTCGCCGGCCGGATACGATGATACCGCGCCAGGCTGGGCCGGCCCCGATGCCCTGGTGCGCCGGGTTGAAGTGGCGCAGCGGCTGGCACAGCGGATGGGCGGCGCGATCGATGCGCGCGCGCTGGCCCCGCGCCTGCTGGGCGGCGCGCTTTCGGATACGACCGTGCAGGCATTGCAGCGCGCCGAAAGCGGCGAACAGGCATTGGCGCTGCTGCTGTCTTCACCCGAAATGATGCGGAGGTAAGCCGATGTTGCTGCTCGATCGTCGCCGCTTGCTTGCCGCCGGTGCAGCTACGCTGCTGGCCCCGCAAATCGCTTATGCCAAGGCCGATTCCAATCGCCGGCTGGTCTTCGTGATCCAGCGCGGTGCGGCCGATGGCCTCGCGATCCTCGCCCCGACGGGCGACCCGGCCTATGCTGCCCTGCGCGGCGATCTGGCGCGCGATCTGGCCGACTTGCCAAAGCTTTCGGGTATGTTCGCGCTGCATCCGGTGCTGAAGCAAGTCGGCGCGATGTTTGGCGTCAAACAGGCACTGTTCGCGCATGCTGTCGCCTCGCCCTATCGTGATCGCTCGCATTTCGATGCGCAAAACGTGCTCGAAACCGGGAGTGCGCTGCCATACGAGCGGCCGGATGGCTGGATGAACCGGCTGCTGGCGCTGCTTCCGGGCGGATCGGCGCGTGGCCTGGCCATCGCGGCTACGATCCCGACCGCGCTGCGCGGGCCAGTGCAGGTTTCCAGCTATGCCCCACTTCCCTGCCCGATGCCTCGGACGATCTCCTCGCGCGCGTCGGGGCGATGTATGCTGGCGACACACAGCTTCACCCGTTGTGGGAGGAAGCGATGCAGACCCGTGCCATGGCGGGCGATCTTGCCAGCGGCAACATCAAGGGCGCGGCGGCCAACGGCAAGCTGGTCGCCTCGCTGCTTGGGGGCGAAAGCGGCGCGCGGGTGGTGATGCTGGAAACCGGCGGCTGGGATACCCACGCCGGCCAGCGCGCCCGGCTTGGCGCGCAGCTTGGCGGGCTCGATGCGCTGCTCGGTGCGATGAAGGACGATCTTGGCCCAGTGTGGAATGACACGCTGGTGGTGGTGGCGACCGAGTTTGGCCGCACCGCCGCTGCCAACGGCACCGGCGGAACCGATCACGGGACCGGCGCGATGGCCATGCTGCTGGGCGGTACCGTGGCCGGCGGGCGGATTCTGGCGGACTGGCCGGGGCTGGGGCAAAGCCAGCTTTACGAAGGGCGCGATCTCAAACCCACCATGGGGCTTGATGCGGTGATCGGCAGTGCGGTGGCGACGCATTTCGGGCTTGATCCAGCAATGGCGCTGCCGCGGCTGTTCCCGGGCAGCGCCCCGCGCGAAGTGACGGGGCTGATCCGGGGATAAGCAGCGCCGCGGCGCTTGCCGCGCAGTGCGGCAGGCGCGCACAACCGCACCATGCTTGCCCGCCTGCCGCGCCCCTTTGCCGTGCTGTTTGCGCTTGCTTTCGCAGCAGCGTTGGCTTGGTGTTTTGCTGCGCCCAGCCAGGCGATCGTCAAGGCGGCACCGGGCAATTATACCGACATGCAGCTCTACCGCGAAATTGCCGCACGGATGGACAAGGGCGAAAGCTATTACGCCGCGGCCACCGCCCAGCAGCGGCTGCACGATTACCCGACCAAGCCATTCGTCACCGTGCGGTTGCCGACGCTGTACTGGCTGGCACACACATTTGGCTGGTTGCGGCTCGGCACGCTGGAGATTGCCTTGTTGCTGGCCAATGCCGCGTTGTGGCCGCTGGCCATGCCGGGGCCGCTGACCCGGACCGAACGCGGTGCGATTGGCTTTGCGGTGTTCCTTGGCGGCCTTGCCTGCGCATCGCCCGCGCTGACCCCGATGAGCGAAACCTGGTGCGGGCTGCTGATCGGCCTGGCCACCGCGCTGACGCTGTGGCGCAAGGCACCGTGGTGGCTGCCATTGGCCTGTATTGCCGCCGCGCTGACGGTGCGCGAGCTGGCCTTTGCGTTCGTGCCGCTGGCCGCGGCATTTGCATGGGCCGATGGCCGCCGCCGCGAGCTGGTCGCCTGGGGCATGCTCGCCGTGTTCTTTGCCGCAGGTCTGTTTTTCCACGCACAGGCGGTTGCCGGACATGTTCTGCCAGGCGATCTCAGCTCGCCGGGATGGAGCAGCGGGCTTGGCCTGCGCGGGTTGCTGCAGGCCCTGGTCGGCACCACTTTGTTGCAGCAGCTTGCCCGTGGGCCGGCCATGGCGCTTGCCCTGCTACCGCTGCTCGGCTGGCTGGCGCTGGAATGGCGCGCGGGGCGGTTCGTGCTGCTGTGCCTGGCGGGCTATGCGCTGGCCATCGCGCTGTTCCCGCGGCCCGACAATTTCTATTGGGGCTTCCTGCTGCTGCCCGCCTGGGCGGCAGGCCTCGCGCTGGTGCCGCGCGGCGCCTGGCAGCTGGGCCGCGCGATCAGCCGCCGCTGATCGGCCCTGCCTCACCCGCCAGGATCCGCAGCACGATCGCCCAGACCGAAACGTTTTGTTCCAGCTGCGCCGGATCGATCTTGTCGAGCGTATCGTCGGGCGTGTGGTGCAGATCGAAATAGTGGGTGCCGTCCTGATCCATGTCGATCACCCCCAGCTTCTGCGCCGCGATGATCGGTTCGACATCGGTGCCGCCATTGGCCTTGTTCGGGCTGACGACGATGCCCCACGGCGCCAGCGCCGCAACGATCGTATCGCGCAGCGGCTTATTGGTATCGGCCAGATTGAAACCCACGCGCCACACCTTGTCGGCCCCGAAATCGCTTTCCATCGCCGCGCCGTGCGGTTCGCTGGCATGGGCTTTGGCATAGGCCTCGCCGCCGAACCCGCCAATCTCCTCGCTGCCCGCCCACAACACGCGGATGGTGCGCAGCGGCTGGCCGCCCTGCTGCGCGCGCAAGGCGGCGGCGGCCACGATGGCGCAGCCCGCACCATCATCAATCGCACCGGTGCCCAGATCCCAGCTGTCGAGATGACAAGCGATCAGAATGGGCGGCAACGCGGGGTCGCGGCCCGGAAGATCGGCCACCACATTGCCCGATGGCAGGTTGGCTTGCGGATGGCCTTCGAGCACCAGATTGATCGTCATCGGTTTGCCGCTGCGGGCGATCCGCGCGATCAGGCTGGCATCGGGGGCCGAAACCGCGCCGGCCGGAATGGCGCGACTGCCGGCCGGAAAACTGGTCCCGCCGGTATGCGGATCGCGGTTGTTGTCGGTCCCGGCCGAGCGGATCACTGCCGCCAGCGCACCTTTGGCCGAAGCGACTGCCGGGCCTTGCCGCCGGGCATTGCCATAGGGGCCATACCCCGCCCCGTCCTGCGCGCGCTGCATCTGGTTGTCGATAAAGGCGACCTTGCCCTTGAGCGAGCCATCGGGCGCGGCCTTCAGCGCATCGAGGCTGGCGAAATAGACCACTTCGGCGCGCAACCCGCCTTTGGGCGTCGGCACCGAATTGCCCAATGCGGTAATGTGCAGCTTTTGCGGATAGGGCGCGGTCAACTCTGCCGTTTCAGCACCGCGCACGAACCCGGTGATGGTGAAAGGTTCGATATGGACGTTCTTGAAACCGAGAGCGGTCAGCCGGGCTACGCCCCAATCGCGCGCCGCCGCCTCACGCTGGGAACCGGCCAGCCGCGGGCCCACTTCGGTGGTCAGGTCCGCCACGACATCCCAGGCGACGCCCGATCCTTCGGGCATTGCGGCGGGGATTGACGAAGATGTTGCGGAAAGCAGCGCAGCAGTGAGATAGATCACATGGTGTTTCATGTGAGGGTTGGTATATCCTTGTCGGTCGCTTGCCAAGGGACCCGAGTGCAGCGCTGAATGGAAGGGAATCGATGCACCGTACCGACTTCGATATCCGCATGGCCGCTACCAAGACGCGCATTGGGCGCGGGACTGCGATGCTGAGCCTATGCCTGGCCTTGCTGGGTTTCGCGACAAGCAGTACGGCGCAAACCGACAACCGGACAATCGCTTCGGCGCATCAGTTTCTGGCCAGCACCTTGCAAAGCAACAATTCGCGCGTGCTGATGACCGGAGCGATGGAAAACAGCCGAACCAACTTCAAGGCTCCGATCTACAGCTACAGCGGCCAGGGGTGCCAATCTGTCTTGCGCGCCCGCAATCCCCAGACCGGCGCGGAAGTTGTCCGCATAATCGACTGGTCCAAATCCTTCGGGGCGAGTGATCAGCGTTGGGAAAGCGATATGGGCGTTGGTCTGCAAGGAGCGTTCCGGACCGGCCAAGGGGAATATGTCGAATGGATACTCATTCTGACCTATGCAGACATCGGCAGGATTGAGGATGCGATGAATTTTCTGACCGACAAGTGCAACACCACCTCGGCGACCGGCTTTTAATCAAGCCTAACCTGTCTTCGGTTCTCACTTCGCCTCCTTTGGGATCATCCCCTTCCAGCCGACGAACGTTGCCCGCTGCCCCAGCACCAACCGGTTTACTGCCAGCGAGAACAGGATCGAGGCGAACAGCGTCATTACCATCAGATCGATGTAGTGCAGCGATGCCAGCCAGCCCGGCAGGGGCACGACGTTCAGCGTGCCATAGAACAGCACCCCGAAGACTACCCCGGCAACTGCTGAGCCTGCCTTCACCCCGCGGAACAGCAAGGCGACGATGAAGGCCGACAGGATCGGCATCGAGGTCAGCCCGTTCAATTGCTGGAGCAGATTGATGATGCTCTTGGCGTTTTCAAACACCGGCACCAGCAGGATCGAGGTCACGGTCAGCACCGCCGAAACGGTGGCCGAAAGCCGCCAGTGGTCTTTCACCGGGGCGATGAATTTGGTGTGAAAATCCACCGCATAGAGCGCCACCGTGCCGTTGAGGATCGCGGCGGTGTGGGCAATCACCGCCCCTGCCATCATCGCCGCAAAGGCTCCCGTCATCCAGTGCGGCAAGACTTCGAACACCACCCGGCCATAGGCGGCATCATCCACGTCGCCGAACAGCTTGTAGCCGACTACGCCGGGCACCACCACGATCAGCGGCACGATCAGGATCCGCACTGCCGCCGCAGCCAGCACGCCCTTTTGCGCTTCCCTCACCGTTGGCGCGGTCATCGCTTTCTGGGTGATCGGCTGGTTGGTGGACCAATAGAATATCTGGATGAACACCATCCCGGTAAACAGCGTGTGGAACGGGATCGGCGAATCTTTCGCGCCCACCATGCTCAGCCGCTCTGCCGGCACGCCCGAGAAATCCCAGCCGATCGCGTTCAGCGAAAGAAACACCACGAGCATGGCGATGGATAGTACGCCGATACCCGAATAGGTATCCATCACCGCCACCGCGCGCAGACCACCCAGGATGGTGTAAAGCGCCGCGACGACCGCCATCGGCGCCGCAAAATACCACAGCGGCCAATCGACCGCGAACATCGATTTAAGGAACAAGGCCCCCGAATAGAGCGCAGCGGGCATATAGATCAGCACCGCGCCGATCAGGAACAGCGCCGAAATCAGCGTGCGGATGCTGCCCCCGCCATAGCGCTTTTCCAGCAGCTCGGTCACCGTGGTGCAGCCGGTGCGGTAGTAGACCGGGACCATCACCCAGGCGAGGAACATCAGGCCGCAAAACCCCGCCAGCTCCCACCACGCCAGCAGCAGCATCTGGTTGCCGTTCATGCCGACCAGCTGTTCGGTCGACAGGTTGGTCAGCGTGATTGATCCCGCCACAAACAGCCATTTAAGGCCACCGCCCGCCAGATAAACGTCTCTGGCCGATCCATCGTGCGCGGGATGCGCCGCCTTGGTCGTGGTCCGAAAGGTGATAAAGGCAATAAACAGCAGAATAGCTGCGCCGATCAGCAATTGTCCGCCCAGACTGCCCGCCAGTTCGCCCATCATGTTCTCCCCCATTGGTGCCGTGCCTGTTGACCCGGCGGCCAGCACCCTTAGTGCTTTGGCGATGAGCCTAACGCCCAATTCCCCCAGCGACCAGCCCATGCGCCTTGGCGTGTGCTATTATCCAGAACACTGGGATGAAAGCCTGTGGGCGGACGACGCGCGCCGCATGGTCGAAGCCGGGCTCAGCCGGGTGCGGATCGGCGAATTTGCCTGGAGCCGGATCGAGCCCGAACCGGGCCGGTTTGACTGGGGCTGGCTCGACCGGGTAATCGCGGTGCTGCACGCGGCGGGGCTTGGCATTATTCTTGGCACCCCCACCGCGACGCCGCCCAAGTGGCTGGTGGACCAGATGCCCGATATGGTGGCGACCGATCGCCATGGCCGCCCCCGCACCTTCGGATCGCGGCGACACTATTGCTTCAGCCACGATGGGTACCGCACCGAGGCCGTGCGCATAACCGGGGCGGTGTCTGAACGCTATGGCCGGCATCCCGGCGTGGTGAGTTGGCAAACCGACAACGAATTCGGCTGCCACGACACGGTGCTGAGCTATTCGCCGGCGGCAGCACAAGCATTCCGCGCCTGGCTGGAGACGCGATACGGCACAATCGCCGCGCTCAACCACGCCTGGGGCAACGTCTTCTGGTCAATGGAATACCGCAGCTTTGCCGAAGTGGACCTGCCCAATCTGACGGTGACCGAAGCTAATCCGGCGCACTGGCTGGCGTTCCGCCGCTTCTCGTCCGATCAGGTTATCGCCTTTCACCGTGCGCAAGTGGCGGTGCTGCGCGAACTTTCCCCGGGGCGCGACATTACCCACAACGCGATGGGCTTTTTCACCGACTATGATCACCACGATCTGGGCTGGCACTGCGATGTGCTGGGCTGGGACAGCTATCCGCTTGGCTTTCTCGACAGCTTCCCGTTCAGCGAGGCCGACAAGCTGGCCTATGCCCGCCAGGGCCATCCCGATATTGCCGCGTTTCACCACGATCTCTATCGCGGATGCACCCGCGGCGGACGCTGGTCGGTGCTCGAACAGCAGCCCGGCCCGGTCAACTGGGCGCGCTACAACCCTGCCCCGCTTCCCGGCATGGTCCGGCTATGGACGCTGGAAGCCTTGGCCCACGGTGCCGAACTGGTCAGCTATTTCCGCTGGCGGCAGTTTCCCAAGGCGCAGGAACAGCACCACGCCGGCTTGCTGCGCCCCGATAGCGAACCAGCACCCGCGCTGGCCGAAGTGCGGGCTGCGGCGGCTGACGTTGCCGCCATTGGTGCCATTGGCCCGCCGCCGCGCGCGGTTGCGCTGATCTTCGCCTATGATGCCGACTGGATCACCGGTATCCAGCCGCAAGGCGCCGGACTTTCGGCACTGTGGGCCGCCTTTGCCTGCTACACGGCGCTGCGCGAGCTGGGTCTGGATGTGGACATTGTGCCGCCCGGTGCTGCGCTTGATGGCTATGCGTTGTGCGTGGTGCCGTGCCTGCCGCATGTCCCGGAACGGCTGGTGGAAAGCCTTGGCGCGTTCCCCGGCCAGATCGTGATCGGCCCGCGCAGCGGCAGCCGCAATGCCGATTTTGCAATACCCGATGCGCTTCCGCCCGGCCCGTTGCAGGCGCTGTTCCCGGCAAAGGTCGTGCGGGTGGAAAGTCTGCGCCCGGGGCTGGTCCATCAGGGGCAAGGTTGGCGGATCGAGCGCTGGCGCGAGGAACTGGAGACTGCCGCACAAATTGAGCTCGCCGCAGATGATGGCACCCCGGCCAGCTATCGTCATGACCGGGTGCGCTATCTTGCCGCCTGGCCCGAACCCGGTCTGGCCCGCGCAGTGCTGTCCCGTGCGGCACAGGAAGCGGGTCTTGCCTGCCACGCGCTGCCCGAAGGTTTGCGCTTGCGCCGCGCTGGTGAACACACTTTTGCGTTCAACTATGGTGCCGCGCCGACCGTCTTGCCGCAGGGCGTTTGCGGTGAGCTGCTGCTCGGCACGCGGACCTTGCCGCCAGCAGGTGTTGCCGTGCTTGCCCCTGGCGCGCCGGGCGGCTAGAGGGCGCGGCGAATCTTCCGTTCCCGCCTATCCCCAAGAGGACCATCAAGCCGCAAAGCCCGGCCAACTCCCGCAAAACGAGCAGCAGAATCTGGTTACCCTTGTTCCCCAATAAAATTGATCCGAGGAGAGGTTCGTTTACGTAGCCCATCGTGCCGCAAACAGCGACTTGGGCCTCCCAGCCGCCAAATACATATCGCGCGCAGATCCACTTTTCGTCAGATGCCCGGCTTGTGTGGTGGTGCGAAGGTGACATCGGCGATGAAGTCCAGCAGCAGTGCACCGACCAGCTATTGCCCGCCAAGGCTGCCGCCATCTCCCCCGTCGCGCGCTTACCTGTTTCGCAAGCCTGTTGACCCCTTGGCCGTTGCGATTAGTGATTTGTCCGAGAACCTGATGCCCAATTCGTACAGGCAGTCAGCACGTTGTGACGATCAGCCCTTGTTGGAGACCAACGCAACATGCTGAATCTACAAAGCCGAAAGCAAGCATGGCTGGCAATTGTAGCAATTCTGTTCGCATTTATTGCGGTCCTATGGGATGCAGATCGGCTTGATAAATGGCCTGTGCGCAATGTGGCTTACAATGACATTGCCTTGTACCGCGACGTTGCCGCGCAGATCGGCACCGGTGCAGGCTATTACGAAACGACGACCAGGCTGCAGCGGTCGCACCACTATCCCACCCGGCCCTTCTTCACTGTGCGCCACCCGACTTTGGCCTATCTCGCGGCGACATTCGGGTGGGCCAGATTGCAGCAGGCCTTGCTGGCGCTGATGGCGATGGCTGCAGCGGCATGGCTGGTACGGATCGAGCACGCGACCGTGCTCGAACGCGCGGCCGCAATCCTGGCGCTGGTGGCAGGAAGCGCAGCGATCTTCAGCCCGTTGTTAGTGGCCGTGCACGATGTTTGGGCGGGACTGCTGATCTGCCTTGCGCTGGTACTGCGTAACGGGAAAGCATGGTGGCTCGGCTTGGTTGCTGTGGCGGCAGCGATTGCATTTCGCGAGCTTGCAATCTGCTACGGCGTCCTCTCGCTGATCGTCAGCGTGGCAGAACGACGGCGCGCAGAAAGCCTGGCGTGGCTTGGCATTCTCGCCCTCGGCGCTGCCGGAATCGCGCTTCACGCCAGTCTGGTCCACGCGGCAACACTGCCTGGCGATCCCGTGTCGCAGGGCTGGCTGGGCTTGCGCGGTCCAGGTGCGGCGTTTTATGACCTTGCTGGGGTTTCGGTTCTTGCTCTTTTGCCGACCCGCGCAGCGATGGGTCTGGCGCTATTGGCCTTGGTGGGATGGGCCGCCGCACCGGTCGAGCAGCGCACCATCATTCTGCTGTTTCTGGGCGGTTTCATCGTGCTGATCGGCGTTTTCGCCCGGTCACAAAACTTCTACTGGGTGCTGATGACACTGCCGACCTGGCTGATCGGTCTGGCCTTCGTGCCGCGCGCACTTCGCGACCTTTGCGCCGCTGCGCTTGCCCCTCGCCCATCACCCCTGTAGAGGCGCGCCAAACCCATTTCAGCCTATCCCCAAGAGGACCATCAAATGGCCGCGCAGTATGCCTATGTCATGAAGGACATGACCAAGACTTTCCCCGGTGCGCCAAAGCCGGTGCTGTCGAATATCTCTCTGCAGTTCTATCAGGGTGCCAAGATCGGCATCGTCGGGCCAAACGGCGCGGGCAAATCGACGCTGATCAAGATCATGGCCGGGATCGACAAGGATTACACCGGCGAGGCGTGGCCGGGCGAATATATCACGGTTGGTTATCTTGAGCAGGAGCCCGAGCTCGATAACACCAAGACCGTGCTCGAAAACGTCAAAATGGGTGCAAAGGAAACCGCCGATCTGGTCGAAAGGTTCAACCAGATCGGGATCGAAATGGGCGAAGACGGCGCCGATTTTGACGCGCTGGGCGCCGAGATGGGCGACCTTCAGGAAAAGATCGACGCGGTCGATGGCTGGACGCTCGACAACCAGCTTGAAATCGCGATGGAAGCGCTGCGCTGCCCGCCGGGCGACTGGTCGGTGGAAAACCTCTCGGGCGGGGAAAAGCGCCGGATCGCGCTGACCCGGCTGCTTATCCAGAAGCCCTCGATCCTGCTGCTCGATGAACCGACCAACCACCTTGATGCCGAAAGCGTCGAATGGCTGGAAAATCACCTCAAGGAATATGCCGGCGCGGTGCTGATGATCACCCACGATCGCTATTTCCTCGATAACGTGGTCGGCTGGATCCTCGAACTCGATCGCGGCAAATACTTCCCCTACGAAGGCAACTATTCGACTTACCTTGAGACCAAGGCCAAGCGACTGTCGCAAGAGGAGCGCGAGGAGAGCGGCAAGCAGAAGGCGCTGGCCCGCGAGCTCGAATGGATCCGCCAGACCCCTGCCGCGCGCCAGACCAAGAGCAAGGCGCGCGTCCGCAAGTTCGAGGAACTGCAGAACGCGCAGGATAACCGATCGGTGGGCAAGGCCCAGATCGTCATTCAGGTGCCCGAACGGCTTGGCGGCAAGGTGATCGAAGCCAAGGGCCTGACCAAGGCTTATGGCGATAAGCTGTTGTTCGAAGATCTCTCGTTCATGCTGCCGCCGGGCGGGATCGTCGGAATCATCGGGCCCAACGGCGCTGGCAAATCGACCCTCTTCAAGCTGCTGACCGGCAAGGAACAGCCCGATAGCGGTTCGCTCGAAATCGGCTCGACCGTGCGCCTGGGCTTTGTCGATCAGAGCCGCGATGATCTGAACGCGGCCAACAACGTCTGGCAGGAAATCAGCGGCGGGCACGATTACATGACCGTCAACAAGCAGGAAATGAGCACCCGGGCCTATGTCGGCGCGTTCAATTTCAAGGGTGCGGACCAGCAGAAGAATGTCGGCAAACTCTCGGGCGGTGAACGCAACCGCGTGCACATGGCCAAGATGCTAAAGCAAGGCGGCAACGTGCTGCTGCTCGATGAACCGACCAACGATCTCGACGTCGAAACCCTGGGCGCGCTGGAGGACGCAATCGAAAACTTCGCCGGCTGCGCCGTGGTGATCTCGCACGATCGCTTCTTCCTCGATCGGCTGGCGACCCACATACTGGCGTTCGAAGGCAACAGCCACGTCGAATGGTTCGAAGGCAACTTCGCGGCCTATGAGGAAGACAAGCGGCGCAGGCTGGGCGATGCGGCGGATCGGCCGACCAGGTTGGCGTATAAGAAGTTGACGAGGTGATTTGAGTTTCGATTGGGAGCCAAACATGACCGACGAGCAATTTGAACGCCTAGTCAATGCAGTGCAAGTTCACGGCGACCAATTAGGTGGAAATTTGGTTCACCTAAAGCGATTTCTTGAGCGTCTTAAACAAGACGAGCAAAGTTTTTTGGCAGAACAGAGAGCCGCCAGCGACAGAGCGCAAGACAAGGCTCATCGTACTGCTATCTTCTCTGCCATTGCTGCTGCGGCGGCGGCGATTGCTGCTATTTTTCAAGCCTACACAGCGATACAGTCACACAACGTCCATGAATCGAATAGCAAAATCGAAATTGGACTCCCCCCACCACCCTAGCCGCATACCGCCTTAACGCCCGGCTGGACTCGGTCTGATACCTATCCTCGGTCGCGTAACGCTCGAACCATTCAACCAGAACCATATCAGGCCACAGTGTCACCGGCTTCTTGGCTGAACTCCTTTCCCCGTCGGGGAGGGGCCGGGGGTGGGAGAGCGTGGCCGCAAGGCCATGCGTCCTCTCTGGCGTGGAACCCCCACCCCTACCCCTCCCCACTGGGGAGGGGCTTTTGCGTTAGTTGTCGGCGGGAAACTGGGGAATATCGCTGGTCCTGAAGTTGCAATAACCAACCCGTCAGCCCAACCCCGCCGTCTCCACTTCCAACCCCGCGATCGTCGCCGCATGCAGCGGCTCACCGAACGGCACGTCCAGCTGTCCGTCATATCCGCTGCCATCGCCGCGCGGATTTGCATGCATCAGGACGCGGTTTTCGTTGACATCGACGACCCAGTATTCGGGCACACCCGCATTGGCATAGAGGTCGGCCTTTCGGCCCAGATCGATATCAAGCGTCGAGTCCGACACCTCAATCAACAGCGCAACCGTATCCAGCGGAACAACGCTTGGCCCTTTGTAGCTGGTCACCACAATGTCCGGCTCTGGCAGTGAATCGTCGCTGATCCGGGTTGATGCCTCGATGATTGGTTCAAACTCCGAACTCAATTCCCGCAAACAAATCGCAAGCTCTATCGCCAGCTGCGTCTTGATCCGGGCATGACGGCTGTGCTGGGCGTTGATGAAATAGATTTCACCCTGGATCAGCTCCGTCTTGGAATATTTGTCGAAAGCCCCATTGTCGTTGAGCAGCAGGAAGTCCTCTACCCGGAGCCGGGCCTTCTCTGGTGTCGTCACTGCTCGAAACGGTGAGTTCATGCTCGCCAAGCTATCATAATCGAGCGGGCTGTCCAATCTCCCACCTACGCCACGCCATTCATTCACCAAACCAACCCCAAACCTGAACGCAGACCTTAACAAACCATTCACGCTGCTGACAGCGCGAATCGGATAGCCATGCTTCATGAGTCGTCGGCACTGTGTCCGGCGCATTGGATGGAGATGCGGTTATGGCCGTCAGGAACGCAAACAGATTTGGCCGGTTGGGCGTGATCGCAGCCGTACTGGCTTCAGTCGCACTGCCCGGCGTAGCCATGGCCGAACCGGGCCGCGGGCGCGGAGGCGATGATGGCAATCGTAGCCGTCAGGAACGCAGCGACGATGATCGTGGTGGCGGCCGCCAGGACCGCTCGTGGGAGGGCCAGGCACCGCAGCGCCAAGAGCAGCAACAGCAAAGCCAGGCGCCGCAGCAGCAGCGCCGTTCCGACTGGACCCCGCCGGCGCAGTCCCAGCAAGGCCAGCAGCGCGGCCAGAGCGGCCAGAGCGGCCAGGCCCCGCCGCAGCAGAGCCAGCAAGGCGGCAACTGGAACCGTGGCCAGGCTCCGCAACAGTCGCGGCAGGCCCAGCAGGGCGGCAACGGTAACCGCGGCCAGGCCCCGCAGCAGACCCAGCAGTCTCGGCAGGGCGGCTGGAATGGCCAGCGCAGCGACCGGCAGGATCAGCGCCCGGCCTGGCAAGGCCGCAGCCGCGATGGGCAGGCTGCGCCGCAACAGACCCAGCAAACCCGTCAAGGCAGCTGGGGCGACAACCGCCAGACCAGCGGCGGCGGCGACTTGCGCGACCGGCGCGATGATCGCCGCGATACCAGCCGTACCGGGCACTGGGATCCGCGCCGGCAAAGCCGCACCTCGCACGACGATGGCTACTACCGCGACGATCACCGCTGGGACAATCGCTGGCGCCACAACAACCGGTACGACTGGCATTCGTATCGCAGCCGCAATCCCAGCTATTACCGCGTCGGGGTCTATTATTCGCCCTACCGGAACTACAGCTATCGCCGCCTGACGGTTGGCTTCTTCCTCGATGCCCTGTTCTTCGGTGATCGCTACTGGATCAACGATCCGGGCAACTACCGCTTGCCCGATGTCTACGGCCCCTATCGCTGGGTCCGGTACTACGACGACGCCGTGCTGGTCGACATCTACAGCGGCGAAGTGGTTGACGTGATCTACGACTTCTTCTGGTAAGTTACCCACCCAGAACGACAAGGGGTTCCGTCACTTCGGTGACGGAACCCCGCGTTGTTTCGGACGCGTGATCAGGGCAGCCACGGCACCATGCGGCGCAGCGTGCCGTCGCGATCGAGGAACTGATGCTTGAGCGCGCCGGCCACGTGCAGGGCGAACAGCACCAGCATCAGCGTGGCAAGCACCTCATGCATTTCAGCAAACATCTCCGCAGTCGGTTTGTCATAAGCGACCGGCAAGGCTGGCATGGTGAACAGGCCAAAGATCGATACGCCCTTGCCCTTGCCGAACGCCGAAGACATGGCCCAGCCCGAAAGCGGGATCGCCAGCATCAGGAAATAGAACACCACGTGCGTCACCCGGGCCAGCGCCGCTTCCCAGGCTTTCAGCGTCTCGATCATCGCGGGCGGACGGTGCGCGACGCGCCAGACGATGCGCAGCACCGTCAGCAGCAGGATCGTGATGCCGATTGCCTTGTGATTACCCATGATCATCGCGCGATCGGGCTTGGGCATGTCTTCAGACACCCAGGCCGCCGTGACATTGAGTATGATCAGCACGGCAATCAGCCAGTGCAAGATGATCGCGCCGCGCGAATAGCGGGCGGCGGAGGTGGTCGCAGTTTCCATTGCCGGCCAAGCTGGCGTAAACTGTCCGCGGCGGCAAGGGCAAACCGCGCTGGCGGCCGCGCTGCCAGTCGATCCACTCTTGCCCTTGGCGATCAATCGGATAGTCAGGAACGATGAGTTTCGTTGATGCCCCCGCGCCTGACAAAGTGGCTCTGCTGCGGGTCGGCGCGCATGTCCGGCGCAAGCTGGATGCTGATCCGCGCGTCCAGCGCATCGAAACCGATCGGGCCGAAATCTGGTGGGTGCACGATTTCCTGGATGAAGCCGAATGCGCCGAAACGATCCGCATGATTGATCGCACCGCGCAGCCTTCCACGGTGCTCGATCACGGCAACACAGAAGTGTGGCGCACCAGCAGCTCGGGCAATGTCGAAGCGGGCGATCCGTTCGTCCGCAAGGTCGAAGCGCGGATCGATACCCTGCTTGGCATTCCGCACGCCTGGGGCGAAACGATCCAGGGCCAGCGTTATGCAGTGGGGCAGGAATTCAAGCACCACATGGACCTGTTCTGGACCAAGGCCGATTACTGGAAGCGGGAAGTGAAGAACGGCGGACAGCGTTCGATCACCGCGATGATCTTCCTCAACGATGTCGAGGATGGCGGCACGACCGCTTTCACCAACCTTGGGATCGCGGTGAAGCCGCAGCGCGGCGGGCTGCTGATCTGGAACAACAACCAGGCCGATGGTACTCCCAACGAAGATACGATGCACGCCGGTACGCCGGTGATCCAGGGAACCAAATACATCATCACCAAGTGGTATCGTTCGCGCAAATGGGGCTGATCCATGGTCTGACGCTGTCACGTCGGCGCTTTGTCGGCAGCGGTATGGCGCTTGCGCTGGGTCCGGCACTGCCCGCTGCCGCGGCCCCTGCAGAAGGCGAAGACGCGCGTCTGATGGCGTTGCTGCAGGACATTACCGCGCGCGCGGATGCGCTCGATCCGCTCGGCATGGTCGATCGCGGCGGCGGCCCCAATGTCGAGGCGTTTCGCCACAGCTATACCGCCGCCGAAGTGCAAGCCTGGCGGATGCTGAACCGCTGGGCGCTGCAGCGCCTCGGCCGGATCAACCGCGCACAGCTCAGCGCCGAACGGCGGATTTCGCTCGATTCAATGCTGGCCGACACGCGCGAGGAGGCCGAACGGCTGCGGCCCGATTACGTTGCGCTGAGCGCAGTGCGGCCGTTCAATCATTTCGGCGGTTTCCATGTCGAATTCGCCTCGATCGTCTCCAAAGGGGGCGAGCTGAGCTATGCTGGCGAGGCCGATTACCGCCGCAATCTCGACTATATCGGCGCATTCCCGCAAGTGATTGACAATGCCATCGCCCGGTTCCGCGAAGGGATCGCCAGCGGCGTGGTCGAAAGCCGGATGACGGTGGCCAACATGATCGCGCAAATCGATGCGATCCTGGCAGAACCGCCAGAGCAATCGCCATTTACATCAGCGGTGCGGGAGTTTCCGGACAGCGTACCGCCCGAAAGCCGGGCCGAACTGGCGCAGCAATACAATGCGATCACACGCGGGCGAATTTACCCCGCTTACCGCGATCTGCGCAATTTCCTGGCCGGCGAATACCTGCCCGAAGCGCGCGAAGCGCCGGGCATCACGGCGATGAAGGGCGGCGCCAACGTCTATCGTCTGGCCATCACCGAACACACCACACTCAACCTCCAGCCCGAAGCGATCCACCAGCTAGGCCTGTCCGAAGTTGCGCGAATCCAGGGCGAGATGAACAAGGTCAAGGTGGCGATCGGCTTTGCCGGACCGCTTACCGGGTTCTTCGATCACATCCGCACCGCGCCGCGGTTTCACCCCAAGACCCGCGCCGAGCTGGCCGATGGTTTCGCCGAGGTAGCCCGGGCCGTCGACGTGCAGGTACCACGCTATTTCAACCGGACACCGCGCACCGCGCTCGAAATCAGGCCCTACCCAGCCTACCGCGAAAAGTACGAGGCGGGCGGAAGCTATAACCAGGGTTCGCCCGATGGGCGGCGGCCGGGAGTGTTCTTCTACAACGCTTACGACCTGCCCAGCCGGTTTCTGACCGGGATTACCACGCTCTATCTCCACGAAGGCGCGCCGGGGCACCATTTCCAGATCAGCCTGGCGCTCGAAGACCGCTCACTACCCGATTTTCAGCGCTTCGGCGGCAACAATGCCTACGTCGAAGGCTGGGCGCTCTATGCCGAGACGCTGGGCTACGACATGGGGCTGTTCAAGGATCCGCTGCAGCACTGGGGCACGCTGGACGACGAGATGCTGCGCGCGATGCGACTGGTGGTCGATACCGGGATCCACGCCAAGGGCTGGAGCCGCGAACAGGGCATTGCCTATATGCTGGGCAATTCGGGCATGGGGCAAAGCGATGCGACCGCCGAAGTGGAACGCTATATCGCCTGGCCGGGTCAGGCACTGGGCTACAAGATCGGCGCGCTGACCATCCAGCGGCTGAAGCGCAAGGCGCAGGCCGCGCTGGGCCCGCGCTTTAATGTGCGCGCATTTCACGATCAGGTGCTTGGATCGGGGGCGCTGCGCCTTTCTATCCTGGAAGCCAAGATCGACCGGTGGATCGCGCTGGGCGGAACCGTTGCCAGTTCATAGCGAAGCTGCTCTAGTTATGCGGTACGCAAGAGGAACCCGCGATGCTTGAATATTTCCTTGGCACCCTGCCGCACTTCCTCGCCTATTTTGCAGCCGCGCTGGCGCTCGCCGTGGCGTTTCTTTACCTCTATTCGCTGGCCACCCCGCACCGTGAATTCGCTCTGATCCGTGAAGGCAACAGCGCCGCCGCGATCCAGCTTACCGGCACCTTCATCGGCTTTACCATTCCGCTGGCCATGGTGATCGCCAATTCGGTCAACCTGGCCGACATGCTGCTGTGGGGCGTTGTTGCGGCCCTTGTGCAACTGGGCGTGTTCGTGGTGATCGCCCGCTTCTTGTTCCGTACAATTTCCAGTCGCATTGCCGAAGGGTGCACAGCATCGGGGCAGTTCGTCGGCGGGATTGGCCTTGGCGTGGGGATCCTCCAGGCCGCGTGCATGGTTCCATGATGATGGCCAGCAAAAAGCATCTTGCCCTGACCACCGCGATGGCCGCCACGCTTTCGTCACTCTCGGCCTGTTCTTCCGGCAACGACTGGGATGACAGCTATGCCGACAAGGATACCGCAGTGTGCGTCGATGAAGCCGGACGCCGGGTCGATGATGGCAACTGCCGCACTCCCCGTATCGCCGGAGCCGGGCTTCTGGCCTGGTACTATATCAATCGCGGTTCGCGGCTGCCTTACTACGGCGATTCCGTGAACGATCCCAAACTGGGGATCAAGGGATCGCGCACCCCCGCGGCGGGCACCAGCTATGCCAGTGCGCCAAGCCACACCAACCTGACCCGTTCTGCGGCCAGGGCGCGCGGCGGTTTTGGTTCCAGCGGGCGCAGCTTTGGCAGCGGACGCTCCTGAAGCATGCGCAGGCTGACGCTTCAGCCACGGCAGGATTGGCAGGGTCAGGTCGAGGAACTGGGTCTGATCTGGCATTCCGATGCGGATGGTGCCTATTGGGACGAAAGCGCCTGCTACTGCTTTACTCTGGCCGAGATCGAGGCAATCGAGGCGGCCACCGAAGAGGTTCACGGTCTCTACCGCGAGGCCGGCGAAAAGATCGCCAATGATGCGCGGCTGCTTTCGCTGTGCGGCGTGCCGACCGGCTATCACGATGCCGTAAGCAGCGCCTGGAAGTGCGCCCTCCCCGCGCTCGATTATGGCCGCTTCGATTTCGGCTACAATGGCTCAGGCCCGCCCAAGCTGTTCGAATACAACTGCGATACGCCGACATCGCTGCTGGAAACCGCAATCGTGCAGTGGTACTGGAAAGAGGCGGTGTTCCCCGCGCTCGACCAGCTTAACAGCCTGCACGAAAAGCTGCTGGCGCGCTGGCAGCACCTCGCCCCGCTGATCCCGGGCGGCACCTTGTGGTGCACGCACACCGATGATGATGCGCACGAAGACACCATCACCACCACCTATATGCGCGATCTCGCCGCGCAGGCCGGCTTAACCACGCGCGCAGTGCTGATCGACCAGATCGGGATCGACGCCGATGGGCGGATTGTTGACCAGGACGAATATTTGATCACCGCGCTCTACAAGCTTTATCCCTGGGAATGGCTGGCGCTGGAAGAGTTTGGCGAGGCGGTGCTGCCGCGGCTTGGCGATACGTTGTGGTTCGAACCGGTGTGGAAAATGATGTGGAGCAACAAGGCGGTGCTGGCGGTGCTGTGGGACATGTTCCCCGGCCACCCCAACCTTCTGCCTGCCGCGTTCGATCCGCATGCAATCAAAGGCAACTACGTTTCCAAACCGGTTCACGCCCGCGAAGGCGCGAACATCGAAGTGGTCCAGGCCGGGCGCGTGGTACAGCGCAGCAGCGGCGATTACGGCCGCAGCCGCCTGGTCTATCAGGAGCTTTACCCGCTGCGCGATTTCGGGCGCGGCTATCCGGTGCTGGGATCGTGGTGCGTGGCAGGCGAAGCCGCCGGAATGGGCATCCGCGAAGATGGCCTGATCACTGGCAACCGGGCGCGCTTTGTCCCGCATGTGATCGAAGGATGAGCGTGGATCAAGCCACTCGCCGCTTCGCCTGCACCCAGTGCGGCAAATGCTGCAACCGCGCGCCAGAAGTCGAACTGGGCGAAGCCGCGGCACTGGCTGACGTGTTCGTCTGGCAACTGCTGTTCCGGCGCTACAGCTTGCCGCGCAGTGTGGCCGACTACCCTGCCGATGGCGCGTCGCGCGATGCGGCAGCTGCGCGGTTCTTCGAATCGCGCAAGTTGCTGGGCACGTTCGCCGCGCATGCCTTCAATGGCAAAGCGCAGATTGGCAGCAGCGTGCAACAGTGCACATTCTACCTGACCGTCTCGGCGCTGGCGTTCGATCCGGTCGGCGCGGGCTGCCCGGCGCTCAGCGGCACAGCCTGCTCGATCTACGAGCGCCGCCCGCTGACCTGCCGCTCGGTCCCGCTACACTATTCGCGCGCGGCGGCCTTTGCCGCAGATGATCTCGATGCCTTCGTCGCCACGCCAGGTTTTGCCTGCGCAACGCATAAAGACGCACCGCTGGTGCTGCAGCACGGCGTGGTGGCCGATCCCGGCATCGCCGAGTCCCGCGCCGCAGCGCTTGCGCAGGCGCAGCAGGATGCACCGTGGAAGGCGGCGCTGGTAAAGGCGATGAAACACGGTGATCCGCGCGTGCCAAGCTTGGCCCAGGTGGAACAAGCCGCCGCACGCGGGGCCTTGACCGTGCCGATGCTGGGCGGCTGGGAGATCGCCGCCGAAGCCGGGCTGCTGGAGGCTGGTGCGATCGCCGCGCTCAAGCGCAGCCAGGACATTGCGCTCGACCGGTTGTCTGCCGCGCGAGGCATCACGCTCGTCGCTGCCCAGGCCATTGCCGAGCAGCGAAGAGCGCTGGCCTAGGCCAGCGCTTCGGCAATCAGCAGCCGGGTGTTGGCGACGCCGTAAAGCGCGATGAAGCTGCCCATGCGCGGCCCCTGGCCTGATCCCAACAGCGTTTCATACAGCGCCTTGAACCAATCACGCAGGTTCTCGAAGCCGAAGTCGGGGTTCTTGCCGATCTCGTAAACCATGGTCTGCAGATCTTCGGCGCTGGCATCCGCGCCCGCTTTTTCCAATTCGGCATCAAGCGCGGCGAGCGCCTCGGCCTCGTTCGCAGCGGGCTTGCGGCGGTGCAACGTGGGGGCCACGAAATCGCGGTTGTAGGCCAGCGCCTTGTCGACCAGCCCGTCGAGCGCGGGGTACTGCGCGGGATCGGCATCGGGCACATAATTGGCAAGGTATGACCAGACCTGCTCGCGCGTGGCCCCTGCCCCCAGCACGCCCACCAGGTTCAGCAGCAGGCTGAACGTCACTGGCAGCTTGTCGCCATCGCCGCCGTGGTAGCCGTTGGCGCGCAGCTGGTGCCACACCGGATTGCCCAGCTGCTGTTCGATCGGCTGGCTGGCAAGCTTTTCGCGGAACTGCCAGTATTCATCGACGTTCTTGGGAATGATCCCGGCGTGCAAGCTCTTGGCGCTCTTGGGCTCGCGGAACAGGAACAGCCCCAGGCTCTCCTCGCTGCCATAGCTCAGCCACTGGTCGATGGTCAGGCCGTTGCCCTTGGACTTGGAGATCTTCTGGCCCTCTTCATCGAGGAACAGTTCGTAAATCATCCCTTCGGGCGGGCGGCCGCCGAGCGCCCGGGTGATCCGCCCGCTTTCGCGCACGCTGTCAGTCAGATCCTTGCCGCACATTTCATAATCGACGCCCAGCGCCACCCAGCGCATCGCCCAATCGACTTTCCACTGCAGCTTGGCCTGGCCGCCGAAGATGCAGCTCTCAACCGTGTCGCCGTGATCTTCGAAGCGGACGATCCCGGCCTCGGCATCGATCACTTCGACCGGCACCTGCAGCACCTGATGGGTCTTGGGGCTGACCGGCAGGACCGGCGAATAGGTCTGGCGGCGTTCTTCGCGCAGAGTTGGCAGCATGATGTCCATGATCGCCTGGAAATTGCGCAGCACGCCCCTCAGCGCATCATCAAACCCGCCCGCATTGTAACGATCACTGGATGAGACAAATTCGTAATCGAACCCAAACCGGTCAAGGAATTCGCGCAGGATTGCATTGTTGTGGTGGGCGAAGCTTTCATACTTGCCGAACGGATCGGGAATCCGGCTCAGCGGATGGCCAAGATAGGCGGTCAGCAGCCCCTGGTTGGGTAGGTTGTCGGGCACCTTGCGCAGGCCATCCATGTCATCCGAAAAGGCCACCAGCCGCGTCGGCGCGCCGCCGGTCAGCGTCTCATAGGCGCGGCGCACCAGCGTGGTGCGCAGCACTTCCTGAAAGGTGCCGATATGCGGCAGCCCGCTGGGCCCATAGCCGGTTTCGAACAGCACCGCTGTGCCGCCCGGTTTCCCATCCGGATAGCGCTTGAGCAGCTTGCGCGCTTCCTCGAACGGCCAAGCCTTGGAAACCTGTGCGGCGGAATGGAGATCGGTATCGGTCATAGCGCGCGGGCCTTCCCCAATTTGCAGGCATCGCGCAAGCATAAACCGCCCTTCCCCTTGGCTGGAGGACGCTCTAAGGGGCGGCGATGGATAGTGCAGTCTTTACCCCCCAAGCCGCTTTTACACTGGGCGAACTCGAAGCGAAGTTCCCTCCGCGCAATCTGCCCGATGGCGCGCGCGTCACCCGTTTCGGCCCCAGCCCGACCGGCTTCATGCATATCGGCGGGCTTTACACCTCGCTGGTTTCGCGCCGCGTTGCCCACCAGAGCGGCGGGGTTTTCTATCTGCGCATCGAAGACACCGACAAGAAGCGCGAAGTCGAAGGCACGGTCGATCTGATCGTTTCTTCGCTCGCCAGCTATGGCCTTTCGCCTGACGAGGGCGAGATCGCCGATGGTCAGGAAATTGGCGCCTATGGCCCCTACCGACAGAGTGCACGCATGCCGATCTACCAAAGCTGCGTGCGCTGGCTGCTGGAACAAGGCCACGCCTACCCGTGCTTCGCCAGCGCCGAGGAATTGCAGGCGCTGCGCGACGAGCAGGCCAAGCGCAAGGTCCAGCCCGGCTATTACGGCAGCTGGGCGATCTGGCGCGACAAGACCGAGGCCGAGGTCGAAGCCGCGCTTGCTGCAGGCCTGCCGTTCACCGTGCGACTGCGCTCCACCGGCGGGCGCGACGAACGCGTCACCCTGCCCGATACGATCCGGGGCGATCTCGAGTTCCCGGCCAACCAGACCGACGTGGTGCTGCTCAAGGCCGATGGCATGCCGACCTATCACCTCGCCCATGTGGTCGACGATCACTTCATGCGGACCACCGATGTGGTGCGCGGCAACGAATGGCTGGCGAGCTATCCGATGCACGCGCAGATGTTCGCCCTGTTCGGCTGGACGCCGCCGCGTTTCGCGCACATCAGCCCGATTGAAAAGCAGGACAGCGGATCGCGCCGCAAACTGTCCAAGCGCCACGATCCCGAAGCCTCGGTCGGCTGGTACATGGAAGCCGGCTATCCCAAAGGCGCGGTGACCGAATACCTGCTCAACCTGATCGACGGCCGCTTCGAGGACTGGCGCGTGGCCAACCCCGGCGTCAGCCACGAGGAGTTCGCGATCGAACTCGATCAGATGAGCCGCTCGGGCGCGTTGTTCGATCTGGCCAAGCTCGATTCTGTATCGCGCGATGTGGTCGGGGCGATGAGCGCGAAGGAAATCTACGACGCGGCCTTGGTCTGGGCCAGCGCGCACCACCCCGATTTCGCGGTCCGGTTCGCGCAGGACGCTGAGTACAGCCAGGCAATCCTCGATATCGAACGCCACGGCGAGCGCCCGCGCAAGGACATCGTTCGGTGGGAGCAATTGCCCACCGACATCGGCTATTTCTTCGATGATCGCTACGCAGAACTGCTGGGTGAGGCGCAGGAGGCGTTCAAGGCGCTCCAGCCGCCCGCCCCGGCCGGGCTGCTGACCAAGGTTGCGGCAGACTATGACCCCGCGCTGGACCGCGACCAGTGGCTCGAATGGCTGCGCGATCTGGGCCTCGGCTTCGGCTACGCCCCCAACGCCAAGACCTTCAAGGCCGCGCCCGACCAATACATCGGCCATTTCGGCGATCTCGCCGGTGTCCTACGCGTCGTCCTCGCCGCGCGGCGCAACACGCCGGACCTGCACGAAATGATGCAAGTGCTGGGCAAGGTCCGGGTGGCGGCGCGGCTTAGCGCTGCGGTGGATTGGTGACTTTCGCGCACGCCTCCTGTGTGACCCGCATCACATTGCTAGTCAGGTTTTTTGTCTAATTCTGTTCCCGCTCAAGGCAGATCGAGCAACGGATGACGACATCCGGACTGATCATTCCTTCGAGTTGCAACACGATTGGAGAGGAAAACACCGTGAAAAGGATATCCGCCATTGCCGCTGCGCTTGCGGGCGCCCTGACCTTGATGTCGGGTCCCCTGCAAGCCCAGAGCGGGAACGTCTATTTCTATTGCTATCTGGTCGATGGCACCCACAGCACGGTATATTACACGGGGGTTTTCGAAGGGTACTACGGCAACAATAGCCGCTTCTCGAACGAATTCACGGACTATATCCACGATGCCTACGCGGGCACGATCGGCACAGCAGATTGTTATACGCGCCACAGTTATTCAGACGCGAGTTCGGAAAAGTCCCAAACCCGCAGTTCCAAGCTTCGCGTCTATCGCGATGCCGTCGACACCGGCTGGACACCCTGAGAACACCGAGACGAGCGCGGTTAAACGGCGTTCCAGAAGTCTATGCCCGATTGCCCAAAATCAGCCCCGCCCCCGGCTTGTGTGCCCTGATCTCATCCTCGCTCAGCCCGCAGATCTCATGCGGGAAGACCAGCCATTCTTCGGTCTCGTGGACATAGAAATCAGGCTTTACCTGGGTCTTGTTGCGGCTCGGCTTGTAATAGGCGGTCGCGATCTTGACCACTTGCGGCATGTTGTGGCGGCACCGCGCCGATAGTTCCGCAAGAAACGCTTCGATCGAGCGGCCGGTATCGAACACGTCGTCGATCACCAGCAGCCGGTGTTCGGGATCCAGCACATCGATCAGGTAACCCAGCGCATAGACGCGGACTTCCTTCTCCTGCTGGTCGATCCCGGTGTAGCTGGCGGTGCGGATCGCGATGTGATCGCACTCGATCCCCTTGTAGGCGAGCAGTTCCTGCACCGCGATCCCCACTGGCGCGCCGCCGCGCCAGATGCCGACAATATGCGTCGGGCGAAACCCCGCATCAAGCACCATGTTGGCGAGGCGAAAGCTGTCTTCCAGCAGCCGGTCGGCGGTCAGGTAGAGCTTGTCAGCCATTCGCCGCATCCGCGATGCGCTCGAGGTGCAGTGCCTTCTCTGCGTCCGAGAGGAACGAGCCGGTGAAACTGTTCTGCGCCAGCCGCACGATCTGATCCGCGCTCAGATCCAGCGCATCAGCCACTGCGTAATAATTCGCGCCGACATAACCGCCGAAATAGGCCGGATCGTCCGAATTGATCGTCACCATCAGGCCAAGATCAAGCATTTGCCGGACCGGGCTCTGCGCAATCTCATCTATTACGCACAGTTTGAGGTTCGATAACGGACAGACCGTCAGCGTCATCCCTTCCGCCGCGATCCGGCGCACCAGCGCGGGATCTTCCAGCGCGCGATTGCCGTGGTCGATCCGTTCAACCTTGAGCAGGACGAGCGCCTCGCGAACATATTCGGGCGGTCCTTCTTCGCCGGCGTGCGCGGTAACATGCAGCCCCAGTGCGCGCGCCTTGGCAAAGACCCGCGCAAACTTTGCAGGCGGATGCCCCAGCTCGGAAGAATCGAGCCCCACCCCGTGGATCCGGTCCAGATGCGGCATGGCCTGTTCAAGCGCGGAAAAGGCGTCTTCCTCGCTAAGGTGACGCAGGAAGCACATGATCAGGCGGAAGGTGATGCCAAGTTCGCGCTGCCCCGCGATCAACCCGCGTTCGATCCCGTCCAGCACCGTTTCGAACGCCACCCCGCGCGCAGTGTGCCCCTGCGGATCGAAAAAGATCTCGACATGGCGGACATTGTCAGCCGCAGCGCGCTGCAGGTAGGCCCAGGTCAGGTCAAAGAAGTCCTGCTCGGTCTGGAGCACCGCCATGCCCTGATAATAGATATCGAGGAAATCCTGCAGGTTCGAGAAATCGTACGCTGCGCGGACCTCCTCCACGTTGGCAAAGGGGATCGCCACCGCGTTGCGTGCCGCCAGCGCAAACAGCAACTCCGGTTCAAGCGAGCCTTCAATGTGCAAGTGCAGTTCCGCCTTGGGCAAACGGTCGATCAGTGCGGCGCGGTCTGGATTCGGCATGGCGGCAGCGTGGCCTGCGCAGGAGTGCCGGTCAACCGCGCGCGCAGCGCATCGACGCCGTGGGCGCTGAGCCAGGCGAGGCCCAGCGCGGTCAGCACGGCGGGCAGCGGGCCGGTGAACTTGCCCATGAACATCAGCACCGGATAGTGCACCGCATAGAGCGGGAACGACAGCCAGCCGAGCCAGACCAGCGCGCGGCGTCCGAAGCCAAGCGGCGAAAGTCCGGCGATCAGCGCGAGCGGGGCGGCAATCAGGGCAAAGCCAAGATCGCCATATAGCGGGGTCAGCGCGGTGCGCGGCAGGCTGACAATTACGGCGGGGACAAGCGCCAATCCAAGCCAGGCCGGAAGGCGCGGCAAGCGCCCGCGCAGCCGCCATAGCGCAATGCCCAGCGCATAACTCATCACCACCCGCGGGACCCCGAGCACTGCATATTCGCGCACCGCGCCAAGATCGAGATTGGGCGCCCTGGCAAGCAGGATGGCACCGCACAGCGCGCTGATCGCCAACAGCCAGCCGGTCGCCAGCCGGTGCAGCACGGCGGCGTGGAGCGCGTTGGCCAGCAGTTCAAACAGGATCGACCAAGCCGGCGGATTGAGCGGGAATAGCCCTTTGTCAGACCCCAGCCACGGCACCAGCAGCAGCCCCATCAGGCAGGCCATGAGCGCGCCCAGGGGCGGCATCTGCGGGGCAAAGACAATGGTCCCCAGAGCCGCGCTGATCGCCATGACCGGCCACAACCGCGCCAGCCGCTTGCGCAGGAACGCAGCCGTATCGGGAAACCGCCCCTCATACTGGCGCGCCATCACCATGCCGCTCAGCAGGAAGAAGAAATCGACCGACAGGTAAGCGCGCTGGAAATGCGGGGTCAGCCCAAAGGCATATTCGACGTGGAACAGCAGCACCATGAACGCCGCGATCCCGCGCAGGGCATCGAGCCCTTCGAGCCGTTGTCTGTCGGGCGCGGAGGCGCTGCTATCCATTGCGCCGCTATGGCAGCGATTGTTTGCAAAATCCTTGCCGCCGCGCGCAGCATCTTGCGCCGTGTTCCATTTCCGTTCTATCGCTGGCGGGGTGACCGCCGCCCTGCCCCTGCCCGCGCTTCATGCCAGCCACGGCGGCTGCTGGCTGCGCGACGGCGCGGGAACCACGCGCGAAAGCGGCAAAGGTGAGGCGATTGTGGCCGCGGCCGATACCCCGCTGCTGCTGCTCAACGCACCGCTGGTGGCTTCGCGGCTGGGCTATCCCGATCTATCGGGGCTGGACCTGCTTGAGCTGTTTTCGTTCGTCCATCCCGCACAGTTCGTGGTGCCAACACCCAAAGGACTCGCCCAGTCGCTCGATCTACCGGTGCCGGGCGGCGATGAACATGTCCCCGCGCTGCTGCAACAGGCCGCCGAAGCGCTGCTGGCCCAGTGCGCCGCGCCCGATTGGCCAGCGCGCGAAGGCGCCTGGACCGCGCTGCAATCGCTCATTCGGCTACGCTGGAGCTGGGCCCCGCTACTGACCGTGCGGATCGCCGCACCGGCCAAGGCCGAGCGCTGGCTGTTTTCGCGACTGCCCGAATGGGAAGAGGTGGCTGAACGCCCCCAACCGGCGCAGGTTGTGCTGCAGCGCGAAGCCGTGGCGGAACAGCTTGCCCGGCTGACCGGGAGCACCGCCGAAAGCCGTCCCGGGCAGGTCGCCTATGCGCAAGAGGCCGCGAACGCCTTTGCCCCGCGCAGCCGCGAAGGCCTGCCGCATCTGCTGCTGGCTCAGGCCGGAACCGGGACCGGCAAGACGCTGGGCTATCTCGCCCCGGCTTCGCTGTGGGCGCAGCTATCGGGCGGGACGGTCTGGGTCTCGACCTTTACCAAGGCCTTGCAGCGCCAGCTTCGCCACGAAAGCCGCCGTGCGTTCAGCGATTCCGGGCCGGGCCGCCGCGCCGATGGTAGCCAAGCAGTGGTGGTGCGCAAAGGGCGCGAGAATTACCTCTGTCTGCTCAACCTGGAAGACGCGCTGCAGGGCGGTTTCACTGGCCGCGCCGCGATCCTCGCCCAATTGGTCGCGCGCTGGGCGGCCTACAGCCAGGACGGCGACATGATCGGCGGCGATCTGCCCGGCTGGCTGCCAACGCTGTTCCGTGTCCGCGGGATCCGCGCATTGACCGACCAACGCGGCGAATGCGTCTATGCCGGCTGCCCGCATTATCGCAAATGCTTCATCGAACGCTCCGTGCGGGCCAGTGCAGGTGCCGATCTGGTAATCGCCAACCATGCGCTCGTCATGGTCAACGCCGCGCGCGGCCGCGATGCGGGGCAGCGCCCGACGCGGATCGTGTTCGACGAGGGCCATCATGTCTTCGAAGCGGCGGATTCGACCTTTGCCGCGGCCTTGACCGGCAGCGAAACGATCGAGCTGAGGCGCTGGGTGATCGGCCCCGAGCGCGGTTCCAAAGGGCGCCGCCGCGGGCTTTCGGCACGGCTGGCCGATCTCGCCAGCTATGACGAGGCCGGCGGCAAGGCGATTGCCGCTGCGCGCCACGCAGCCGAGGCACTGCCCGGTGATGGCTGGCTGCAACGCGTGGGCGAAGGCATGCCATCAGGCCCGATCGAGATGCTGCTCGGCGCGGTCCGGGCGACGGTTTACGCGCGCGATGAAAGCGGCGGGCAGGATGCAGGTTACGGGCTCGAGACCGAAGCCGCGCAGCTTGATGGCCCGCTGATCGAACTGGCTGGCGCGGCACAGACAGCGCTGGCCGAACTGCGAGGGCCCCTGATCCGGTTGGGAGTGCGGATCGAAGCAATCCTGGCCGAACCGCCCGACTGGCTTGACGGGCCCGGCCGTGCCCGGCTGGAAGGCGCGCGCCATGCGCTGGGCTGGCGGGTCGATACGCTGGCCGCGTGGGAGGCGCTGCTTGATAGGCTGGGCGGACCTGCCGATCCAAGCTTCGTCGATTGGCTGGCGGTGGACCGGGCCGAGGCACGCGAATTCGATGTTGGGCTACACCGCCGCTGGCTCGATCCGATGCAGCCCTTTGCCAAAGTGGTGCTGGAAGGTGCGCACGGCGTGATGCTGACCTCGGCGACGCTCAAGGACGGCGATGACTGGGACAGCGCGGTGGTGCGATCGGGCGCGCCGGCGCTGCAGCTTGCCCCCCGCCTGTCGAGCTTCGAAAGCCCGTTCGACTATGCGAGCCAGGCCGAAGTGCTGATCGTCACCGACGTGCCCAAAGGCGATGTCGCCGCGCTGGCAGGGGCCTATGCGCGTCTTATCGAGGCGTCGGGCGGCGGCGCACTGGGGCTATTCACCGCGATTCGGCGCCTGCGCGCAGTGCATGGCCGGATCGCCGATCGTCTCGCCCGCGGCGGCCTGCCGCTTTACGCCCAGCATGTCGATCCGATCGACACCGGCACCTTGGTCGATATTTTCCGCGACGATCCGCGCGCTTCCTTGCTCGGCACCGATGCCTTGCGCGACGGGGTAGACGTTCCGGGCCATTCGCTGCGGCTGGTGGTGATGGAACAAGTACCCTGGCCCAAGCCATCGATCCTCCACCGCGCACGGCGCCTGGCAGGCGGAGGCAGCGCCTTTGACGACCGGATCATCCGCGCACGGCTGGCCCAGGCCTTTGGGCGGTTGATCCGCAGCCGGCAGGATCATGGGCAATTCGTGGTGCTTTCGGCCGCTTTCCCCAGCCGGCTCTTGTCAGCATTTCCCCCCGGTACGCCGGTAACACGCCTGACACTCGATCAGGCTTTACATCGCGTCGCGGGCAGTGTTTCACAAATGCCCACGCAGCAAGAGAGCGACGCTTGAAAATCCTTGGCCTGTTCCGACACGCAAAAAGCGATTGGCAGGATCCGCGCGCCCGCGATTTCGACCGTCCGCTGAATGAACGCGGCAGGTGCGGAGCGGCGCTGATGGGCGGGCACGTGCGCGATCACGGGGTCAAGTGGGAACGGATGATTGCCTCACCCGCAATCCGCTGCGCCGAAACGATCGAAATCGCCGCGGAAGCAATCGGACGTCCGGTCGCGGTCAACTGGGATCGGCGGGTCTACCTCGCCAGCGGCGTGACCCTTGCTGATCTGCTGCGCGAACAAGCCGGTGACCCGGCATCGATTCTGATGGTCGGCCATAACCCGGGCCTTGAAGACCTGATCTTCGATCTGGTGCCCGATGATGGTTCAAGCCCGCTGCGCGATGTGGTCGAAGAAAAGCTCCCCACCGCCAGCTTCGCCGTGCTGGAGCTGGATATCGGCAAATGGGCGGACCTCAAGGACGGCTGCGCCCGGCTGGTGCATTTGACCCGGCCAAGAGATCTGGATCCTGCGCTGGGCCCGGTGCTGAGCTGACCGCTCAAGCCATATGGATCGCCTTGGTCACCAGATAGCTGTCCATCCCTTCGGTTCCGCCTTCGCTGCCGAAGCCTGAATCCTTGACCCCGCCGAACGGCGCATCGGCGCTGCTGATCGCGAAGGTGTTGATTCCGACCATCCCGGCTTCGATCGCATCGCCCAGCACATTGGCGGTGCGCAGCCCTTCGGTGAAGGCGAACGCCGCGAGGCCGAACGGCAGGCGATTGGCCTTGGCCACCGCGTCCTCCAGCGTCGAAAACGGTGCCGCGACCGCTACCGGGCCGAACGGTTCGTTGTTCATGATATCGGCATTGTCCGGCACATCGGCCAGCAGCGTCGGCTGGAAAAAGAACCCGGCATTGCCGCGCTTGCCTCCGGCCATCACCCGCGCACCCTTGGCCGCGGCATCTTCGACCAGTGCCGCGATCGCGCCGGGGCGGCGCACATTCGCAAGCGGGCCCATCGTGCTGGCCGCATCAAGCCCATGCCCCGTGGTTACGCCGTGCGTGCGTGCCGCAAAGCCTTCGACAAAGCGTTCGTAGATGCTTTCCTGGACGTAGAACCGCGTCGGCGAAACGCAGACCTGCCCGGCGTTGCGGAATTTCTGCGGCACCACCAGGTCGAGCGTCTTGTCGAGATCGCAATCGTCGAACACCAGCACCGGGGCGTGGCCGCCCAGTTCCATCGTCACCCGCTTGAGCCCGTCGGCGGCCAGCCGCATCAGGTGGCGGCCTACCGGGACCGAACCGGTGAAGCTGACCTTGCGGATCACCGGCGAGGCGATCAGGTGGCGGCTGACGGCATCGGGCACACCGTGGACCAGCTGCAACACGCCGTCAGGCAGCCCCGCATCGATCAGGCAACGCACCAGCGCGGCGGTGCAGCCGGGCGTTTCCTCAGGCGGCTTGGCGATCACCGAGCAACCCGTGGCCAGTGCTGCGGAAAGCTTCTTGGCGAGGAGGTAGACCGGGAAATTCCACGGCGTGAAGACCGCCACCGGGCCAACCGGCTGGCGGGTAACCAGCGCGCGCTGCCCGACCGGACGGACCAGGACGCGGCCATAGACCCGGGTTGCTTCCTCAGCGCACCAATCGAACATCTGCGCGGCACCGGCCACTTCGGAGCGGGCTTCGGCGATCGGCTTGCCTTGTTCGAGGGTCAGCAACCGGGCGATCATATCGCTGCGTTCACGAATCAGCGCTGCGCCTTTGCGCAGGATCGCGCCGCGCGCTTCGGCAGGGGTGGCGCGCCACAGCGGAAAGGCCTTTTCAGCCGCGTTCAGCGCTTCATCGAGATCGGCCGCGCTGGCTAGCGGCACCTCGCCAATCGTTTCACCGCTGGCCGGATCGACCACGGGGAAGCTGTCACGCCCCTCACCGATTTTCCAGCCGCCGCCAATAAACAGCGCAAGGTCCGCGTCGTAGCTCGTGTCCATGGTCTTGAAATCCTCACTCTCGTGAGGACTATCTAGGCTTCGTGGAGCGCGTTTACCAGTGTGGTGCGCAGCGCAATCAGCCGCGCGCGATAGGCGAACTGGCTGGCCAGGGCGGTGCCTGCGGAAACCGGCTGCGCGGTTGGCACGGGAAGGCTTGGTGCCGGTTCGGCCTTGCCCAGCAGAGCCTTCTTCGCACCCTTCAGCGTATAGCCCTCGCGGTGGACCAGCTGGTCAATCCGTTCGACCAGTGCGATATCGGCGGCGCGGTAATAGCGCCGCCCGCCGCTGCGTTTCAGAGGTGAGAGCATCGGGAACTGTTCTTCCCAATAGCGCAGCACGTGCTGGCGGATGTCCAAAGCCTTGGCCACTTCGCCAATCGTGCGCAGCGCCTCCGGATCCTTGCCGTCGGCAAAGGTGGGAGAGGCAGCGCCGGTCATCCCTTGGCGATCCGCTCTTTCAGCATCTGGCTGGCGCGGAAGGTCAGCACCCGCCGCGGCGTGATCGGAACTTCAACCCCGGTCTTGGGATTGCGGCCAATCCGCTGGGCTTTGTCGCGCAACAGGAAGGTGCCGAATCCCGAAATCTTAACGTTCTCGCCCTTTTCGAGCGCGGAGGTCATGTGATCGAGAATCGATTCAACCATCGTCAGCGATTCCGAACGCGAAAGCCCGAGCTTGCGGTTCAAGGCTTCGGCCAGATCGGCCCTTGTCAAAGTGCTCATAGAGCGCATCTCGCCCTTCCCATCCCAATCTGCGCAACCCGGGAGCAAGACCATATCGCACCCATGCCAAATTGCAACGCACTGTCAGCGATTTGCAACAAATCGGCGGGGTTATACCCTGATCAGGCTTGCACCCCAGGTGAAGCCACCGCCCATTGCTTCGAGCACGATCAGCTCGCCAGGTTTGATCCGGCCGTCGCGCACCGCCGTATCGAGCGCCAGCGGCACCGAGGCAGCCGAAGTATTGGCGTGCTGATCGACGGTGAGGACAACCCGGTCAGGCGACAATCCGAGCTTCCTGGCGGTCGCATCGATAATCCGCTGGTTAGCCTGGTGCGGCACCACCCACGCGACATCGTCGGCCGTAAATCCGGTGCCTTCGAGCGTTTCCTTGAGGACATCGGCAAGGTTGGTCACCGCGTGGCGGAACACTTCACGCCCCTTCATCCGGACATGACCGACCGTTTGCGTGGTCGAAGGCCCGCCATCGACGTAGAGCAGATCGCAGTGTTCGCCATCGGCGTGCAGCTTGGTGAACAGCACGCCCGGGCCATCTTCAGCCACATCGCGCGCTTCGAGCACGATTGCGCCGGCCCCATCACCAAACAGCACGCACGTGGCGCGATCTTCGAAATCAAGTATCCGGCTGAAGGTTTCCGAACCGATGACCAGCGCCTTTTCAGCCATGCCGGTGCGCAGCATCGAATCGGCAATGCCCAGCGCATAGAGAAAGCCTGAGCAGACCGCGGCAACGTCGAAAGCGATTCCGCCGTTCGCGCCCAGCGCATGCTGAACTTGCGTGGCGGTGGCCGGGAAGGTGTTGTTGGGCGTGGCCGTGGCAAGAATGATCAGGCCGATGTCCTTGCCCTGCAGTCCGGCGGCTTCAAGCGCGCGGCGCGCGGCGTCGGTGGCCAGCGTTGCGGTATTCTCGTCCGGCCCGGCAAAATAGCGATTGCGGATGCCGGTGCGTTCGGCGATCCATTCATCGCTGGTATCGACCATCTTCGCCATTTCGGCGTTGGAGACCGCACGCTTCGGCAGCGCCGATCCGGTGCCGGTCAAGACCGACCGCCGGGTCATGCGCCGTCTCCGCCAGCCTTGCGCAGGCCATCGGTACCAAGCCGCGACAAATCAGCCGCGATCCGTTCGATCAGGTTTTCCTCAAGCAGCCGCGCGGTCACCGCCACGGCATTGGCCACGCCGATTGCACTGGCCGAACCATGGCTTTTCACCACCACGCCGTTGAGGCCAAGGAACACCGCACCATTGTGGTTGTTCGGATCGAGATGGTGCTTGAGCAGTTCGGTGGCTGGCTTGGAGACCAGGAACCCGAACTTGGAGCGCAGCGAATTGGAAAAGGCCCGGCGCAGCAGATCGGCCACAAAACGCGCGGTGCCTTCGACAGCTTTCAGCGCAATGTTGCCGGAAAATCCGTCCGAGACCACCACATCGACATCGCCGCGGCACAGCTTGTCAGCCTCGGCGAAGCCATCGAACGAGATCGAAAGGTCGGCGGCCGCAGCCTTGAGCTGGGCCGCTGCCACTTGCAGGTTGCCGGTGCCTTTGGTTTCTTCGGTGCCGATATTGAGCAACCGCACCCGCGGGGTATCGCGGCCGGTGACAATCCGCGAATAGGCCGCGCCCATGATCGCAAATTGCACCAGATTGCGGGCATCGCATTCGGTATTGGCACCCAGATCGAGCATCACCAGATCATTGTCGCCCAGCGTCGGCAGCAGCGCTGATAGCGCCGGCCGGTCGATCCCCGGCATGGTCCGCAGCGCCAGCTTGCTCATCGCCATCAGCGCGCCGGTATTGCCTGCGCTGACAGCAGCGCCGGCCTTGCCGGTTTTGACCGCTTCGATTGCCATGCCCATCGATGTGGTCTTGGCGCGGCGCAAGGCCTGCGTGGGCCGTTCTTCGCCGCTCACGACATCGGGAGCATGGAGAATTTCGGATGCAGCGCGCAGGTTCGGGTGTTCTTCAAGCGCGGCCTTGATCCGCTCTTCATCGCCCACCAGCAGGAATTTGAAGCGATCATGACGGCGGCGCGCAAGCGCAGCACCTTCGATCATCACCCGCACGCCTTCATCCCCGCCCATCGCATCGATCGCGATACGGGGCAGGCTCATGCGTTAAACTCCCGCGATGTCAGGCTTAAAGCCCGACCGCTATGATTTCGCGTCCGTTGTAATGCCCGCAGGCATCGCACAGGTTGTGCGGACGCTTGAGTTCGCCGCAGTTCGGGCATTCGTGGAATGCCTCGACCTTCAGCGCATCGTGGCTGCGGCGCATGCCCCGGCGTGAGGGCGATGTTTTTCTTTTGGGGACAGCCATTGCGGCACCTGTTCCTGCAAATTCCGGTTTCGTCTAGATAAGCCAGGCACGGACCAGAGCCGGTGGCTTGCGAAGGCGCGCCTATAGCGAAATTGGCGCGGGTTGCAAGCGCTGTCGTCGGCAATCTGCGTGCCGTGCGGACAGGGGAGAAGATTATGTTGTTGCCCATTACCCTATGCCTGGCCGCCGCAGCCGCGCTGATCAATTTCTGGCTCGCGATCCGCTGTGGACAGGTGCGGACAAAAGAGAAAATCAGCATCGGAACCGGCGGCAACGCGCTGCTCGAACGGCGGATGCGCGCGCAGCTCAACTTCGCCGAAAACACGCCGTGGGTGCTGTTCCTGATCGCCGGGATCGAACTGGCGGAAAAGGGCGGCGGCTGGCTCGCCTATGTCGGTGGCGCCTATATGCTGGCACGCGTGGCACACGGCATTGGCATGGACGGCGGCAAGTTTGAAGCCGGCCGCGGGGCTGGCGTGATGGTGACGATGCTGGCCCAGATCGGGCTGGCGGTCGTGGCCGTGCTGGTTGCCCTGGGCAAGATGTAAGTCAGAAAAGATCCTCCCCATTTTTGGCGAATGCCACAAAGGGGGTGGTGGCAGCGGCGTCTCGCCGCTGACGGAGGGGGAATTGCGCGAGGGCAGACAACCCCTCCGTCACGCCTTCGGCGCGCCACCTCCCCATTTGGCTTCGCAAAATGGAGAGGACCTTTT
>NZ_JANOWI010000042.1:0-27311 GCF_031417815.1 Novosphingobium sp. | reverse complement strand
TTGATTACTCATTAAAAAACTGTCGGGAACAAGGATAATGACTTTGCCGTCGTCTTTTGTCATTGCCAACATTAATTCAATGTAAGCTACTTCATAAGAGTTAATCTTCTCACCTGTTTCAAGATGAGAAACATTAATATAATCCTCAGTCGGATAAAGCGATCCGAGCGGATAATTTGTAGCAATTGCAATGTCGGCTTTGGTTTTAACTTGATTTTCTAAAATGTTTAGTGGGTTTCCCAAGTAAATCGAAGAAACATTTTCAAGTCTGTTCGCAAATAAATTAATTTTGCAAGTAAAAGTTTCTCCGTGAGAATGAAAATCTTGTCCAATAAATTGCAAGTTATAATCTGAAAATTCATTACTGAATTTAATGAACATTGCCCCTAAACGACAATGAGGTTGGTAAATAATTTGGTTTGGAGTAATTTTTGCAATATCAGCAATGAATCCGTAAAGAGGATAATCAGGTTTCAAAGACTCATTGTAATCATTGGATTTTCCTTTAGTCCATGCAGAACTCCATTGTTTTTTATTCTCTAAAAGCAATGAAATTAAATCTCTACAAAGTTTTCTCAATTGAGCATCGGGCAAGTTTTCAAGGTCTTTATCAATTGAATTTGCAATATCACGCAAAATTTCTTGATCTAGTCCCATTTGCTTAAAATCTACTTGCTCAAAGTACCAGAAAAACCGGCCCATCCAGCCGATCAGAAAGAAGCTGAACATCGTGCTGACCGACAGCAGGGCCATCATCGTCGCGGTGACCGAGGCCGGCGAATCGCGCGATACCAGTGCCTGAAGCGGCGGATCGGCCCAGCCGTACCAGAGGTCGAGAAGGATGAAGAAGCCGATCCACAATGCGATCGGCACCAGCGGCAGCAGCGCGATTGCGGCGGCAAACAGGAAGGCTGCCCCGATCCCGGCATAGCCGATCGCCAGTTTGGTGAAATCATGCGGTTCGCGTCCGCGTTTCTCCAGCGCGTTCCAGATCCGGGTGGCGATGATGATCCCCACGATTGTCAGAATGCCGTCAACGATCCCGATCCAGGTGACTGGCACTTCCCAGCCCAGCACGGTGCGATCGACGGCCTTGTCGGCCCAGACATACATGATGCCATAGGCCTGGAAGGCGGCGGCATTGTAAAGGCAATAGGGGATGAGCAGGCAAAGCAGCGCTGCCACCTTGCGCCACTCTGCACGGGAGAGCTTGGCTCTTTGTCCGCGCTGGCTGATCTGATCAGGGGGCAGGTGCCTGCGTCCGGCCAGATAGGTGATCAGGCCGATCACCATGCCGATGCCCGCCGCGCCAAAGCCCCAGTGCCACGATACCTTCTCGCCCAGCGTGCCGATGATCAGCGGTGCTATCAGCGCGCCGATATTGAGCGTGATCAGATAGATTCCGAAGGCGCGTGTCCGGCGATGATCGTCAGGGGCATAGAGCAACCCGATCTGCGCCGACATGTTGCCGATCACCCCGCCGCCACCCAGGATGATCAGTATCAAGGCAGGCAGGAACAGCTGTTCGGAGGCCATCGCCAGATGTCCTGCCGACATCATCAAACAGCCGATCGTTACTGTCCGCGTCCGCCCCAGAACACGGTCGCCCAGCCAGGCGCCGATCAGCGGGGTGCCATAGAGCAGACCTGAATAAAGCCCGGCTATCTGCGCTGCAAAGGCAAGATCGGTCATCGGCCCGAAGATCGAGACCAGAGCTGCGCGAAAGGCCCCGAGGCCCAGAACATTGCGGGCGTGTTCGGGCAACAGCAGGTACTTGGTCATGTAGAGCATCAGCAGTACCTGCATGCCCCAAAAGGAAAAGCGCTCCCACAGATGCGTCGTGGCGAGCACGGTCAGCCCGCGCGGATGTCCGAAAAGTTGTGACTGCCCGGCCTGCGCGTTCATCGCTGTCCCCCCGCGATACCTGCCGACCCGGGCTGAAGCTAACCGAGAGGGGGCCAACCGCCTAACGAATTAGCCAGCCGCGCCGTCTGGCCTTGGCACTGGCAGAATTGGGTAGTTAAACCCGGCCCACGCTGGAATAGGCGAAGCCCATCGCGCGCACTTCGGCGGGATCATAGATGTTGCGCAAGTCCACCAGCACTGGCGCGTTCATCAGGCCTTTGACGCGGGCGAAATCGAGCGCGCGGAAGGCATCCCATTCGGTGACGATCACGCAGGCATCGGCACCATCGATGGCGGCATAGGCATTGGCTTTCATCTCAACGCCCGGCATCAGCGGCGCGGCCAGCTCCATCCCTTCGGGATCATAGGCGGCCACCGCCACCCCGGCATCGGCGAGCGCCAGCGCGATGGCGATTGCGGGGCTATCGCGCATGTCGTCGGTGTTGGGTTTGAAAGTCAGCCCGAGCATCGCGACTTTCTTGCCGCGCGCCGCGTCGGCCCCGCCCAGCGCATCGATCACCTTGCGGCCCATCGCGCGCTTGCGGGCATCGTTGACCTTGACCACCGCCTCGACGATGCGGGTCGGGGCTTCATAGTCCTCGGCGGTCTTGAGCAGCGCGAGGGTATCCTTGGGGAAGCACGATCCGCCATAGCCCGGGCCGGCATGGAGGAACTTCGCGCCGATCCGGCCGTCCATCCCGATCCCGCGCGAAACGTCCTGCACATCGGCGCCGACCTTTTCGCACAGATCCGCCATTTCGTTGATGAAGGTGATCTTGACCGCAAGGAAGGCGTTGGCGGCATATTTGATCAGTTCGCTGGTGCGGCGGCTGGTGAACAGGATCGGGCTCTTGTTCAGGAACAGCGGACGATAGACCTCGCGCATCAAGCTCCGCGCCCATTCGTCTTCGGTGCCGATCACGATCCGGTCGGGATGCTTGAAATCGTCGATCGCCGCGCCTTCGCGCAGGAATTCGGGGTTCGAGGCGACCGCGAACTTCACGGTCAGACCAGCTTCGGACAGGATCCGCTCGACCTCGTCACCGGTGCCCACCGGAACGGTCGATTTTGTGACGACCACGGCATCGTTCGTCAGATGCTGGCCGATTTCCTCAGCCACGGCATAGACGAACGAGAGGTCGGCATGGCCATCCCCGCGGCGGCTGGGGGTGCCAACCGCGATGAAGATCGCCGCTGCGCCGGCGATGCCCGCAGCCAGATCGGTGGTGAAGGAAAGGCGGCCCGACCTGGCGTTGGAGGTGACCAGTTCTGCCAGGCCGGGCTCGAATATCGGCATGATCCCGGCGCGCAGGCTGTCGATCTTGGCAGGATCCTTGTCGATGCAGACCACATCGTGGCCGAAATCGGCAAAGCAGGCCCCCGAAACCAGCCCGACATAACCCGAACCTACCATAGCAATCTTCATGCAAGCGTCCTTGATGCGGCGCTAACCGCGCCTTGTTCATCCGTTACGGCCTCGATCAGCCAGCGCGCGGTGCCTTCCAGCCCCAGCGCGGTCAAGCGTCCGGTGCGGTAAGCCCCGGTATCGATGCCGATCCGGTTGGGCCGCACCTCGGGCTTGTCGGTGATGGTATGCCCATGCACCACCACCGGGCCAAAGCTTTTGCGGTGCGACAGGAAGGGTTCGCGAATCCAGCGCAGATCGGCCACCCGCTGCTGGTCCAGCAGCACCTCGGGGCGCACCCCGGCGTGAACGAACAGGTAATCGCCGATTGCGATCTGGTCTTCCATCGCCTGCAGGAAGGCCAGGTGTTCGGGCGGAACCGCGGCGCGGAACAGGGCCTGCGCCGCATCGATCTCGGCCAGATGGTAAGCCGCCGGGTCGGCCAGATAGGACAGCACCGTTTCGCGCCCGCCATAGCGCAGAAAATGCTTCAGGACCTCGGTGCATTGCAGTGCATCGAGCATCATTTCCTCGTGATTGCCCATCAACAGGCGCACCTTGCGCCGGGCAGCAAGCGCGCGGGCGGCAACGACCACCCCGGCGCTGTCGGGTCCGCGGTCGATCAGGTCGCCCAGCAGCACAATCGTGGTATCGGCACCCTTGCGGGCGGCATCGTCGGCTTCGATGGCGGCGATCAGCAGATTGAACTGCGCCAGGCAGCCGTGCACATCGCCCACTGCATAGACGCGGTTTCCCGCCGGAATGGCGGGGGTGGGGCCACCGGATCCGGGGCCGAACAGGCTGCGCAAGGTTTTGAGCATGGGGCAAATTTCGCTGCGGGAGGCTATAGCCGGGCAGGGCTTAACGAACAATGGCGCGGCGGCTCTCGCCTTGTTTCGGCGTGGCGGCAAAACCACACCTGGCTCAGTTAACGCATAATAGGGAACGATCTGGTCTTGTGCGTTGCAGCAAAATTGTGCAGTCCGGCCTCAACGCGGCCCAAAAGTTTCCGTCAACGAGAAACAAGGGACCGCTTGCAGGCGGGACGAAAGCAATCTGCAATCGTTCAAGGGAAGATTGATATGCGCACCTCACTTCGCGGCCTTCTCGCCGCATCGCTCCTCGCTAGCACCGCCCTCGCGGCAACACCCGCCTTCGCCGATGAAACCGATCCACCGGCCGATCTGACGGTCTCGGGCAATGTTACCGGCGTTTCCGATTACCGCTGGCGTGGAATTTCCGCCTCGGCTGGCGATTTCGCCATTCAGGGTACGATCCAGGTCAACCATGCGAGCGGATTCTACCTCGGTGCCTGGGCTTCGAGCATCGAACAGGATGCATTCGATACGTACGGTTCGGCTGAAGTCGATATCTATGCCGGCTGGTCGGGCGAAATCAGCAGCGGCCTGGCGGCCGATGTCGGGGTGACCTGGTATACCTATCCCAACGGTACCAACCCGCTGGCCAGCAGCAATTTCATCGAACCCTATGCTTCGCTTTCGACCACAGTAGGCCCGGCGACGGCCAAGGTTGGGGTCAACTATGCTCCCAATCAGGATGCACTGGGCGGCGATGACAATCTGTATGTCTTCACCGATCTGGGCGCCGGCCTGCCGGGCACCCCGGTCAGCCTCAATGCGCACCTTGGTTACACCGATGGGGCGCTGTCGCCCAATCTGCTGACCGGCGTTAGCAGCGATGGCGGGTTTGACTACTCGGTCGGCGCCAGCGCCAACGTGACCCCGGCCTTATCGGTCGGCGTGGCCTATATCGGTGTCGATGGCGCATCGATCGATGGCTACTCCGATGATGCGGTGTTGGGCACGGTGAAATTGGCGTTCTGACGCCATCCGGCAACCATTTGTCTTGCAGCAAGGCCCGTTCCGGCTTGTCCGGGGCGGGCCTTTCGCATTAGAGTGCCGGTTATGGCCAAGTTTCTCCACACCATGATCCGGGTTACCGATCCCGAAGCCACCATCGCCTTTTTCAAGCTGATCGGGCTTGAAGAATTGCGCCGCTTTGACAGCCAGCAGGGCCGTTTCACGCTGATCTTCCTGGCCGCACCCGGGCAGGACGGCATCGCCGAGGTCGAACTGACCTACAACTGGGACCCCGAGGAGTACGGTGCCGGGCGCAATTTCGGCCACCTCGCCTACCGGGTCGATAATGTCTACGAAACCTGCGGGGCGCTGCTGGCGGCAGGCCATACCATCCACCGCCCGCCGCGCGATGGGCACATGGCCTTTGTCAAATCGCCCGACGGCATCTCGGTTGAACTGCTGCAGGATGGCAACCTGCCGCCTGCCGAGCCGTGGGTTTCGATGCCCAATGAGGGCAGCTGGTAAAGATCAGACCCGGCGCGGCGCGAGGCGCAGCACCGCGTAGCCGATCAGCCCGGCCAGCAGCGATCCGGCGAGCACGCCCAGCTTGGCTTCCTCGACCAGATCCGGGCTGGCGGGGAAGGCCAGCTGCGCGATGAACAGGCTCATCGTGAAGCCGATCCCGCACAGCGCGGATAGCCCCGCCACCTGCAGCCAGCTGGCCCCGGCCGGACGTGGCGCAAAGCCGCTCCGTTCGGCAAGGAACACTGCGCCGAAAATTCCCACGGTCTTGCCCACCAGCAGGCCCAGGGCGATACCCATCGGCAGCGCCAGCGCCGGGCCTTGCGGCAGTGCCAGCGGGATCGCCACCCCGGCATTGGCCAGGCCGAACACCGGCACGACGAAATAGGCGCTGACCGGGGCCAGCACATGTTCCATCCGCAGCAGCAGGCTTTCACCCTGGCGGTCAAGCGCCAGCGGCACGGTCATCGCGGCAAGGACCCCCGCCACGGCCGCGTGCACGCCCGAATGCAACACGCAAAACCACAGCGCGATTGCGCCAAGTGCGTAGGGCAGCCCATGCTTGACTCCGAACCGGTTCAGCGCCGCCAAGCTGGCCAGCACGGCACCCGCCGCGGCCAGCCACATGGTGTCGAGCCCGGCGCTATAGGCCAGCGCGATGATCGCCACCGCGCCCAAATCATCGACGATTGCAACGGTCAGCAGGAACAGCCGAAGCGCTGGCGGCAACCCCTTGCCCAACAGCGCAATCACCCCGACGGCAAAGGCGATGTCGGTGGCTGCCGGGATTGCCCAGCCGCGCGCCAATGCCGGAACATCGCGTGTCACCCACAGGAATACCAGCGCCGGAATCGCCATGCCCATCACCGCCGCCAGCACTGGCAGGCGGCGCTGCGCGGGTTGGGATAGTTCGCCGTCCAGCACCTCGCGCTTGATCTCAAGCCCGACGACGAAAAAGAATGCTGCCATCAAGGCGTCGTTGATCCACAGGTGCAGATTGGTCAGCCTGGCCACCGGCGTCCACGGCAACGCGTTGTGGAACAGATCGTGATAGGCTGCGGCCCAGGGCGAGTTGGCCAGCACCAGGGCGGCCAGTGCCACAGCAATCAGCAGCAACCCCGCGCCCGCCTCGCCGCCGAACAGGCGTACCGCAGATTTGGCGAACAACGAGATCGGATGGCGGCGCTTGATCATGCCGGTGCGAATCCGACAAAATTCGCTTTCGTTCAAGTTAAACCGGTTGCTGGCAGTTCAAAGCGTCCTGCTGAAATATTTTACAAGAAATCACTTCCGAATAGTCAATCGCGTTGACAGCCAATGCTTAGCCGATAGGCTGATTTTCTTGAGTCTGCGCGAAGGGGCGAAATAGTCGCATGATTGGGGAGGCAGGATCGGCGGTGAACGCGCTTGACTGGCTGTTGCTGGTCGAGCGTGAATTGCTGGCCTTCAGCGCTTTCTGGTTCTGCATTGGCCTGGTTGATGAATTCGCGGTCGACCTTGCCTGGCTGGGTCTGCGGCTAACCGGTCGCATCCGCACCCCGAGCCTGCCGGTGGGTTATGGCGCGCAACCGCTTTCGGGCCCGGTCGCAGTGCTGTTGCCGGCCTTTGGCGAAGCGCAGGTGATCGGCACCACCATCGCCTATATGCTGGCAACCTGGCCGCAGCGTGAACTGACGGTCTATGTCGGGTGCTATCGCAACGATCCGGCCACGCTCGATGCGGCGGTCCGCGCGATCGGCGATGATCGGCGGGTGCGGCTGGTCACACTGGCGGCGCGCGGGCCGACAACCAAGGCCGATTGCCTCAACCGGCTCTACCGGGCGATGGCCACCGATGAAGCGCGGCGCGGGGTGAATTTCGCCAACGTTATCATGCACGACGCCGAAGATATGGTGCACCCGTGCGCCTTGCAGGCGATCGATGCGGCGCTGGTGATGCGCGATTTCGTGCAGCTGCCCGTGCGGCCCGAACCGCAGCCGGGATCGCGCTGGGTGGCGGGGACCTATGCCGACGAATTTGCCGAAAACCACGCCAAAGGCATGGTCGTGCGCGCGGCCTTGGGTGCAGCGATTCCGGCTGCCGGGGTAGGCTGCGGCTTTTCGCGCGCGGCGCTCGCCGATCTGGCCCAGCAACGCCTGCTTGAAGGCGAGGCGGGGCCGTTTGCGCCCGATTGCCTGACCGAGGACTATGAACTTGGCCTGGTGATGAGCCGGCAGGGCCGCGGTGGTGCCTTCCTGCGGCTGCGCGACGATGCCGGCACCTTGGTGGCGACGCGCAGTTATTTCCCCAACCGGCTCGATGCTGCGGTACGGCAAAAGACGCGCTGGGTGCACGGGATCGCGTTCCAGGGCTGGGAACGGATCGGCTGGACCGTCAGCCCGGTCGAAGTGTGGATGGCGCTGCGCGACCGGCGCGGGCCGCTGACCGCGCTGGTGCTGGCCGCCGCCTACCTGCTGCTGGTGCTCGATGCCGTGCTGATCGTTCTGCATGCGCTGGGCAAGGTCGATGCGCTGCAACTTTCCACGCCGCTGCGCCTGATGCTGCTGGCCAGCTTTGCCGGCTTTGCCTGGCGCGCTTCGATCCGCGCGGTTTTTACTGGCCGCGAATATGGCTGGCGCGAGGGCCTGCTATCGGTCCTGCGGATCCCGGTGGGCAACATCATCGCGATCATGGCCGGGCGCCGCGCGATTGTTGCCTATTTCCGGTCGCTGCAGGATGGACGGGTAACCTGGGACAAGACCGTACATGATGCTCACCCCGCCTTTGCCACTGTGCTGCAAAGGGCCGAGGCATGAGCGGGCACAACAGTTCCATCCGCCGCCGCGGGCACCCGCTGCTGGCACTGATCCTGCTGATGGTCAGCTGGGTCGGCGCGCGCGCAGCGATGTGGGAAGCGCCCAAGGTGACCCCGGTCGAAGCGGCAGCGCCCGCTGCGGCCCATCCGAAGGCGCTGCGCCCGGCCAAGGCGCCGCGTCCAGCTGCGCCGCGGATCGTCCCAAGTGCCCGCCCCGCCGCACCGCTCATGGCCCCTGGTCCGCTCAATCAGGAACCGGCCGGCCCGATCACGCCGCCCACCATCCTGCAGCCTGCGATCATGGCGACCGAAGCTTCACTGGCACCCGGCTCTGAAACTGCCCCTGCGCCGCGCAAGCGCCAGACTCCGGCCGATTCCGCCGGGCATCAGGAACTCTTTTCGGCCGCGATGAGCATTCCGACGATCGACGAAGGCAGCGCAATGGACACGCCGCGCAGCGCGCGCTTGCCGGGTGCAGCCGCGCTGGTTCAGAGCGCCGGTTCGCGCTGGTCTGGCGATGCCTGGCTGGTACTGCGCGAAGGCGGCAACGGCTTCAATGCGCCCGGCGCGGGACTGCCGGGCGTGGTCGTGCCGGTCGGTTTCTACGGCGGCAGTCAGGCCGGCGCGGTGCTGCGCTACCGTCTCAGCCTGACCAGTCCCTTGCAGCCGGCGTTGTATCTGCGCGCGTCGGGCGGACTTGAATACCCGCGCGGTGAGGAAGTGGCGGTTGGCTTTGCCGTCCGTCCGCTGGCCAGGGTGCCATTTTCACTGATGGCCGAAGCGCGGGTGACGCGCACCACCAGCGGCACGATTGTCCGGCCGGCCGCCGCGGTGGTCAGCCAGTTGCCGCCGGCCGCGCTTCCGCTGGGCCTGCGCGGCGAGGCCTATGTTCAGGCCGGCTATGTCGGCGGGCGCGATGCCACTGCTTTCGTCGATGGTCAGGCGCGGGCCGAAAAGCCGTTTCTGCGCAGCGGCCGGCTCGAATTGCGCGCTGGCGGCGGCGCCTGGGGCGGGGCACAGCGCGGCGCCAACCGGCTCGATGTCGGGCCCACCGCAACGCTTTCGCTGCCGATTGGCCCGGCAGGCGCGCGGGTCTCGGCCGATTACCGCATTCGCGTGGCGGGGCAGGCTGCACCCGGCAGCGGGGCCGTGCTGACACTTTCTGCCGGATTCTAGCCGCACCGGCCTTTTTTTGGCCGTGTCGCTGGGCTAGGCCAGCGTGGCAGACATGGATGTTTACCTTCCCATCGCCAACCTTTCGGTCAACGGCCTGGTGATCGTCGCGCTGGGGGCGCTGACGGGCATCCTTTCGGGCATGTTCGGGGTAGGGGGCGGTTTCCTGACCACACCCTTGATGATCTTCTATGGCATCCCGCCCACCGTTGCCGCCGCATCGGCCGCCAGCCAGGTCACCGGGGCCAGCGTTTCGGGCGTTTTTGCCCATTCGCGCCGCGGCGGGGTAGATTACCAAATGGGCGCAGTGATGGTGGCCGGCGGGATCATCGGCACCGGCCTGGGCGCAGCCTTGTTCAGCCTGCTGCAGGCGCTTGGCCAGATCGATATCGTCATCAACCTGCTCTACGTGTTGCTGCTGGGCTCGATCGGCACGATCATGGCGCGCGAAAGCTGGCAGGCCTTGAAGGCGCAGAGAACCGGGGTTCCCGTGCCAGCCCGCAAACGCCGCCACCACCCGATGGTCGCCAACTTGCCGATGCGCTGGCGGTTTTACCGCTCGGGCCTCTACATCTCGCCGCTGGCACCACTGATTCTGGGCATTTTCACCGGCATTCTGACCATGCTGATGGGGATTGGCGGGGGCTTCGTGCTGGTTCCCGCGATGCTTTACATCCTTGGCATGAGCGCCAGCGTGGTGGTCGGCACCTCGCTGTTCCAGATCCTGTTCGTCACCATGGCCACCACCATGATGCATTCGGTGACCACCCGCGCGGTCGATATCGTGCTGGCTGCGCTGCTGCTGCTCGGGTCGGTTTCGGGGGCCCAGATCGGGGCGCAGCTGGCCCAGCAATTCCCGGCTGAAAAGTTACGCCTGGTGTTGGCGGCAGTGGTCCTTCTGGTGGCGCTGCGCATGGCGCTGGGGCTGGGCTGGCAGCCCGACGAGATTTTCACCGTGGTGCCATCGTGAGGGCGCTGCTCGCAGCCTTGTGCGCTTTGTTCCTCCTTGGTGCGAGCGATCCGATCCTGGTGCCCGAGGTTTCGCAGCACGAGGTGCAGGTGCGGCAAGGCTTTCGCGGCACCGAACTGCTGCTGTTCGGTGCGATCCTGACCCCCGAGGGTACGCGCGCCGGGCAGGATTACGATATCGTCGTGGTGCTGAAAGGTCCGACGCGCTCGATCGTCTTGCGCGAAAAGCAGCGCATTGCCGGAATCTGGGTCAATGCCGACAGCGCCGAATTCCGCTCGGCACCGACCTTTTTCGCGGTCGCCTCGTCACGCCCGATCAAGCAGATCGTGGGGGACAAGACCGCGGCGATTTTCGAGCTTGGCCTGCCATGGCTGCAATTGTCGCCGATCGGTTCCTATGATCCCAAGGTTCAGACACGAATGAGCGCCGGCCTGATCGATCTGCTCGGTCGCGAGGGGCTTTATAAGGAGAACCCGATCGGGGTGACGGTCAGCAAGCAGGTGCTGTACCAGGCGCGCATCGCACTGCCATCGTCGGTCCAGACCGGCACCTACACCGCCGAAACCTTTGCCATCAAAGGTGGCAAAGTGGTGGCCTCGGCGATCAGCCGGGTCGAAGTGCGCAAGACCGGGCTTGAGCTGGCGATCGCCAATTTCGCGCGCAATAACGGGTTTTTCTACGGCCTGCTGGCGGTCGCCTTGTCGGTGCTGATGGGCTTCCTCGCCGGGCGCCTGTTCGCACTGGTGTGAACCATTTAGCGCTATATTAACCGCTCTGTCCTACCAAAAGTGCCGATCGCCGTTGCGGCGTGAAGGGGACGCAGGGACAGTTATGAACGACATGAGCGGACAGGGTTTTGACCGGGGCCAGGCGGCCCAGGCTGGCGGCCAGGCCCAGGAACTCGACAATGCCCGCGAGCCGATCGGGATCGTGCTGGAAATTGCCGGTTCGGGTTCGGCCATCGCGCTCGATCTGCAGCGCTTGCAGGAATGCGCCGCCGATGATGATCCGTCGGTCGCGCTGGCCGGACAGGTCGGCAGCCAGATCAAGATCCGTGTCGGCAAGGGCTGGCTGCTCGCCTCGGTGCGCACCCAGCGTCAGGATGCCAAGACACCGGGCGGGATCATGGCCCAGATCGACTTCCTCGGCGAAGGCGACGAGGAACGCCTGACCGGGCGGATCCACTCGTTCCGCCGCGGGGTGACCCGCTATCCGATCCCCGGCGCGTTGATTTATCCCGCCACCAGCAACGATCTCAAACAGATCTACGCCAGCGATGGCCGCACCTCGGTCCAGGTTGGCACGGTGTTTCCCACCAAGGACATCCGCGCCGGGCTGTATATCGATGCCATGCTGGGTAAGCACTTTGCGCTGCTCGGCTCGACCGGTACCGGCAAATCGACCAGCGCCGCGCTGATCCTCCACCGGATCTGCGAACATGCCCCCGAAGGGCATATCGTGATGATCGACCCGCACGGCGAATATTCGGCGGCGTTCAAGCAGACCGGCATGATCTTCGACGTGTCCAACCTCAACATGCCCTATTGGCTGATGAATTTCGAGGAGCACTGCGAAGTGTTCCTGACTTCGACCGGCAACGACCGGCAGGAGGATTCGGACATTCTCTCCAAGTGCCTGCTCGCCGCGCGGTCCAAGAACCGGCTGGCCGAAACGATGGGCAAGATCACCGTCGACAGCCCGATCCCCTATCTGCTGTCTGATCTGACCAACATGATCCAGACCGAGATGGGCAAGCTTGACAAGGCGACCAGCTCTGCCCCGTTCATGCGGATCAGAACCAAGATCGACGAGCTGAAGGCCGATCCGCGCTACCAGTTCCTGTTTTCGGGGATGCTGGTGGGTGATACGATGGCCGAATTCATCGCCAAGATCTTCCGCATGCCGAGCCGCGGCAAGCCGATCTCGATCATCGACGTTTCGGGTGTGCCTTCTGATGTCACCTCCACCGTGGTCGCGGTGCTCAGCCGGCTGGTGTTCGATTTTGCGATCTGGTCGCGCGATGAAAAGACCCGGCCAGTGCTGCTGGTCTGCGAAGAAGCGCACCGCTATGTCCCCACCGAGAAGAACTCGGACGGATCGTCCGTGGGCCGGATCCTCAGCCGGATCGCCAAGGAAGGCCGTAAGTACGGGATCAGCCTGGGCCTGATTACCCAGCGCCCGTCGGACCTTGCCGAAGGCGTGCTCTCGCAGTGCGGCACGATCATCTCGATGCGCCTCAACAACGACCGCGATCAGGCCTTTGTGAAAGCCGCGATGCCCGAAGGCGCGCGCGGCTTCCTCGATTCGATCCCGGCGCTGCGCAACCGCGAATGCATCATCTGCGGCGAAGGCGTGTCGATCCCGATCCGCGTTGCGTTTGACGAACTTGAGGAAGCAAAGCGTCCGGCCTCTGAAGATCCTTCGTTCTCGCAGCTGTGGAACAGCAGCGGCGGCGAGGAAGAAATGGTCCTGCGCACCGTCCAGCGCTGGCGCGCACAAGGCCGCTAGGTGCCGCGCGTATCGCCGTAGCGGTGGATATGCAGCCGGTCGCTCATGCCAAGGCCATGCTGCAGGCAAAGCGGCGCCAGCCACGCCTCGCGTGCGCGCAACACGGCGCTGCTGGTGCCTTCGGGCATCAGCTGGACGCGGGCCTTGGGAATGGTGTGCGCTTCGATCAGGCCGAGTACCTCGCCAAGGTCATCGGGCGTGGCCACCACAAACTTGAAGTGCGCTTTAGGTTCATTTGACCATGCCGAAAGACGTTCCGGAATCAACGCGATAGCGGCGGTATTTCCGGAATGCTTAAGCTTCGGGCTGACGTTGTACTGGCTGACCAGCGGAGCGAGTTCGCGGTGCGGGGCGACGGTGCCGTTGGTCTCGATCTCCACCGCGTGGCCGTCCAGCAAGGCCACCATCCGCACCAGTGCCGCGCCTTGGAGCAGCGGTTCGCCGCCTGTGATGACCAGACGGTTACCCCCCAGCGCCATGATCCGGGCGGCGACGTCCTCCTCGCTCAGCACGACCTGATTGGCCTCGCGCTCGAATACCACGCCATCGCGGTGCGGGCGGGTTTCGCCTTCAAACCGCCAGGTGTAGGCGGTGTCGCACCAGCTGCAGGCAAGGTTGCAGCGGCTCAGCCGCACGAAGGTGCAGGGCAGCCCGGCAGAGCGCCCTTCGCCTTGCAGCGAGGCGAAGATCTCGGGTTCACCGGGGGTGACGGTGGCGAGTGTCAGCATCGGTGAGCGTCACGCTGAAGTTGACACAGTTGACACCGAGTCCGCTTCGTCCAACAGGGCAAATGGCCCGCAATTGTGCCGAAAATCGACCCGAATTGGGGTGATGACACACGGCGGGGAAAATAAAAATCCGCCACCGCTGCCATGGCTTGCGCGCCATTCCGGCTCGGGCCGCCATAGGGATGATGTGATGCACGCATAACGCGCGGGGCTTTGGCAGATTTGCAGAGTGTAGGACAGCGCCTTCCTCCTAGGCACGGGGAAGTACTAACCCAGCCAAGCCAGCCTAGATATCGGTTGCGACGAAGGTGCGCGGCTTGAAAGCGGCAAATCCGCCTTCGAGCAGATCGTCGAGCGCTTCGGGCAAGCCATTCTCGGCGCGCCACGCGAGATACCGCTGATAATGCTCGGGCGATTCCCAATATTCGACCAGGGTGAGTGTGTCAGTCTCGGCATGCAGGTGCGTTTCGAGCGAGTGGCAGCCGTCGAATGCGCGGGTATCGGGCAGAGCGGCGCGCAAGGCAGCTTCCAATTCGCCGAACTTGCCTTGCTTTGCCGGAAAATCGGCGATGACCAGTGTCTTCATGGCATTCCCTTTCGTACCGCGACCCGCCCATCATAGCGCTGAAAACAAGCAGGCGCGAATCCCGACTACCCCAGCCGCGCCAGCGCCGCTGCCAGCCGCTCGGCCTCGGCCGCATGCATGGCATGATCTGCGCGGGCCTTTTCGACGGCTTCGGGTTTGGCCTTTTCGACAAAAGCGGCATTGGACAGGCGGCCTTCGAGCGACTTGGCTTCCTTGGTGGAGGCTTCGAGGGCTTTGGTCAGGCGGGCCTTTTCGGCGGCGATGTCGATCAATCCCTCGAGTCCAAAAACATACTCGATCTCGCCAACTCCGAAGGGGCGCCCTGAGCCAAATACCGTAAAGTGATCTTCAGTGCGATCTTCGAGTCTACCGGTGGCAAGATGGATGCGGGTACCAGTGTAGAAAAACTGAACAATTTCAATCTTGCCTATTCGCGCCAACATCGGACCATGGCGCACAAAAAGTGATTTCTGGTTTTCGAACTCGTCGTCTGTCAACTTTCGATGGTCTGTTCCGACTGTAATCCTGAGGCCCGGCGCGATGGCAATTTCAGCGCGAATCGACCTCACATTGCTGAGAATTCCGATCAGCCACTCAACCTCAGCCTTCGCCTCAGCATCAACGCTCGCATCCGGCTCGGGCCACTTCGCCGTAATCAGCGGATAGCCCGTGCGCTCGCCCAGCTTGCTCCACAACTCCTCGGTCACGAACGGCATGAACGGGTGCAGCATCACCAGGATCTGGTCGAGCACCCAGCCGGCCACCGCGCGAGTTTCGTCCGCCAAATCCCCCTCCCGCTTGCGGGAGGGGTTAGGGGTGGGTGTGTCCGGATCAAGCGCAACATCGCCGTCTGGCCCACCCCCGACCCCTCCCGCAAGCGGGAGGGGGGCAAGCACCGGCTTCGCCAGTTCCAGATACCAATCACAGAACTGGTCCCAGACGAAGTGGTAGATCGCATTCGCCGCCGCATCAAAGCGCAGGTCGGCCATCGCCTGATCCAACGCGGCAACGGTTTCAACAACTTCGCCGATAATCCAGCGGTTTACCGCCGACTTTGCTGCAGGCGCAGCAAGGCTGGTGGAAGCCGAAATCCCGTTCGCCTGGCAGAACCGCGCGGCGTTCCACAGCTTGGTGGCGAAGTTGCGGTAGCCTTCGACCCGGCGCTCATCCATCTTGATGTCGCGGCCCTGGCTTTCCATCGCCGCCATGAAAAAGCGCAGCGCATCGGCCCCGAACCGGTCGATCAGCAGCAGCGGATCGACCACGTTGCCCTTGCTTTTGGACATCTTCTGGCCATCGGGCGCGCGCACCAGCCCGTGCAGGTACAGCCGCGGCCACGGGTTCTTACCCGTCAGCGCGTGGCCCATCATCATCATCCGCGCGTCCCAGAAGAACAGGATGTCGAACCCGGAGATCAGCAGGTTGTTCGGGTAATGGCGGGACAGCTAATCCCCCTCCCGCCTGCGGGAGGGGTTAGGGGTGGGTGAGTCAGCGCCTTGCGCGAGATCGCCGACTGGCCCACCCCCGGCCCCTCCCGCAAGCGGGAGGGGGGAAGAGCCCGGCCAGCCCAGCGTGGCAAACGGCCACAGCGCGCTGGAGAACCAGGTGTCGAGGACGTCTTCGTCGCGCCACAACGGTATCTTGCCGAGCTTGAAAAGCTCAAAGTCGGCACGAGAGATTAGAGCGCCAGCTATGTCGGTTGGATTATCGCCAAGAGGGCCAACCTCAAAGATATCTTCTCTCAGAACCCCATAGTTCTCCGCAGCAATTGCTATTGCAGTTTCGGCATCCTGAGCCACGAAAGCAGGTCGATCGACCGAGAATGAATCTGGGGTCAGGTAAACATCGTAGTTACCCTTACGCTCAGGCCCATACCAAGCCGGAATCCGGTGTCCCCACCACAGCTGCCGTGAAACACACCACGGCTGGATATTCTCCATCCAGTTGAAGAAGGTCTTCTCCCAGCTCTTCGGCACGATCTCGACCGCGCCCGAGCGCACCGCTTCAAGCGGGGCCTTGGCCAGTTCCGCAGCGTTGACGTACCACTGGTCGGTCAGCCAGGGTTCGATTTCCACCCCGCCGCGATCGCCGAACGGGGTCTGGATGGTGCGCGGCTCGGCATCGGCCTCAACCTCTTCGCCGTCCTTGTCCTTGGTGACGTGAGGGATCAGGAAACCGAGTTCCTTCATGCGGCTCACCACCAGCTTGCGCGCCGCAAACCGGTCCAGCCCGACAAATTCACCCGGCACCAGCCCATCGGCGGTCTGCACCACATGCGCCTCGGCATCGAACATGTTGAGCATCTCGGCCGGCTTGATCCCGGCGCGTTTGCCCACGTCGAAATCGTTGAAATAGTGGCCCGGGGTGATCTTGACTACGCCGCTGCCCAGTTCCGGATCGGCGTGTTCGTCGGTCACGACCTTGAACAGGCGGCCGGTGAGCGGCTGGAGGATGTCCTTGCCGATGACTGCCTTGTAACGCGCATCCTCGGGGTTCACCGCCACGCACATGTCGGCCAGCATCGTCTCGGGCCGGGTGGTCGCCACTTCGACATGGCCGCTGCCATCGGCGAACGGATAGCGGAACCGCCAGAAGCTGCCCTTGACCTCGCGGGTTTCCACCTCAAGATCGGAGATCGCGGTCTTGAGCTTGGGGTCCCAGTTGACCAGGCGTTTGTCGCGGTAGATCAGGCCTTGGTTGAACAGATCGACGAACACCTTGACCACCGCCGTGGTGAAGTGCGGGTCCATGGTGAATTGTTCGCGCGACCAGTCCATCGAGCAGCCCAGCCGGCGCAGCTGCTGGGTGATCGTCCCGCCGCTTTCCGCCTTCCATTCCCACACCTTGTCGACGAATTCATCGCGGGTGTAATTGCTGCGCTTGTCCTGGCTCGCCTCAAGCTGGCGTTCGACCACCATCTGCGTGGCGATCCCGGCGTGATCGGTGCCGACCACCCACAGCGCGTCCTTGCCGCGCAGCCGCTCATAGCGGATCACCACGTCCTGCAGCGTGTTATCAAGCGCGTGGCCGATGTGGAGGCTACCCGTCACGTTAGGCGGCGGGTTGACGATGGTGAAAGGCTCGGCATCGGGCCGTTCAGGCCGGAACAGGTCGTGCATTTCCCAGTGGGCATACCACTTCGCCTCGATCGCGGCGGGGTCGAAAGTCTTGGGCAGGGTAGGTTCTGGCGTGTTGTCGGTCATAACGCCCGGCCTTTGCCAGCGCTGCCGGTGACTGGCAAGCTTTGCCCCGCGGCCAGCCGCAGTCTTGCCCGCGCCGCATTTTTCGCCCACACCCCCCGGCAATGCGCGAATGGGCTGACTTCACAATCGACACCGCACAGGACGGCACGCAGGTCATTGCCTTGACCGGGCCGTTGGTGGTCAGTTCGGTCGGCGCCATCGACGGGCGGCTGCGCGCGCTGGGGTCCCAGGTCGATCGGGTCGATCTTTCGGGCGTTAGCGAGATTGACACGGTTGGCGCGTGGCTGGCGTGGCGGCTGGCCTACGAGACCCAGGCAACCATCACCGGCGCCAGCAAGAAGGCCTTGCGTCTGATCGCTGCGGTTGAGGACAAGAATCCTGAAGCGGTTGTGGAACCGGAGGAAGAGCAGTCTGCGCCCGAAGAAGTGCTGGGCGGGGTTGGCGGCTATGTGATTTCCTACATCTATGGCGTGCGCGATCTGATGGGCTTCCTTGGCGCGTTGATGATTGCCACCGGGCGGCTGATCCTGCACCCGCGGCAGATGCGCTGGACTTCGCTGTTCCGCCAGATGGAACTGGTCGGGGTGGGGGCGATTCCGATCATCGGGCTGATGAGCTTCCTGATCGGGATCGTGATTGCCCAGCAGGGCGCGGTGCAGCTGAAACAGTTCGGGGCCGAAATCTATACGGTCAACCTGACCGGGCGGCTGTCGTTGCGCGAACTGGGCATCCTGATGACCGCAATCATGTTCGCCGGCCGGTCGGGTTCCAGTTTTGCCGCGCAGATCGGCACGATGAAGCTGACCGAGGAAGTCGATGCGATGCGCACCATTGGCGTCGCGCCGATCGAAGCACTGGTGATGCCGCGGATCCTGGCAGCGGTGATCATCATGCCGTTGCTGGGTTTTTATGCCTCGCTGATGGCGATCATCGGCGGGGCCTTCGTTTCGATGTTCTCGCTCGATATCCCGTTCTTCACTTTCCTCACCCGGATCCGCGAAGTGGTGCCGATGCACGATCTGTGGGTCGGGCTGTTCAAGGGCCCGGTGTTCGGGCTGATCGTCGCGCTGGCGGGCTGCTATCAGGGGATGCGGGTCCACGGCAATTCGGAAGAAGTCGGCCTCAAGACGACGATTGCGGTGGTCCAGGCGATCTTCGCGGTGATCGTGCTCGATGCCTTTTTCGCGGTGTTTTTCACCGAAGTGGGCTGGGGATGAGCGAGCACGAAGGCCAGCCGCCTGTCGCCGTCCAGTTCGGCGGGGAATTCCCGATTGAGGTCTCGGGGCTGAAGACCTCTTTCGGCAAGCACGTGATCCACGAGAACCTTGATCTCAAGGTCCGCCGCGGCGAGATCCTGGGCGTGGTCGGCGGATCGGGCACCGGCAAATCGGTGCTGATGCGCGCAATCATCGGGCTGCAGAGCCCGGATGAAGGCGTGATCGAAGTGCTGGGCGAGCGGATGGATACCCCGCGCGCGGCGGGCGATCTGGATGTGCGCAGCCGCTGGGGCGTGCTGTTCCAGGGCGGCGCGTTGTTCTCCACGCTGACCGTGGCGGAAAACATCGAAGTGCCGCTGAAGGAATTCCACCCCGAAATCGGCCCCGAACTGCGCCGCGAGATTGCCGAATTCAAGGTCCGCCTGTCGGGCCTGCCGCCCGAAGCGGCGGACAAGTATCCCAGCGAACTGTCGGGCGGCATGAAGAAGCGGGCCGGACTTGCCCGCGCGCTGGCGCTCGATCCCGAGCTGCTGTTTCTGGACGAACCGACCGCCGGGCTCGACCCGATCAGCGCCGCCGCCTTTGATGATCTGACCCGCGAACTGCAGGACACGCTGGGCCACACAGTGTTCCTGATCACGCACGATCTCGATACGCTGTATGAAATCTGTGACCGGGTGGCGGTGATCGCGGACAAGCGGGTGATCGCGGTGGGGACGATCCCTGAACTGCTGGCGCTCGATCATCCGTGGATCCAGGAATATTTCAACGGCCCGCGCGGCCGCGCCGCAAAGCAAGCCCAGGGCAGGGCGTCGCTGGTGGCGCGCGAACGCAAAGCGACCATGGACAAGCAGGCGAAAGCAGGGGAATAAGCGGCGATGGAAACCAAGGCCAGATATGTCTGGGTAGGCGCGGTAACGCTGGCTTTGCTGGCGCTGCTGGCGTTCTTTGTCGTCTGGCTGGCGCGGCTCAACGAAGGGTCGAAACATGAATACGACATCTTCTTCAAGCAATCGGTCGATGGTCTGGCCAAAGGGTCGGCGGTCAATTTTTCGGGCGTGCCGGTTGGCCAGGTCAAGGTGATCGAACTGTGGGAGCGCGATCCCGGCTTCGTCCATGTGCGCATCGCGGTCGACCGCGACGTGGCGATCCGGATCGGCACCACCGCCACGATCCTCGGCAGCTTCACCGGGATCTCGACGATCCAGCTGGAGGGCGCCACCAAGGATGCCCCGCTGCTCAGCTGCAAGGGCGATAAGGCCAAGACACTGTGCCCCGAAGGCGTGCCGGTGATCCCGACCAAGCAAGGCGGGCTGGGCGCGCTGCTCAATTCCGCGCCCTTGCTGCTCGAACGGCTGGCGACCCTGACCGAACGGCTGACCGTGCTGTTTTCGGACAAGAACCAGGCCTCGATCGAGGGGATCCTCGCCAACACCCAGCAGTTGACCGGCGGGCTGGCCGCGGCCTCGCCGCAAATTCAGCGCACCTTTATCGAACTGCAAGGCACCTTGATGCAGGCGCAACTGGCGCTCGCCCAATTCCAGCAGGTCGCCGCATCGTCCAACGCGATGATGAACGAGGATTTCCGGCCGATGGTCGGCAGCCTCAACCAGTCGATCAAATCGATTGATCGCGCCGCCAAACAGCTTGATCTGCTGATGGGCGATGCCCGGCCCGCCGCGCAGCGGGTCACCGGCAAGACCCTGCCCGAAGCCGAAGCCGCGATCCGCGATCTGCGCGCCACCACCAAGGCGCTGCGCGATGCCACCGAAAAGATCAGCGAACAGGGCGCCAGCGGCCTGCTCGGCGGGCCCAAGCTGCCCGATTACAAGCCTTGAAGGGAATGACCGCGATGCGCGCTCCAACCATCCGATCGATCACGGCGGCCTGCCTGGCGCTGGCCTTGGCCGGATGCATCAGCCTGGGCGGCGGGGCCAAGCCACCCAAATTCCTGCTGACCTTGACCGCCGAAAAGCCGGTCGCTGCGGGCACCACCTCGCAAGGCAGCGCGGCCAGCATGATCGTGGTGATGGAACCCGAAACCAGCCAGAAGCTGGCGGTAATGCGGGTGCCGGTGCAGGTTGACGATACCAGTGTGGCCTATCTGGTCGATGCGGCATGGATCGAACGGCCCAGCAAGCTGCTGCGCGGCCTGCTGGCCGAAACGCTGCGCGGGCAGACCAGCGTGCTGGTGCTCGAAGACAGCCAGTCGATGGCCGCGGGCGGGGTGCGGCTGGCCGGCCAGCTGATCGATATGGGCTATGATGCGCGCAGCACCTCGGTCGTGGTGCGTTTCGATGCGCTGCGCACCTTGCCCGATGGCACCGTGCAATCGAAGCGCTTTGAAAGCGTGGTGCCGGGGATCCAGCCCAAGGCTGAATTTGTCGGCCCGGCGCTCAACCAGGCCGCCAATGATGTCGCGCGGCAAGTGGCGGCGTGGATCCTCGGCGGGTGACCCCAAAAGGTCCTCTCCATTTTCGCCGAATGGCGCAAATGGGGAGGTGGATCGTCCAAAGGACGAGACGGAGGGGTATCGACGCCAGCCCAGAAGCCCCTCCGTCAGCGGCTTGACGCCGCTGCCACCTCCCCGTTTGTGGCCGACGCCAAAAATGGAGAGGACCTTGCCTGCCTTAAAGCATCCGTGAGGACCGAACATTGAACCAGCCTCGCTAACGTCCATGCGCATCGCCCTCTACGAACCCGAAATCGCCGGCAACGTCGGCGCGGTGCTGCGACTCGGTGCGTGCCTTGGCGTTGCGGTCGATCTGATCGAACCGATGGGTTTTCAGTGGGATGACAGGCGCGTCCGCCGCACTGCGATGGATTATATCGATCATGTTGAGATTGTCCGGCATGTGGGCTTCGCGGCGTTTCGCGAAACGCTCGGCCAAAGCCGGCTGGTGTTGTTCACCACCAAGGCCGAGCCGTTGCTCTACAGTTTCACCTTTCGCCCCGACGATGTCCTGCTGTTCGGCAAGGAAAGCGCCGGGGTTCCGGCGGCGGTGGCACAGGAATGCGATGCAAAAGTGCGCATCCCGATCCGCGCAGAAGTCCGCTCAATGAACCTGGCTTCGGCGGCGGCATTGGCACTGGGGGAGGGGCTGCGGCAGGTCGGGGCTTTGCCCGGCTAACCCCTAACCAGCCCCGCAAACCCCATCGCCGCCCGAAACGCTGCAAACCGCCGCGCGCGGCGTTCTTCGGCTTCGTAGTCCTTGCCCCACAGCTCGGCTTGCCAGTCTTCCTCGAGCTCGGCCGCAGTCCACAACGCGTTCGCGTCGGCGCCGTCTTGCAACGCCGTCAGCGCCACCACCAGCGAGGCGGCGAGGCTGGCCATGGTGGTCAGCGCCGAGAGGGTGAAATCATTTTCGGCATCGAGCGCGCGGCACAGGCGGGCCAGCGTGGGAGCCGGGAGCGGCTGGTGGAGCACGCCGCTGATGCGGTGAAAGCGGATGTCCCAGCGTGCTTCGGCGGCGGCGAGGAGCGGCTCCCAAAGTTCCTGCTGGCGGGCATGGAGCGCATCATCGGGATCGGCGCGGTAGCACAGGGTATCGGTTTCAGCGTAGCGCAGCAGCGTTTCGAGCGCGGCGGGGCGATCGGGCGCGACGACGTCGATCGCAAAATCGGCCAGATCGCGCAGCACAAGCTGCGCCGGATTGATCGGATCGCCCTGCGCGGCCCATTCGGCGGCGAGCGCTTCGGCCAGCGCCTTGGCCGGCACCACTTGCAGGTTGCCGCCTTGCGTCTTCACGCCGCGCCCGTCGAGCGCTACCTGCCAGCCACCATCGACCGCGGCGACGGTGGCTTCTTTCCAGAATCGCCTCATCCGCCCGGCGTTTTCCACTTGCGGATCAGGAACGGCGGCAGCAGCAGCAGTTCGAGCAGCCCGAAGATCACGAAGGCGATCCCGGCAGGACGCGGAACGTCGATCTTGCCGACAATGATCGCCATACCGACCCCGATCAGCGCCGCGCTGGCAAGGCGCACCGCGGTAAGGATGAACAGACGGGTCTTGGCATCGGCTTCATCGGTCATGACAGGATTTCCTCAAGCTGGGCGGGGCTGGTGGCCACGGCTTCGGCCCCGGCCTCAAGCAGTTCGCGGGTGGTATGATAGCCCCAATCCACGCCGATGGCACGCACCCCGGCATTCACCGCCATGGCAACATCAAACTGGGTATCGCCGATCATCACGCAGGTTTCGCGCGCCGCGCCGGTTTCGGCAAGCGCGGCTTCGATCATCGAGGGATGCGGCTTCGACGGGTGGTGATCGGCGGTTTGCAGCGTGGTAAAATGCGCGGTGAGGCCGTGGGTGGCCAGGCAGTGCTCCAGCCCGCGCTGGCTCTTGCCGGTGGCCACCCCCAGCACCCAGCCCTGCCCGGACAGCCGCCCGACCAGAGCGGCGATCCCGTCATACAGCGGCTCGACCAGTTGGCCGCTCTCGCGCGTGGCGCGGAAGATCCGGCGATAACTTTCGTCGATTGCGCTGCGCACGGCATCGCCCGCACCGGGCAGCAGCTGCTGGATCGCCTGCGGCAGGCTGAGCCCGACGATGCGGCGCACCAGATGCCGGTCGGGGGCGGGTTGGCCAAGCTCGGCAAAGGCCTTTTCCATCGCGTCGACCACGCCCGCCTGGCCATCGACCAGCGTGCCATCGCAATCGAACAGGGCGAGGCGGGGGGACGTCATGCTGTCTGTCACGGGGCGAGGTTCCGCATCATGTGCGCTATGGCCACTGCGCCTTCAGCCTCGAGCGCGTCGGCCAGCGCAGCGCGGTCTTCGTCCGGCTTGTTCTGGCTGAGTTTCAGGGTTTCGCGCCAGGCTTGCACTTCAATCTCGAACCCGGCGATGCTTTTGATCAGGCCGTTGGCCCGCGCTTCGGACAATTTGTCCATCGTCCACGGCTTGCCCTTGGCAATGCGGGCTTCGTGCTTGGCGGATAGCGCGGTGATCTGGCCGATCAGCCCGTCCTGGTCCATCCGCCGCACCCGGCCTTCGATTTCCAGCGCGACATAGTTCCAGGTCGGCACGTTTTCGGCCCCGCCATCCAGATACCAGCGCGGGCTGACATAGCCGTCGGGCCCGTTTACCAGCGCCAGCACGGTGGCCCCGTCAAGATGCCGGGTCAGCGCGTTGCCGCGCGCCAGGTGGAACTGCACTGCGCCCCCACCTTTATAGAGCAGCGGCACATGGGCAACACGCGGGCCGTCCGGGGTCTGGGCAAAGACCATCCCGAAGCTCACTTCGTCGAGCAGCGTTTCGAGCAGCGGGCGGTCCCCGTGGCGGAAGGCTGCGTTGGGATGCATCAGTGCTTGCCGGGTTTGGCGGGCCTCACCGGGCCCTTGCGCGGCGCATCGTCAGCCGGGCCGCGCCCACGCCGTTCGCCGCGGCGTTCCTTGCGGTATTGCTTGGCGTGGGCCTTGGCCTGGGCCTTCTTCACGCCCTTGTCGGGCGGGGTGCGCGAAGGCGGCAGCGCCGCGCCATCGGCTTCATCGAAGCCCAGGTTTTCCATGGAGGCAGCAAAGTGTTCGGGCAGATCGGCCACCACGTCGATTGTATCGCCGCCCGGCGCCGGGATGATCAGCCGCCGCGCGTGGAGGTGCATCTTGCGGCTGATCGTGCCTGACAGGAATGCATCCTTGCCGCCGTATTTGCCATCGCCGACGATCGGATGGCCGATCGCCGCCAGGTGCACGCGCAGCTGGTGGGTGCGCCCGGTCAGCGGCTGCAATTCGACCCAGGCGGCGCGGTTGCCGGCGTGGTCGAGCACGCGATAGCGGGTTCGTGCTGTCAGACCTTCGCCCGTTTCGTCGACCATCATCTTTTCGCCGCCGGAGCCGGGCTGCTTGGCCAGCGGCAGATCAATTTCGCCCTGTTCGATATCGGGAACGCCCATCACCAGCGCCCAATAGATCTTGCGCGCGCTGCGGCCCGCGAAGTGTTTCGAATAGGCGGCGGCGCTGCCCGCGGTGCGGGCGATCAGCAGCACGCCCGAGGTATCCTTGTCGAGCCGGTGGACAAGGCGCGGGCGCGGGCCATCGGCTCCTTCGATATAGGCATCGAGCAACCCGTCGACATGTTCGAACGTGCCGCTGCCGCCCTGGGTGGCAAGGCCCGGCGGCTTGTTGAGCACCAGCGCGGACGGGGTGGTGCGGATCACCATATCCTCGGCCAGGCGCTTTTGATCTTCGCTCAATGGTTTGCGCGCGCGCGGGCCGCGCTCCACCGGATCGCCGCCCGGCGGCACCCGCACAACCTGGCCGGCGCTCACCCGGTCGGCCGGATCGGCGCGTTTGCCATCGACCCGGATCTGCCCGGTGCGGGCCCAGCGGCTGATCGTGGCGAAGCCGATCTGCGGCAGGTGCCGCTTGAACCAGCGGTCAAGCCGGACGCCCTCATCATCGGCCCCCACGGTGAACTGGCGAACCTCGGCGCTCATGCTGCCACCCGGATCAGCGCGAGCCCGGCGAACAGGCCGGCGACACCTGCCAGCACCGACACTGCGGCATAGACAAACGCCATCGCCAAAGTGCCGCGTTCGATCATCAGGGCCAGTTCAAGGCTGAACGCGCTGAAGGTGGTGAACCCGCCCAGCAGGCCCACGCCCAGCAGCAGCCGCCAGTGTTCGCCGCCCTGACCATAGCGCGCCAGCCATCCGGCCAGCAGGCCCATGGCCACAGAGCCTGCGATGTTGATGCCCAGCGTTGCCCAGGGGAACGCACCAAAGCCCCCCATGCGCCCCGCCGCAAAGCGCAGCCATGCGCCAGCTGCGCCGCCGATGGCGACCAGCGCGGACTGCGAAAGGAATGTACCGGCGTTCATCGGCAAGCCCTTAGCGCCTCATATCCCGGATTGCCATGGCCAAGGCGTCAGCGCTGTGCCGGCCCGGGCGCGGTGGCGCAGACCAGCGCGGCGACGATGCAGCCCAGCACCAGCGAGACAGTTTGCATGTCGGCGCAAATGGCCGCAATGTGGCACCGCGGGGTTGCCAAGCGCATACCATGGTGCTAGCCGCCCGCCGGTTCGAGCCGTTCCTGCAAGGGATTCGGCACGTCTTCGTTTTGATTCGGTCTTTTGGAATCAAAGGGTATTCCCCCGCTTCGGGCGTCTGTGAAAGAACAGATGCGAGGCGGGGTTCTGGTCCTTTGCTATGAGGTGGTTCGGTTTATGCAAATTCTCGTCCGCGACAACAATGTCGAGCAGGCCCTGCGCGCGCTCAAGAAAAAGCTGCAGCGCGAAGGCGTGTACCGCGAGATGAAACTGCGTCGTCACTACGAAAAGCCCAGCGAAAAGCGCGCCCGTGAAAAGGCCGCTGCCGTGCGCCGCGCCCGCAAGATGGAGCGCAAGCGGATGGAACGCGACGGCGTCAAGTGATGCCCCGGGCGTTGTCCCGGACGTGATCCGGGATCGCGGGCTGGATAAGCGCAACCACCGCTTGAACGCGCCGCAGAGTTAAGCCATGAGGGCGCGGGGGCAGTTCCTGCGCCCTTTTGCATATCTTCCAGACAGGATCAGGCATGACCGAAATTACCCGTGTACCGCTTCAACCAATTGCCAAGGGCACGCTGACCAAGCTGTGGGCGGGCGTGCTGGCCGTGGCGCTTGCTGCGGCGGGCCTGGCGTGGTTTTCGCTGCCGCCGGGGGTCAAGGTCGTCACCGTCAAGGCCGGTAGCGGGGCCTATCCTGGTCCGGAAGACGTGGTCTTCATCAAGTATGTCGGCAAGCTGGCGTCAGACGGCAAGGAATTCGATCGTTCGCCCGACAAGCCGCTGCTGCCGGTTCCGGGCCTGCTGCCCGAAGGTGTGCCGATGCTGGTCAGCGGCGTGGTTCCGGGCTTCTCGGAAGGTCTGCAGAAGATGCAGAAGGGCGGCAAGTACACGCTGCGGATCCCGGCTGAAAAGGGTTATGGCGCTACCCCGCCGCCCGAATCGCCGATCCCGCCCAACGCCGATCTGGTGTTCGACGTCGAAGTGGTTGACGTGATGACCCGCGAACAGGCCGAACAGCGCTTCCAGGCCGCCCAGGCGATGATGGCGCAGCAGGAAGGCGCAGCTGACGCAGCCGGAGCCGAAGGCGGCGAAGCTGCTCCTCCGGCCACGGACGAAAAGCCCAAGGCCGCGGACAAGAAGTAACCAACCAACCCCGAAGGTAGGCACGCACAATGTCGGTTGATACCGCCACCGTCGCAAAAATCGCGGCGCTGGCCCGCATCAAGGTGAACGAGGCCGAAATCGCGGCGATGGTTCCCGAACTGGGCGCGATCCTCGCCTGGGTCGAACAGTTGGGCGAAGTCGATGTCTCGGGGGTCGAGCCGATGACTGCGGTGATCGAAAACCACCTGCGTCTGCGCGAAGACAAGGTCACCGATGGCGGGGTGCAGGCGGCAGTGCTGGCCAACGCGCCCGCGCGGCAGGACGGTTTCTTCGGCGTGCCCAAGGTGATCGAATGAAAATGCATGGCTTCTATAGATCCCCCTCCCGCTTG
>NZ_JANOWI010000041.1:0-203999 GCF_031417815.1 Novosphingobium sp. | reverse complement strand
GATCGAGACGGTGCCGGTCGGCAACGGGGCGATGCCTGAGCGCAGCTTCATCGAATGGGACAAGGACGATATCGACGCGCTGGGCATCCTCAAGGTCGATGTGCTGGCGCTGGGGATGCTGACCTGCATCCGCAAATGCCTTGATCTGCTCAGCGCGCATCACGGCCGCGATCTGATTCTGGCCAGTGTCCCGCGTGAGGATCCGGCGGTTTACGACATGCTGTGCAAGGGGGATTCGCTGGGCGTGTTCCAGGTCGAAAGCCGCGCGCAGATGAACATGCTGCCGCGGCTGCGCCCGCGCTGTTTCTACGATCTGGTGATTGAAGTGGCGATCGTGCGGCCGGGGCCGATCCAGGGCGATATGGTCCACCCCTTCCTCAAGCGGCGGCGCGGTGCGGAGCGGGTCGAAATCCCCGCACCCGGTGCCGCGCACGGGCCGCCAGACGAATTGACCAGCATCCTGGGCCGCACGCTGGGGGTGCCGATCTTCCAGGAACAGGCGATGAAGATCGCGCTTGATGCGGCGCAGTTTTCATCGCGTGAGGCCAACCGGTTGAGGAAGGCGATGGCCACCTTCCGATCGCGCGGCAACCTTGAGGAACTGGAAGAGCTGATGGTCGGCCGGATGATCGCGCGCGGCTATGATCCTGATTTTGCGGTGCGCTGTTTCAACCAGATCAAGGGGTTTGGCGAATATGGTTTCCCCGAAAGCCACGCCGCCAGCTTTGCCTTGCTGGTTTACGTCTCGTCATGGCTCAAATGCCATTATCCGGCGGCTTTCGCGGCGGCCTTGCTCAATTCGCAGCCGATGGGGTTCTATGCCCCGGCGCAGATCGTGCGCGATGCGCGTGAGCACGGGGTGGCGGTGCTGCCGGTCGATGTGAACTGTTCGATGTGGGATAATACGCTGGAAGAGGTGGATCCACGCGCCCTTCGACAGGCTCAGGATGAGCGGTGTGCGGAGGCCCAAAAGGGAGAAGAGGGTTCGCGCAAAGGCGCAAAAGAGCAAAGGCGCAAAGAGGCAGTGCGTGGGGCAAAGCCCCTCTCAATCCTGAACGCCGCGACAAGCGGAATGGCGCGAGAAAAAGGCAATGCCTGCGGCGCAGAGCAACACCTTCGCGCCTCCCTTCCCTTTGCGCCTTTGCGTGAACCCCAACTGGCACTCCGCATGGGCCTGCGGCAGGTCGATGGCTTGCCTGAGGCTGCCGCGGCGCGGATCGTGGCGGGGCGCGAGGCTGGCCCGTATCGCGATGTGCGTGAGCTTCAGGAGCGGGCCGGGCTTTCCCCCGCCGTGATCGAAGGGCTCGCCAGCGCGGATTGCATGGGCTCGCTGAATCTCACCCGGCGGCAGGCCTTGTGGGATGCGCGCAGCCTGATTGCCGCGCCCGATCTGCCGCTGTTCGCCGCTGCCAAGGCGCGCGATCAGGGCGAGGAGAGGGCGCCCACCCGCCTGCCGGTGATGCCGCTATCGGAAGAGGTGGTGGCCGATTACCAGACCCAGCGGCTGTCATTGAAGGCCCACCCGCTGGCCTTCCTGCGCGCCAGCCTTGGCGATCGCGGGTTCATCCGGGCGAGCGACCTGCGCACCCGCAAATACCGTTCCAGCGTGCAGGTGGCCGGCGTGGTGCTGATCCGCCAGCGCCCGGGCAGCGCCAAGGGAGTGTGCTTCATCACGCTCGAGGATGAAACCGGGGTGGTGAACCTGGTGATCTGGCCCGATCTGATGGAGAAACAGCGCAAGGTGATCATGGGCGCGCGGCTTATGGAAGTGAAAGGCCGGGTCGAATACGATGACGAGGTGGTCCACGTGATCGCCCAGCACCTGACCGATGCCACGGCGGCGTTGCACGCGTTGTCAGACGATCTATTGCCGCATCATGTTGACCGCGCCGACCACGTGCTGCGCCCGGTGCAGGGCAGCCGTGGCGGCCATCCGCGCGATATGCGGGTCATCCCGAAATCGCGGGATTTTCATTGAGATAGCAAACTTAAGAAGTTACTGCTGGCGTCCCGTTGAGCGAGGCGATAGTTCCGTATGAACGGAGACAGAAATGACGACTTTCATCAGCATATTTAATAACAAAGGCGGTGTCGGAAAAACGACATACATGTATCATGTGTCGCATCTTCTGGCTGAGGATGGCAATACCGTCCTAATGGTTGATTGCGACAGCCAATGCAATCTCACTGCATATAGCCTATCAGATTCTGACATTAAAAAGTCGTGGTCAGAAGATGGTAACAGTATATTTCGTAATATAGAACTTGTCTATCAAACAACTGGGGATATCAGAAACAGATCTCCGTCAAAAGTCATAAATTCAAAAGGAAATCTATATATTATCCCGGGTGATCTCCGATTGAGTGACTTCGAAGATCGACTAGGTGATACTTGGAATTCCGCAAAGGGTGGTAGCGAGCCAGACATTCGCGCGCAATCAGCCATTCATCGCTACATTCACTGGGCAGCCGAGAAAATTAGCGCAGATATTGTCTTGATAGACCTTGGCCCAAACCTCGGTGCGTTGAATCGGGCGGTGCTCGCGTCATCAGACTATTTTATCACTCCAGTCGCCCCTGATTTATTTTCAATTCAGGGGACCGAAAACCTTGGAAACAAACTTGTTTCTTGGCGAAAGGACTGGAATCAGATCAACGCTGCGTGGAAAAACACTGAAATCTCGATTCCTGCCGGAAGTCCAATCTATCTTGGATTCGTCATACAGCAGCACAATATTCGGACAAATTCCGCCGGAATGACCAATGGATGGAAAATATATGGGAATGAATTGGTCCCGGCCATCAACAAAAATATTATCGAAAAACTAAAGCCAATTAAGCAAGTTCTGCTTTGGGAAAATGATGAGTGGAATCTTGGTCAAATTCCAAATCTGCATAGTTTAATTCCATATTCAATGGACGCAAAGAAGCCTATATTCTACTGCAACGGATCAGATGGGTTGATCGGCGCTCACATCAAAAAGGCAAGAGATAGTGCCAAATATTTTGAAGGCATAGTCGAGACGCTGGAACAGGTCATCGATCCAGATTTCTAATTTCAAACTGCTTCCAGCGAATAGCCCGCAGATCTGACCGTCCGCACCAGATCAGCGCCGCCTTCGACTTCGATCCCCTTGCGCAGACGGCGGATGTGGACGTCCACCGTGCGCTGTTCGATATCGCTTTCGTTGCCCCATACCGCATCGAGTAGCTGGCCGCGCGAGAACACGCGCCCGGGATGCTCCATGAAATGCTTGAGCAGGCGGAATTCGGTCGGGCCAAGCGCCAGCACCTTGCCGCTGCGCATCACCTTGTGCGCGGTTGCATCAAGCGTCAGATCGCCCACCACCAGCACTTCGCCCGCCAGCGCCGGGCGGATCCGGCGCAGGATCGCTTTGACGCGGGCCAGCAGTTCGCGCGGACTGAACGGCTTGGTCAGGTAATCGTCGGCTCCGGTATCGAGCCCGCGGATCCTGTCATCCTCGGCCCCGCGCGCGGTCAGCATGATGATCGGGACGTGCGCGGTGGCCTTGTCCTTGCGCAGGCGGCGGCAGACCTCGATCCCGCTGGTGCCCTCGATCATCCAGTCAAGCACCACCAGATCGGGGGCTTCCTCGGCCGCCAGCAGCAGCGCTTCGTCGCCATCGGACGTGACCCGCACCTGGTAGCCTTCGTTGCGGAACCGGAACTCGAGCAATTCGGCCAGCGCGGGATCGTCCTCGACGAGGAGCAGGCGGGGGGCGGTCATGATCAGGCGCCCGCCTTCTCTTCCTTGTCGGTCAGGTAGACCCCGGTCGCGGCGTAATAGACCATCTCGGCCACGTTGGTGGCGTGATCGCCGATCCGTTCGATGTTGCGCGCCACGAACAGCAGCTGCGCCGCACTGGAGATCGTCTTGGGGTTTTCCATCATGTGGCTGACCAGGTTGCGGAACAGCGATTCGTAGAATGCATCGACCAGTTCGTCGCGTTCGACCACGGCCTTGGCCAGCAACGGATCGCGCGCGGCATAGGCGGTCATCACATCGTGGACCATGCCGCGCGCGACATCGGCCATGGCAGGGACCAGCGTCAGCGGCTCGAAGTGCTTGCGTCCTTCGATCTTGTGCGCGCTTTTGGCGATGTTCTTGGAATAATCGCCGATCCGCTCAATCACCCCGGCGATTTTCAGTGCCGCAATCACTTCGCGCAGATCGTCCGCCATCGGTGCGCGCAGCGCGATGATCCGCACCGCCAGCCGGTCAATCTCGGCTTCCATCGCATCGATCCGCTTGTCGCGCTCAAGCACTTGCGCGGTGAGATCGAGGTTGCCCTTGACCAGCGCTTCCATCGCCTCGGCCATCGAGACTTCGGCCAGCCCGCCCATTTCGGCGATCAGCCCGCGCAGCTTGGTGATCTCTTCGTCGAATGCCTTGACGGTATGTTCGTGCGCCATCCTAGCCGTACCTTCCGGTGATGTAGTCCTTGGTCCGTTCTTCCTTGGGGTTGGTGAAGATATCGGATGTCTTGCCGTATTCGACCATCCTGCCGAGGTGGAAGAAGGCGGTGCGTTGCGAGACGCGTGCGGCTTGCTGCATCGAATGGGTGACGATGACGATGGCATAGCGTCCGCGCAGTTCGGCGATCAGTTCCTCGATCCGGGCGGTGGCGATCGGATCAAGCGCCGAGCACGGTTCGTCCATCAGGATCACTTCGGGTTCCACCGCGATCGCCCGGGCAATGCACAAGCGCTGCTGCTGGCCGCCCGATAGTGCGGTGCCGCTTTCGGCCAGCCGGTCCTTGACTTCATCCCACAGTCCGGCGCGTTTAAGGCTACGCTCAACCGCCTCGTCGAGTTCGCTCTTGCTCGCGGTAAGACCATGGATGCGCGGGCCGTAGGCAACGTTTTCATAGATCGACTTGGGGAACGGGTTGGGTTTCTGGAACACCATGCCGACGCGTGCGCGCAGATGGACCACATCCATTCCCGATTTGTAGATGTCTTGTCCATCGAGCGTGATCTCGCCTTCGACGCGCGCGCCGGGGATGGTGTCGTTCATCCGGTTGAGCGTGCGCAGAAACGTGCTTTTGCCGCAGCCCGAGGGGCCGATGAAAGCGGTGACATATTCGTCGGCGATGTCGATCGAGACATCATCGATCGCTTTCTTGTCGCCATAGAACACGGAAACGCCGCGCGCCGCGATGCGCGCCTTGACGGGATCAAGTTCGTGGAAATTGGTCATCTTACCAGCGGTTCTCAAATCGGTTGCGAAGGTAGATGGCGATGGAATTCATCACCAGCAGGAACAGCAGCAGTACAATGATGGCTGCAGAAGTGCGTTCGACAAAACCGCGGTCGATTTCGTCCGACCACAGGAATATCTGCACCGGCAATACCGAACTGGGCGAGGTAAAGCCATCGGGCGGGGTGGCGACGAAGGCTTTCATCCCGATCATCAGCAGCGGCGCGGTTTCACCCAGCGCGCGGGCCATGCCGATGATGGTGCCGGTGAGAATGCCGGGGAGAGCAAGGGGAAGCACGTGGTGGAACACTGTCTGGACCCGGCTGGCGCCAATGGCGAGCGCGGCATCGCGGATTGACGGCGGCACGGCCTTGATCGCATTGCGGCCGGAAATGACGATCACCGGCATGGTCATCAAGGCCAGTGTCATTCCGCCGATCACCGGTGCCGAGCGCCAGTATGGAAACACCCCAAGGAACACCGCCAGCCCAAGCAGGCCGAAGATGATCGAGGGAACCGCAGCCAGGTTGTTGATCGACACTTCGATCAGATCGGTCCAGCGATTGCGCGCGGCAAATTCTTCGAGATAGACCGCCGTAAACACGCCGATCGGAAAGGCCAGAGCAAGCGTGACCAGCATGGTCAGCATCGAGCCCTTGAGCGCGCCCCAGATCCCCACCGACTGCGGGCTGGTGGCATCCGAACGGGTCAGGAAACCAAGATCAAGCGCGGTATGAAGCTGGCCCTTGCCTGCTAGATCGCGCGCCATCGCGACGATCGCCGGCTGGCCTTCACCGCGCAGGCCCGATGCCAGATCGTCACTGGCAGCAACCGATACGTCAAAGGTGGTGTTAAGCAGCGCCGGCTTTGAGACGATCTGATCGGCCACTTCGCGCCAGCCTTCGCTGTCGATCTCAGCCGCCGCTTTGTCGCCCAGCGCTTTCGCCGCGGCGAACTGCACCACATCGCGCAGGCCAGCGCCCTCCAGCACGCGCAAGGGATCATCGCCGTTGAGCTGCGCCGGATCGACCGTCAGCAAACCGCCCGACAGATCGAGCGGGAAGTGCACTTCGGCGCGTTTGAAACCGCCGACCGCATTCGACGTCATGGTGACCAGCAGGAAGGCCAGGACCAGCGCGGACAGCGCGACGGCGAAGAAGCCCAGTGCCTTGAAACGCAGCTCGGAAGCGTGGCGACTGGCCAGCCGGGCGGCGATGCGCTGATCGCGGGTAAGGGCAGCGGCGCTATCAGTCATAAGCTTCACGGAACCGTTTCACCACGCGCAGCGCGATGTAGTTGAGCAGGAATGTGACGATGAACAGCACCATGCCGAGCGCGAAGGCTGACAGCGTGGCGGGGTGATCGAAACTGCCTTCGCCGGTCAGCATGGCAACGATCTGGTAGGTAACCGTGGTCATCGATTCGAACGGATTGGCGGTCAGTCGCGCGGTGGCACCGGCGGCCATCACCACGATCATCGTCTCGCCGATCGCGCGGCTGACGGCGAGCATGATGCCCGCAACAATCCCCGGTAGCGCGGCGGGCAGCAGCACCCGGCGGATCGTTTCGCTTTTGGTGGCACCCATTGCCAGGCTGCCATCGCGCAGCGATTGCGGCACCGCGGCGATGCTGTCATCCGCCATTGAGGAGACGAAGGGAATGATCATGATCCCCATCACCAGCCCCGCCGCCATCCCGCTTTCGCTCGATGCGCTGGAAATGCCGATCGCCGTGCCGAAATCGCGGATCAGCGGGGCGACGGTGAGCGCGGCGAAATAGCCATAGACCACGGTTGGCACGCCCGCGAGAATCTCAAGGATCGGCTTCATCCAGCGGCGCAGCGTTGGGGTGGCATATTGCGTCAGGAAAATTGCGCTCATCATGCCCAGCGGGATCGACACCAGCATGGCGATGATCGCGCCGATGAACAGCGTGCCCCAAAACAGCGGTAAGGCGCCGTAGTTGGTTTCCACGCCCTGGGTGGGTGTCGCCATTGAATCCGGGCCCCAATGGGTGCCAAACAGGAAATCGAGCGGGTTCACGAACTGGAAGAACCGCACCGTCTCAAACGCCAGCGAGGCGACGATCCCGGCGGTGGTGAAGATCGCCGCAAGTGAGGCCGCGAGCAAGCCGCCCATGACGGCGCGTTCGACGCTGGTGCGGGCCTTGAAATCGGGGCGCATCCGCAGAAAACCGAAAGCACCGCCGGCAAAACCGAGCAGCAGCGTAAGCACCGTGCCGATTATGCCGAACCGCTGCATGGCCGAACGGAACGGTTCGATCAGCGGGCGGGCCTGCTGGTTGAACACCGCATCGCCCGAACCGGCGGCCAATGCGCGGGCTTCGGCAAGGATCGTATCGCGCTGGAAGCCGAACGCCGGCAACTTAACTGCGGCCGGATCGGCCAGCACCTGGGCCAGCACCAGATTGGGGCTGATCGACGCCCAGGCCAGGGCAAACAGCAGCGCCGGGACCACAATCCACAGCGCCACGTACCAGGCATGATAGCTGGGCAGCGAATGCAGGTCGCGCCCGGCTTCGCGCGCGATCCGGCGCATGGTCCAGGCGCGGCCGCGTGCCACCAGCCAGCCGACAAGGCCCAGCGCAAGCGCTAGCAGAATCGGAATGGCTGGTGACATGGGTAGCGCGTTTACTTCAGTTCGCTGCCATCGAGCAAAGTGAATTCGGCTGCGACCTTGGCATTCCTGGACAGAACATCTTCGGGTGCGACGACCATGCCCTGCTTGGCGAGCAGGCCATCTTTGCCCCAGCTCTTGGCCCATTCGGCGACATATTCGCGCAGTCCCTTGATCGCATCGAGATGCGCGGCCTTGACGTAGATGTAGAGCGGGCGGGCACCGGGATAGCTGAAGTCCGAAATCGTGGCGTAGGTCGGTGTGATGCCGTTCATCGTCAGGCCGATCAGCTTGTCGGCGTTTTCTTCAAGGTACGAAAAGCCGAAGATGCCAATCGCCTTGGCGTTGGCTTCCAGCTTCTGGACGATCAGGTTGTCGTTTTCACCCGAATCGACATAGGCGCCATCGCCGCGCACTTCGCCGCAGACCTTGTCGTGCTTGTCCTTGTCGCTGTCCTTCAGCGCCTTCATTTCGGCATTGGCATCGCAACCCTTGGTCAGGATCAGTTCTTTCAGCGCATCGCGCGTGCCCGAAGTGCTGGGCGGACCGTAAACGAGGATCGGTTCGGCCGGGAACGCCGGGTTCACGTCTTTCCAGGTCTTGGCGGTGTTGGGCTTGCCATAGGGGTTGGCGGCCAGCGCCTTGTAAACGTCTTCGGGGGTCAGCTTGAGGCCGAGGCCGCCCTTGGCTTCGGCAAAGGCGACGCCATCAAGGCCAACCTGCACTTCGACGATCTTGTCGACGCCGTTCTTCACGCAGCCTTCGAACTCGCTCTTCTTCATGCGGCGCGAGGCGTTTTCGATATCGGGGTGCTGCGCGCCAACCCCGGCGCAGAACAACTTCATGCCCGCGCCCGTCCCGGTCGCTTCGACAATCGCCGATTTGATCGCCGGGTTCGACTTGCTCAGGGCATCGGCCACCGCCTTGGCGAAGGGATAGACCGTCGAAGAACCGACAGCGCGGACCTGATCGCGTGACCCACTGGCACCGCCGCCGCATGCGGCAAGCATAGCCGAAGCGGCAATGACTGAGGTAAGGGCAAGGATAGATTTTCTGGTCATGCGAATCGCTCCACTTGGCGTTAGTTGACCGCCAAGTGGACGGCTTGTGTGACAGTTGCGTGACATGATGCAGTCAAACGGACCTTGTCGCAGTGCGGTCATACCGGTGCCGCACAGCGTCACGAATGTGTCACACGGCCGTAATAGAGCCGCTTCGAATCGCAATTTCTGGAGGGACTTCGTTCAATGCGTACACTCATCAAACCGGTGCTGTTCGCAGCCGCCTGCGGCCTTGCCGCCCCCGCATTGGCGGACGATACCCAGTACTGGCAGACGGTGACCGTCAACGTTGCGCTGCCCGATGGCTTCAAGGTGCAGAACGAAACGGTGTTCCGATCGAGCGATGCCAAGGGTTTTTATGAGCTTGAGAACAATGTCATGCTGGGCAAGAAAGTCAGCAAGGTCACCACCGTGTGGCTCGGCTATACTTTCGACCCGCAATACAACCACGGCACCTTCACCCGGCGCGAACACCGTTTTCGCCAGCAGATTAACTTCGATGGCTTTGCCAAGGCCGGGAAGATCAAGTTCAGCGGACGGGTCCGGCTTGAGGAGCGCTGGCGCGAAGGGCTGGCTGGCACCGGTTGGCGTCTGCGCCCGCAGCTCAAAGCGTCGACCCCGCTCACCGGCAAGGCGACCATTTCCGTCGCGGCCGAACCGTTCTTCAATCTCAACAACACCGGGTTCCAGACCAAGGACGGGCTCGACCGCATCCGCACGTCGGTTTCAGTCGGTGTGCCGCTGTCCAAGAAGGTCAGCATGGAATTCGGCTATCTCAACCAGCACGGTTTCGTCAGCGGTGCGCCCGATACCGATGATCATGTGCTGACCTTGGGATTAAGCGCGTCGTTCTGATTATTCGCGCAACGGGGCGAGGGGCAGGGTCACGCTGATCTTTGTGCCTTCGCCCAGCGCGCTGGTAATGCCGAGTTCGCCCAGGTGCCGTTCGACGATATGCTTGACGATTGCCAGCCCGAGTCCAGTGCCACCCGACGCCCGGCTGCGCCCTGGATCAGTGCGGTAAAAGCGCCGGGTCAGGTGCGGCAGATGCTCAGGGGCAATACCGGGGCCGCGATCGGACACTGTCAGTATCGCGCGACCGTGGTCGTCGCGCATGGCAGAGACGCTGACCGGGGTATCGGGCCCGCCATATTTGAGCGCATTGTCGATCAGGTTGCGCAGCAGTTGTTCCAGCTGCCCGGCATCGCCCAGCACCGACAAACCCGGCTCGGCCGCGGCCAGTTCGACCCGCTCCTTGCCCTTGAGCGTCGAAACCTCGCCCACCACGCGCGCTGCCAGCTGACCAAGGTCGAGCGGTTCGCGCGGGCGATCATGCTTTTCGGCCTCGACATGACTCAGCGTCATCAGATCCTCGACCAGCGAGAGCATGCGCTGGGCCTCGCGCTCGATGATCCCGGTAAAGCGCTGGCGGGTGTCAGCATCGAGCGCGGCATCGTCCTTCAGCGTTTCGGCATAGCCGATGATCGACGCCAGCGGAGTGCGCAGCTCGTGGCTGGCATTGGCGACGAAATCGGTATGGGCGCGGCCGATATCCGATTCGGCCGTCCGGTCGGCCAGTTCGATAATCCAGCGGTCCGGCCCAACATCACGGCGGGTCAGCTGCCACAGGGTGCGCGTGCCAGTGAAACCGGGGATCGCGACGCTGGTGCCATCGGGCGCTTCGATCAGCCGCATGGCATCGGGATGGCGCAGCGCGATGCGCGCGTCCTGCCCACCGATGTGATCGCCCAGCGCGGTGCGCGCGGCGCGGTTTGCCTCGACGATGCGGGTGCCTTCAAGCAGCAGCAGCGGCTGGCCGAGCGGCGCCAGCGTTTCATGGATCGCATCGCGCGAGATATCGGCGGCATCGATCCGTTCGGGCACGATTTCCGGTTCGGGTGCCGTCAGCCACAGCGAGCCCAGCCACAGCACAACCACCGCCACGACCAGCCAGGACGAAGCGCCGGCCAGCAACATCCCGCCGCCGGTCAGCAGCGCCAGTGCGATGGCTGGATAGGAAGGGGTGAGGTTGGCGCGCATCCGAAGCCGGGTGATAGGACGGGAAACGCGCCGTGCCAATCGTTCACGGCGCTTGCCTGCAGCGATCTGAATGAAAATGCCCACGGCGCGCGGCGATGGTGACCCCTACGGGATTCGAACCCGTGTTTCAGCCGTGAAAGGGCCGCGTCCTAACCACTGGACGAAGGGGCCGCACCGGCTGCGCCGTGGGCAGGAGTGCGCCTTTATGCAAGCAGCCATGGTGGGTCAAGTGCTAAGGCGCTAATCATCCCTTTGAGGAATGACAGACGGCCTGAAGCTTGTTTCCATCGGGATCACGGACATAGGCGCCGTAGTAGTTTGGATGGTAGTGCGGGCGCAGTCCCGGTGCGCCTTCATCGCTGCCGCCGTGGGCCATAGCCGCGCCATGGAAGGCGTCAACTGCGGCGCGGCTAGCCACCAGATAGGCAACGTGAACCCCATTGCCGGGTGCTGCCGGTTGCCGGTCGAAGGTTGGGCCGACGAAAGTCTTGGGGCCATTGGGCAGGCCAAAGGCGATCCCGCCGGGGTGTTCGAACAGCACCGGATGATCCAGCACCGCCATCACCGCGGTCCAGAACGGGCGCGCCCGGGCCCAGTCGTTGGTGCCTAGCGTTACGTGGCTGAACATCGCTCCTCCTCCCCCGGTCAATCGGCGTAGGCCGCATCCTCGATATGCAGTTCCGCCTGCGGCCGGTTTGACCAATCGTCGATCTTGGCGCGGCCCGCCAGCCACAGTTTGCGGTGGTGCGTGGCGTGCAGCAAGGCCTGGCCCATCTCGGTGCTGGCCGCGCGAAAGGCAATTCCCTTGAAGCTTGCCCCATCATCGCCCCGGACGATGATCCGGACGTGGTCGGTGCCAACCAGATCGGCCTTGACCATCCGCACCGGCCCCACCGCGATGCGCGGTCCGGGCCAGCCGATGCCATAGGGTCCGGCGCTCTCAAGCGTTTCGACCAATGATGGCACCAGCCCGCCCGGGGCCACGGCCAGATCGAGCAGCAGAGCCTGATTGGCGCTGGCCCGCGCAACATCGCCGCCAAGCCGCGCGTCGAGCCATTCGCTTAAGGCATCGAGCTTGCCCGGGGCGATGGTCAAACCTGCGGCCATCGCGTGCCCGCCGCCGGCAATCAGCAGCCCGGCTTCGCGCGCGGCGATGATCGCGGCGCCCAGATCGACCCCGGAGATCGATCGGCCCGAGCCCTTGCCATTGCCGTGCTCATCGGCATCGAGTGCGATCACCAGCGCCGGTTTGCCGGTCTTCTCCTTGATCCGTCCGGCGACGATGCCGATCACGCCAGGGTGCCAACCAGCCCCGGACAAGATCACCACCGCGCGATTGTGCTGGGTGGCCAGCTGGGCCTCGGCGGCTTCCTGCACGGCGGCCTCGATCGCGCGGCGTTCCTCGTTCAGTGTGGAAAGCTGCGCGGCGATCGTGCGGGCCTCGTCTTCGTCCTCGGTGGTCAGCAGCCGCACCCCCAGCGTCGCTTCGCCCACGCGCCCGCCAGCATTGATCCGCGGACCCAGCGCAAAGCCAAGGTCGGAACTGGCTGGTGCGCGGGTCAGCCGGCTGGCATCGATCAGCGCGGACATCCCCACCCCGTCGCGCCGTGCCATCACCTTGAGGCCCTGCGCAACCAGCGCGCGGTTCAGCCCATGCAGCGCCGCCATATCGGCAACGGTGCCCAGCGCGACGAGATCGAGCAGCGCAAACAGATCGGGCTCGGCGCGTTCGGCGAAGAAGGCCCGGCCGCGCAGTTCGCGCACCGTGGCAATGGCGAGCAGAAAGGCAACGCCCACCGCGGCGAGGTGGCCATAGCGAGCTGCCTCGGGGCTTTCGTCGAGCCGGTTGGGATTGACCAGCGCCACGGTACGCGGCAGCTCGGCCGAGCATTTGTGGTGATCGACGACGATCACCTCGACCCCGGCATCAGCCGCCATCGCCAGGGCTTCATGCGCCATTGCGCCGCAATCGACCGTCACGATCAGCCGCGCGCCGCGCTCGGCAATTTTCACCAAAGCCTCGCCCGAGGGTCCGTAACCTTCGAGCAGGCGGTCGGGGATGTAATGCCCTGCCTCCCGGCCCAGGGCGCGCAACAGGCGGATCAGCAGGGCGGCACTGGTTGCGCCGTCCACATCATAATCGCCGTAAACGGTGATCGCTTCACCGCTGATCACCGCATCGGCAAGCCGCGCTGCGGCCTTGTCCATATCCTGGAAGATCGAAGGATCGGGCAGGAACGCGCGCAGCGACGGGTTGCGATGCCGGTCAATCTCGTGCGGCTCAACCCCGCGGGCCAGCAGCAGCTGGGTAATCAGGTCGTGATCGAGACTTGAACCACTGCCCAGGTCCATGTTGCCGCCGCGCCAGCGCCAGGTGCGTCCGCCCAGCGAACGGTCAAGGCCGAGGATCGAAGCAGGTGGTGCGGACATGGTTCCTGCTAGCAACACCGCAGCGGCAATGAAAGCGCCGGTAGTTTGAAAGCTGCACCAGCCATGGCATAACTTCGGATGATGACCGAGCAGACTCTCCTGATAGTCTGGCACAGCCGGACCGGCGCCAGCCGCGCCATGGCCGCAGCCGCCGCCAAAGCTGGGGGCGCTGCGGTGCACCTGCTGGCCGCAGACACGGCGACGCCGGCCGATTTTCTGGCGGCCGGCGGATATCTTTTTGTCGGGCCAGAGAACCTCGGATCGCTGAGTGGCGCGATGAAGGAAATGCTCGATCGCTGCTATTATCCGCTGCTTGGGCGGATCGAAGGCCGGCCTTATGCCAGTATCATCGCTGCGGGCAGCGCCGGGCAGGGCGCGCAGGCGCAGCTTGACCGGATCGTCACCGGCTGGCGTCTGCGCAGGGTGGCACCACCCCTGATCGTCAACACCGCGGCCCAGACACCCGAAGAAATTGCTGCCCCCAAGCATCCCGCTGCGCAAGTACTGGTGCAGTGCGCTGCGCTTGGCGAAGCGCTCGCCGAAGGGCTGCGCGCGGGCATATTCTGACGGACCGGATGGCAGATTGATCCGATTTCGAAGAGATTGGAGCCGGAAGACTCGACGAATACGATGAAAAGATGTCACAAGTCCTGCTCACGGGGCGGAGGGATGTGTCATAACCGCACATGATGCAAATGCTGGAGCGTCGGCGGGGGCTATACTTTCGCTGGTCTTTGAACAGGGCTGCAGGCCCGATGCCGATGCTCTGTTTACTCTGGCTGACAGCAGCGCAGAGGGTGTCGGCTTCGCGGTCAGCCATGTGGCGCCGGCAGATCACGGCTGGGCTGAACTCCTCGCCATGGGGCTGACGTTCGATTGTGCTGGCCTTGCCCCGGGGCCAACTGCACCGCAACCCGCACCGGGCACGCTGCTCGGCTTGCTTGCAGCGCCTGCTGGTGAAGTGATCACCCTGGCGGCCGGCCCGCACCTTGATGATGCGCCCGGGATGCAGCCGGTGGTCCGCGTCCTGGCCGGGATTGGTGCGCGCTTGTGCACCTTGCCCGGGGTCCTTTCGGCTGTCTGGCGGCCGGCCCATGCCTGGATGACACCGGTCTACTTCCAGAAGGTTGTCGGAAAGTGGCTTGCCGGAGGGCCGTTCCCGGCGCTGGGGCTGACTACCCTGGAACGCGACAGCGATGGTTCGATCTATACCCGCGGCCTGGCCTTGATGACCGGGCAGGAACTGCGCTTTGCTCCCGATGCCCGGCTTGGTGCGGCCGATTTCGCCCGGATCGCCGTGCGGCTGATCCACGCCCTGATCGAAATCGAACCGCTGGCATTGCCGCATCAGTTCACCGGCCCTGATGGTGAAGTGATCGATGTAGCGCCAATGCCAGACGCGCGCTGGTTGCGGGTGACCGTCAGACGATAGCTGCAAACCGGGGGTCGAAAGCAGCAACATTGGAACACACCGGCTCAATTCAGCAGGTCGCGCCGCGCACCCGGCTGACGTTTCGCGCGGTCAACCGCCGTGATCGTCCAGGTTACGAGCCGGGCATGCAGCGCCATCATCTGTTGCCGCGCCAGATCCTGACGCGCGGCTGTTTCGTCTCGCTGTTCAGCGCGCTGGGCCGCGAACGCATCGATTTTGACGATTTTCGCCGCAATGGCCTGCTGCTGCCGGCGAATGATCAGGCGGCGGTGCGGATCGGCCTGCCGCTGCACCGCGGGCCGCACCGCGATTACAACGCGATGGTGATCGAACGGGTCGGCGGGATCGAGGCGGGCTGGGCCGCGCATCGCCTCCAAGCCCCCGAGATTGCCCTGCGCGAAGCCTATCACGGGCTCGAACAGCTGCAGCACGCCCTGCGCCGCGAATTGCTCGACCAGCAACGCCGCTTGCAGCTCAACCGCCGCGATCCGCTCGGCAGCGGGCTCGATTTCAGCGAGCTGGACGCGATGGCCGATCTGCTATGGCCAGCCACCGCGCCGCTTGGACCCTAGGCCAGCGCCATCCGCGCCTTCTCGGCCAGTTCGCCGCGCGCCTGATTGTATTCGGCTTCCAGCTTCTCGACCCGGTCGGCCACCGAATCCACCGCGTCGACCGCGCCGATCCCCTGGCCCGAACCCCAGATGTCTTTCCACGCCTTGGCTTCGGTGTTGCCGCCCGAGCCGAAATTCATCGCGCTGGGATCGCTTTGCGGCAGGTTTTCGGGGTCCATCCCGGCGGCGATGATCGACGGGCGCAGGTAGTTGCCGTGGACCCCGGTGAACAGGTTGGAATAGACAATATCATTGGCCCGGCCCGCAACGATCGCATCCTTGTACCCTTGCTGGGCATTGGCTTCCTTGGTCGCGATCCAGGGTGAGCCGATATAGGCGAAATCCGCCCCCATCGCCTGCGCCGCCAGGATCGAACGGCCGCAGGCGATCGCGCCTGACAGCGCCACCAGTCCTTTGAACCACTGGCGGATTTCCTGCATCATCGCGAAGGGCGAGAGCACCCCGGCATGCCCGCCCGCGCCGGCCGCCACCGGGATCAGCCCGTCCGCGCCCTTTTCGATCGCTTTGCGCGCAAACCGGTCATTGATCACATCGTGCAGCACGATCCCGCCCCAGGCGTGGACCGCATTGTTGAGATCTTCGCGCGCCCCCAGCGAGGTGATCGTCATCGGCACCTGCCACTTGGCGCAGACCTCGATATCTTCTTCCAGCCGGTTGTTCGATTTGTGAACGATCTGGTTGACCGCATAGGGCGCGGCCGGCGCATCGGGATTGTCACGGTTGTGCGCCGCCAGCTCCTCGGTGATCTGGTGCAGCCATTCATCCAGCACCCCCGAAGGCCGCGCGTTGAGCGCCGGGAAACTGCCGATAATCCCCGCCTTGCACTGGGCAATCACCAGTTCGGGGCCGGAAATGATGAACAGCGGAGAGCCGATAACGGGCAGACGCAAACGATCGAACGGGGCGGGAAGCGGCATCTCTCGGGGTTATCCTGTCTGTTGATTTTGGTTTTCTTATGAGACGCATTGGCCGCTGTCGAGAGGCGAGGCCAAGTTGACACAGTTGACACCGAGTCCGCTTCTTCCAACACGGCGGAAACGTGGGAATTCCGGGCGTAAGAGCGGTTTTTTCCGGGTTGCGTGACAGGGTGGAGAAAAAAATTCGGCGCGCGAGCTGCGCAGCGCGGCGCAGTGCTGCGCGCAAGGCCACAACGGACAAAGGGAAAGGACGTGCACGCATCACAGTCAGCATAGCGCAGCAAGGCGATGTAGGAAAACCATCAGCCAGCCTGCAACCGACTCCATCCAAGTCCAACCCGGCCCAACCCGACCCCGTCATCCCGGACTTGATCCGGGACCAGGCTTCTTCTTGACCTCGCCCAGCCACCAAGCCGAACCCCGGATCAAGTCCGGGGCGACGGTCAGGGGCGAATTCGACTTCGCTCGACACCAGCAGCGGTTGGTGGCTAACTGCCCCCAATGCCCCCAACCATCATCGCCCTGGCCCGCGACGCCGCGCACCGCTTTTCCAAAGCGCCGTGCGATGCCATCACGCTGCTGGCGGGGCTGGGGGTAGAAGGCGATGCCCACGCCGGGCGCACCGTGCAGCACCTCTCACGCATGGCCAAGGACCCCGCCGCCGCCAACCTGCGCCAGGTCCACCTGATCCACGCCGAACTCTTCGATGAGCTGGCCGCCAAGGGCTTTGCGGTGGCCCCGGGCGACCTGGGCGAAAACATCACCACCCGCGGGATCGAGCTGCTCGGCCTGTCACGCGGCACAAGGCTGCGGCTAGGTGAAGACGCGCTGATCGAGATCACCGGCCTGCGCAACCCCTGCGCCCAAATCGACGGCCTCGTCAAAGGGCTGATGGCGGCGACACTGGGCAAGGCGGCTGACGGATCGCTGATCCGCAAATGCGGGGTGATGGCCACGGTGGTGACCGGCGGGGATCTGCGCGTGGGGGACGCAATCGTGCTGGAAAGCATGCCGCTGGGGTTTGAAGCGCTGGGGGTGGTTTGAGAGTTTACTTAAAAGCCCTTCCCCGGCGGGGAAGGGTTGGGATGGGGTTCTGTCCCATCGATGCACTGAACCCCCACCCCCAACCCCTCCCCATGGGGGAGGGGAGTATGTTGTATTGACATTGTATATACAAGAGCTACACTCTAGGCATGACCAAGCACCAACCCATCCTCAAACGCGACCCCGCCGAGACCAAAGGCAGCATCAACCTGCGGGTTGAGGGGCAGACCCGCCGGTTGATTGACGATGCGGCGGCGGTGCTGGGCAAGACCCGCACCGAATTCATGGTTGAAAGCGCGCGACGTCAGGCGATTGACGTGCTGCTCGATCAGCAAATGTTCGTGCTCGATCCCGCGCGTTATGACGCCTTCGTCGCTGCGCTCGATCATCCGCCCGCACCGGGGCCAAAGCTCAAGGCCCTGCTGCGCCGGGTGCCGGTATGGCAGAAATAGCTGGCGGTCCGGATCGAATGGGGCCTCAACTTTCGGCCCCTGAACCGCTCACTGCAGATCACGATCTGACTGCCTTTGATTGCGGCGACGCAGCGCTCGACGATTGGCTCCGCCACCGCGCGCTCAAAAACCAGAACCGGTTTTCCCGCACCTATGCGGTCTGCGCTGGCACCCGCGTGGCGGGCTACTATTGCGTGGCCGCCGGCTCAGTCGAACGCGCAAAAGCCCCTGGCAAGGTGCGCCGCAACGCGCCCGATGCAGTGCCGGTCTCGATAATCGGACGGCTGGCGGTAGACCGCGCCTTCGCCGGGCAAGGGCTGGGCACAGACCTCCTCTCCGACGCCCTGCGCCGCATCGCACTCGCCGCCCAAAGCATCGCCATCGCCGCCGTGCTGGTCCAGGCCAAGGACGATGCGGCGCGGGGGTTCTACCTGCGGTGTGCGGAATTTATCGAGTTTCCCGAGGATAGCCGGACGCTGTTTCTGCCGATTGAGACTGTGGTTGCGGGGTTACATTGGCTTTAGACACTTTTTGAGGTTACAGTTGAAGATATGGGCATAAACAAGAACCAGCATTTTGTTCCCAAGGTGTATCTTCGACCATTTGGCAATGCGAGCCAAAAAGCGATTAACCTATATAATTTTGGATTGGATTTCTGCGTCGAGGGTGCTTCAATAAAAAATCAATGCTCCAGGAATTACTTCTACGGCAACGATCCAAAATTTGAGGATTTTATCCAGTATTTTGAGGGGCGCTACGGTGAGTTGATTACGAGATTACGCAGAGGCTTGATCGGGAAAAATGATATTAGTGCTCTTTTCAATTTTTTCGTTCTGCAACACCTTCGGACTCCCCACATGCTGTCTCAGCGGTTGGATGTCTTTGATGCGTTTAGGAACACTGTGATTGGAGGCCGACCGCTACATGAGACTCGAGCCGACGCACAAATTCCATTTGATATGCAGCGCGAGATGCAGGAGCAGATATATATCGCTGCTAAAGCAAGTAATTTGCTGCACGATCTCAGACCCGTCCTATTGATTAATCGGACTAATATCCCCTTCATCACGTCGGATAATCCCGCATGCGTCACCAATCGACTATACACCCAAAGATTTCGCGATGAGACATCTGGACTGATTCAATCTGGTGCAGCGATAGTGTTACCAATTTCTCCAGATATGGCATTTTTAGCCTACGATGAAGATGTTTTTCATAGTGTCGGTTCACAAATTTACTTAGAAGTTCAAAATGAACGTGATATTGACCGTCTCAACGAGCTTCAAGCCCAAGTGGCAACAGAATCCCTCTATTTTTCAGATAGAAAGCACAAGCTTTATGTCGAACAGCTTGCACGACGTTGCGTCGATATGAGAAGAGAAAGTTGGGCTTTTATTTGGACTGGGATTAAGATTGGCGAGGACGATGTTTATGAGCAATATCGTACTGCAATACAAGACGACGCCGAGAGCACTGAGACCAGGATAACGTCCGTTTCAATGTATAATCCCGCACCTTCGAGCTGGCCGACATTCCTGAAGTTTAAGATGCGCCCAAAGGGGCACACGACGGGATCAGCCATCGGGTATGTGCGTGCTAAACACGCCAAAGACCAGTGGGGCCGAAATTTCCGCCAAGAGATCCTTCCCCGATCAATTCCGAGCGGGCACCGTCCCCAAAATCGGGATATTATGTGGTTGCGAAAGGATAAAAAGAGCGAAAATTAGTCCCGAGTTCAGATTTCGCGGAGCGGCAATACAATATTTTGCGTTCGTTCGCGATGGAACAGAAATTGGCGAAGTTTTGAACAGCTCACAAGGAACGAGTTTAGAGTTGGAGTTGTGGCAAAGAGCCCCCATCACCCCCACACCTGCCGATACAACCCAACAATCTCCTCCACCCCGGGCACCCGCGGATTGTTCCCGGGCGAGCCGCTCGCGAGCGCCTGCTCGGCCATCAGCTGGAGCAGGTCGTCCCAGCGGGTTTTGTCGATCCCGTAGGTCTGGGGGGAGGGCACCGCGAGATCGGCGTTGATCTGGTGGAGGGCTTCGACCAGTCTTCCGACTGCGCCTTGATCGCTTTCTGCTGCCTCTGCCACGCCCATAGCCCTTGCGCAGTCGGCGTAGCGGGGTAGCGCAGCGGGGGCGCTCCATGCTGTTACCACCGGCATCAGCATGGCATTGCTCAGCCCGTGGCTGACATGGAAGTGCGCGCCGATCGGGCGGCTCATGCCGTGGACCAGTGCGACCGAGCTGTTGGAGAAGGCGATCCCGCCTTGGAGCGCGCCCAGCATCATCGCCTCGCGCGCCTGGCGGTCGGACGGGTCGGCGCAGGCGCGGGGGAGGTTGGGCCAGATCAGGCGCATCGCGGATAGGGCCATGCTATCAGCGAAGGGGTTGGCTTGCTTCGAGACATAGGCCTCGACCGCGTGGACCAGGCTGTCGATCCCGGTATCGGCAGTGAGGCGCAGCGGTTTGCTGAGCGTCAGTTCGTAATCGACAATCGCGATCTGGGGGAGATAGGCGAGACCGGCGCAGAGCATTTTCTCATCCGTATCGGCGTCGGTTATTACGGTAAACCGAGTTGCCTCGCTGCCGGTGCCCGCGGTGGTGGGGATCGCGATGATCGGCAGGCCGGGGGCGTTTTCCTGATGCGGGGCCTTGAGATCGGGGACGCGGCGCTGGCCTTTCACCGCGATCATCTTGGCGCTGTCAACCGGGCTCCCGCCGCCCAGACCGATCACGCAATCATGCTCCCCCTTGGCGAGGAACGCGCAGCCCGCCTCGATCGCGGCGATGGTGGGATCGGGGACCACGCCGGTGAAGGCGCGGCTGGCGATGCCTGCGGCGCTGAGCAGGTGCTGGACGCGTTCGAGCAGGCCTGAACTCTCGATCCAGGCATCGGTGACGATCAAGGGGCGTGACAGGCCATTCTGCGCGAGCACTTCGGGCAGTTCAGCCAGCACGCCGCCGCCGATGCGGATGGTGCGGGGCAGGTGGATTGCGGCCATCTCAAACCCTTTCGAAAGTAAACTACCGAACAGCTCCCCTCCCCGGTGGGGAGGGGTTGGGGGGTGGGGGGTCTGAGTTTTCCGGCCAATGCCGAACCCCCATCCCAACCCTTCCCCACTGGGGAAGGGCTTTGCGCGGCCGGTTTGCAAGGTGGCTTAGCCCAGCAAATGCTCCATCCCGTAAAACCGCGCGGCGGTTCCGGCATAAAGCGCGCGCTTTTCATCGCCGCTGGCACCGTGGGTCAGGCGTTTGAAGGCGTTCCACAGCACGGCATAACTCGCGCCCCATTTATCGACCGGGTAATTGCTTTCGAACATCGCGCGCGAAGGACCAAACGCTTCGATGCAGGTTTCGATATAGGGCCGCCACATCGCCGCCAGCACTTCGGACGAGAGCCCGGCGGCGGGGCCGTGATCGGGTAGCCCAGCGAACGACATGGCGAGGCCGCCAAGCTTGACCGAGACATTCTGGCACTGGCCGATCGCGGTGATTTTCTCGCGCCAGACATCGAACCGTTCGTGCAGCTTGCCGTGATAGCTGGCCATGCCCAGCGGGGTGCCGCAGTGATCGAGGCAGATTGGCTGATCGGGGAACGCCCGCGCCAGGCTGAGCACATCGTCCAGCTGCGGTTCGAGCAGCCAGGCATCGAAAGTCAGCCCGCGTTTGCCAAGTTCCGCAAAGCCTTCGCGGAATTTGGCGTCGTTATAGAGCCCGGCGGGGGCGTGGAACGGCGCGCCCAGCACCGCCGGATCGGCATCCCAGGCGGCGGCGTGGCGGATGCCCTTGAAGCGCGGGCTGGCGGCGGCCAGCGCATCGAGCACCGCGCCGGCCGTGCTGCCCTGGGTCAGATCGGCATGGCCGATGATCGCTTCGCACAGCCGCAAATTGCCATAGAGCCCGCTGGCGCTTTGCGCGGCGACGCCGTTTACATATTCGACCTCGCCCACCACCTTGAGCGCATCGCTGGCCCCGGCGTTGTAGAACGCGCCGCATTCCATGAACACCGTGCCGATCACGTTGTGGCCGCTGGTGGCGTCGGCGTGGATCTCGTTGAAGGTGTAGTACGGCGAGAGCGCGATCGCCGCGATGAACGGGTGGCGCGGCTCAGGGAAGGCCGCCATCAGCGGGCGCAGATCCCACAGGTGGTGGTGCGGGTCGATGATCTGCAGTTCGGGTTCGATGATCGCTTCGGTCATGGGGGGCCTCTCCTTGTGCCGCGCAGCTTATGATGCCTTGCGCGTTTGACAAGCGCGCTTCGCGGGCACATTAACCGATCGATTAAAAATGTGGAGAGTGCAATGGCGGGCGACACCGATTTTACCGGCAAACGCGTGCTGGTGGTGGGCGGATCGAGCGGGATCGGCAACGGCATCGCCCACGGCTTCCGCCTGCGCGGGGCTGACGTGCACGTCTGGGGCACGCGGGTCGATCCCTCCGATTACGACCCGGCCGATGGCTCGGACCTGTCCGGCCTTGCTTACACCTGCGTCGATGTGGGTGATCCCGATGGAATCGCCGCTGCGCCCTTGCCGTTTGCAGGGCTGGACGTGCTGGTGCTGTGCCAGGGCACAGTGGTCTACAAACGCGGCGAATTTGCCCGCGAAGGGTGGGACCGGGTGATGGCGGTCAACCTCGACAGCTTGATGCACTGCGCGAACAAGTTCCGCGATCAGCTTTCCGCCGCCGCTGGCAGCCTGATCACGGTCAGTTCGGTTGCGGCCTTTTCCGCGCAAGTTGGCAATCCGGCTTATGCCGCGTCGAAAGCCGGGGCCGTTAGCCTGACCAAAACGCTGGGGCAGGCCTGGGCGCCGCTGGGTATCAGGGTCAACGGAATAGCGCCCGGCTTTGTCGATACCAAGCTGACCAAAGTGACCACCGAGCATCCCGAGCGGCTGGCCCGCGCGATGGAGCGGATTCCGCAAGGCCGCATGGGCACGCCCGAAGACATGGCTGGGGCAGTGCTGTTTCTGGCCTCCCCGTTGGCCAGCTACGTTACCGGCCAAACGCTGATTGTTGATGGCGGCCTTTCGCTTTGAAAAGGAATTAACCGATGAATTTCGAACACAGCGACAAGGTGAAAGACCTGCTGGCCAAAGTCAGCGCTTTCATGGACCAGAACATCTATCCCGATGAGGAAGCCTATCACGACTTCGTGACCGATCCCGCCAACCAGTGGCAGGAATGGCCGGGGATGGAGGGGCTGAAGGAAAAGGCCCGCGCGCAGGGGCTGTGGAACTTGTTCCTGCCGCATGAATATGGCGCATTCTCGCCCGGCCTGACCAACCTTGAATATGCCCCCATCGCCGAACTGCTGGGCCGGGTGCCGTGGTCAAGCCAGGTGCTCAATTGCTCAGCTCCCGATACCGGCAACATGGAAGTGCTGGCCAAGTTCGGCAGCCCTGAGCAGCAGGAAAAGTGGCTGAAGCCGCTGCTCGATGGCAAGATCCGTTCGGCCTATGTGATGACCGAACCGCAGGTGGCATCATCCGATGCGACCAACCTCGAACTGTCGATCACCCCCGATGGCGATGACTATGTGCTCAACGGGCGCAAGTGGTGGATTTCCAATGCGATGCACCCGCGCTGCGACATCTGGATCGTGATGGGCAAGACCGATTTTGGTGCCCCGCGCCATGCCCAGCATTCGCAGATCCTGGTTGAACCCGGCACGCCCGGGATCACCATCGTGCGCCACCTGACGGTGTTCGGATCGCACAATTCGCCCGGCGGAGAGGTTGAATTGCGGTTCGACAATGTCCGCGTGCCCAAGGGTAATCTGATCCTGGGTGAGGGGCGGGGGTTCGAGATCGCGCAGGGCCGCCTCGGGCCGGGCCGGATTCACCACTGCATGCGCTCGGTCGGGCAGGCCCAGCGCGCGCTGGAAATCATGGCGCGCCGGGCCGACAGCCGCACCGCGTTTGGCAAAAAGCTCGCCGATCAATCGAGCATCCGGCAGGATATCGCCAAAAGCTTTTGCGAGATCGAGATGTCGCGGCTGCTGACACTGAAGGCCGCCGATGCGATGGACCGGTTCGGCAACAAGGTGGCCAAGGACCTGATCGCCGCGATCAAGGTGGTCGCCCCGCAGATGGCGCAGACCGTGTGCGACCGGGCAATCCAGGTCCACGGCGGGATGGGGGTTTCGGACGATACGCCAATCGCCCGGTTCTTCACCTTGAACCGCTTCGTGCGGATCGCCGATGGTCCGGACGAAGTGCACATGAGCCAGCTCGGCAAGGCCAAGATCAAGGAATATGTCGCGATGAACGCGCGGTGATGCGATGAAAGCTCTCAGATACCACGGCGCACGCGATGTGCGGTTCGAGGCGATGGATGATCCGGTGCCGCAATCGGATCGCGACGCCATTGTCAAAGTCACCGCCTGCTCGATCTGCGGGTCCGATCTGCACATCTATCACGGCCACGGCTTTAGCGAGGATAACGGCTACTGCGTCGGGCACGAGGCGGTGGGCGAGGTGGTCGAGGTTGGCAAGGCGGTGTACCGCATCAAGGTGGGCGACAAGGTCATGCTGCCCGCCGCCGTGGGCTGCGGCGCGTGCCGTTCGTGCCTGGCCGGCAATGTCGCAAACTGCGAGTTTGGCCTTGGCGCGTGTTATGGTCTGTCGGCGCGGTTGCAGGGTTCGCAGGCCGAAGCGGTGCGCGTTCCGGCGGCGGACATGAACGCGGTTTTGGTCCCCGATGGCGTGTCAATGGACCAGGCCCTGATGATGACCGATGCACTGGCCACCGCGTGGTACGGTGCCCGCCGCGCCGATATCAAACCCGGATCTTCGGTGGCGATCATCGGCCTCGGCCCGATCGGGCTGATGGCGGTGGAAAGCGCCTTCGTGATGGGTGCGCATGTGGTCTATGCGGTCGATCCGGTGCCCGAGCGCCGGGCGCTGGCTGCCGACGCCGGAGCCATTGCGCTCCATCCCGATGAAGTGATTGACCGGGTCAAGGAAGACACGCGCGGGGCCAAGCTGGAATGCGTGGTCGAAGTGGTTGGCAGCGATGCCACGGTTGATCTGGCGCTGCGGCTGGTGGCCCGGCGCGGCACCGTGTCAGTGATCGGGGTGCAGCAATCGAAGCGCTATGCCTTCCCGCTCGAACGGGCGTTCGGGGCAGGGCTGACCTTCCGGGCTGGGACCTGTTCGGTGCCCGAAGAATTGCCGGCGCTGTTCCCGCTGGTCCAATCTGGCCGGTTGCGCCCCGAAAAGTACATCAGCCACCGTCTGCCGCTCAGCCAAGGCGCCGAGGCTTACCGGCTGTTCGAAGCGCGCGAGGCGGGCGCACTAAAGATGGTGCTGACGCCCGGTTGACGCTCCGAAACGGATAGTCAGCGCACAAATCTGCTGCTAACGCGGCGGTGCATGGCCGCTGATAGTCCCGATTCATCCCTGTCGCTTGAACGCGTCGCTCTTTCGCGGGCGCTGGCGCGCGTGGCGATGCAGGATCGTGACGCCCTGCAGGAAGTCTATCGGCGTACCTCGCGGAAACTTTTCGGGATCTGCCTGCGTATCTTGGGCGAGAGGGCCGACGCAGAGGACGCCATGCAGGAAGTGTATCTAACAATCTGGCGCCGCGCCGGCAGCTTTGATCCGGCGCGCGGCAGCCCGATTTCATGGCTGGCTGCGCTGACCCGCAACCGCGCGATCGATCTGCTGCGGCGTTCGGGCCGGCGCGAGATGGCGCCGATCGAACTGGCCGACGAGATTGCCGACGAAACCCCCGACGCGGAAACGGCATTGCTGCAACTGGGTGATGATGCCCAGATCAATACCTGCATCGAAACGCTGGCGAAAAGCGATGCGACGATGATCCGCACGGCCTTTTTCGAAGGTACGACCTATGCCGAACTGGCCGGGCGCAGCGCTATGCCGCTGGGCACGGTCAAAAGCCGGATTCGCCGCGCCCTCCTCAAATTGCGGGAGTGCCTCGGATGACCGACGAGGACGATCTGCTCGCGGCTGAACTGGCGCTGGGATTGAACGACGATCCCGCGGCGCGCGCGCGGCTCGCCGGGGATGCAGCTTTGGCCGAACGGGCGGCATGGTGGGAACAACGCTTTGCCGGTCTGGCCACAGCGCTGCCACAGGATGCTGTGCCCGATCTGTGGCCGCGGATTGCCGCTGCCCTGCCGCAAAATGACAATGCGCGCGGCGTGCTGCGCTGGAAGCTGGTCAGCGCGGCAATGGCGGCGGTGGCCGTGGTTGCGCTGGTGATGGTGGCGCAGCGCCCGCAGATCGCGCTGCCTCCGCAGCCCGGACCGCCGGCCGTCGCCAGTCTTTCGGGAGAGCGCGGCAGCGCCCTGGCAATCAATTACGATACCGCGTCGCACCGTCTGACCGTGGCTCCGGTGAAACTGGATTCGGGCAAGGGCGATGCCGAGCTGTGGGTGATCCCGGTCGGCTCCGAGCAGCCGATATCACTCGGCGTGATCGATGCTGCCAAACCCAGTTCGCACACACTCAATCCGTCGCAGGCCCGGCTGGTCGCGCCCGGCGCGACATTCGCGATCTCGCTCGAGCCAACTGGCGGTTCGCCCACCGGAAAGCCAACCGGGCCAGTCGTGGCCAGCGGCAAACTGATCGAAACCTGAAATCTTTTTTGGGCCGGGATGCATCCACAGGAATTGTGGCTGCGTATCTTGGTTGCTGGAGCGATTGGACGCCCGGCACCCAAGGAGATTTCCCGATGAAGCTCAAGATTGCCCTTGCCGCCACCGCGCTGTCGCTGGTGATGGCACCTGCCCTCGCCGGAACGATGATGCACCACGGCAACCCGATGGTTGGCGGCGCGGCGATGTACCCGACCAAGAACATCATCGAAAACGCGGTCAATTCCAAGGATCACACCACGCTGGTTGCCGCTGTCAAGGCCGCCGGTCTGGTCGAAACCCTTTCGGGTCCGGGCCCGTTCACGGTCTTCGCGCCGACCAATGCGGCGTTTGATCGTCTGCCCGCCGGCACCGTCGGCACGCTGCTCAAGCCCGAAAACAAGGGCACGCTGACCGCGGTGCTGACCTATCACGTGGTTGCCGGGCGCATCACCAGCGGCCAGCTGATCAAGTTGATCAATGCCGGCCGCGGCAAGGCCGTGATCACTACGGTCAGCGGTGCCAAGCTGACCGCCAAGAAGATGGGCAAGAACATCGTTCTGGTTGATGCCAAGGGCGGGGTGGCCACGGTCACCACGGCCAACGTCATGCAGTCGAACGGTGTGATCCACGTGATCAACCGCGTCCTGCTGCCCTAGTCACCGAAAATGTGTGCGGCCGGCATTGTGCCGGCCGCGCGCATGAGCCTCGCCGGCATACCCACCCCTCCCGTGCCGGCGGGGCTCAAACCTTGGCACGGTGGACGGCATTGGCAGCGCTCAGCACCGCGCGGACCGATGCTGTCGCAACATCCTCGTCGATCCCGACACCCCACACGGTCTTGCCATCCGGGCCAACGCATTCGACATAGGCCGCCGCGCGCGCATCGGACCCGGCGGTCATCGCATGTTCGGCATAGTCCTTGACCTCAAGCGCAACCCCGAAGGTTTCGGCCAGCGTTGCCACCACCGAGCTGATCAGCCCGTTGCCGCGGCCCGAAACCGATTGTTCCTGGTCATTCACCGCGATCTTGCCGGCAAACAGCCGGGTGCCATCGGCCGCCTTGCTTTCCTCATAGTCGAGCAGCTGGAAGTGCTGGGGGGTACCGAGGTGATAGACCCGTTCGAACACCTGCCAGATATCGTCGGCAAACAGTTCGCGTGCCGCGCTATCGGCCAGTTCCTGGACGTGGCCCGAAAAGTGCGCCTGCATCTTCTTGGGCAGCTTCAGCCCCTGATCCTGTTCAAGCACCCAGGCGAAGCCGCCTTTGCCGCTTTGCGAATTGACCCGGATCACGGCTTCGTAATCGCGGCCCAGATCGGCCGGATCGATCGGCAGGTAAGGCATCTCCCACAGCTGGTCGTTCTTCGCCTCCATCGCGGCAAAGCCCTTCTTGATCGCGTCCTGGTGGCTGCCTGAAAACGAGGTGTAGACCAGTTCGCCAACGTAGGGATGGCGCGGGTGGATCGGCAGCTGGTTGCAGTATGCGACCGTCGCCGCGATCTCATCGATGTTCGAGAAATCGAGGCCGGGGTGAACGCCTTGCGTGTACAGGTTGAGCGCGACGGTCACCAGGTCGCAGTTGCCGGTGCGCTCGCCATTGCCGAACAGGCAGCCTTCAACGCGGTCTGCCCCGGCCATCAGCCCCAGTTCCGCCGCAGCAACGCCGGTGCCGCGATCGTTGTGGGTGTGGAGGCAGATCACCACCGCCTCGCGGTTCGGGATCATCCGGCTGAACAGCTCGATCTGGTCGGCATAGACATTGGGCGTCGCGCACTCGACCGTGGCGGGCAGGTTGAAGATGATCGGCTTGTCGGCGGTGGGTCGCAGCACGTCCATCACCGCCGCGCAGACTTCGACCGAGTACTCGACTTCGGCGGTCGAGAAGGTTTCGGGGCTGTACTGGAAGGTCCAGTCGGTGTCGTGATACTTCGCCGCCTGATCACGCAGCACCTTGGCGCCATCGATCGCGATCTGTTTGATCTGGTCCTTGTCCATGCCGAACACGACCTTGCGCCAGACCGGCGAGACCGCGTTGTAAAGGTGGACGATCGCCCGGCTGGCGCCTTCAAGACTGGCAAAGCTGGTCTCGATCAGATCGCGGCGAGATTGGGTGAGGACCTGAACCAGCACATCCTCGGGAATCCGGTCGGACTTTACCAGGCCCGAAATGAAATCGAAATCGGTCGCGCCTGATGCGGGGAAACCAACTTCGATTTCCTTGACGCCGACCTTGAGCAGCAGGTCGAAGAACCGGCTTTTCTTTTCCGCGCCCATCGGATCGATCAGCGCCTGGTTGCCATCGCGCAGGTCGGTCGAGAGCCAGCGCGGGGCCTTCTCGATGACCTTTGAGGGCCAGGTTCGGTCGGGCAGATTGATCGGCGGGAAAGGGCGGTACTTGACGCCCGGGGTGTTCAGCATGGTCATGACGGTATCTCTGATCTGGCTTTGCGACTGGGTGGCGGCTTACTTCGTCCCTTGAGCGGCGCTGCGTGCCGCGAAAGGTGCACGCCAGCTCACGCCCAAGGGCGGATAAGTCGCAGGGTAAGGCCAAGGCGCACGGTCATGGATCAGCCTATGGCGGGGCGCGCCGGGCTTGTAAAGAGCCGAGCGCGGGCCCCGCAGCCCTTGCAATTTCGCGATTCAGGCCCATATCGGCGCTATCGCATCAGGCCACATTGCATGCCGGCGACTGAGAGACCACCCGCGCTCCCGCACAGGGAGCGAAGCTTTGGATCTCATGAAACTACTCTACAAACATCAGGTTGCGCTGATCCAGGCCGACGAATTGTCGCGCGCTGGACACGATAGCGATACCAGCATCGCCGGCGAACTGGCGGTCCAGATCCGCAGGGTGCGCCAGTGCCTGGGTGTAACGCATTATGAAATGGCGCTTGCAGCATGAGCCGGGCGATGAACATCCGGCTGCCCCAAGCCGAAGTGGTTGCGGCCTGCGCCGCGGCCAAGGTTGCGATCAGCGCAATCGAAGTGCTGCCTTCGGGCGGGACCCATCTGGTCTGCCTCAATATCGAAGGCGCCGACGAGATGCGCCACAAACTGAAAAAGCACTTGATCGAAGGCCGGGTAAAGCGTTTCCCCTTCCTGATCGCCAACAAGTATTAGCCAGGCTTGCGGCAATGCGGACAATGGTGCCCCTCGGCATAGTCCGGTGATGCCCGCTCGGCTTCATCCAGCGGATGTCCGCAGCCCTTGCAGGCGGTGTGTCGGCCCGGCACCAGTCCGTGGCCGACACTGACGCGTTCATCGAACACGTAGCATGCGCCCTGCCACAGACTTTGATCGGCCGGCACGTCTTCCAGATACTTCAGGATTCCGCCCTTGAGGTGGTAGACCGCCTCGATCCCCTCGGCCTTCAGAAACGCGGTCGATTTTTCGCAGCGAATCCCGCCGGTACAAAACATCGCCACCTTTGTTTGCGGGCCAGCTGCCAGCAGCCGGTCGCGGTGCGCACGGAACCATGCGGGAAATTCGCGGAATGACCGGGTTGCGGGATTGATCGCCCGCGTGAAAGTGCCGATCTTCACTTCATAGGCGTTGCGGGTATCGATCACCACAGTGCCGGGATCGGCAATCAGCGCGTTCCAGGCGGCGGCTTCAACATAGTGCCCGGCGCCTTGCAGCGGATCGATGTGCGGTTGCCCCATCGAAACGATTTCGGCCTTGAGCCGAACTTTGAGCCGCTTGAACGGCATGGCTTCGGCGTGCGAATACTTCACCGCAAGGTCTGCGCAGCCGGGCAGCGCGCGCAGGAACGCGATCACCGCTGTGATCCCCGCATTGCTGCCGGCAATCGTGCCGTTTATCCCCTCGCGGGCCAGCAGCAGCGTGCCTTTGATGGCCTGCGCCCGGCACAGCGAAAGCAGGTCACCGCGCAGCGCCGCAAGACTATCCAGCGGCGTGAACTGATAGAGCGCGGCGATGCGGATCGGATGCGCGTCAGGGGGCATTGCCCGCACCCCATAGGCTATTTCGCGTGGTCATTGCCAGCGCCCGATGCGGTGGGGCTTGACACCACGATCTTCTATTCGATATTTCAACAAATATCGAATCAAGGGGTTGAAGCAATGCGCAGCGAAACCGCGATCCGCGCTTTGGGCGCACTGGCCCAAGAACACCGCCTCGCCGCGTTTCGCTTGCTGGTGGAAGCTGGGCCAACCGGACTTGCCGCTGGGGCACTGGCTGAACGGCTCGCGATCGCGCCTTCATCGCTGAGCTTTCATCTGGCGCAGCTCGCCAATGCCGGGCTGGTCGCGCAAGTCCGCCAGGGCCGCTCGATTATCTACACCGCCGATTTCGCTGCCATGGGCGCACTGGTGGGCTATCTCACCGAAAACTGCTGTGAGGGGGCATCCTGCTCGTCCGCCGTCGCCATGCCAGCTGCTTGCTGCTGAACGCCGATGCCCGAGGTCACGTCAGTCTTGGTGCTGTGCACTGGCAATTCCGCGCGCTCGATCTTGGGCGAGGCGCTGTTTGCGCGGCTCTCCGACGGAAAGATCGCGGCTTACAGCGCTGGCAGCAAGCCCAAAGGTTTTCCGCATCCCGGCGCGCTGCGATTGCTGGAGCGGCGCGGGTTCGATCCATCTCGCTTTAGCTCGAAAAGCTGGCATGTGTTCACCGGTCCGGATGCTCCGAAAATCGATCTGGCAATTACGGTCTGCGGCAACGCTTCGGGCGAGGCCTGCCCAGTGTTCCCCGGTGCACCCTTGCGCGCACATTGGGGCTTGCTCGATCCGGCTGACGCCGAAGGTAGCGAAGCGGATGTGGATGCCGCCTTTGAGGAGACGGCACGCCTGCTTGAAATGCGGATCAGGGCCTTTCTTGCGCTCGATACTGCAGCGATGGATGCACCGGAATCGCAGCAGGCTCTGGCCCGCATCGGGGCGATGGAAGGGGCGGCATGAAGCGGATCATTGCTGCTGAGGCGCTTGGCTCGGCGCTGCTGTTCGCCACTGTAATCGGTTCGGGCGTGATGGCCGAGCAATTGGCGGGCGGCAATGTGGCCGTGGCGCTGCTTGGCAACACGATTGCCACCGGAGCGATGCTCTATGTCCTGATCACGATGCTGGGACCGGTTTCGGGCGCGCAGTTCAACCCGGCGGTCAGCGTGGTGATGCACTTGCGCGGTGAGGGCCGCGGGGCCGAACTGGCCGCGCGGATCGCGGCACAGCTTGCTGGCGGGATTGCCGGGGTGTGGATTGCGCACGCGATGTTCGATCTGCCGGTTCTGCAACTCTCCACCCATGCCCGCACCGGGCCCGGGCAGTGGCTGGGCGAGTTCGTTGCAACTTTCGGTCTGCTGCTGACGATCATCGGTACGCTGCGCCACCGCGCCGAAGCGGTGCCGACCGCGGTCGCGCTCTACATCACCGCAGCTTATTGGTTCACGTCCTCCACCAGCTTTGCAAATCCCGCAATCACGGTGGCACGCAGCCTGTCCGATACCTTTGCCGGGATTGCCCCGGTGGATGTCCCGGGCTTCATTCTGGCGCAATTGGCCGGGGCATTGGCGGCGCACGTTTTCGCGCGCTTTCTCTTTTCCGAAAGCGCGGTATAGCCTGACGTTTCACAGGCCAGGACCAACAGATGAGCGCTGCCAGAAAATTTGATACGAACCGCCTTGCCCGTATCGATCGCCTCATCAAGGAGCGCTACCTTGACAGCGGCCTTTTGCCCCACGCCCAGGTGCTGGTTGCCCGCGATGGCGCGGTGGCGCATTTCTCTTCGCAAGGTCCGGCGCGCGCCTCTGATACCCTGGGAGGCGGCAAACCGATCGACGAGGGATCGCTGTTCCGCATTGCCAGCATGACCAAACCGGTCACCTCGATCGCGTTCATGCAGCTGCTCGAACTGGGGCTGGTGGCGCTTGATACGCCGGTTCACGCCGTGCTGCCCGAATTCAAGGGGCTGGAGGTTTATGCCGGGGGCGGCGGCGGCGTGCGGTTCATGACCAGGCCGTGCGAGCGGCCGATGCAGATGGTCGATCTGCTGCGCCACACCAGCGGGCTGACCTATGGCTTCCAGAACCGCTCCAACATCGATCTTGCGATGCGCGAGGGCAAGTTCGAGAACTGGCACGGGAATCTCGATCTCGATCAATTCGTCGCCGCGCTGGGCAAGCTGCCGCTTGAATTTTCACCGGGCGCAGCGTGGAATTATTCGGTCTCAACTGACGTTCTGGGGGCAGTTGTGCAGCGGCTTTCAGGCAAAACGCTCGACCGCTATTTCGCCGATCACATCTTTGCGCCGCTGGGCATGGTAGACACATTCTTCGCGGTGCCCGAAAACAAGATCGACCGGCTGACCGATTGTTACACTTTCATCCCCGGCAAAGGCCGCGTGATGTATGATCGCGGCGCCGAAAGCGCTTGGAGCCGCATGCCGCGCCAGCTTTCGGGCGGCGGCGGGCTGGTTTCGACCGCGCTCGACTATCACCGTTTCTGCCTGATGCTGCTGAATGGCGGCAATTATGAAGGCTCGCGGATCATCGGCCGCAAGACGCTGGAACTGATGACGATGAATCACCTGCCGGGCGGCGCCACAATCGCCTCGATGTCGAAATCGCTGTTCAGCGAAGAGGCCTATGACGGGGTCGGGTTCGGGCTCGGCTTTGCGGTCAACCTGTGCCCGGCGCGCTCGATGCTGCCGGGCTCGGTCGGCGAGTTCAACTGGGGCGGAATGTTCTCGACCTACTTCTTCGTCGATCCGGTCGAACGGGTGACAATGGTGTTCATGACCCAGCTTTCGCCCAGCAGCACCTATGCCGTGCGGCGCGAACTCAAGACCTTGATCTATGCTGCGCTCGATTGATGGCAAATGATCTTTACGAAGAAATGGGGCTGACCCGGATTGTGTCGACCGATCCTACCGGCAAGGCCTGCCTCGAATATGCGGCGCGGCCGCAGCAATGCCATTCGGGCGGGGTGGTGCAAGGCGGGTTCGTTAGCGGATGGATCGATGCGGCGATGGCGCATGCGGTGATCGCCAAAGTGGGCCAAGACGTGGTGCCGATGACGCTGGAACTGAAAGTCAGCTTTCTTGGCCCGGCGCGTCCTGGCCCGGTGTTTGCCGAAGGCTGGATCATCAAGAGCGGACGCAGCACCGCCTTTGTCGAAGGCAGGCTGACAGACGGGGCAGGAAACCTGCTGGCCACGGCCTCCAGCACCTTGATGCTGGCTGACCGTGGCCGGGTTGAGGCTGCCGCCAAAGCGGCAACTGCAACTTAGGTTAGATATTCAGCATCGCGTTGAGCCTGGCCACCACTTCGGGGGTCAGGTCAACCTTGGCCCGCGCAGCAAGCGTGGCCTGCGCGTCAAGGATCGACTGCTGTGCGGCAAGCAGGCTGGCCTGATCGGCGGCCAGCGTCAGCTGCGCGGTGGCAAGCGTTGCCTTGGCGGCATCGAGTTCGACCTGCGCCGCAGCAATCGCCGCAGCATCGGGCGTTGCCGCTGCCTTCAGTCCATCCAGCTTGGTCTGCGCGGCATCGACCGCGGTCTGGGCACCGGTGACCACGGTGGTGTCAGCCGCGACCAGCGCATCGTACTTGGCCACGGCTTCATTCCCGGCAACCGTCGCCAGCTTGTATTCGCGCAGCTGGCCAACAATCGACTTGTCAGACGCGTGCGCAAGGCCGTTTTCCGAAGCATGCGCCGCGTTGAGCGACTTGAGGTACGACGCACCCTTGGTCAGGCTGGCATCAGGCCGGTTGGCCTGGCTTTTGGCGCTGGCATTGACGCTGACTTCGGCCCCGGCTTTGGCCTTGCCGCTGGAATGCGCCGAAGCCCCGGCAGCGGTGCTGGCAGCAGCGGAGCCCTGCGGCACACGGGCAGGCGCGCCATGCGGCACCCCGGCAGGAACGCCATGCGGAACGCCCGCAGGCGCGCCGCGCGGAATTCCGGCCGGCGGACCTGCCGGGACACCTGCTGGCGGTGCGGCAACCGCAGCCGTCGCAGAGAGTGCAATTGCGGCGATTCCGAAACGAATGGTACTCTTCATCATTGTCTTACTCCTGATCGTTCTGCCCCCGATTGGCGTAATGGCGTTTAATTGAAGATGCTGAGCCGGACCCCGGCACCGAAGCGCGGGCTGGCATCATTCAGCCCGGCCAGGCCGTAAAGCGTGATCCCGAATTTATCAGAAACACGCTGGGTCAGATAGGGCGCGATCACCGCTTGCGATTCCAGACCGGTCGCCACCGGCTCGCGGTAGCTGAAGCTCGCGCCCAGATCGGTGCGCGGCGAAGGCTTGAAATTGATCCCGGCAGTCGCCGTGATGCCGTTGCTGAGCTGGTAAGCGGCGGGGCTGCCAAGCCATGAATAGCCGACCGAGCCGAACAGCATGGCGCCCGGCGCAACGGTCTTGAACGCGCTAAGCTGCACCGAATAATCCACTTCGCCCGTGCCGATGGTATCCGCAGCGGTTGGCACTTTGACCGTACCGCCCAGTTCAAACGCGGGCAGTGCGCCGTTTTCCAGTGTCAGCAAGTAGCCCGACGAAAGGGTCAGGTCACCAAGCCCCGAAGAGTTGACAGGGGTGGTGCTGTTGGGATCGAACACCACCACGCCGCCAACCACGCGGCCCGGTCCCTCGACCGAAACATAGGGCAGACTGGCGGAAACCCGGAACCGGCCCGAGCGCAGCTTGGCTTCGATCGGAATGCTCCAGACCTTGGTGTCAGTGGCCGCGCCGTAGCTGCCTACCGAATAGTCTGCCCCGGTGGACAGCTCGAATTCGGTGGTGTCGACGCTAACCGCGTCGTTCTCGTTGGTCGCTTGCGCAAAGGCGGCGGTGGACGTGGCCATCACCAGCAACGGTGCAGCAAACAAATGAACCTTGGACATTGAAAACTCCTGTTGCCTGCGGGCGTTTAGACTGCATGGCTGAATGGCAGACGAACAAACCCGCTTTTCGTGGTGTTAAGCAAACGAACGGATCGCGCATTTTCATGCACGTTCGTTGCTTTTTTCGGTAACGCGGTATCGGTTTGGGTCAGAGCGAAGCGGTCTTGCTCGCGAACCTGCAGTTCGCGGTGGTTAGCGCAGGGTTAATCCCCGAACCTCGGCGCCGTGCTCGTCAAGTTTTGGCGGCACGCGCCGCTCGTCCGGGGTGCCGCGGCCAAAGCGCACCGGCTGCGCCTGCTCGACGTAAGGTCCGACATGCGGGTGCTCGCGGCGGCGGAAAAATCCGGTTGCGTTCAGGTGCGGGTCGTCGATGACTTCGTCCAGATCGCGCACCGGCTGCGCGGGTAATTGCGCCGCGTGACAGGCATCCAGCAGCTGCGCCGTGGTCATTTGCGGGGTCAGTTCAGCCAGCCGCTGGTAAAGCGCATCCTGTTGGGCCACCCGTCCGCGGGCATCGGCAAAGCGCGGATCGGCAAGGAACGCGGCATCGTCCAGGATCCCGAAGATCCGGTCCCAGGCGTCGAGCGTATAAATCACGATGCTGATGTGCCCGTCGCTGGTCGCGAAGGGCTGGCGATAGGGATCGATCTGGCGGCCATAACCGGCCGGGCCGAGCGGTGGTTCAAAAGTCTGCGCGTCAAGGTGCTCAAGCAGCATGAAGCTGGTGAAGCATTCGAACATTGGCACTTCGACATATTGGCCCTCGCCCGTGCGCTGGCGGTGGAACAGTGCCGCCAGCGCGGCATAGGCACCGTGCAGGCCGGCTACCTTGTCGGCGATCAGCGAAGGCAGATAGCGCGGGCTGGGATTGCCATCGACCCGCGGCAACAGCGTGGCGGTGCCGCTCGCCGCCTGGATCACATCGTCATAGGCCTGCAGATCGGCATAAGGGCCATCCTGCCCGAAGCCGACGCAGTGCAGGTAGACGATCTTCGGATTGAGCGCGCTGACCGCAGCATAGTCCAGTCCGAGCCGCTCCAGCGCCTTGCCGCGCACGTTGACGGCGAACATGTCAGCATCGGCCAGCAGACCCAGCATCACCTGGCGGTCTTCCGGGTTCTTGAGATCAAGCACCACCGAGCGCTTGCCGCGGTTGAGCGCCAGGAAACCCGGCGCCATGCCGGGCCCGCCCGGCGATGCGCCCGACCAGCGAAAGGCATCGCCCGATCCGGGCACTTCCACCTTGATTACATCGGCGCCAAGATCAGCCAGGATTTGCGTGGAATAGGGGCCGAAGACCACCGAGGTCAGGTCGATTACCTTGATCCCATCGAGCATGCCCGGTTGCATCGCGTTCCTCCGTAAGCGTCAAAATGCAGTGTCGTTAATCGAACGATTAACACAAGCGTGAACTTCGCGTAACCTGCCCGGCATGACCCAGATTCGCCCATTCACGCTCGCCGTGCCGCAAGCCCAGCTTGATGACCTCAATTCCCGGATTGATCTGACCCGCTGGCCCGAAAAGGAATGCGTTGACGATTGGTCGCAAGGCACGCCGCTGGCCGCGCTGCAGGATTTGCTCGGGTACTGGCGCGGCGGTTATGATTGGCGGCGCTGCGAGGCGCGGCTTAACGCCTTGGGCCAATACACCACCGAGATCGATGGGCTCGACATCCATTTCATCCACCGCCGCTCCTCGCACGCCGATGCGCTGCCGCTGGTGATTACCCACGGCTGGCCGGGTTCGGTGGCGGAATTCCTGGGCGTGATCGATGCCTTGGCCGAGCCTGATGACGGCGGACTGGCGTTCCACGTTGTCGCGCCGTCGCTGCCGGGGTTCGGCTTTTCGGGCAAGCCGGAGCGGGCGGGCTGGGGCGTGGAAAAAATCGGCCAGGCCTGGGCGCAGCTGATGCAGCGGCTCGGCTACAGCCGCTGGGTGGCACAGGGCGGGGATTGGGGCAGCGCGGTGACCACCGCGATCGGGGTGCAGCAGCCAGAAGGCTGTCTGGGCATCCACCTCAACATGCCGATCGCCCGCCCCACGCCCGAAGACCTTGCCGCGCCCAGCCCGGCCGAGGTCAAGGCGCTGACCGCGCTCAAGCATTATCAGGATTGGGATTCGGGCTATTCGACCCAACAACGCACGCGCCCGCAGTCGGTCGGATATGGACTGGTCGATAGTCCAGCGGGACTGGCCGGGTGGATTCTGGAAAAGATGTGGGCCTGGACCGACAATCAGGGATCGCCTTACGACGCGCTCAGCCGCGATCAGATCCTCGACAACCTGATGCTCTACTGGCTTCCGGGCACCGGCGCGTCTTCGGCGCGGCTCTATTGGGAAAGCTTTGGCTCGTTCGCGCCGCATGCGATCAGCCTGCCGGTTGCGGTCAGCGCGTTTCCCAAAGAAATCCTGCCGACCCCGCGCAAGTGGGCCGAACGCAACTTCGCAAACCTGGTCCACTGGGGCGATATGGAGAAAGGCGGCCACTTTGCCGCATGGGAGCAGCCTGAGGCTTTTGTCCGCGAACTGCGCACTGCCTTCGCGCTGATGGCCTAGGCTACTTCGCTTTCACAAACCCGGCGCTGATTTCAAGATCAACCTGATCGCCAACCAGCCCCAGGTCCGCCGTCAGGCCAAAGTCTGACCGCTTGATCGATGTGGTGGCGTGAAAGCCGATGGTCAGCGCGCCGCCAAGCAGCCCTTTGCCCGCACCGACAAAGCTTGCATTCAGCGTGACCGGCTTTGTAACGCCGTTAAGCGATAGATTGCCGACGATCCTTGCGCTTTTGCCATCCGCACCGGGGACCACAGCGGTGGACGTGAACACGGCGTCAGCTGGCTGCGGGCCAAAATAATCAGGCGAGCCATTGCCATTGGGACGCAGCAATGCGCCAGTAAGCCCGACACTGGCGGTGGTAAGCTTGCGAACCGGGATCCGCACCGCCACCTTGGCCCGTTCGAGATGCGCCGGATCGATCACCAGGGTGCCACTGATCGTGCCAAACAGCCCCAGAGCATCGTTGAAGCCCATGTGGCTGACCCGCCAACCCACCACGGTGTGCGCCGGATCGGCTTGATAGGTCCCGGCAAGTACACGTGCCGGATCAGGCTGGCCAGGCAGCGGCCCCGCCGCCCACAGCATCCCCGCAAACGCGAGCGAAGCGATGATAGCGGAACCAAATCGGGCAGGAGCGGGGATGCGCATTGACAGTCTCCAAAGCAACACAGCGTCAAATCGTGGCGTTACGCCGCTTGATGCGGTCTGAACAGCCGCAGCCGCCACTTGCCTCGCGCCAGCCATTGGTTAAGCCTGTCTTTTGGGGAGACCAGCACCATGACGATCTATGCCGAAGCCGATGTTGCCGCCGCCGGGGATGCGCCAGGGCTGGGCCAGAGCCTTGAGAACCGCCACGTAACCATGATCACGCTGGGCGGGATCATCGGCGCGGGGTTGTTCGTGGGATCGTCGACCACCATTTCGCAGGTCGGCCCCGCAGCGGTGGTCTCGTTCGCGATTGCCGGCCTTGCGGTGATGCTGGTGATGCGGATGATCTCGGAAATGGCTTCCTCGCTCGATGGGGTGCAGGCCTTTCCCGATTTCGCGCGGGCGGGGCTGGGGCACTGGGCCGGGTATCTGTCAGGCTGGCTCTACTGGTATTTCTGGGCGGTGGTCGTGGCGATCGAGGCGGTGGCGGGAGCCAAGATCATCAACGCATGGTATCCACAATTTGCCGAATGGCAGATTGGTGTGGCGCTGATGCTGGCCTTGACGGCCGTGAACTTGCTGTCCACCCGCACCTACGGCGAGTTTGAATTCTGGTTCTCGCTGATCAAGGTCGCGGCGATTGTGGCGTTTATCGCGCTGACTGGCGCGTTCGTCTTCGGGGTCACCAATCCTGATGGCGCGAGTATTGCTGCATGGACCGGCTATGGCGGGTTTGCGCCCAAAGGCTGGGGCGTGGTGCTGGCTGCAGTGGCATCGACCATCTTCACGATGTGCGGGGCCGAGATCGCGACGATCGCCGCAGCCGAAAGCAAGGAAGGCGCGAAAGTCATCGGGCGGCTGTCGCTGTCAGTTTCGATCCGGATCCTGTTCTTCTACGTGATCTCGCTGGGGCTGATCGTGGCGGTGCTGCCGTGGAACGAAGTGCAGCCGGGCTATTCGCCGTTTGCCGCCACGCTGGCCGCGATCCAGATCCCCTATGGCAGCCAGATCATGACCGCGCTGGTGCTGGTGGCGGTGCTCTCGTGCCTCAATTCCAGTCTCTACATCACCTCGCGCACGCTGTTTGGCCTCGCGCGGCATGGCGATGCGCCGCAGTGGCTGGTTTCGGTCAATAGACGCAAGGTGCCGGCGCGGGCGATCGTGGTGGCCAGCCTGTTCAGCTACGCCGCCTACGCCGCTGAGCGGCTTTCGCCCAACACGGTGTTCAGCTTCCTGATCAATTCTTCAGGGGCAACGATGCTGCTGCTCTACATCATGTGCGCGGTCTCCCAATTGCGGATCCGCCGCAGACTTGAGGCGACCGCACCCGAAAAGCTGACGCTGAAGATGTGGTTGTTCCCGTGGCTGACCCTGGCAACGATCGGCGTGATGGCCGCGGTGCTGCTGTTCATGGCGGCATCGCCGATGCTGGCCAGCCAGTTCTGGCTGAGCTTGCTGGTCGCGGGGGGCTTGCTGGCTGCGTTTGCCGTCATGAAAAAGGCCCGGGGTTAAGCCCGGGCCTGTTTCGCTCGACAGATCTGCTGATTCTCAGTTCTTTTCCTGATCGACCAACTTGTTCTTGCCGATCCACGGCATCATTGCGCGCAGCTGCGATCCGGTCTTCTCGATCTGGTGCGCTTCGGCGGCCTTGCGCGCGGCCTTCAGCTCGGGCTGGCCGGCGCGGTTATCAAGCACGAAGTTCTTGACGAACCGGCCTGACTGGATGTCAGCCAGCACGCGCTTCATCTCGGCCTTGGTTTCGGCGGTGATGATCCGCGGGCCGGTGGTGATGTCGCCGTATTCAGCCGTGTTGCTGATCGAATAACGCATGTTGGCGATCCCGCCTTCATAAAGCAGATCGACGATCAGTTTGGTTTCGTGGAGGCATTCGAAATAGGCCATTTCGGGGGCGTAACCGGCCTCGACCAAGGTTTCGAACCCGGCCTGGATCAGATGGGTGATCCCGCCGCACAGCACCGCCTGCTCGCCGAACAGGTCGGTTTCGCACTCTTCCTTGAAGTTGGTTTCGATGATTCCGCTGCGGCCGCCGCCAACCCCGCTGGCATAGGCCAGCGCAACATCATGCGCGTTGCCGGTCGCATCCTGGTGCACCGCGATCAGGCACGGCACGCCGCCGCCCTTCTGGTATTCGCTGCGCACGGTGTGGCCCGGGCCCTTGGGCGCAATCATGATCACGTCGATATCGGCGGGAACCTCAATCAGCCCAAAGTGGATGTTGAGCCCGTGGGCGAAAGCCAGCGCCGCACCGGGCTTGATGTTGCCCGCAATGTCGTCGGCCCAGATCGCCGCCTGGTGCTCATCGGGGGCGAGGATCATCAGCACGTCGGCCCATGCCGCAGCGGCCTTGTTGTCCATCACGGTAAACCCGGCGGCTTCGGCCTTCTTGGCGCTGGCCGAACCGGGACGCAGCGCGATCGCCACATCCTTGACGCCGCTATCGCGCAGGTTCTGTGCGTGGGCGTGGCCCTGGCTGCCATAACCGACGATGGCGATCTTCTTGCCGGTGACCAGATTCAGATCGGCATCGGCGTCGTAGTAAACCTTCATTCTTCAGTCCCTTACCCTACATTCGTCATGCTGAACTCGTTTCAGCATCCATTGTGCCCCGTTCCCCGCCCTGTGCCTGTTGCACGATGGACCCTGAAACAAGTTCAGGGTGACGGAGGAAGGGGGCGGTGAAATCCTAGGCCGCCTCGGCCCCGCGCATCATGCCGACGACCCCGGTGCGGCCAACCTCGACCAGCCCCAGCTCGCGCATCAGGCCGACGAAGCGATCGATCTTGTCGGGCGCGCCGGTCAGTTCGAACACGAAACTGCTCGTGGTGGTGTCGATCACCGAGGCGCGGAACACTTCGGCCAGCCGCAGCGCTTCGACCCGGGCATCACCAACCCCTGCCACTTTGACCAGCGCCAGTTCGCGTTCGACGTGATCGCCCATTTCGGTCAGGTCGATCACCTTGTGGACCGGCACCAGCCGTTCGAGCTGGGCGTGAATCTGGTCGATCACTGCGGGCGGGCCGTGGGTCACGATGGTGATCCGGCTGACCGCGTGGTTTTCGGTAATGTCGGCCACCGTCAGGCTGTCGATGTTATAGCCGCGCGCGGTAAACAGCCCGGCGATCTTGGCCAGGATTCCGGCCTCGTTATCGACCATGATGGTCAGCACGTGCCGTTCCGAGGCTTCTTGCTTGATCTTCATCATCGTTACACCAGCGCCTTTGCCGCATCGTCCATCGAACCGGCGACCTTGTCACCATACAGGATCATATCGGTATGCGCCGCGCCCGATGGGATCATCGGGTAGCAATTGGCTTCCTTGGCCACGCGGCAATCGACGATCACCGGGCCATCATGATCGATCATCGCCTGAATCCCGGCGTCGAGATCGGCTTCATGTTCGATGCAGATGCCTTTCCAGCCATAGGCTTCGGCGAGTTTGACAAAATCGGGCAGGCTGTCCGAATAGCTTTCCGAATAGCGGCTTTCATAGGTCAGTTCCTGCCACTGGCGGACCATCCCCATCCATTCGTTGTTGAGGATGAACACCTTGACCGGAAGCCGGAACTGGGTTGCCGTTCCAAGCTCCTGGATGTTCATCTGGATCGAGGCATCGCCGGCGATGTCGATCACGAGCGATTGCGGATTGCCGCACTGCGCGCCGATCGCCGCCGGAAGGCCATAGCCCATCGTGCCGAGTCCGCCCGAGGTGAGCCACTTGTTGGGGGCATAGAAACGAAAGTACTGCGCCGCCCACATCTGGTGCTGGCCGACTTCGGTGGCGATAATCGGATCGCGGTGCTTGGTCAGCGCGAACAGCCGCTCAACCGCCAGCTGCGGCATGATCGCGCTGTTGTTCACCGGATAGGCCAGACTCAATCGCGCCCGCCAGCCGTCGATGCGGGCTTTCCACTCGGTCAGGTCCTGCGCCTTGCGGGTGCCCCAGGCTTCGATCAGCTGTTCCAGCACCATTGCACAATCGCCCAGGATCGGCAGATCGACCGGCACCGTCTTGTTGAACGAGCTGCGGTCGATATCGATATGAATCTTGGTCGAATGCGGCGAAAAGGCATCAAGCCGCCCGGTCACCCGGTCATCAAACCGCGCGCCGATACAGACCATCAGATCGGCCCGGTTCATCGCCATGTTGGCCTCAAACGTGCCGTGCATGCCCAGCATGCCCAGCCAATCGGGGTGATCGGCGGGGAACGCGCCCAGACCCATCAGCGTGGAGGTAACCGGCGCGCCGGTCAGGTCCTGCAGCCGGCGCAACAATTCAGACGCGCGCGGGCCTGAATTGATCACCCCGCCGCCGGTGTAGAAAATCGGCGCCTTGGCATTGGCAAGCAGTTCGATCGCCTTGGCGATATCCCGTTCGCCCGCGCGGCTGGGCGGATTGTAGCGGATCTTGCGCTGCGGCGGACCATCGAGCAGCGTAGCCGAGGCGACCTGAACGTCTTTGGGAATATCGATCACCACCGGGCCAGGGCGGCCGGTGGTGGCGATCTGGAACGCTTCATCGATGATTGCCGCCAGTTCCGCCGGGTCTTTCACCAGGTAGTTATGTTTGGTGCAGTGACGAGTGATGCCGATGGTATCGGCTTCCTGAAATGCGTCCGAGCCGATCAGCGGCGTGGCGACCTGTCCGGTGATCACCACCAAAGGGATCGAATCCATAAAGGCATCGGCAATCCCGGTGACCGCATTGGTTGCGCCCGGGCCGGAGGTGACCAGCACCACGCCGGGCTTGCCGGTAGAGCGGGCATAGCCTTCGGCGGCGTGGGCCGCGCCCGCTTCGTGGCGCACCAGAATGTGGCGAATGCGGGCATCGCCGAACAGCGCATCATAGATCGGCAGCACCGCGCCGCCGGGATAGCCGAACACGAATTCGACCCCCTGGCGGACCAGGCTTTCAACCAGGATACTGGCGCCGCTGCGCTCCTCGCTCACGATACATTCTCCAACTTCAATTCCCCTCCCGCTTGCCGGAGGGGTCAGGGGTGGGCTTGGGCCGCATATCAGGCCCGCCCCCGGTCCTTCCCGCAGGCGGGAGGGGCGTATCCCCCATTACAGGACCGACCCGGCACAGTTGCCTGTGCCGGGTCTCTCTCCAACTCGGATCGCTCTGGCAAGAGCGGATATGCCGCCAGCCTCTATGTATAACGAAATGTCATGTCAAGCGCTAAACACGCAATAATGATGCGAAAATGCTATCCACTTCGTAATCTTGACACTCGACCCGCAGCCAGTCGGCGGGCAGCTGGTTGCGCATCCAGGTATATTGGCGCTTGGCGTAATTGCGGGTGTTCTGCTGGCCCATGGCAATCGCACCATCGCGGTCCCAGCTGCCATGCTGCCAGCCGGCAATCTCGCGCACCCCGATTGCACCCATCACCGGCAGCAAAGGATCAAGCCCGCGCGCCAGCAGCACCGCGACCTCAGCCACCGCGCCGCCCTCCAGCATCGCCGCAAACCGGGCATCGCAGCGGGCATAGACCAGATCGCGCGGCGGCAGCAGCACGGCGGGGGCCAGGGCTACCGCTGCGCCGATCCCGCCCGCCAGCTCGCGCTGCCAGCTTTTGAGCGAGCGTCCGCTCGATCGCACCACTTCCAGCGCGCGGGCCAGCCGCTGCCGATCACCGCGGTTAAGTTGCAGCGCATAGCCTTCATCTTCGCGCAGCAGCGCCAGATACAGCGCAGGGGTATCCATCGCCCGCACTTCTTCCCGCACTGTGTCGTGGATCGGCGGCACCGGGGCAATCCCGTCGAGCAGCGTGCGGATATACAGGCCTGTGCCGCCCACCACGATCGGCACCGCACCGCTGGCATGGGCCGCAGCAACGGCCTTCCTGGCCTCACCAGCCCACTCCGCCGCAGAACAGGCATCGGCCCCGTCCCAAGCGCCGAACAGGCGGTGTTCGATCCCCTGCATATCTTCGGGCGAGGGGCGGGCGCTGAGCACGGCCAGATCGGCATAGACCTGTGCGCTGTCTGCATTGATAACGACGCCTTCGCGCCCGCGCGCCTTCAGCGCCAGTGCGAGGCGGACCGCCAGATCGCTCTTGCCGCTGGCGGTTGGCCCTGCGATGAGCGCCAGCGGCGGGAGATCGACCGATTCAGGGGAATGCGAAGTGCTCATTGCGCGGGTGATAGCAGATCAGGCGGCGCTGTCCGCCCATAGCGGCGCGGCAATCCACGCGATTGAGGCTTCGGGCGCAAAAGTGCTGGGCGCCGATCCACTGGCAAGCGATGATGGCGTGCTGCAATTGATGGTCGATCATGGCGAAGCGGCGGTCCTGCGCGGGGTGATCGATCGGCATTTTGTGCCGTCTGACCTGCTGATCACCGATCATCTGCCGCAAATGCCGCGGGTATTCGTATCGGACATGGATTCGACCATGATCGGCCAGGAATGCATTGATGAGCTGGCCGACTTTGCCGGACTCAAGGATCAGATTGCCGCAATCACCGAACGGGCGATGCAGGGCGAACTCGATTTTGTCGCCGCGCTGACCGAGCGGGTGCGGCTGCTGGGCGGGCTGGGTGAAGGTGCAATCCAGCAATGCCTCGATGAGCGCATCCGCGACATGCCGGGCGCAGCCACTTTGGTCGCAACGCTGAAGGCACATGGCTGCGTAACGGTGCTGGTCACCGGCGGCTTTCATGCCTTTGCCGATCCGGTAGCCGCGCGGCTCGGGTTTGAGCGGGTGGTCGGCAATCGGCTCGCGGTTGCGCAGGGCAAGCTGACCGGCGCCCTCATGGGGGATATTGTCGATAGCGCGGTGAAGGAACGCGTTCTGCGCGAATGCGTGGCGGCGGCTGACGGCGCGCACAGCCTTGCCACCGGAGACGGGGCCAATGATATCCCGATGCTGCAAGCCGCGGACTATGGCATTGCCTATCACTCTAAGCCCAAAGCCCGCGCTGCAGCCAACGGCGCGGTGGATCACGGCGATCTGACCAGTGTGCTGCGCTTGCTGGGGATTGCGCGCGGCGCGTGGGCCGAATAATCGGTATTGACACTTCTGTAAGTAAGTCACATTAACAGGCTTGCCATGAACATGATGACCCCGCCTCTCGATGCTCGGCCCTCACAGCGCCAAGCCCATGTCGATTTTGCTGCAGCCGATCTGCCGATCATGCTGCCGGGCCGCCCCAAGGCGCGCTACAATCTGCCCAAGGCCTGGCACCACTTCAAGGAACTGGTCAAGGACAAGGAAGATACCGCGCAGGTCACGCCGATCTTCGAAGCACTGCCGTGGCGCGGGATTTACAAAGCGGCGCTGGGCTTTTTGGGGACCGAGCGCGGGCAGGAAATCCGCCGCAAGGAGCCCTCGCTGGTCAAGATCCTCGATGATCACGCTGCGCTGCGAAAAATGCCGCCCGGCAGCCTCGCCCACGTCTATTGCGATTTCATGGAGCGTGAGGGCTTGTCCGCGCAGGGCCTGGTCGACGAACTCGACAAGAACCGCCCGGCTGAGATGTACTGGGACGATCAGGTCACCTGGTATTTCAACCGGATGCGCGACACGCATGATCTGATGCACATTCTCAGCGGTTTCGGCCGCGATGCACTGGGCGAACAGTGCGTGCTGGCCTTCACCTACAGCCAGCAGCCAAGCCCCGCGCACCTGTTCCTGGGCTATGCCGGCGGGCTCGAAATCCGCAAGCACCCGGTCAAGGTCCCGGTATTCCGCGCAGTGCGTGAAGCGCAGAACATGGGCAAGGCCTGCCCGCGGCTGGTCGAAATGTCGATCACCGAGCTGCTCGCGATGCCGATCGAGGATGTGCGGGCGAAACTGAACATCAAGCCGCCGAAGTTTTATAACGAGGCGCACGCCATCTGGCGCGCGGCCGGGGTTGATCCGTATGATCTGATGGCACCCGAGCAAGCGGCGGCCTGAACCCGCTAGGTCCTCTCCATTTTCGCGTAGTGCAACGGGGGAGGTGGCAGTCGCTTTAGCGACTGACGGAGGGGTCTCGACCCTCGCGCCATTACCCCTCCGTCAGCGGCTAGCGCCGCTGCCACCTCCCCATTTGTGGCCTTCGCCAAAAATGGAGAGGATCTTTGGTGGTCACCGCAATTCCTTGCGGATCACCAGCTTCAACCCTGACCACACATCGTCCACCGCGCAGACCTTGGTATCAACAAACCCCAGCGGCAGGCACAGCTCGCGGATGGTGTCTTCGGTTACGTCGGAGGCCACGCCTGAGGCCTGTTTGGGCCAGCTGACCCAAACCTGACCGTCCGGCGTGATCTGGTGGCGCAGGCTCGTCAGCCGCGCGTCCAGCGCGCTGCGCTCTGTCACAAACACATGCGCCGCATCGATCCCTTCGGCCGGATTGGCCACGAACATCAGCTCCAGCGCATATTCGGCGATTTCGTCGAACACGTCTTCGGGCATGCCATCGAACCACACCCGCATGCCGTCGCGCAGCGAGAGCTTTTTAGCGAGCGGGGTGGTTGAGTAGCCTGTGGTCATGCCAACCGTTCCTTCCAAATCCAAGGTCGTCACCCTGAACTTGTTTCAGGGTCCATCGTGCCATCCGCCCGAAGCGCGGAATCGTTAGCAAACCTCGCAGTCAGCTCATTCCACGCAGCAACTGGGCCATCTGCGAAATGGACCCTGAAACGAGTTCAGGGTGACGGGTGTGGTGGGGCGATAGTGGAGTGCACCCTCAATCCCCGCGCTTGCCCTTGTGCTCACCAATCAGGCCATCAAGCGCCGCAATCCGGTCGCGCTCCGGGGTGCCGCGCGCCAGACCCTTGAGCCGGCACGTCGCCCACAACTGCTTGCGCTCGCTCTCCAGCGCCTTGAGGTACAAATCGGCCATCAGCTTTCCATCCAATCGCGGAAGAAGCTGTCACTGGCTTCACGCAGGGCGGTGAGGGAAACTGACTGCTCGCTGCCGCTTTCGATGTATTTGAAAGTGCAGGCTTGGCCGCCGGTTTGACCAACCGGAACCGCTATCAATCCGGCGGCATCGGTGCGGGCCTTGATCGCGGCAAAATCCTTGGTGGTCACAAGGTAGCGGCCCTGGTCTTCGCCGAAGTAAAGTCCTGCCAGTGACGGCATACCGGGGGCGATCTGGCTGACGAAGCCGATGTTTCCGGCCAGCGCCATTTCGGCCATGGCCACCGCTGCGCCGCCATCCGCGCAGTCGTGCACCGCGCTGACAAGGCCATCGGCGATCAGAGCGCGCACTATTTCGCCCGCTGCGCGTTCCTTGACCAGATCAACCGGCGGCGGCGCGCCCGCTTCGCGGCCATGCAATTCGCGCAAGTAGAGCGATTGACCCAGATGGCCTGAGGAATGGCAGATAAGGACGATCAGATCACCCTCAGCCTTGAACCCAATCGTCGCCATCGTCTGATGGTCGTCAATTATACCAACCCCGCCAATCGCCGACGTCGGCAGGATGGCCGAGCCACCGCCAGTCGCCTTGCTCTCGTTATACAGCGACACATTACCGCTCACGATCGGATAGTCCAGCGCACGGCAGGCATCGCCCATGCCGCGCAAGCACTCGACGATCTGGGCCATGATTTCGGGCCGCTGCGGGTTGGCGAAGTTGAGGCAATTGGTGATTGCCAGCGGCTTGGCACCGACTGCTGACAAATTGCGATAGGTTTCCGCCACCGCTTGCTTGCCGCCTTCGTAGGGGTCGGCGTAGCAATAGCGCGGGGTGCAATCGGTGGTGATCGCCAGCGCCTTCTTGTGCCCGTGGATCCGCACCACTGCCGCGTCGCCGCCGCTTTTCTGCAGCGTATCGGCGCCGACCTGGCTGTCATACTGCTCCCAGATCCAGCGCCGGCTGGCGAGATCAGGGCAAGCCATCAGCTTGAGCAGGTCCGCGCCGATATCGGTGCTTTCGGGCACATCGCCCAGCGGCGCGACATTTGCCCAGACCTTGTAGTCCGCAAGGCTCAGCGCCGGGCGATCATACAGTGGCGCGTCCTCGGCCAAGGGACCCAGCGGAATGTCGCAGACCACCTCGCCCTGCCAGGTCAGCACCATGTGGCCGGTATCGGTCACTTCGCCGATCACCGCGAAGTCCAGCTCCCACTTCTTGAAAATCGCCTCAGCCATCGGCTCCTTGCCGGGCTTGAGGACCATCAGCATCCGCTCCTGGCTCTCGCTCAGCATCATTTCGTACGGCGTCATGCCCTGTTCGCGGCACGGCACCTTGTCCATGTCGAGAATGATCCCGGCCTTGCCGTTGGTGGCCATTTCGACCGAGCTGGAGGTCAGCCCGGCCGCGCCCATGTCCTGGATCGCGACGATCGCGTCGGTCGCCATCAGTTCAAGGCAGGCCTCGATCAGCAGCTTTTCGACGAATGGATCGCCGACTTGCACCGTCGGGCGTTTTGCATCGATATCATCGCCGAAATCGGCGCTGGCCATGGTCGCGCCGTGAATTCCGTCGCGTCCGGTCTTGCTGCCGACATAGACGATCGGATTGCCAAGGCCAGTGGCGGCGGAATAGAAGATCTTGTCCTGATCGGCCACGCCAACGGTCATCGCGTTGACCAGGATATTGCCATCGTAAGCGCTGTGGAAATTGGTTTCGCCGCCCACGGTGGGCACGCCCACGCAGTTGCCGTAACCGCCGATCCCCGCGACCACGCCCTTCACAAGCGACTTCATCTTGGGGTGCTTGGGATCGCCAAAACGCAGCGCGTTCATGTTGGCAATCGGCCGCGCGCCCATGGTGAAGACATCGCGCAGGATGCCGCCCACGCCGGTCGCCGCGCCCTGATAGGGTTCGATGTAGCTCGGGTGGTTGTGGCTCTCCATCTTGAAGATTGCCGCCTGGCCATCGCCGATATCGATCACGCCCGCGTTCTCGCCCGGGCCGCAGATCACCCACGGCGCTTCGGTGGGCAGTTTCTTGAGGTGCAGGCGGCTCGATTTGTAGCTGCAATGCTCGGACCACATGACCGAGAAGATGCCCAGCTCGACCATGTTTGGCTCACGCCCCAGCGCGTGGAGTACGCGGGCATATTCTTCCTCGGACAGCCCGTGCTGGGCAACGACATCAGCAGTAATTTCGGCCATGCGCGGGCGCATAGCGGCGGAGCGCGATTCTCGCCAGTGCTCAAACACCCTTTGGCGGGGAAATCTGCCTAGCCTGGCCTTCGTATGACCGGCAGCAACGTTGCTTCAGGGCTTGGTGTGGGGTCGGGCTGTGGAACCGGCGGTAGTCGGCGGACCGGTCCCACCGGCGGCGGTTCCACTTGCGGACTGGCGCTTGGGCGAGTGGTTGGGGCGGGACTGGGACTTGGCCCGGGCTGTGTGCGGCGCTGGATCGGCACCTTGCTGAAAAGACCAGGAAAGACCGGCTGCCGTGCTGTAGCCACCCGGCAATACTTGTTATCGAAGGGCGCATAGGCTTCGCGGCATAACTCAACCGGGACTACGCCGATGCTGCTCTGCGCCTGCACAACCTTTGGGCCATCGGGGGTCATCACAACTTTGGGACCTGCAGGCACTGTTTTGGGTTCAGCCGGGCAATCGAGCCCTTTCTCCCCGTTTTTGCGGCGTACGCAGCCCCAGCTGATAGCCGCATCAAACGACTGGCGGCGACCGGCCAGTTCCAGATTGAAGGTGTCGCCACACCAATTGCGCGATCTCCCAGCCCAATAGGCCGGTCCTTGGCCGCCAACCAGGGTTGCAGGTCCGCTATAGCCATTGTCATGCGCGCGCGCGGCACCGGCGCCCCAGTTGACCAAGGTCCGAAGCGGCGCTTCAACGCTATCGCGGCAGGCCTGCAGCAGCGGTTCCTGCCATTTGCCGATATGCGGAATGGCCCAATCGAAATGATCGACGGCCAGTTTGGGCAATGTGTCGTTCCGCCACGATTGCTGCGCCATCTGAACCTTGACCGGGTAATCGGCCAACAGTTCCCCGGCCGCCTTGTTTACTTCCTGAACCCAACGCGCGTTCAGTTCCTTGGCAAGAGGTTCAAAGGCTTGGGCATTGACGTCAAGCAGGTTGGCGGGAAGCGGCGAAACCTTATGTATGGCCAGCAATTCGGAAACCCTTTGGTTGACCGTTCCCGAACCCAGCGCATCACCCGACAGGAAATAGCTGGCCACGCCGACTTGATCGATCACAGCGTCGATCGCTGGTGAATTTGGGGAACTGCCACCACTGGGGTTGGACCACGAACCAAGCCTTGGCTGTGGGACCGCGATCATCCGTGCCAGATGGTCAGGATCGGTCAGTCGTGCGGCAATCCCTTCGCCAAGGCGCGGCACGAAGTCATTCTGCCACACAGCGGCAATATCGAACTTGACGATCGAGAGCTTCCCTCCCGGGAAATGATAGTTGAACTTGTTCGGATCATCCTTGTCATCGTCGGGGCAATAGATTCCGGTGAAGCAGGTAACTGCAGTACCCGCGCCGACCAGACTGTTGACCACCGTTGTGCCGACTTCCTTGGCAATGGAGCCGGTTTTGTTGATCGCGGAGGCACTGAAATTGACGATGGCTCCGGCGTACGTGTTGCAAACGATACCGCTTCCCGGCACCTGCCCGAATGCGGCGCAGGCCACGGTCAATCCCAGCGAGCTCACCAATTTGGGGAAGTTGCCCGATTTGGCCAGCTCGTAGATATAAACGGTGTAACTGATGTCAGCCATCAGGCTGCCCATCTTTTCGCTGATCTGGCCATTCGCGGCATTTTTTGCGCAGGTTTCAACCGCAGTGCCGCCGATGGCACAAACAATTATCGGTCGGGCCGGGCGCAGGTCTGGATTTACAGCGCCGATCGCCAGGTCAATCAGCTCGTCATTTGAAAGAGCTTGGCTGGGTGTGCTCGACGTGGCCATCAAGAACATGGCCGACAGTGACGCCAGTGTTGGATATCGCATCAGCCGATCCTCCTCGCGCCATTTTTGGCGAATGCGGCTCCACACTGCCCAAGAGAGTTGGCTGGACAGTTCAGCTTCGCGCGCTTTCTCCTATCCACCATGCCGTCCAGGTCGACAGGCCAAAGGCGAAGAACGCCAGCAAGCTGGTGGCCATCGTTACTTCAGTATCAACCGGGCCAAACCAGTTGACGGCTTGCAGCACCAGCAGGATCAGGCCCAGAGCATAGACCCGGCCAATCGCGGGCCGGCGATGCTTGTTGTAGAACCACAGCGCGCCAAAGGTGATGCCCAATTCCAGCGGCATTTCGATCCATGGATAGTTCCACAGACCAAGGCCCAGCTTGGGCGGCGATCCGGTGATCGTCAGATCAGGGATATGGACCAGCAGATCGAGCAGCCAGTGCGATACCACCACCGCGGCGGCGAACACCCCGGCGGTCCGGTCCTTGGTCAAGAGCCAGACCAGCCCGAAATAAACCATCGCAAAACCCAGCGTGCCTTTCAGGCTGTGGGTGGCCGGCATGTCATAGAGGTCCATCGGGTTCATCGCCGAGATGCCCGGCGTGATCCGCATATGCTCCCACCCCAGCAGCAGGAACCCAAAGAACAGCCAGTCAACCAGCTGGGCGGCGATGAACAGTGTGGCGAGGCCCGGTTTCTTCCGGACCGCGCCGACTACCAGCGCCGGTGCCCAGTGGCCGATGAACATGGCTGGATCAGCCCATTTCGCCGCCGGCAGCCTTGCCGAGCTGCTCAAGCAAACCCAGCTTGGTCAGTGCCAGCACGGCAAGACCGGCCGCAAGCCCGCTGGCCGCCGCGCCCCAGGCCAGATCGATCAGCGTGACTTCGGTGGGCCAGCGCCTCAGCGTTGCCTGGTTGGTCAGATCATAGGTCGCGTAGGCGGCAAAGCCGAAGAAGGCCCCGCGCATCACCGCCACTGCGGTGCCCTGGATCGTGCCCCCGGCCTGGTTGAACATCAGGCCCGGAATAACCGCGAAGAACGTCAGCGCGGCAACGTAGATGAAATAAAACGCCACCGCCGGGCCGACGCGGATCTTTTCGGCCAGCAGATCGCCCAGCGCCGGGCGATAGAGCAGCGGAGCGGTAAAGCGTAGCCACACAGCGTCAAGCGCTCCGAAGAACAGACCGGTCGCGATATAGGCGAGAAACCATTTGAGGATCATGAAAACTCCTGTGCGCGGCCTCGATGCCGCGTTGCCATGCAACTTGACCGCTGCGCCGCGCGCGGTCAATGCTTGTGTCATGAGTGATACCGAACCCGACATTGCCGCGATGAGTTTTGAAGATGCGCTGCGTGCGCTGGAAGACATCGTTCGCAAGCTGGAAAGCGGCGAAGTGCCGCTTGATGCCACGATCGGACTGTATGAGCGCGGTGAGCAGTTGCGGCAGCACTGCCAGGCGCGGCTTGATGCGGCACAGATGCGGATCGAAAAGATTGTGGCCGGGGCTTCGGGCGAAGCGGCCGGCACCGCCCCGTTCGACGCCTGACCATGGCTCCACCCGATCCGCTGCTGGCCGCTTCGCTTGGTGCCATCGCGCGCGATATCGACTCGCTGTTCGATGCACTGCTGCCTGCTGGCGCAACGGGTGTGCTGGCGCAGGCCATGCGCCATGCCGCGATCGGCGGGGGCAAGCGGCTTCGCCCGCTGCTGCTGACCGCCACCGCCGCGATGTATGGGGTTGATCGCACGCAGGCGCTGCGGGCCGGAACCGCGATCGAGGCGATCCATGCCTATTCGCTGGTGCATGACGACTTGCCCTGCATGGACGATGACGATCTGCGCCACGGCAAGCCAACGGTCCACAAGGCCTTTGGCGAGGCAATGGCGGTGCTGGTCGGCGATGCCTTGCAGGCGTTTGCGTTCGAAGTGATCGCCGATCCTGCCACCAGCGGCGATCCGTTCGTTCGGGCGGAACTGGTCGAAGTGCTGGCGCGCGGAGCCGGGGCCGGGGGCATGGTGGGCGGTCAGGCGCTTGACATTACGGCCGAAGGAGCGGCGCTCGGCATGCGCGAAATCACCCGCTTGCAACAGCTCAAGACCGGCGCGCTGCTTGGCGCAGCGGTGGAAATGGGCGCGGTGATGGGCAAGGTTGCGTCCGAAGGCCGCTCACACTTGCGCGGTTATGCCCGCGATATCGGACTGGCCTTCCAGATCGCCGATGATCTGCTCGACCATCAGGGTGATGCGGCCAAAGCCGGCAAGGCGCTGCGCAAGGATGCCGCCGCTGGCAAGGCTACCTTTGTCGGCCTGATGGGGGCAGAACGGGCGCGCGAACAGGCGCAGATGCTGGTCGATCAGGCGATTGCTCAACTCGCCAGCCATGGCAACGAGGCAGACGTGCTGCGGGCGCTGGCCCGGTACATTGTGGAAAGGGACCATTGATGAAGCGCATCGGCGTATACCCCGGCACTTTCGATCCGATCACGCTGGGCCACATGGACATCATCGAACGCGGCGCGAAGCTGGTCGATGAACTGATCATTGGCGTCACCACAAACATCGCCAAGAGCCCGATGTTCAGTGATGACGAGCGCATGGCGATGGTCGAGCGCGAAATTGCCGGGGTCGGCAATGCCAAGATCCGTGTGGTCGGTTTCAATTCGCTGCTGATGGATTTTGCTGATGCCCAAGGGGCTCAGGTGGTGATCCGCGGCATCCGCGGGGTGACCGACTTCGAGTATGAATATCAGCTCACCGGCATGAACCGGCAACTCAACCACGATGTCGAAACGGTGTTCCTGATGGCAGACGTGGCGCTGCAGCCGATCGCATCGCGGCTGGTCAAGGAAATTGCCATCTATGGCGGCGATATTTCCAAATTCGTCAGCCCGGCGGTGCGCGATGATGTGGTGGCGCGGATTGCCGGCCAGCGCTGATCCGCCGCTTTCGAAATCCCGTTCATTGCCTTGTCAGGCAGCGAAGGCTATTCGGACGCCGCAATTGCCTTACCGTGAGTCACACACCCTTATGAAAACCCGCCTGATCGCCGCTGCCCTGCTGGGTTTGACGCTTGCCGCTGGCCCGCTTTCCGCCAAGGACAAGCCCGCGCCCACACCTGCACCGGTGCAGCTTAGCGCATACGTTGATCCCGATCCGGCCAAGGATCCTGACAACATTCTGGTGCTCGATCTGTCGAACGGCGGACGGGTGATGATCCGGCTGATGCCAGCCTGGGCGCCGGGCCATATCGAACGGATCAAGCTGCTGACCCGTCAGGGTTTCTACAACGGGATCGTGTTCCACCGCGTGATCGATGGCTTCATGGCGCAGACCGGTGATCCCACCGGCACCGGCACCGGCGGCTCGTCCATGCCCGACCTCAAGGCCGAATTCAACTTCATGCCACATGTGCGCGGCACTGTTTCGATGGCGCGGACCGAACAGCCCGATACTGCCAACAGCCAGTTCTTCATCGTGTTCTATCCGCGCTTTGCACTCGATCACCGCTACACCAATTTCGGCCGGGTGATTTCGGGCATGGATATTGTCGATGCAATCCAGCGCGGCGAACCGCCCGCCAGCCCTACCAAAATTGTCCAGGCCTCGATCCTGTCCGATGGCAAGGCGCAGCCGGCCCCTGTAGCGGCCCCCGCGATGCCGTCGATTTCGGCCAGCCAGCTGAACAATTCGAAATCGAATTGATGGCGTCGTCCTGGGTCAGGCCCGGGATGACGAGGTATCATGCGCGTTGATCTGTTTGATTTTGAGCTTCCGCCAGAACGGATAGCGCTGCGCCCGGCGCGGCCGCGCGATGCGGCGCGGATGCTGGTGGTAACGGGCGAGGGCGCCTTTCAAGACCGCGGCGTGCGCGATCTGCCCGGTCTGTTGCGCAAGGGTGATGTGCTGGTCTTCAACGATACCCGCGTGATCCCGGCGCAGCTTGAAGGGCGACGCGGTGCGGCAAGGATCGGGGCAACGCTGCACAAGCGGATCGACCTGCGGCGCTGGCAGGCGTTCGTGCGCAATGCCAAGCGGCTGCGCCCCGGCGATGTGATCGAATTTGCTGGCGGGGTTGCCGCCAGCGCCGAAGCGCGCGGCGATGATGGCAGCTGGACCTTGGCGTTTCACGGCGAAGAACCCGTCGAACTGCTGCTCGAACGCGCTGGGCAGATGCCGCTGCCGCCGTACATCGCGGGCAAGCGCCCGACCGATGCGCTGGACCAGGCCGATTATCAGACGATGTTTGCGGCGCAGGATGGGGCTGTTGCGGCACCCACCGCGGCATTGCATTTCACCCCCGGCCTGATGGCTGCGCTGGCCAAGGCCGGGATTGGCCATGAAACGCTGACCTTGCATGTCGGGGCGGGGACCTTTCTGCCGGTCAAGGCCGAGGATACCGCCGATCACAAGATGCACGCCGAATGGGGCACGATCTCTCCGCAAGTGGCTGCGCGGCTTGGCGCGGTGCGCGCGGGTGGGGGCAGGGTGATTGCAGTCGGCACCACCAGCCTGCGTCTTCTCGAAAGCGCGGCAGATGATGCCCGGACGATCCATCCCTTCAGCGGCGATACCGCAATTTTCATCACCCCGGGCTACCGCTTCAAGGGCGTTGACGGGCTGATGACCAACTTCCACCTGCCCAAATCGACGCTGTTCATGCTGGTTTCGGCGTTGATGGGGCGCGCGCGGATGCAGGCGGCCTATGCATATGCTATCACGCAGGATTACCGCTTTTACAGCTACGGCGATGCGTCGTTGTTGCTGCCCGAGGGCTGAGCGGGGAACAACGACTTTGTATCGATTACCCGGTTGATCAGGGCATCGTCAGGTGGCAATCGGCCGTCGAGCATCAGCATGGCGAGGCCGTGTGCCACGGCCCAGGCCTGCAAGGTCAGCCGTTCGGCATTTTCGCCGCCAAACTGTTCGGAATAGCTGCGCAACAAGCGCGAGGGTTCGTCGCTGCTGTTGGTTGGCGATCCGGCGTGGCCGGCGTGGGTGAAGGTCAATCTGAACAGCGCGGGATTGTCCAAAGCAAAGTGGACATAGGCGCGCCCGGTGGCCGCAAATCCGGCTGGCCCGCCGCCGGCATGTTCCGATGCGATGCGCTGTGCTTCGCCCAATCTGGCAATTCCGCTTTCAGCCAGCGCAGCCAGCAGCGCCTTCTTGTCGGGAAAGTGGCGATAGACAGCCGTTGCCGAGACGCCAACCTCGCGGGCCAGCTGGCGCAGCGAAATGTCCGTTTCGCCGCCCGCTTCGAGGTGGCGCAGCCCCGCCTCGACCAGCGCCGTGCGCAGATCGCCGTGGTGATACGCTTTCGATGTTGACACTGTTACCATGGCCTCTATGTTTACAGCAGAAACATTAAGAGGAGATTCGCGAGATGGCAAGCGTAGTCGAAACTGCAATCCGCGGCGTGGTGACCAAGGGCATCCAGGCAGTGGCCGGATTCAACCGCGTGCGGATGGATGGCGAAGCCGAACATCCGTTCCTGACCGGCATCCACACCCCGATGCATGAAGAGCGCACGCTGACCGATCTCAAGGTCACCGGATCGATCCCCGCGCAGCTCGCCGGGCGTTACGTCAGGATCGGGCCCAACCCGTTCAAGCCCGATCCGCGCGGGCATCACTGGTTCATTGGTGATGGCATGGTCCACGGCGTGCGGCTGAAGGATGGCAAGGCCGAATGGTATCGCAACCGCTATATCCGCAGCCAGATGCTTGAAGCTGCGGGAGGCCCCAAGGCCGCACCGGGTCCGCGCCGGTCGCAGCGCGACGGGGTCAACACCAATGTGGTCCAGATCGCCGGCCAGATCACCGCGATCGTCGAAGCCGGGTCTTCGCCGGCGCTGCTTGACGACAATCTGGAAACCGTGGCCTACACCGATTTCGGCGGCACCTTGACCGCGCCGTTCACCGCCCATCCGCACGAAGACCCGCTAACCGGTGAATTCCACGCAATCACCTATGATGCGATGGCGCCCGACCGGGTGTGGCACGTGGTGCTGTCCCCGGAAGGCAAAGTGGTGCGCGAACTTGCGATCCCGGTTGAACACGGCCCTTCGATCCACGAATGCACGATCACTGAAAACTATGTGGTGATCCTCGACCTGCCGGTGACGTTCTCGATGAAATCACTGATCGCGGGGCAGGGCTTCCCCTATCGCTGGAACCCGGAACACAAGGCCCGGGTCGGCCTGCTGCCCAGGACCGGCGGAGCGGACAACGTGATCTGGTGCGATGTCGATCCGTGCTATGTCTTTCACGTCGCCAATTCCTATGAAGACGCTGAAGGCAAAGTCATCATCGATAGCGCGGTCTATGAAACGATGTTTTCCGAAGGCGCCGAAGGACCGAACGGCAATTCGGCCGGGTTCGAACGGTGGACCGTCGATCCGGCGACCCGAAAGGTTGCCCGCCGCACCATCGATGCTGCCCCGCAGGAATTCCCGCGTCCAGACGAGCGCTTCTTCGGCCAGCCCTATCGCTATGCCTGGGCAATCGGCATTCCCGGTGATGCCAACCCGGCGTACCTTGGCGAACAACCGCTGTACCGCCACGATCTCGCAACGGGTGAGCGCCAGGTTTGCCACTTCGGGGCAGGGCGCGTTCCGGGCGAATTCGTGTTCGTGCCGCGCAGCCATGACGCACAGGAAGGCGATGGCTGGATGATCGGTTACGTGATCGATACCATCAGCGATACTACCGATCTGGTCATCCTTGATGCCGCCGATATCACCAAACCGCCCGTTGCGGCCGTGCATATTCCGCACCGCATTCCGCCAGGCTTCCACGGCAATTGGCTGCCCGACGCTTGACCGAGGTCATGACAAGCTGCCGCTCCCTGGTCTAAGCCGGGCCGGGGAGGGCGGCGTGACAGATCCACGTTCTGAACAGATCGAGACCGGTCTTGGCCGCGCGGCTGAGGCACTGGGCGATGTCACCCAGCCGGTGATGGATCTGTTTTACGCGCGCTATCCCGGTGCGCGGGCCAGCTTTGTCCACCATTCCCCGCACAATCCCGCCAGCCTTGAGGCCGAGATGGTCGGCAACACGCTCTATTATGTGATGCGCTGGTTTGAAAACCCGGTGGAGGCGCGGATCTATTTCGATACGTCGGTGCCGCAGCACCGCGTCGCGCTGGGCGTGCCGCCTGATTGGTATCGCGGATTTATCGAGGCCTTCCTCGACGTTGTCGAACCTGCCGCAGCGCCCGCCACCGAATCCGAGAAGGCGGCCTGGGCTGCGGTACGTGATGGGCTGGTCGGGCTGGTCGAACGCAACAGGCATATTTGAAACCCTTGCATTTCAATTTCAAATCGCCACTTGTTGCCGCGATGAATCAACCGATCCTGTCGCTGCGCGGCCTCACCAAACATTACAAGGATGGGCCGACGGCGCTGGAAGCGGTCGATCTGGATATTCGCCGCGGCGAAATTTTTGCGCTGCTGGGGCCGAACGGGGCAGGCAAGACAACGCTGATCGGCGCGGTCTGCGGTCTGGTGCGACCATCGGGCGGGACCATCACCGCGTTTGGTCAGGATCTTGCGAAGCAGTGGCGCGATGCGCGCCGCCGGATTGGTCTGGTCCCGCAGGAAATGGCCACCGACATGTTCACCAAGGTGATCGATACGGTGCGCTTTTCGCGCGGGCTGTTCGGCCTTGCGCCCGATGCGGCGAAGATAGAGACGATCCTGCGCAACCTTTCGTTGTGGGATAAGCGCGACAGCCAGATCCGGCACTTGTCAGGCGGGATGAAGCGCCGGGTGCTGATTGCCAAGGCGCTGGCGCACGAACCCGAACTGCTGTTCCTCGACGAACCCACCGCCGGGGTCGATGTCGAGCTGCGCCGCGATATGTGGCGCCAGATCGGCGAACTGCGTGATGCCGGCACCACCATCATCCTGACCACCCACTACATCGAAGAGGCCGAGGAGATGGCCGACCGGGTGGGTGTGATTGACAACGGCAAGCTGCTGCTGGTCGAGGAAAAGCGCGCGCTGATGGCGCGGATGGGCAGCGTGACGGCCGAGATCATGCTGGCCCAGCCGCTGACCGCGCTGCCGGCGGCTTTGGCGGGCAAGCAAGTCGCGTTGAAGGACGAGGGCAGGCTGCTGGTCTTCACCGGCGATGGCGGGACCGATGCAGCGCGCGAAGGCGTGGCCGACCTGATCCGCACGCTGGTGGCGCAAAACATTGTGTTCACCGGGATCGACCAGCACCAGTCGAGCCTGGAAGACATCTTCGTGCGTCTGGTGGAGAACGCGTGATGGGCCACTTCAACGCGCGCGGCGCCTTCGCGATCTACTGGAACGAACTGATGCGGGCGTTCCGCACCTTCTTCCAGTCGATCTTCGCCCCGGTGCTCACCACTTCGCTTTATTTCGTGGTGTTCGGCGCTGCGATCGGCGGGCGCATCGCCGAGGTTGGCGGAGTAAGTTACGGGGCCTTCATCATCCCCGGCCTGCTGTTGCTGACCTTGCTGGGCGAAACGACCAGCAACGCCAGTTTCGGGATCTATATGCCGCGGTTTACCGGCACGATCTATGAACTGCTGTCGGCACCGGTCGGCGTTGCCGAGACGTTGGTCGGCTTTGTCGGCGCGGCGGTGACGAAATCGCTGATCCTGACCGCGATCATCCTGATGACGGCCAGCTTTTTCGTCGATTACCATATCGTTCACCCGTGGCTGGCGCTGATGTTCGTGGTGCTGGTGGCATCGGCTTTCGCGCTGTTCGGGTTTATCCTGGGCTGCTGGGCCGATGGGTTCGAGAAGCTGGGCATCGTCCCGCTGCTGATCCTGCAGCCGCTGACGTTTCTTGGCGGCACCTTCTATTCGATCGACATGCTGCCCGATCCGTGGCGCACCGTCGCGCTGTTCAATCCGATCGTTTATCTGGTCAGCGGGCTGCGCTGGTGCTTCACCGGCCAGGCCGACATTGCCTTTGGCACCAGCATGGCCATCACCTTTGGCTTCCTGCTGCTGTGCATCGGCGTGATCACCACGATCTTCCGCACCGGCTGGCGTCTGCGCGCCTGACCGTATAGAGGGCGGCGCCATGTCTGCCGTCCCGCGCTTCGATTTCGCCGTCCACGCCCGCGATGGCAAGGCCCGCACCGGTATGATCCGGATGCGCCGCGGCGAAATCCGCACGCCTGCGTTCATGCCGGTCGGCACCGCCGCCACGGTCAAGGCGATGAAGCCCGAAACGGTGCGCGCCACCGGGGCAGATATCCTGCTGGGCAACACCTATCACCTGATGCTGCGCCCCGGCGCAGAGCGCGTGGCGCGGCTGGGCGGGCTGCACACGTTCATGAACTGGGACCGCCCGATCCTGACCGACAGCGGCGGCTATCAGGTGATGAGCCTTTCGGAACTGCGCAAGATTACCGAGGACGGGGTGACCTTCGCGAGCCATATCGACGGTTCGCGCCATTTGCTGACCCCGGAACGGTCGATGGAAATCCAGCGGCTGCTGGGCAGCGATATCGTCATGGCGTTCGACGAATGCCCGCGCGCCGATGCCCCGCCCGATGTGATCGCAGAATCGATGCGGATGTCGATGCGCTGGGCCAAGCGCAGCCGCGACGGGTTCGATTCGGGGTCGGAACATGCTGAGCGAGCGGCATTGTTCGGGATCCAGCAAGGCGCATTGGACCAAGTCTTGCGCCGCGAAAGCGCCGAAGCGCTGCAGGCGATCGGCTTCGATGGCTACGCGATCGGCGGGCTGGCGGTGGGCGAAGGGCAAAAGGCGATGTTCGCCGTGCTCGATTATGCCCCCGATATGCTGCCGCAAGATAAGCCCCGCTACCTGATGGGGGTCGGCAAACCCGACGATCTGGTCGGCGCGGTGGAACGCGGGGTCGATATGTTCGATTGCGTACTGCCGACCCGCTCGGGCCGCAACGGGCAGGCCTTTACCTGGGCGGGACCGGTCAACATCCGCAATGCAAAGCACGCCGAAGACAGCGCCCCGCTGGCGCAAGGCTGTCCGTGCGATGCCTGCAGCAAATACAGCCGGGCCTATCTGCACCACTTGGTCAAATCGGGCGAAATCCTTGGCGCGATGCTGCTGACCGAACATAACCTGACTTTTTATCAGGCCTTGATGGCGGGCATGCGCAGCGCCATCGCGGAAACGCGCTTTGTCGCATTTGCTGCCGATTTCCGGCGTGATTATCTGCGCTGAGCCGATTGCATTCGCAGCCCGCACATAACAAATTCGTATGCGGCCATTTCCCTTACGGGAGCTTGGCCCTATAGGCCGAAATCGACGTCCCAATCCCCAGGGGAGCCCAACTTGGCCAAGACTGCACCGAAGAGCAAAGCTGACGCCGCCGACGAACCCTTTGCGCTGCGCAGCTTGCAAGACGCACTTGAGACCAGCCCGCGCTACGCGGCAAGCGATGCGGAATTGCTGCAGTTCTACGAGACGATGCTGCTGATCCGCCGGTTTGAAGAAAAGGCCGGGCAACTTTATGGCCTCGGGCTGATCGGCGGGTTCTGCCACCTCTACATCGGCCAGGAAGCGGTTGCGGTGGGGCTGCAATCGGCGCTTGAGGAAGGCAAGGACAGCGTCATCACCGGTTACCGCGATCACGGCCACATGCTCGCCTATGGGATCGACCCCAAGGTTATCATGGCCGAGCTGACCGGGCGCGGTGCCGGGATTTCCAAGGGTAAGGGCGGGTCGATGCACATGTTCTCGACCGAGCATAAATTCTATGGCGGCCACGGCATCGTCGGCGCACAGGTGCCGCTGGGTGCAGGGCTGGCGTTCGCGCACAAGTACCGCGAAGATGGCGGCGTCTGCATGGCCTATTTCGGCGATGGCGCGGCCAACCAGGGCCAGGTCTACGAAGCCTTCAACATGGCTGCGCTGTGGGCCCTGCCGATCGTGTTCGTGGTGGAAAACAACGGCTATGCGATGGGCACCGCGGTCAACCGCGGCAGTGCAGAAACCCACTTCCACCGCCGCGGTACCGCGTTCCGCATCCCCGGCATCAGCGTCAACGGGATGGACGTGCTCGAAGTGCGCGCCGCCGCCGAAGTGGCGCTGAAGCACGTCCGCGGCGGCAAGGGTCCGGTGCTGATGGAACTGGTAACCTACCGTTATCGCGGCCACTCGATGTCCGATCCGGCCAAGTATCGCAGCCGCGAGGAAGTGCAGGAAATGCGCGACAAGCACGATCCGATCGACGCTGCCAAGGCCGAGCTGCTGAAGCGCGGCGTAACCGAGGAGCGGCTCAAAGAGCTCGAAAAGACGATCCGCGCTGCGGTGGGTGAAGCTGCCGATTTTGCCGAAAATTCGCCCGAGCCCGAAATGAGCGAACTCTACACTGACATTCTGGTGGAGCGCTACTGATGGGTATCGAGCTGAAGATGCCGGCGCTTTCGCCGACCATGGAAGAGGGCACCCTGGCCAAGTGGCTGGTCAAGGAAGGCGACACGGTCAAATCCGGCGACATCCTTGCCGAGATCGAAACCGACAAGGCGACGATGGAGTTTGAATCGATCGATGAGGGCGTGATCGGCAAGATCCTCGTGGCTGAGGGCACCGAGGGGGTGAAAGTCGGCACTGTGATTGCGGTGATTGGGGAAGGCGAAGAAGCCCACCCCCGACCCCTCCCGCAAGCGGGTGGGGTGCCTGTCGCGCAACCTTCCCCCCTCCCGCTGGCGGGTGGGGTTGGGGGTGGGCCAGTGCGTCCCGAAGCGGCAGCCCGACCGTTAGACCCCAGCATCCCCGCCGGCACCAACATGCGCCAGATCACGCTGCGCGAAGCCTTGCGCGATGCCATGGCCGAGGAAATGCGGCGCGACGACCGCGTGTTCGTGATGGGTGAGGAAGTGGCGCAGTATCAGGGCGCCTACAAGGTCACCCAGGGGCTGCTCGACGAATTCGGTCCCAAGCGAGTGATCGATACCCCGATCACCGAATACGGCTTTGCCGGGATCGGCACCGGGGCAGCGATGGGCGGCCTGCGTCCGATCGTCGAATTCATGACCTTCAACTTCGCGATGCAGGCGATCGATCACGTGATCAATTCGGCGGCCAAGACCAACTACATGTCGGGCGGGCAGATGCGCTGTCCGATCGTGTTCCGCGGCCCCAACGGCGCGGCCAGCCGGGTGGGGGCGCAACACAGCCAGAACTATGGGCCGTGGTATGCCAGCGTGCCCGGGTTGATCGTGATCGCGCCGTATGATGCGGCAGACGCCAAGGGGCTGTTGAAGGCCGCGATCCGCAGCGAGGACCCGGTGGTATTCCTCGAAAACGAGCTGCTCTATGGCCGCACTTTCGAACTGCCGGAACTTGACGATCACGTGTTGCCGATCGGCAAGGCGCGGATCATGCGCGAGGGCAAGGACGTGACGATCGTCAGTTATTCGATCGGCGTCGGACTGGCGCTGGATGCCGCCGAGGCGCTGGCCGCAGAGGGCATCGACGCCGAAGTGGTCGATCTGCGCACGCTGCGCCCGCTCGATACCGAAACGGTGCTCGCCTCGCTCGCCAAGACCAACCGGATCGTGGTGGCGGAAGAAGGCTGGCCGCAATGCGGCATTGCCAGCGAGATCATCGCAGTGTGCATGGAGCAGGGCTTCGACAATCTCGATGCGCCGGTGCTGCGGGTCTGCAACGAGGATGTCCCGCTGCCTTATGCCGCCAATCTGGAAAAGGCCGCGATCATCGATGCGCCGCGGATCATCGCGGCGGTCAAGCAGGTCTGCTATCGCTGATCAGGTGAACGTATCGTAGATTTTGCAATCGGCGATCGGCGTGCCGGCGTTGCGCTTGTAAATGTCCCATTGGTCGCGAACGTCCCGCACGACGAAGCTGGAATAGGATTTTATCGTGGTGGAACTGATGAATCCTGTGCTGAATATCGGCTGATAATCATATGTAATTTCAACAAAAATAATCGGGGTTTCGGGTTCGGGGTAAACCTCCTCACCGGCTGGACCCAATCCTTTTTTCATCGCGGAATTCTGGACCCCATAGTCCGATTTGATCGGCTTGACGCCTTTGCAGCGCTGCCAGGCAATGTAAGGCGTCCCGCCGGTGGTTACGACGCCGTTGGCCTTGTGATTGTCGGGCTTCCAGATCTCGTAGCTGGATACGATGACCCGTCCGCGTTGATACAGATTGAGACCTTTGCCGGCCTGGATGTTCGCGCCCAGCAGCAAGTCATTGACGTCCTCTTCAAAGATCTTGCGGTCCTGCAGGGTGGCGCTATCGCCAATTCTTGAGGCATTGTCAGCGACGTGGATCGCCAGCTGATTGACCTTCATCGTGACCAGGGCGTAATTGGCAAGCTCGATACCCCACAGGCCCGCCATCAGCAGGAATGGCGCACCAAGGGCAAATTCGACCATTGCAACCCCGGCGTTACACCTGGTCAGTCGTGGATCTTTGAACGTGCCAGTCATATGCAGTTTCCGGTCTTCGGAAGCGTTTGCCCCTGCTGGCCGTAAGGCTGATTGCGCAGCACCGTGGAGGTCGCCATTGTGAAGGTCTTGGATTGGCCGGGGATGAATGCCGCAATCGGGAAAAGCCGGTTGTAGGACACGGACACGGTATAGAGCACGGCATCGCGTGCCCCTCCAAAGCCGTCCTTGCCCATGTCCTTGTCCCACGTACCATTGCCGTTGGCATCCTCGAACGCCTCGCCATTGTCGCATATGCCTGAGGCATTGAGGTCGGTGTAATCTTCAGGCCGCGCAACCGCAGTGAAGTTCGAATAGGACTTGCGCCTGAAAGTCAGCGTGGCACCTGGCGCGATCGCGCGCACTGCTTTGGTTACCATGCTGTCGAGCTGGGCAGAACTGGTCGCGGCGCTTTCGATTGTGGAATCGCGCGCGGATTTCTGGATCGCGCCTTGCAGCATCTGCGCCGTGTACATGTTGTGGCCCAGGTCAAACAGACCGAACAGCATCGTCAGCAGGACCGGCGCGACCATCGCGAATTCGACAGCGGTGGCGCCGCTTTCATCGCGCATAACCGTTGCCGGGCCCCGCAACGTCATTTCGAGATCCTCAGATCGCCCATCTGCGCAGCGATCTTGTTGAAAACATCGCCAAGCTGCGAGGCCGTGGATGCCTCGAAATAGTGACCCGGGCCAGCGCATTGCGTCATGACCGGGTTGAGCGCGGTGCCAAAGCCGATCACCCAGACCGTGATGTTGCGCTTCTTGACCTCATCACAGGCCACGCCGAAGCGCTTTTCGACCACTTCGTCGAGGCTGATCCCCGATTCCGCCTGCGAGCGCCAGCGCCGCCGGTCAAGGCCGTCAACTCCGTAAGATCCATAGACGATATCACGGGTATTGGTCTCGCCATCGGTCAGAAAAATCATGTGGCGCGATGTTGGCTTGCCCGGCACATCGGCGTTCTCGCTGGCAAACAGACCGGTGGGCGAGAGGATCCTGCCGCCCCAGATCATGCCGATGTCGTGATAGGTAGCGCCGTCTGGGTTCAGGGTATTGAGATAGGCCTGGACATCTGACGCGGTCATCTCGCCCATCTTGCGCGCCGCTGCCGGGCACGCGGCATTGCCGGCCCAGGCGGGATTGAGATAGTAGTCCGCAGTGTCGACCGCGGGAACGCTGAAACTGCCGGAGCCATCGGAGTCTAACGTGCGTTCGAAGATCATCTCCGGCAGCATCGGGCGCCATTGGGTTTTGGCCTGGCCGGGAGTCGGAACCAGATCGATGTCAAGATCAAGCGCGCGCGTCAGGTCGACATTGGCCCAGTCGGTGATCTCGTATGTGTCGCGTTCTTCGACACAGCCGGTGTTGTAGATTGGATAGGGATTGGGCGCCGAGCTGTAGTTGTTGCCTTCGATTTCAGCCTGGACGCTGCCATAGACCGGAGCGTCCTGGCCCGTGGCGCCTTTCAGCGAGGACACGTCCACTTCAACCGGAGCGTACTTGTAGGTATAGTTGAAATAGGGGGCGTTCTTGGCATATTTCCAAGTCGTACGCTGGGAAAAATTCGTAAACACGTCACCGGTGATGGTATAAAGACCATCGGCCAGCATGCAGTTATAATCGGTCCCGTTTGACAGGGAGTCGTAATAGTATTCGTGGGGCGATGCGCTCACCTCCACCGTCGGACCATATGTCGTTCCCTTGGTGTCTGCGGGGCACGTGGCACTTTTCGGAAATGTCTTGCTTTCGGACGTTCCACCCAGCTGTGTGTATGTCACAGTATAATAAGAGGCGGTGGTTTGCGTGGGCGTGTTGGGCCGGCGCGATTGATAGCTCCACTTGTCGACCATCCAGTCAGACTTGAGGATATCGGCGACGCGAACGTTGGCGGAATAGGGCAAAAAGCCATAGCGCACTCGCGTGCCCGGTGACTTGCTGCCTTCAAGCTGGGCGTGGAAATCCTTGACGACCTTTTTGAGGACATCGATCCGCGGGATGTTGTCGCTGGTCTCCTGGGCCATCGAACCGGTGGTATCGAGCACGAACATGATGTCGGTGTTCGAAAAGTTCAGTTTCGCGGCGCATTTCACATCAACCGCGACATTGGTGGCGCCGAACAGGTACATGATTGAAGTGGGCACATCGACATGAGCGACCCCGCTGATCGCGAAATCGGATTCCAGCGTCATGACGAAGCTGCGGTTCCTGGTGCCGTAAGATCCGTTGCGGAAGTTCTGGTTGAAGAACCTTTCGCCCGTGGTCTGAACGTCGGCCGGGACCGTTCCCGTCAGCACGATCTGCGAACCAAGCTTCTTGCGCGCGGCCAGCACGCCGGCGTCGCAGGCCTGTTGCAGCCGGCTTTGCGACAGATAGCTGCGCCCCATGTCAATCCCGCCGCCGACCAGCGCCAACAGCGGGAACAGGCCCGCTGCGATCATCGCGATGGTGTTGCCCGCACGGTCACGCAGCAGCTGGCGAGAGAGGCCGGCGGCGGCATGGGTGCTAGCAATGCGATTGCGACCGGTCATCAAAGGGCCTTTGACAAGGAATCCTGCAACCTCAGCCATAGCCGCAAGGCGTAAGGCATTGATGAATGCGCCTGGTTAATATGTTGATGTAAGTTAGGCACTTGTGCCCATCACCGCGGAGCAGGTGAGTAACTTCGGAACTATTGGTCGACGTAGATCGGACGCGTTACCGAAAGCGTCGGCGATGAGACTCCGATGAAGTTCAGCACATTGCGTGGCACATAGCTGACCTGGACGAGCATCTTGATCGTGCCCGTAACATCGGTGGTTGGCCGGCTCGTCGTGGTCGTCAGATTGTCGGCTTCAAGCAGATAGGGTGCATTGACCGCGTAGGCCGTCGCCTTGCTCTCAATCTGTTCGTCGGTAAGGGTGTTGCCCTTCTGGTATTCCACGATTACCCAGCGCGCGGTATCAGTAGCTACCGATCGCACAGCGTTATAATTGTGCATGTGCAGCCCAAGCTGCAGCACACCCAGCATCAGCGAGAAAATCACCGGCGCCAGAATCGCGAATTCGACCGTCGTGCTGGCGCGGTCGCTGCGGGGCAGCGTGGTCAGGCGGCGCAGCATCGTCACGATACCTGCACCGTGCGCACGAGGCTGTAGTTGACTGTCGAACCCAGCCCGAATTTCGTCCACATCGGTGTGTAGCTGTCAGTCAGGGTCACCTGGACGTAGGTTGAAAGCACGTCGTTCGAGCCACAATCGCCGTTGGTCGTGGTCAATGTGGTCTGCACATTGCAACGGTACATCTTGACCACGGTTACCTTGTTTGCACTGAGCGAGAGCGAGTTCATCAGCACCGATTTGATCGTGCTTACATTGGTTGCCGTGCTGGTGCCAGCCACTGCCAGGACAATGCCTTCGACGTCGGTTGAACCGGCCTGCAATTCGGACTGGCGCGCGATCAGCCGGCTGATATCGAATGCCCCCAGACCCAGCGTGACCAGCACCGGGGCGACGATCGCGGTTTCCACCACGACCGAACCGGCAGTGTCGCTGCGCAATCGCGCCAGACATGCTGTGATCCGCCCGATCATGCGACCAGGTTCACTTTTGCAATGGAAGTACCGGCGCTGTTGGTCTGGTTGCTGTTGCAACGGGTATCGAGATAGGCGTTGCCCAGAATCTTGATCTTGAAGGCCGAGATCTGCAGGCAGGTGCTGCTGATGCTCGACGTGCCGTTCAGCCGCGCGGTGCCATCGGGCAGATAGATCGTGCCCTGGAACAGCGAGTTCGAATTGCCATTGATGATGTGATCGCCCGGCGGGTTGTTGTTGCGATCTTCAAAGATCAGCATGTTGGCATAGCGGCTCGCCATCGTTGCCGAATAGCCCAGCGCGGTGAAATCCGCGGCCTGCATCGGGGTCAGCGAGAGCGTATTTCCGTTCCCGCTACCGCCCAGCTTCAAAGTGGCGCCGTCCTTGAGCACGAACATCACGTTTGTGCCGGTTATCGTATAGTTGGCAGTCAGATCGAGATCGCCGCCTTTGACCACGTAGATGCCTGCAGCAAACGTGGTCTTGCATTTCACCTGAAGTCCGCCGGTATACGTGCCGGGACTCGGCGATGCCTGCTTGTTGTTGCCGGTTGAACAGGCATAAGTGCGGGCTGTGGGATTGTTCGGCGGAACCAGATCGGCGTACTGATCCGAGAGCACACCTTCACCCACCTCGGCGACCACCGATTGATTGACGGTGGGAACCGAAGCCGTGCCGCAGGTGACGATCGAATCGGTGACCACGGTTGCCGAGGCATCGATCACCAGCGCGTCGTTCGAACAGGACAGGGCGGCCAGGCCGCAGTGTGCCTGAACGTTCGCATTGCCACCAATTTCAAAAGTCGTCCCGGTCTCGCCAAGCGAGGTCAGGCACGCCGAGAAGTTGGTGCCGGCGCGAAAGGACGCCTGCGAATTGGCAAACACGGTCACGCCGCGTCCGGTCAGGAACGAGGAGAATGGCAGCGACTTGGTTGCGCTCGCGCTGGCGATCACGCTGTTGTTGGTGCCGTTCGAATAGCTGGCCAGCCGGAACGTAACGTCGGTTGCGAAGCCCTTGGTCAGCGCCAGGTTGTTGTTGTAGTCCTGACGCCCGCGGGTGGTGTACTTATCGCGCATGCTGGTGTTGGACAGCGCCCAGGCGGCGGCCATCGCGCCCTGATCGGTCGCCTGCTGCAGTTCGCGCTTCCAGGTATACCACTGGGTAATATCGACCGCGGCACCGCCGGCGCCGATCAGCATCGGGATGCCCACGGCCACGAGCAGGATCGCGTTTCCGCCGGTGTCGGCCTTCAATTGCGCGAGTTTGCGTCGAATCGTGTTGAGCATGATGCCCCCAGTTGGTTTTGAGACAACCTGCCAATAAGCGAAGCTGGTATCCGCACCTTGAAAGTTTCCGGTTAACATGTGTTTAGCAATGCAAGAAAATTTCGGGTGCGGCGTTGCCTGATCGGCCTCCGGCGATACAATGTCGGCCATGGCCGAAACCGAACTGCTGGGGCTGCTCGCGCCCGACCGGCGCTTGGCACTGAGTTATGCGCCGCGCGCCGCGCGCTGCCTGTTCCTCGGGCTCTACGCGCTCGATGCGCGGCTGGGGGCGGTGGTGCGATCAGCGCGCGAACCGGTACTCGGCCAGATCAAGCTGGCGTGGTGGCGCGAACGCATCGCTGAAAATCCGGCCCAGCGCCCGCGCGGCGAGCCGGTGCTGGGCGCTTTGGCCGCCTGGGGAGAATCCGGCTCTGCTTTGACCGCGCTGATCGATGGCTGGGAGCAGCAACTTGGCAAAGAGCCGACCAGCACCGAAAGCATCCGTGCTTTCACGCAGGGACGGGGCGAAGCTTGCGCTGCGCTGGCCGGCCTGCTTGGCGCAGATCCGATCATGGCGAACCGGGCCGGGCGTGGCTGGGCGCTGCTTGATCTTGGCGCGTTGCAAGGGCCATCGGCTGGCCTGCGCGCCGTTACAGACGAATCCGATTGGCAATTGCCGAAGCTGCCGCGCGCTCTGCGCCCGCTTTCGGTCCACTTCGGTTTGGCACAGCGGACCAGAGACCGCGAATTTGCTGTTGGAGGTATTGGCGATTTATTGGTTGCCATGCGGCTTGGCTTGCTAGGTATTTAGAATATACTGTTTCTGCGTGCAGCAGGAGCGAATATGAACCGGATGATACTTGGCGCTGTTTCGGCACTTTTGCTGGCCGGGGCGGGGCTGTTCTGGTGGCAGGGACAAGCGTCGGTCGATGCCAGTGCGCCGCCGCCGCCACCGGCCTTGGGGATCGAGGACGACCAACCCAGCGGGCTGCCGCTTGAAGAGCTTCCCGATGAGGACGGTTCGGGCATGCGCGGGGCAGCGCCGCCTGAGGCGGATGACGCATCGAAAGAGGAGAAGCGCTTCAACCGCGTTGATCGCAACCGCGACAATCTGGTCAGCCGCACCGAAATGCTGCAGCCGCGGGTCGCCGCGTTCCGCAAGCTCGATACCGATCACAACAATCTGCTCAGTTTCGACGAATGGTCGGTCGCGACCAACAATCGCTTCAGGGGCGCTGATGGCAATGGCGATGGCACCCTCAACCGCGGTGAATTTGCCAAGACCCGGCCCAAGCCGTCGAAGAAGCCCGCTTGCCGCTGCTGACCGGTCAGGCCAAGGCGGCGATCTCGCTGATGCTTTGCCAGGTGGCCAGATCGGCCTTGGCACGCTGGGTATAGCCAGCCTTGCGCTGCTTCTTTTTGACCTCATCCGGGAGCGGCGGGAACAAGCCGAAATTGATGTTCATCGGTTGATAGCTGTCTGCCTCGGCATCGCCGGTGATGTGGGCCAGCAAGGCACCAAGCGCAGTGGTTTGCGGCGGGCTGGCCCAATCCGATCCGGTTAGTTGCGCGGCAGTCATCAAGCCAGCCAACAGCCCCACCGATGCGCTTTCAACATAGCCTTCGCAGCCGGTGATCTGTCCGGCAAAGCGGATGTGGGGGGCCCGCTTCAGGCGCAGCTGCCGATCGAGCAGTTCGGGCGCATTGAGGAAGGTGTTGCGGTGCAGCCCGCCCAGCCGCGCGAACTCTGCCTGCTCCAGCCCCGGGATGGTGCGCAGCAGGCGAACCTGCTCAGCGTGCTTTAGCTTGGTCTGGAACCCGACCATGTTCCACAGCGTGCCCAGCTTGTTGTCCTGGCGCAGTTGCACCACAGCATAAGGCCAGCGCCCGCTGGGATGTTCTTCGGTGGCCCAATGCGGGTTGTCGAGCCCGACCGGTTTCATCGGTCCGAACCGCAAGGTTTCCACCCCGCGCGATGCCATCACCTCGATCGGCATGCAGCCTTCGAAATAGGGGGTGTTGGCCTCCCACTCGCGGAATTCGGTCTTTTCGCCGTCCATCAGTCCTTGGTGGAAGGCGTAGTACTGTTCGCGGGTCATCGGGCAGTTGATGTAATCCTTGCCCCCCTTGTCCCAGCGCGCCGCCTTCCAGGCGATGTCCATGTTGACCGAATCATGGTGGATGATCGGTGCGATCGCATCGAAGAACGCCAGGCTATCCGCACCGGTTGCCGCGCCGATGCTGGCGGCAAGCGCCGCTGCGGTCAGTGGGCCCGTAGCGACGATGGTGAGGCCAGCAGCAGGCAGAACGTCGATCCGTTCGCGCACCACTTCCAAAGTCGGCTGCGCCGCCAGTGCCTTTTCCACTTCGGCCGAAAAGACATCGCGGTCGACCGCCAGGGCAGAACCCGCCGGAACCTGCGCCACGGCAGCGGCGCGCATGATCAGCGAATCTAATGCGCGCAGCTCTTGATGGAGCAGCCCGACCGCGTTGTTTTCGTGATCGTCAGAGCGGAAACTGTTCGAGCAGACCAGTTCGGCAAGGCCGATGCCCTGATGCGCCGGGGTGCTATCCCCGCTGCCACGCATTTCCGACAGGCGCACGTGAATGCCGCGCCGGGCGAGCTGCCAAGCGGCCTCGCTGCCGGCCAGGCCGCCGCCGATAATGTGGACCTGGCGGGTCAAGGCATGTCGGGCTGGAGCAGGCGGTGGAGATGGACCACCACGTACCGCATTTCGGCATCGTCCACCGTGCGCTGGGCGCTGCTGCGCCAGGCGTCTTCGGCCTCGGCGTAATTGTCGTAGACGCCGACATAGTCCAGCGCTGCAAGATCGACGAATTCGAGGCCTTGCGGGTCCTTGACCCGGCCTCCGATGACAAGGTGCAGTTTCTGGCTGCTCATGGCTGGTTTACCCTGGGGAAAGAGAAGCCGCGCCAATAGGGCGGGATCGCCTTCCAATCAAGGGCGGGGCGCTCGGGTCTTATCGCTATTTGCGCAGCCGCGCCGCCAGCTTGATCGCTTCCCCGGCCAGCCGCGCGCCCTGGCTGCGAGCCGCACCACCGGCGCGGGCGGCACGCTGGCGCAAAGGCGCGGTGCGATCGTCAAGCTGGGTAAGGCCTTCCCGCCCGGCATCTTCGGCCCGTTCGCGCGTTTGCTTGCTGAGTACGAAGCCAAGTTCAGCCGCCGCCGTGGCAACGGTGAAGGCTCGCTTGCCAAATCTCCCGCCGATCCCTTTGGGCACCAGCGCGCCGATCAGCAGGCCAATGCCAAGGCCCGCAGCCAGAGTCAGCACGGGATATTCGGCAGCCAGGCTACGATAGTCCTCGGGCGGATAGCGATCGGGCAGCGGATCGCGGCGCGGCAGCGCGGGCAGGTCTGCGCTTTCGCGGTCAAGCCGGGCCTGCGACGCGGCTATGCGTTGCTTGATCCGGTCGCGGCGATCATCGGCTCCACTCACGTTGGGTCACTCCTCGTTGTCTGCTTCGTCGCTAGACGGCTGATCCTGAACCGTATGTTGATCGGCCCCGGCAAGGCGGCGTAGCAGCGCGAGCAGTGGATTGCGAAAGAACCACAGCGTCAGCGCTGCGCCGGTTGCGGCAACCACGCCCTTGTTTTCGCGGGCGACATCAAGCCCCTGGGCCATCGCGTCAGCGCCCTTGCTGGCTGCGCCGTGCTTGATCCGCCCGGCGATCCCGCGCGCGCCAAGATCGCTTTTCACTTGCGCCAGTCGCTGATCGAACAGCGCCCGTGCGCTGGCGCGGTTCTGGCGATCTTCGGCAAGCTGGCGCTCGGTGTCGCTCATGGCGCAGGATCCTGATCGGCCAGCTGGCGCGCGGTGTGTGCCCACTTGCTGCGCGCGGCGAGCGCGGCACCAAGGGTGGCCATCAGCAGCACGCCGGTCACCATCCCTGTCGCCAGCACCGGCCCGAGGTAATGCGCCAGCACCAGCAGCGCACCGACGATTAGCGCCATCAGCGTGAAAAACACCAGCGCCAGCGCCAGCGCGCCCCACACCGCCACGCCCTTGGCCCCGACGCCCGCCACTGCAGCGCGGCTTTTCTGGTAAGCCAACTCCGCTTCGAGCAGCGTCCGCCCGTCGGAAACCATCTGGCGCACATCATCGACCAGCGAACGCTGCGCCGGGTCGTCGCAATGCTCCGCAATCAGCGGCGGGGATTCATCGTTCATGGTTGACGACAAGACGCAAAGCCGGGTGGCCTGTCAACGCCCGCAGCTCAGCTTTGGTCCGACGATCCACCGCGGAACAGCCGGGCCAAGAAGAAACCGGCCACTGCGGCGATCCCCACAGCCAGGCCCGGGCTCTTGCGGACGAATTGCTTGGCGTCGTCGCCCAGTTCGCCCAGTTCCTTGGATTCGATCTTGGCGGCGGTTTCCTGCATCGACCGCGCGGCGGTACGGGCATAGTCGCCATAGCGGGTGCCCAGCTTTTCATCGATCGTGCCAGCGTTTTCCGAGACGATCTTGCCAAGGCTGGCAATCGCGTCGCTGGTGCGGGCCTTGCCTTCAACCGCCAGATCGCCGGCGCGGGTCTTGGCCTGCGCGGCAAGATCCTTTGCGTCTTCGGCCCAATCGCCGCTTTTGGCGGAAAGCTGATCGCGATAGGCACCGGCCTTGGCCTGGGCTTCGCTCTTCAGAGCAGTGGCACCGGCCTTGGCTTCTTCGATCGCCTTGCTGAATTTGGCCTTGGCATCGACTGTTGAAGCCGCCGCAGGTGCTGCGGCCTTCTTGGGCGCGGCGGGCTTCTTGGCGGGGGTTGCTTTTGCGGCGGTACTCTTGATCGGGGTCTTGGCCATGCTGAATGCCTTTCGTTGGCCCCAGTGGGGCAATAGATTCCATGTGGTAACGCAGCTTGCGACCTGCAAGTTCCAATTGTGCATAGCTATTATGCTGCATTGCAACTTGCCTGCCTAGTCCCCGCTGCTAAGGCAGCGCAAACGCCGCTTGAGGAGGCCCCGGCCATGACCGCAATCATCGATATCCACGCCCGCGAAGTGCTTGACAGCCGGGGCAATCCCACCGTCGAAGTCGATGTCCTGCTTGATGATGGCAGCTTTGGACGCGCCGCCGTGCCTTCGGGCGCATCGACCGGGGCGCACGAAGCGGTTGAGCTGCGCGATGGTGACAAGGCGCGGTATCTGGGCAAGGGCGTGCTCAAGGCGGTGGCTGCGGTGAACACCGAAATTACCGATGCGCTGCTGGGCTTCGACGGCGAAGACCAGCGCGATATCGACCGGTTGATGATCGAGCTGGACGGGACCGAAAACAAGGCCCGCCTTGGCGCCAATGCGATCCTTGGCACCAGCCTGGCGGTGGCCAAGGCCGCGGCGAATGCGCGGGGCCTTCCGCTCTATTCGTATATCGGCGGGGTTTCGGCGCATGTGCTGCCGGTGCCGATGATGAACATCATCAACGGCGGCGAACACGCTGACAATCCGATCGATTTCCAGGAATTTATGATCATGCCGATCGGTGCGGACAGCCTGGCTGAAGCGGTTCGCTGGGGATCGGAGATTTTCCACACGCTGAAAAAAGGCTTGCACGACAAGGGTCTGGCCACCGCAGTGGGCGATGAGGGCGGGTTCGCGCCCAACCTTTCCAGCACCCGCGCCGCGCTCGATTTCATCATGGAATCGATCGCCAAGGCCGGGTTCAAGCCGGGCGAAGAAATTGCGCTGGCGCTTGATTGCGCGGCGACCGAATTCTTCAAGAACGGCAAGTATGAAATCAGCGGTGAAGGCCTTTCGCTGAGCCCGGTGGCGATGGCCGATTACCTTGCCGCATTGTGCAAGGACTATCCGATCCGCTCAATCGAAGACGGCATGGGCGAAGACGATTTCGAAGGCTGGAAGGCGATCACCGACCTGGTCGGGGACAAGGTCCAGCTGGTCGGCGACGATCTGTTCGTCACCAATCCGAAGCGTCTGACCATGGGGATCGAGATGGGTCTGGCCAATTCGCTGCTGGTCAAGGTCAACCAGATCGGCACGCTGTCGGAAACGCTGGATGCGGTCAGCATTGCCAATCGCAATGGCTACACTGCGGTCATGTCGCACCGTTCGGGCGAAACCGAGGATGCCACGATTGCCGATCTGGCGGTGGCCACCAACTGCGGCCAGATCAAGACCGGCAGCCTCGCCCGCTCGGACCGGCTCGCCAAGTACAACCAGTTGATCCGGATCGAAGAAGAGCTGGGCGACGCGGCGCACTACGCCGGCGTCGGAGCATTTGGCCGGCTGGCTTGAGGTCATGCGAATTTGAATTGCTAAGAGCCGTAATTCGATCATATTTCGCCTCGGTCGCGATCTGGGGGGAACTATGGCGACCGGCACGAGACCAATTGCGCGCGGCACCTGGCGGGATCGGTTCCTCAACCGGGTCGAGCTGCTCGGAAATGCCTTGCCTGATCCCGTTGCGATTTTTGCAGGGATAATCCTCATCCTGATGATGGTTTCGGCGATCGGCGCCGCACAGGGCTGGACTGTGACCAACCCGGTCACCGGGGAAGTGCTGAAAGCCAGAAACCTCCTCTCCGAAGATATGATCCGCCAGTTGCTTACCGAAGTACCCAAGACCTACACCGGGTTTACCCCGCTGGGTTTTGCCCTGACAATCATGCTGGGGGCCGGGGTGGCAGAACATTCCGGGCTGCTGCCGGCGCTGCTGCGGCGGATGATGCAGGGCGTGCCTCCGGTTCTACTGGTTCCGGCAACAATCCTGCTTGGCATGTTAACGATCCATGCTTTTGATTTCGGGTTTCTGGTGTACGTGCCGCTCGCCGGGATGATGTTCGCGGCGGCCGGTCGCAACCCGGTTCTGGGCTGTATCCTGGGATTTACTGGCTGTTGCACCGGCCTGGCCGGCAATTTGTTGCCCGGCCAGTACGACGTTCTGATATTCGGTATTACGCAGACCGGGGCCAGGTTGCTGTCACCGCAATGGGAAATGAACCCGTTCGGAAACTGGTGGTACCTGATCGCAATCGCGGTGGCCTTTATCGGGCTTGGCTGGCTTCTCGCTGAAAAAGTTGTCGGGCCGAGGCTGGGAGATTGGCACGGTCACAGCAACGGCAGCTATGAATCCCCCGCACCGCTGAGCAAGACGGAACTGCGCGGGCTGCGCCGGGCGGGCGCGGTGACGGTTCTGTTCGTCGGGATCGTGCTCGCGCTGATTTTCGTGCCCGGCTATGCGCCGCTTTATGATTCTGCGGCAGAACCAGCGCAGCGGATCCTGCCATTCTACCGGGCTACCGTTCCGTTGTTGACGGGTCTTATGGTCGGTGCGGGATGGATTTATGGCAAGGCGGTCGGCACGATCACCACGCACCGTGATGTTGTGGTGATGATGGGCAAGGGGCTGGAGGGCATGCTGCCCTACCTGGTCCTGGCTTTTTTCGCGGCGCATTTCGTGGCAATGTTTGGGTGGTCCAACCTTGCCCCGATTGTCGCAATTCAAGGTGCCGGAACGCTGCGCGAACTGCATGCGCCGCCCGCTTTGCTACTGCCTTTGCTGGCTACCGCTTCGGCCTGGCTCGACTTTCTGATCGCCTCGGGCTCGGCCAAGTGGACGGCAATGGCGCCGGTTGTCGTACCGATGTTCATGCTGCTCGGCGTTTCGCCTGAAATGACCACCGCAGCTTACCGGGTGGGCGATGTGGTGACGAACCTGATCTCGCCGCTCAACGCCTACTTCATCCTCACGCTGATCTATTGCCAGCGCTGGAACCCGGCGTTCCGGCTAGGCTCGCTGCTGTCGGCGACACTGCCTATTGCGATCGCCTTTTACCTGGCCGGACTGGTGATCACCGCAGGCTGGGTGGCGCTCGACCTGCCGGTCGGGCCAGGTGCTGCGGTCTCGTACCAGGTGCCGGGCCAGGTACTACCCGCCCCGGCGCAGTGAATGAGGTTGTCCTAAGCCTCTGGCAAGAAGGGCAAAGCCACCAGTCCGAACAGCGCGCTGACCAGCCGGACCGGCAGGTAGCACACGCTATTGCTCAGCCCGGTTAGGTGCCGTGCGACCGGGTGGCCCTCGGCGCGCCAGGCGATTGGCGGAGGCGGCCCGGCAAAACCATAGGTGCCATTCCACTTGCCGGGCTGCCAGCGCGGGCCGACCGGGCCGGAATTGTCTGCCGCGCTGCCGAGCAGCCTGGTTCCCAGCTTTCCGCCCAGGATCACCGCCGCAAAGGCGAAGGCCAGCGCGGAAAGGCCCAGCGTAAGGATGTGCAGCAACAGCACGGTGGTCGCCATCCGCCCTTCAAGCAGGGCCTTGAGCGCATCGACAAATCGCCGGGTAAACCGCCCCCCGGCCGGATCGCGCGCGCCCCAGCGCCACGGGAATTGCAGCCAGCCAGGCTCGGGCAACGCGGGATCGTTCCACGAAGTTGAAATCAGCAGATGGTGTTCGGGATGACCAAGGTTCCAGGCCCGGCCCGGGCGGGTCTGATCGATCAAGGCCAGCTCAATCCCGCAAATTACCAATGGCTTCCAGGTGTAGAACAGCTTGCGTTCCTCGGCATGGGCATAAGTGGCATGGCCATAGAGCGACGAATAGAGCCGGATCCGCCCGGTTTCGTCGCGCTCAAGTTTACGCATTGCTTCGGCCCCGGCATGGCAATCGCCGTCCTTGTGCTGCGAAGTGAAGACCGCGCAGGGTTCCAGCGTGGCATGGTCGATCCTGATGGCGGCCAGCTCCCAATCGGCCTCGTGCATCCCGCCGGGCCACAGGTTGAGCAGATGATCGGCGCGCATCGCCCCCAACTCGACCGGGCGCAGCCGCGCCAGGCCGGGGCCGTCGTAAGGATAGAACATCCAGAATTGCAGGTCGGTGGCGCCCAGATCGGGATGGTGCACCGCACGGACATAGGCCCTTGCACTGTCAAGATTGCCGCGGCGCGGATCATCGGCGGGGGCGAGGTGTGGCTCGATCGCCGGGCCGGCAATTTCGGGATCAAGCGTCAGCCAGAACGGATCGGGCGAGGCGGGATCCAGCGGACCCGCTGGCAAGTCGGCCGGGGCAGGGCGGCGCAGCACCACCGAACCATCCGCCGCATCCACCAGCACCGCGCGCGCCAGGTACCATTCGATGCTGGCGGGGAAATAGGCTTCGTCGGGATGGAAATAAACGATCGGGGCATGGCGCGCGATCAGCGCCGCGATTTGCACAAGCGATAGTGGCCGATCTGCGGCATGCCCGCCGCCAAATGTTTCGTCGCTCATCCCCTGCCTCTCCCCGTTTGGCGCAAACCTATCGCCATTTTGCGCGCGGGGCTTGCATCTATTCGTCAGAAGGCCAGACATAGCGGTTGCCAGATCGCGCTGCAGCCGTTTTATCAGGCGATTAAATTAGTGGGCAAGGAGAGGGCATGGCCGGTTTTCCGTCTCATCCGGCCGCAGTGTCGGCCGCATGGCTGACTGCGGCCTTGCGCCATCATGGCCTGCACGCCGATGCTTCGGTGGTAGATGTGCAGTGGGAACCGATCGGCACCGGCCAGGTGGGCGATAGCGCGCGCTTTCACCTGACTTTCGATCACGAACAGGGCGGCCCGGCGACGGTCGCGGGAAAATTTCCGGCCGAAGACGCCGCCAGCCGCGGCACCGCCGGCGCGTTTGGACTCTACGCCAAGGAAGTCGGGTTCTACCGCGATCTTGCCCCGCATCTGGATGTTCGGGTGCCAAAGGTGCTGGGCGCCGAACTGGCCGAGGACGGGATCGAATTCGTCCTGATCTTCGAGGATCTGGGTCCGGCGCGTGGCGGCAACCAGCTTGAAAGCTGCACGCTGGCCGATGCCCGCGAAGGGTTGCGTCAGGCCGCGGGCCTGCATGCGCCAAGCTGGAACAACCCCGCGCTGATCGACACGCCATGGCTGAAGCCGAAAGATGGCCACATCGATCAGGTGAAAGCGCTTTATGGCAATGCTCAGACAGTGTTTCGCGAACGCTATGGCGATTTGCTCGAACCCGAATTCATGGCGATCTGCGAGGAATTGAGCGAAGGGCGCGACGCCTGGTTCGGGATTGATCACGGCACCAAGTGCCTGATCCACGGCGATTTCCGGCTCGATAACATGCTGTTCGATATCCACGGCGGGGCCGAACCGATCGCGGTGCTTGATTGGCAGACCGTGGCGGTGGGCAATGCGATGACCGACATCGGCTATTTCATGGGCACCGGCATCGGCGATGTGATGCGCCGCCAGCACGAAGCCGAACTGCTCGATCTCTACTGCGCCGAAATGACCGAGCGCGGCGTGGCGCTGAGCCGCGATGCGATCTGGGACGAATATGTGGTGGGTGCATTGCACGGGGTTTCTACCGCAGTATTCAGCGCCGCCTATGTCGAACGCACGCCGCGCGGCGATGCCAATTTCCTGTCGATGGCGCGCGGCGGCTGCGCGCTGGCGCTGCAGCACGGCAGCTTATCGAAACTGAAAGGCTGATCCAATGGTCCTGACCAAGTGCGACGATTATCCGCTGCACCAGACCCCGGAACCGGTGGCCTATGCCGGCACCGATCGCAATTTCTACGACCGCTATTTCTTCAACGGCTATGCCGGCGATGGCTCGGGCTTCTTTGCCGCGGCGATGGGGATCTATCCGCACCTCAATGTGGCCGACGCGCATTTCTGCGTGATCCGTGACGGGGTGCAGCACAATCTCCACGCCAGTCGCGAGCTGGGGATGGAGCGGCTGGATATGCAGGTCGGCCCGATCCGGATCGAGATCATCGAGCCGCTGCAGAAACTGCGCGTCATTGTCGATGGCGATGGGATCAAGGCCGAGATCACCTTTACTGGCCGCGCCTTCCCGATCGAGGAGCCGCGCTTCATCCACCGGATCGGCCCGCGCACCTTCATGGACTATACCCGGATGACCCAGAACGGGCATTACACCGGGTGGATCGAGGTCGACGGGGTGCGGATGGATTGTGCGCCGGGAACCATGGGCACCCGCGATCGCAGCTGGGGGGTGCGCCCGGTTGGCAGCCGCGATGAACAGCCGCATGGCACCGGCGTAGTTCCGGGATTCTTCTGGCAGTGGACCCCGCTCAATTTTGCCGATCGCAGTGTGTTCTTCCACGTCAATGCCGATGCCAGGGGCCACCAGTGGAACACCCGCGCGGTGATCGCGCCCGATGGGGCCGGGCCCGAAGCCCTGTTCGATACCGAAGGCGAGATGGCGGCGCCGCTGACGCCGGGGACGCGCTGGCCCAGGGACGGCGTGCTGACCATCGCAGGCCCGGACGGACCCGAGACCCTGACGTTGACCCCGGTCGGCCGGTTCCAGATGCGCGGGCTGGGCTATACCTCGCCCAAATGGAACCACGGGCTTTATCACGGACCCCTGGTGGTGGAGCGCGAGGATTTCGGGCTGGAGCAATGCAGCCCCGGATCGATGGACAACTACCACGTCCAGCTGCCTTGCAAGGTCACCAGCGACAAGCACGGCGAAGGCTTCGGCGTGTTCGAGCAGCTGATCATCGGTCCTTATGCGCCGATGGGGCTGAAGGAGTTCATGGACCTTGGCTGAGACCCGCGCATACGCCCGCCTGGCCATCGCGGCGACAATTGCGCTGGGCCTGATCGCCGGGCTGCTCAGCGGCTGGTGGGCCATCACCGGCGGAATGGGCGGCAAGAACTATGCAGGCTGGTACGGCAGCAGCGTAACCGGTTCGGCCGACGCCGGACCGTGGCTGCGCGCCCGCGTAGCGGTCAGCGGGCTGCTCGCGCTCAACAAGAGCCAGGCGATCTATTTCACCCGCAAGACCGACGATGCCGGGCAGGCACTGCGGGAAGGGTGTCAGTACAAGGTCAGCGGCGGTGCAATGCCTGGACGCTGGTGGTCGGTGACGGTCTATGCCGCAGACAATTTCCTGCCGCGCAACGATGACGATGCGCTGTCGTTCGATGCCACCGAAGTGACCCCCGCTGCAGACGGGCGGTGGAGCGCGCTGCTCTCGCCCGCGCGCCCGCAGGCGGGTGCTTGGGCATCGACCCGCAATGCCGGCAGCTTCGACATTACCTTGCGTATTTATCAGCCGACAGCCGCCGCCCAGCAGGATTTTGCGACGATCCCGATGCCTGAAGTGACGCGGCTTGATTGCAAAGGTGCAGCATGAACCGGACGCTCAAATTGCTGGCGCTGTTTGGTGCCGCCGCCGCCGTGGGCCACGTCGGCCTGGTGCTTGCCACCCCGCACGTGCTGATGCGCGCGGCGATGAACAAGCTTGGCGGGCCCGACAAGGCCGTGAACGCTTTTCTGTTCGGCCCGCGAACGACACAGAATTCGCGCGGCGTGGTGCGGCCTTCGCCCGATCTGGCCTATTCGACCTGCGTCTATGATCTGTCGAATGGCCCGGTGCGGATCAGCGCCGCGCCCAGTCCGGACGAGGGCTACGTCTCGCTTTCGGTCTTTGCGGCCAACACGGATAATATCGCAGTGTTCGATACCACCCGGCAGCCGCAAGGCATCGTTTTCGTGCTGGCGCGCGAAGCGCAGAAAACTCCGCCAGGTGTGACAGTGGTGATCTCGCCATCGGACCGGGGGATTGTGCTCGATCGGCGTCTGGCGCCCAATGCCGAACGATTTGCCGCGGCAGATGCGGCGCGCAGCGCGGATCGCTGCGCGCCGCTCTAGCCGCTATTTGAGCAAGGTAACGTGGCCGCTCTTGGTGTGCTTCATCTGCCCACCGGTGAAAGTCATCGTTACAGTGCCGCTGCTGGCAAGCGCTGGCTGTACCTTCTCGCCAAACGTGGCGCCCTGGGTCTGTTTGCCGACCGTCATGTTGGTGCTGATCCGGGCCGGGGTGGAATCGATCCGCGTGATCCCGCTGCGGGCGTAGCTTGCAGCGGCTGCGCCGCCGCCTGCGCCGCCCTTGGTGCAGACCACGCTGACGCTGGAGACAGCGAAGCTTTCGGTGCCGTTGGTCAGCGTAGCGGAAGCAATCTTGCCTGTTGCACAAGCCGCAGCAACGCCCGGTGATGCCGCGTCGAGCGTCAGGCTGAAGCCATAGACCGTGCTCTGGCTTGCCGAGAAGATCAGATCGGGGCTGCCATCGCCATCGACATCACCGGTGGCGACGCTGACCTGGCCGCCCGAACCGCCGCCACCACCGGCAGCCATGCGGCCGCCCTTATTGGTGGCAAGATCCCAGCTCGCGGTGCCGCTGCCGCCAGTTCGGCCGCTGGACTGGCCGGTCGATGTATCGCGCGATGCTGTGCTGGACGTGCATTGCCCCGAATTGCAGACCCCGAACGACCAGCTGTCGACGGCCACCGGTGTGGCGGCCGACTCTCCCTTTACGTCGTCGATTTGCAGCAGATAGTCGCTGGCAGCCATCGCCGGCGCGGCGCTGGCCAGCATCGCGGCCAATGCGAAAAATGCGGTTGTCTGTTTCATGTGCCCCTCTCCCGTGTTGCGGTGTTCAGTTGTGATGTGATCAACCTGAACGGATCATGGGCCTTTGGTAATCTGCGCGCAAGGTTTCACAGTGCCAGCAGAACGGCGCTGCCCGCAGCAATCAGGCCTGCACCCAGCGCGCGCCCGGGGCTGATCCGTTCCTTGAGGAAAAAGAACGCGATAGCGACCGCGAACAGGATTGAACATTCGCGCAAGGCGGCCAGGCGGGGGACATCACCAAGGCGGTAGGCCCACAGCGCCAGCCCATAGGTTACCAGTGAGAGTGCCCCGGCGAACAGCCCCGGCTTCCATTGGCTGCGCGCCTCGGCGATGAAGCGCGGGCCGCGCCACAACGCAAACAGCACGGCAATGCATCCGCCCAGCGCCAGAAACACCCAGACGAAATAACTGAAGGCTGAAGGGGCTGCGCGCACGCCTTTGGCATCGATCACGGTATACAGCGCGATCGAGGCCCCGGTCGCCAAAGCCCAGCCGAGTGCCTTGCGGCTTGGTGGGTTCCACCACGCCACCACCATGGTCCCCAGGCTGACCAGCAGCACCCCTGCGGCGACTGGCACCGTCATCGGATCGCGCAACCACAATGCGGCTGCAACGGCGGAAATTACCGGAGCGGTGCCGCGCATCACCGGATAGACCGCGCTCATATCGGCGGCTTCAAATGCCTTTACCAGGCAGACCAGGTAAACCAGATGCACGATCAGCGATCCTGCCAGATAGCCCCAGGCCCCGCTTGGCAGCGAGGCCACGAAGGCCAGCGGCAAGACCAGTAGCGCGCTTGATCCATCGACCAGCGCCCGGCTCGACATCTTGTCGCCGCCGCTTTTGACCACGGCATTGACCACCGCATGTGCCGCACCTGATGCCACCATCAGCAGCGACGCGGTTTCGATCACGCGGCCGTAACGGACTTGGTCAGCAAGGTCAGATGATCGGGCATCAGTTCGATGTCGACCGCTTCGACCAGTTCATCGAGCTGGTCGGCGGTGGTCGCGCTGGCGATCGGCGCGGCAATCCCGGGCTGGTCCAGCAGCCAGGCCAGCGCGACCTGCGCGACGGTGGCTTCGCAATCCTTCGCGATGCGGTCCATTACGGCGAGCAGCGCCGGGCCCTTGCCTTCGTGATACTTCTTGACCCGTTCACCGCGGGGATAGCGCGTGAAATCGGCGTCCTTGCGGTACTTGCCGGTCAGGTACCCGCTGGCGAGCCCGAAGAACGGCAGCATCGCCACATCATTCACGACACAAAAGTTCTGATAGTCGGAATCGAAAGCGTCGCGCTCCAGCAGGTTGTATTCGTTCTGCAGCACGCTGAACCCGCGCACGCCGGCGGTTTTGGCAGCGGCGAGGGCCGAACGCAGGCGGGCTTCGGTGAAGTTCGAGGCACCGGCCTCGCGCACTTTGCCCTCAGTCATCAGCGCAGCGAAGCCCTCGGCCACTTCGTCCTGCGACGTTTCGGGATCATCGCGGTGGGCATAGTAGAGATCGACGTAGTCGCTCTGCAGCCGGTCCAGCGATCCCGCCAGCCGTTCGCGCAGCTTTTCGGGCTTGAGATCGCCGGGCTGGCCCATCACCCCGGTCTTGGTGGCGATGCGCATTTCTTTGCGCACCCCGCGAGCCTTCATCCAGTTGCCAATGACGGTCTCGCTTTCGCCGCCCTTATGGCCCGGAACCCAGGCCGAATAGGCTTCGGCGGTATCGATCATCCGCCCGCCGGCTTCGTAGAACGCGTCAAGAATTTCAAAGCTGGTGTCCTCATCCGCGGTCCAGCCAAAGACATTGCCGCCCAGGACCAGCTTGAGGCCCGAAAGCGAAGGGTGGCGGCTCATGCAAATTTCTCCTTGAGGGCGAGCAGGGCGAGCGCGGCCTTGGCCGCTTCCCCGCCCTTGTCTTTCTGTCTGGGGTCGGCGCGGACCAGTGCCTGCGCTTCGTTTTCCACAGTCAGCACACCGTTGCCGATGGCGATCCCGTCCATGGTCAGCGCCATGATCCCGCGCGCGCTTTCACCGGCGACGATTTCGAAGTGATAGGTCTCACCCCGGATCACCACGCCGATGCCGACATAACCTTCATAGAGGCCGGACTGTTCGGCCAGCGAGATCGCGCCTGGAATTTCAAGCGCGCCGGGCACGGTGATGACATCGACCTGATGGCCCGCCGCCTTGAGCGCGGTATTGGCGCCTGCGATCAGCATATCGTTGAGATGATCGTAGAAGCGCGCTTCGACGATGAGGAATCGGGCCATGGGTTACTCCGCCGGGATCGGGCGTTCGCCCACGATGTTGATGCCGTAGCCTTCGATGGCGACGACATTGCGATGCGAATTGGTCAGCAGGATCATATCGTGCACGCCCATATCGGCAAGGATTTGCGCGCCGATCCCGTAACTGCGCAGGTCCATGTCCTGCGCCGGGCCTTCGCCGGGCAGGGTGCCGCCTTCGCGCGGCTGGATCAGCAGTACGATCATCCCGGTGCCTTCGCGGCCGATTTCGGCCATGGCGCGCTGCAGCGTGCGCTTGCGCGGGCCGGGCTGGCCCAGCATGTCATCCAGGATCGAGATGGTGTGAACCCGGGCCAGGGTCGGTTGGGCCGGATCGACCTGGCCTTTCTGCAACACGAAGCTGGTGGTATCGTCGACCTTGTTGCGGAAGGTCAGCAGCTTCCAGTCGCCGCCATAGTCAGAAGTGAACGGCACTTCGCTGATCCGTTCGACCAGGTGGTCGTTCTTGCGGCGATACTCGATCAGATCGCGGATCGTCCCCATCTTGAGGCCGTGCTTGCGCGCGAACGGCACCAGATCATCCATCCGCGCCATCGTCCCGTCCTCGTTCATGATCTCGCAGATCACGCCCGAAGGATTGAGACCGGCGAGGCGCGAGATATCGACCGAGGCTTCGGTATGCCCGGCGCGCACCAGGGTGCCGCCATCGCGCGCGATCAGCGGAAAGACATGCCCCGGGGTGACGATATCCTGGCGGCCTTTGCCGCCATCGATTGCCACCGCCACGGTGCGGGCGCGGTCAGCTGCGGAAATGCCGGTGGTCACCCCTTCGCGCGCCTCGATCGAGACGGTGAAGGCGGTTTCGTGGCGGGTGCCGTTGTTGCGGGCCATCAGTTCAAGCCCGAGCTGCTCGGTCCGCTCGCGGGTGAGGGTAAGGCAGACCAGCCCGCGGCCATGCATCGCCATGAAGTTGATCGAATCGGGCGTGGCCATCTGCGCGGGGATCACCAGATCGCCCTCGTTCTCGCGATCTTCGTCGTCGACCAGGATGAACATCCGGCCGTTGCGGGCCTCGTCGATAATCTCTTCGATCGGGACAAGCACCGGGCTCTCGTCACTATCCCACAAAAACACCTCCAGCTTGCGCAGTGTTTCGGTGGTCGGGTTCCATTCGTCATCGGTACAATCACGCAAGGTGTTGGCATGAAGCCCCGCCGCGCGGGCAAGGCCAGAGCGGGACATACCGCCATCGCTGACGAGGCGGCGGACGCGTTCGATGATGTTCGTGCTCATGGTCAAGCGGCTATCACATTAAAATGTGATACTCAACACTCAAATCACATCGCTTGTGGATCAGTCGCCCTTGAACACGGGTTTGCGCTTTTCGAGGAAGGCGTTGACCGCTTCGGCATTGTCTTTGGTGGCGTGAGCCACCGATTGCATCGCCGCCGACATTTCCAGCACCTGGCCGATCGACATCGACTGCGCGTCCCAGATCAGGCGCTTGGCCATGCGCACCGCAAACGATGGATTACAGGCGATGCGCGCGGCCATGGCGTGCGCCGCTGAAAGAAGCTCGGCATCGGGCACCACCTTGCTGACGAGCCCGATCCGCAGCGCCTCGGCGGCATCGATTGTCTCGCCGGTCAGTGTCATTTCCGCAGCCTTGGAAAAGCCGACAATCCGCTGCAGCAACCAGGCCCCGCCATCGCCCGGGATGATCCCCAGCTTGACGAAGCTTTCGGCGAACTTCGCGCTTTCGCTGGCCACGCGCAGATCGCACATACAGGCCAGATCAAGCCCGGCCCCAATCGCCGGGCCGTTGACCGCCGCGATCACCGGCACTTCAAGCGCGGTGAATGCCAGCGGCAGACGCTGGATCCCGCTCTTGTAATTACGCCGCGTGCGCGCCGGGAGGCTGGCATTGAGGCCGCCGCTGTCGGGCATCATCGCCTTGAGATTGCCGCCCGCCGAAAAGGCGCTGCCCGCCCCGGTCAGGATTGCGCAGCGGACATTGGCATCGTCTTCCATCGCCGCGAGCGTGGCCAGCAGCGCCTCGATCAGATCGAGATCGGAGATCGGATTGCGCAGGTCTGCACGGTTGAGCGTGATCGTGGCGATGCCCTGGTCATCCAGGCTGTAAAGGACGGGGGCGTCAGTCATCGTGGGCTCTCCTCAACCGATCATGCGTTCCATGAACCAGAAGCTGGCCGTTATCCCGATTGCATAGCTGGCCGCAAGCACTGTCGGACGCAGCACCGGGGGTACAAACCGCCTGAGCAGTGCGAGGACAGCCACGCAGCCCGCCACGATCAGCAATTGTCCGGCCTCTACCCCCAGGTTGAAGGTCAGCAGCGCCATCGGCACATCGCTTTCAGGCAGGCCGATTTCGCGCAGCGCCCCGGCAAAGCCGAAGCCGTGGATCAGCCCGAAAGCGAAGGCCACCAGCCACGGCGCGCGCTGCGACAACCGTGGGTGGGCCGGGTCGTGCTTGATGATCTCGACCGCAAGGAACACGATCGACAGCGCGATCAGCGCCTCGACCGGGGCCTGCGGCAGGCCGATCAGGCCCAGCGTGGTGCCGATCAGCGTCAGCGAATGGGCCACGGTGAACGCGGTGGCGGCGCGAACCACGGCCCAGGGCCGAAGCAGCAGCAGCACCAGCGCGATGACGAACAGCAGGTGATCGTAACCGGCCAGGATATGCTCCACCCCCAGCATGAAATAGCTACGCGCGACTTCCCAGCGATCAGGCACCATGGTGACTTCGACCATGGCTGCGGTGGGCGTCAGCCGGGCCGCCTGGACCGGGCGGCCCAGCGGCGCCACGCGCAGCAGGGCATCGGTGAACGCGGCGTCCATTCCCGCAAGCCCGACTTTGCTGCCAGCCAGATCGCGGGTGCAGATCAGCGTGCTTTTGGCCACCAGCGCTGCGCCTTCGATCCGCGCGCGCGGCGGGCCTTGCGTGCAGAACGGCGGAAAGGCCGGCCGGGTGCGCGTGGCCAGCCCGCCAAGGACCGGAGCCTTCCACACCACTTTCCAGGTCTGTGCATCGCGCTGGGTGACCTCGAGATAGCCGGGCCGCAATTCATCGGCCTGCGCGGGCAAGGCCAGCAGAGCCGCTATCAATGCAAATAGCATCAGCACTATAGTCTGAAGCCCCTCCCGCTTGCGGGAGGGGGAAATAGTACGGATCAACTTCGCCCTCATTTCACCGGCACTATGACCACGTCGTAGCCTTCGAGCATGTCGGCATAGGCCTTGCCCTGCGCCTTGGCGGTAGCCGCCGCGCGCCAATCGTTGGTCACGCGTTGGCGCACCTTGGCCAGTGTGGGCGGGCTGGGGGCCGCGCGCGCGGTGATGCGCACCAGGTGCAGGCCAAGCCCCGACGCCACCGGCCCCTGCCACGGTCCGATCGGGAGGCCGCGCAGCGCCAGTGTGAATTCATCGCCGAACTGGCCAGAAATCGCATCGGCGGCAGCCTGATCGACGTGCGCCGGAAGCGGGGCGGGGACGCCGCTCACGGCCGTTCCTGCGCGCAGCTGCACCAGCCGGGCATCGGCGATCAGGCGGTTTTCTGGGGTATCAGCGCCAAAGTAGACCTGATCGAATGTGGTCCGCGGATCTTCGCTATAGCGCGCCGGATCCTTGTCGATCAGCGCCTGCAATTCCGCATCGCCGGGTTCGGCGCTCTCGGCTTCGGCGACCGCCATGGTCTCCATCTTGCGCCGCATACGCCGCACCACCACCTCATCACCCTGGTCGAGCCCGAGCCGCAGCGCCTCACGGTAATAGACCTGGTCGGCCACGTAATCGCGGATCAGCCCGTCAAGCTCGTCCCGGCTCGGCATGCGGTGGAAGCTGTCATAGTAACGCTGGGCGAGGGCGCCGACCACAACTTCATCGACCACGATCCGCCGCTCGCCAAGTTCGGGCGGACGGCCCGACAGCACCATGAACACCGCTGCACCGGCAATCAGGAAATGGACCAGCGGCTCCTTGATCAGCCGCCGGCCTATGCCGTTCCAGTCCATATCAGCCCGGGGTGTACCAGATCGGCGCGGTGTAGCCGCGTTCCTGCTGCTTGAGCGGGATCGCGGGGTCGAGCGTCAGGTTGAAGCGTATCCTGTCATAGGCGACCCAGCTGGGTGTCGGAATTTCGAGCACGCGGACATAGTAAAAAGCGCGGCTGCCCGGATCGAATTCGGGGTCGGCCCAGACAGTCGTCAGCGCCGGTGCGCCGATGGTGTTGGCATAGGACGGTTTGGCCAGATCGACGGTATCGCCGACCGCCGGAACCTTGCCGCCGATCAGTTTGCGCGCGCTGTCCATCTCGCTCCAGGATACATCGAAGATCTTCTCGTGCGCCTGCCCGGCCGCATCGACCCAGCCCTTGACGACCTGAACCCGGTCAAGATTGGCGCCGGCCGGATCTTTCAGTGCCGAGATGATGAAGCTTGGTGCGCTGGTGCCGCCGCGCTTCAGCGTTCCGCCCATCGGCACCCCGCGGCCATAACCGGCCTTGACCCAATCGCCCGCCAGATCCTGCGCGGTGAAATCCCAACCACCAAACACGCGGAGCACCATTCGCGGGCCGGTGGTGGCGTAGACTTCCTTGCGCATCATCGCATCGAAGATCGCCTCGCGGCTGTTGCTGGTCGCCCAGACCGCGGCATAGCCGCTGGCCAGGTAGTTCCAGCCCTGGCGTTCGTCGTGACGGCCAAGGCCCTGTGTCTTGGTGGCGCGGGTGGGCGATGGTTCTGCGCCCGGGTGCTTGCCGAAAAAGTTGTCATCATCGGCAGTTGACAGCGAGGTGTGCGCATCGGTCGATCCGATCACGCCGTACTTGTAGGGATTTTGCCCGGTGCGCTGTTCGATCAGCAGCCCGCGTTTGAGCGCCTCGCGGACGTAGGACCCCGGCTGCATCTCCGGCGTGCTCTTGACCGATAAGTCGAGATTGCCCAGCTCCCACCCGGCATCGCCATAACTGGCGAATTCATCGTTGGGCGACATGAATGGATGGCTTTCGCTGTCGCCCTTGATCTGGGTGATTTCCACCAAGGGTTCGCGCGCCGCCCGGCGGCGGGCATAGGCACCGCTCATCGGTGCGCCCGATGGCTCGGTCATCATGAACATCTCGCCGTTCGAGAGGTTCGAATTGTGCGGGATGGTCAGCGCCTTGCCGCCGGTCTGCTTCTCATAGGTGTCAAGCCAATCCCACAGACCATCGGGGCTGGTCGTATCGAACGAGGCAATTGGCGAAAAGTCGGCCACGCGGTTGCCGCTGTCACGGAACACCACGTTGCGGTGCAGGTTGCTGCCGCCGTTCATCAACGTGTATTCGAAACCGAGGAAGGCTGTGAACTTGCCCGGTTCGTTATAGCGTTCGACCGTGGCGACATGCGCTGTCCAGTTCTTGTGCAACCGTTCTGCCGCGCCGACCGGATTGATCAGTTCCTTGGGCAAGGTGCCTTTGGCTTTGGCTTCGATGATTTCGCCCACCGCCTTCCGCGATTGTTCGGGGCCTTCGTGCATCATGTCGTACCAGCGCCGCATCGTCGGATGGGTGATGAACGAGCGCGGTGCGTTGTAGAGGTCCTTGATCGTGGCAAAACCATCAGAGTGATCGGTGATCACCAGAAAATCGAGCGGTCGGGCGAGCCTGGCTTTGATCCCAGTGGAACTGGTCACTTCCTCGCCCCGGGCAAAGCGCAGTGCCTCTTCCGGGTCAAGCCGGTTGCCAAGACCAAAAGCATCGGGCGAGTTCGAGGTGTGGAGGTGCGTATCGCCCCAATAAACCCGTTCGGGATAAGCGGTGTTCGCCACTTCGACCTTGCCGGTCACAACCTGCTTGACCTTGTCGCAGCCCGATACCAGCACGGCTGAACCGAGCAGCGCGGCCGTCAAATGGAATATCCTGCGCATCCCCGCCCCTTTATTTGGTTTTCATCCGCAACTTGCCACGCCAGCATACAGGGTCAAGCGGCGTTTGGGGCCGTGTCCACATTATGCCGTGGCAAATCTGTGCAGTGGAATTTGCCGCTGCTGCCTGCGTCAGGGTTGTCTGGAGATCAGAATGCGCAACGCCTTGAACCTGCACGATGTGTTTGACGATCTTGCGCACAAAGCGGCAAGAATCGGTGAGTATTGGTGAATTTGCAATTAACTTGAATGTCCGAACCGCAGGCGTTCCAATCAAGTTGAGCCGTTACAAACAGACGACGAAACGCTGTATGCTGATCGCGCTGCAGGTGATAGGCTTGCACCATAACATGGATCGACTTCTCGTGTCGGTCTTTCCCTTCGGTCGCATTCGCCAGTTTGGCATCGGTCCTTCAGGACGGCACAATTGCCGCGCTGCAGGATGGGAAGGGGATGTGCGCATGGCCGCGTGGCAAACAATTGGCAGGGGATCGGCCCCGGGCTTTGCCGGTCCGGTCCGGACTGCGCTGGCATCGCCGGCCGTGCCGTGCGGACTGGTTGAGGGCGATCGCTTTGTTGGCATCAGCGCAGCCACCGAACGCCTGCGCCAGATGATCGCCCGGCTTGGCGCGGCCAGTGCCACAACGCTGATCCATGGCGAAACCGGAACCGGCAAGGAAATCGTCGCGCTGCTGCTTCATCGCAACAGTCCGCGCGCGGCCAAGGCGTTGGTCCCGATCAATTGCGCGGCGATCCCCGAAGCGATGATCGAGGGGGAGCTGTTCGGTTACGAAAAGGGCGCCTTCTCCAGCGCGATCCGCGCCTATCCGGGCAAATTCGGTCTGGCTGACGGCGGCACCCTGTTCCTTGACGAAATCGGCGAACTGAGCCTTGCGGCGCAGGCCAAGATCCTGCGCGCGCTCGAAGCGAAAGAGGTGTTCCCGCTCGGCTCGATGCGGCCGCGGCGGTGCAATGTGCGGATCATCGCCGCCACCAACCGCGATCTTGCTGTCGAGGTGCGCGCCGGACGGTTCCGGGCGGATCTGTATTACCGCCTGGCCGTGGTCCGGCTCGACATCCCGCCACTGGCCGCACGGCGCGAGGACATCGCGCCGATCGCGCGCCATCTGGTGGCCGAACTGGCGCGCGAAATGGCGTGCGGCGTTCCGGTGCTTGATCCCGCTGCGATTGCCGAACTGCAGCGCCGCAACTGGCCCGGCAATGTCCGGGAATTGCGCAATGCACTGGAGCATGCGCTGGTCGTGGCCGACAATCCGGGCGTCCTGCGCGCGGCTGATTTGCCGCCGGCCTTGCCGGATAGCCCGCAAGACACGCCCGCATTCGATGTTGCGCGCTCGCTCATGCCCTGTGCTGCGGTGCTGACCCGCGACAGCGTGATTGATGCCATTCGCGCCTGCGATGGCCAGAAGGCGCAGGCCGCGCGGATGCTGCGGGTGTCGCGGACCACGCTGTACCGCTATCTGCAGCGCCATACCGGCCTTCCCGCGATCGCCTGAATCGATCCCGGGTGTGGTTCCCCGGGCCGTAGCCGTGGCTGTGTTGCACTGTGCCATGCGAAGCGCCTGCAACGTTCCCCTGGTACAGTTGTTACACATCCGGTTACACCGCAGTCTGACTAATCTATATATATGTCATAATCTTAGGTGTCTGGCACGGCTCTTGCGACAGGTCTTGCGCTGGAGACACGGACATGGCGAACGGCCAAGGCCCGCAAGGGCGCGAGTGCAAAACTGACGCGGCTGGAGAAACGGTCCAAGGCGGCGCGCGCCAGTTCGTCAATCACATCGAATTCTTCCTCAGCCTGTCCGACGTCAAATTCGACCTTGGCAGCCTGGGTGCGGCACCGCGGCCTGGGCCTGCAGTCTGGCGCTTCGTCACCACCCCGCATCACCTGCGCCGCCTGCACGGCGGGATGTCCCGCGCTTTGGCCAGCTATGAACAGCGGTTCGGATCGATCGAGCCAGCCGAAGGGAGCAGCGATGGCTGATACCCTGGCACCGCATCTGGTCGGAGAATCGATCGTGGCCTTGCTGCGGGCGCGGCGCGCACTGCTGGTTGAGGGCGGGCAGCTGGCCGGGGTTCCAGCCACCGCCGATATTGCCCATGTATCGGTCGCCAAACTGGCTTCGACCACCCCGCCCAGCGCCGGCCTGTCACTGACCTGCTTTCACCTGACGCGGGCCGATCAGGCGCGTCCCGTGGCCAGCGCGGCGGTGCCCGGTGCGATCGGTCTTTCGCTTGAGCTGCACTATCTCCTCGCCTGCTGGGAGGGCACCGCATCGGACGAACTGTCGCTGATGGCCTGGGCCATGCTTGAGCTGAACCGTTTTCCGGTGCTCGGCGCCGGGCACCTGGTCGGTACGGGCTGGGTCCGCGGGGACAGCGTGCAACTGGTCCAGGGCGGCGAAACGCCCGAACAGCTCGCGCGGATCTGGGACAGCTTCAAGCTCAAGGCGCGGCTTTCGGCAACCTACCGGGCGCGTACGGTGCATATCGGATACGGCACTACGGGCGATAGTTTGCCAGTGGTCGCCTCGCGGCTCAGCTTCGCCGATGGCGATGTGGCGATGGAACCTGCCTCATGACGATGATGCTTGCCCCCGATCTGCTTGACCGGCGGGCACTGGCGCTGCTCGCGCTGATCGATCCTAATGGCCAGCCGTTCGAGGGCGGGGTGGAAATAGCCAACGACGACTTGCGCACGGTGAACAAGACCGGCGGCCGGATCGCGCTGCTGGGTGCCCCCGGGTTCGCTGCATACACCGCCGCATTTGCGCCAGCGCCTGGCGCACCGGCAACCGGCTCACAAAGCATCGCGATCGATCTCAATCCGGCGAGCCGCGCGGTGATGCCGCGGCGGATCACCCTGAAACTGCCGCGCAGTGCGGATCCCGCTCAGGCGGATACGGCGGAATCGATTTTCAGGCCCGTGATCGTGGTATTTTCCGCGTCCCCCAGAACAGCAATGCAGCCTGGCGCCTGCATCCTGCGTGCCAGCGTGCGCCGTGCCAGCGACGGTGCCATGGTGGAAAACGCCGTGGTCCGGGCGCGGAGCGCCGATGGCAAGCACACCGCCTGGGCGCTGACCGACCCGGCGGGTGAAGCGGCGCTGGTTTTTCCTGCCCTGCCGGTTTCTTTCGCCGGGGCAGGAGGCACACCTTCGCCCGCGATTGCCTGCGCCGTAGTGGTCCACGCCGATCCTGCCAGCGCGCGGTTTGCGAACCCGGAAACGCTGACTGGCGCCCGCGCTGCGGCGGCCGCGCGGCGCACCGGCCATGTCGATCCCGATGCGTTGATGGCTGCCCATCCGGCCGACTTCGCCGGTGCCCAGACGGTTTCGATTGCCGCGAGCAGCCAGCCCGCGGTCACCCTCAACTGGACCGCGCCATGATCCGGCACGTTCCGTTCAACCCTGCCTCGCTTGCCGAGGCGTTTGCCAAGGAGGCCTTCGATGCCTGAATACCTTGCCCCGGCCGTATTCGTCGAGGAAACCAGTTTCCGCGCGAAGTCGATTGAAGGAGTCGGCACCAGCACCGCGGCCTTTGTCGGGATGACCGCGCGCGGGCCGACCGCCAGCGAAGACACCGATCCAACCCCGCCGCTGCTGACCAGCTTCACCGACTTCGAACGCTATTTCGGCGGCACCGATGATCTGTCGATCGGCGGCAATGCCGTGCCCAACTATCTGGCGCACGCGGCCCGCGCGTTCTTCAACAACGGCGGTGGCCGGCTTTATGTCGCGCGCGTGCTCGGCAACACGGCGGCCAGGGCCGGCAGCGGACAGTTGCAGCTGGGAACGGCGGTAACCGCGAACAAGAAAGTGGCCTTCATGGCCCGCCAGCCCGGCGGGGTGAAAATCCCTGGGACTTCGAACAACTACGCGGTCCTGGTCGCGCAAATGGAACTGCCCACCACCAAGCGCCTGGCCTTGACCCAGCCGGTCGGCACGATGATCCGGATCGCCAACGAATTCTACGTGCTGGGGCTTGATCCGGTATTGACCACCGCAGGCAATCTGACTGCGTTCACAAGCCTGGCACTGGACGGCGACTGTGCAATCGTCAGCTTTGCGGTCGAAGTCCACGATGGCACCGGGCTGGTCCACGAAGCCGCCGGGCTGGGGCTGCATCCGCGCCACCCGCGCTATATCGGCACCTTGTTGGGCGCGGCCCCGCCCAATCCGTCGGATGCGATGACCAATCCGGTCCAGCTGGATGTCGGTGCCAATGTCACCGCGTTCGAACTGCGCGCCGCGCTGGTCGATCTGACCGACGATCAACTGGCCGATCTGACCAGCCTTCCGCTTGCCGATGCCGCTGCGCTGAAGACCAAGCCGGGTGACCTTTCGGCGGTGCTCAAGGGCAAGCCGGTGGTCCGCAGCCTGGATCTTGATGGCGGCAGCGACGGTACGGGAACCCCTGCCACCGCTGATATCCAGTCGGCGCTTGATCGTTTGCTGGCGCTGGAAGACATCTCGATTGTCGCAGCGCCCGGGTCCGCTTCATACAGCGGCAGCGATCCCGCGGCGATCAACCAGATGCTGATCGGTCATGCCGAAGCGCGCCGGTCATACCGGATCGCGGTGCTCGATACTCCGGCCAATCTCGATATTGCCGGGGTCCGCGCGCTCAAGAGCAAGATCGACAGCAAATACGCCGCGCTCTACTATCCGTGGATCCGCTTGACCAATCCCGGTGCAGCGCTCGATCCGCTGGCGTCCAAGGAAATTGACGTTCCGCCGTCGGGCGCGGTGTGTGGGATCTATGCCCGTAACGATGTTCAGCGCGGGGTGTGGAAAGCACCGGCGAACGAAACCGTGACCGGCGCGCTGGGTCTGCAACGCGATGTGCGTTTCGGCGAACAGGAAGTGCTCAACCCGCTGGGGATCAACTGCATCCGCGCATTGCCGGGCCGCGGCATCCGGGTGTGGGGGGCGCGTACGCTGTCGAGCGATCCGGAATGGAAATACGTCAATATCCGGCGCTATTTCCTCTATCTCGAAAGCTCGATCGATCGCGGTACGCAGTGGGCGGTATTCGAACCCAACGGCGAAGCGCTGTGGGCCAACGTCCGCAGTACGATCAGCGATTTCCTCTACAACGAATGGGTCTCGGGCGCGCTGCTGGGAACCAAGCCCGAGGAAGCGTTCTTCGTGCGCTGCGATCGTTCGACCATGACCCAGAACGATCTCGATAACGGCCGGCTGATCTGCCTGGTCGGCGTGGCGGCGATCAAACCCGCCGAATTCGTCATCTTCCGCATTGGCCAGAAAACGGCTGACGCGCGCGGTTAAGGAGCAGCAAAATGCCTCGTGAAACACCCTATGGCGCTTACAACTTCCTCGTCGATTTTGGCGGCGGGGATAATCCGGCTTCGGCCACCGGCGGCTTTTCCGATGTTTCGGGCCTCGGCACCGAAATCACGCTGATGGAATACCGCCAGGGCAACGATAAGGAAAACCGCGTCCGCAAGATCCCTGCGCTGCACAAGGCCGGCGACGTTACGCTGAAGCGCGGGATCATGGGGCTGACCTCGTTCTGGGACTGGATCAACCGCACCCGGCTTGATCCCCAGCACAAGCGCGTGGTCAAGATCGTGCTGCAGGATGAGCAGCACAATCCGGTGCTGGCGTGGAAGCTGGTCAATGCCCGGCCGATGAAATGGACCGGCCCGACGCTCGCCGCAAAGGGCGGCAGCGATGTGGCGATGGAGGAAATCGTCATCGCTGCCGAGGGGATCGAAATGGAACCGGTGAGCTAGGCTCGGCGATTGGAACCCAGCATCATGCCAGCCCCCGGAATCGAATTCGTCACCAGGCGATCCACTGCGCCGGCAGGTCCATCGACCCGCGCCGACGTGGCGGTGTTTGCCGGGCTGATCGGACGCCAGCCAGGTGCGCTTCCCGCAGCGCTGCGCAGCGCGCTGGCCGAGGCGGGATGGCGCGATGGTGGCACGTTCGATACCCCCGATGGGCGGATCGAATGCCTGCTGGGCGTGCCGATTGCGGTGCAAAGCTGGGCTGAATTCGATGCCCTGTTCAACTGGCGCAGCCGCGCTCCGGTGGCTGGATCGGCGCTGCGCATGCCGTGTCCGCTGGGTCTGGCGGTGCGGCAATTCTTTGCCCAGGGCGGGGCCAAGGCGTGGATCGTGCGCTGCGGTGATCCGCTTTCGCTGGCAGCGCCCGATCTTACGTCCGATCAGTTTGCCGAACGGCAACTGCGCGCGCTGGCCGGGCCGATTGCCCCGGATGCTGACGGCGTGCCGATTCTTCCCGGTTTCCAGTCGCGTTCGCGCGATGCTGATCCGCTTGATCCCGCCACCTGGGCCGGTGCCGCCGCGATCTATGCGATCGATGATGCCGCAATGCTGCTGTTGCCGGATTTGCCCGATCTCGCCGCCGGTCCCCCGCAGATTGCCGAACCGTTGCCCGAACCGCCGGGCCCGCCTGAAGCATTCCGGCCCTGTGCCCCGGTTGAGACCGGCGAACCCGCCTTGCCCGAACGCAAGGCCGTGCCCGATTACCGCGCCGTCCGGCTTGGCCAGGCGCGGTACCGCGTCTGGTCTGCTGCGCTGACGCATGCACTTGCCCTGCTTGGCCGGCCGCGCGGGCCTGCGCATCGCCGCGATGTGATGATGGTGAGCGCGCTGCCGTTGCCCGATCCGGGCGTCGATCTTGGCGGGCGGATCGCGCAGTGGCCGCTGGACCTTCTGGCTGCACCGGGCTTTGCGGGCAGCACGAAAGCTCCATTGGCGCTGTTTGATGCTGCAGCTATCGGCAATGCGCGGCTGCAGCTGGGCTATCCCTGGCTGGCAACGCCCGATGCCGCGGCCTGCCCCGAAGGGCTGCAATCGCCCGAAGGCACGCTGGCCGGAATGCTGTCGCGCAGCGCGCTGGAACTGGGCGGCTTCCGCAGTGCAGCGGGCCGGGCGGTACGCGGATCGATGGCCGCCGTGCCTGATATCGCGCCCAGTGATCGCAGCCGCGGCCTGCCCGGCCGGGCCGATTGGCTGGGAGACCGGCTGTGTCTGTTCGCGGTGCAACGCGGCGTCCTTGAACTGGCGAGCGATGCGACGATGGCGGACAGCCGGGCCTGGCGCAAAGGCGGGGTATCGCGGCTTGTCGGAATCATTCTGCGCGCATGCCGTGATCTTGGCGCTGAACTGCTGTTCGAGCCCAACGGGCCGCACCTCTGGTCGCGGCTTGCGGGCAGCGTCACGGCCGTTCTGGAAGCCTTACGGGCCAGCAATGCCTTTGAAGGCGCGGCGGCCGACACTTGCTATCAGGTGATCTGTGACCAGCGCTCGATGTCACCCGCCGATATCGATCAGGGCCGATTGCGCTGCGATGTGGTGATCAACCCGGCGTCGCCGATCGACCGGATCGTGGTGACCTTGGCACTGCTCGATCCGGTACCGGCCCATCTCAGGGCGGCGGCGTGATGGGGCTGGTCAGCAATCCGATGACGGTGCCCGAGCAGCAGGACGACCAGATCCTGTTCGGCAACTTTGCCTTCCATGTGCAGTTTGTGAACGATGCAGGGCCTTTTGCCGGGGCTGGCAGCCCCGGCTTGCTTGGTGCGTTTTCCGAAGTGTCCGGGCTTGAAGCCAGCATGGAGCACAAGGTCGTCCGACAGGGCGGCATGAATTACGGGGCGGCCATGCTGGCTGGGCCGGTAAGCTTTTCCACCGTGGTCCTGAAGCGCGGCGTGGCGCGGTCGCAAACGCTGTGGCGGTGGTGGTCGATGTTTGCCGGTGCCGACGGCGTCAACGATGCCTATCCGCACGTCTCGAACCGCAGCGACGTGCTGATCGGGCTGATCGGGCAATTCGAATTGCCAGCCGGGACGATGGCATCGCGTGAGATTGCGGCGGGCTGGCTGCTCAAGAACGCCATGCCGGTGAAATTCCGCGTCGGCGATCTCAACGCCAAGGGCAACGATGTGGCGATCGAGGAACTGCATCTGGTCCACGAAGGGCTGCACGTATCGGGGGTGGCGGCATGACTGTTACACCCGCAACGATCACGGTGGCCGGCTATGATCCATCGCCGGTACAGTTCAATCCGGCCAGCCTGCGGATCACGACCACCAACCAGATCGACGATGAACATCCCAACCAGGTTTCGAAGCCGACATCGTTCAAGCTCGACGTCGAACTGATCTTCGACAGCAGCGAATATGGCTGCGATATCACGCTGGAAACCTGGCTGTTGACCCATGCTGCGACCGCTTCGGCGCAAGGGGCGACGCCGCAGGGCGGATCGGGGGGCGCAAGCCGCAATCGCCGAGCCGCGGCCGAACCCAGTCTGAAGGAAGTGACGCTGGCATGGGGCCCGAATGCCTACACCGGGTTCATCGAATCGCTGAGTGAAACGCTTGACTATTTCACCAGCGATGGGGTGCCGCTGCGCTCGACCCTGCAGGTCAGCATCAAAGGGCTGACCGACCGCTTTCACGGCGGCGATCCGCAGCTCCTCATTTCAGCGAATTTCGGGCCAAACGCGGTGCCGGCGCTGCCCGAAGTGGTCATGGCCCCTGCGGCTGCGGAAGGCTCAGCCAATCTCAAGCAGCGGGGCCTGTCCGCACCGGGCGACAACGCAGCGATGCGCGGCATCGCAGCCTTCAACGGCATGGAAAGCATGCGCGGCGGGACGGGCGCTGTTGCCGGTGCCATTGCTGGAGCAAGCGCTGGCGCAGGAGCGGGAGCCGGGGCCAGCGCAGGGACCGGTGCTTTTGCCGGGGCGAGCGCCGGCGCAGGGGCCGGAATGGCCGTCGGCACCGGGGCACAGCTTCAGGCGGCCGCCGGGTTTGCGATGGCAGGCGGCGTTTCGGCAGGAGCCTCGGCAGGCTTTGGCATGGGGGCATCGGCGGGCCTCAGCGCAGGGGCCGGGCTTGGCGCTTCGGTCGGCGTGGGAATGGCTGCCGGGGCGGGCGCCGGGATCGGCATTGGCGGCGGCATTGGCCTGAGCGGCGGTATCGGAGCCGGGGCCGGGATCGGCGCTTCGGTCGGCATCGGCATCGGTGGATCGGGTGGGGGTCTCGGGCTGACCACCAGCACCAGCGTGACCGGATTCGACGGTGTGACCCGCACCGATACCACCGCTTCGGTTACCGGGCTCGATGGCGTCACCCGCACCACATCGAGCAGCACGAGCAGCACCGGCGGCAGCTTTGGCTCTGGCAGCGCCGGAGCCATGGCCAGCGCTGGGGCATTTGCCGGGCTGGGCACATCGCGCACCAGCCTGCCGCCATCGACATTCAACCTCGACAGCCTGTTGCCGCCGCCACTCCCGGCAACCGGCAACGGCGCAAACTATGACATCAGCGGCCGGGTGGTCAGCAGCGATGGCCAGATTGCGGCCAGCTATGCCGCCCAATCGGGCGTCAGGGTGTGGTGAAGGGAAGCTTGCGGTGACTGTACGGATCGAAGAGATGACCCATATTCCGGCACCGACCGGGCCTGCACAGCCAGGGGCAAATCCGCCTGCCCCGGCCGCGTCAGGGGCGGCTGATCCAGCAATCCTGGTGGCTGCGATCCGCCGCGAAAATGATCGCTGCGCCCGGTTGTGGGCCGACTGACGTGGCACTCAACGATCCCCTTTTTGCCACCGCGCCGACCATCGAAGTTGGCGGGCAAAGCTATCCGCTGCTGCAGGCCAACCTGGTCGCCATGACCATGCGCGAGGCGCTTGGCGGGCTGTCCAGTCTTGAACTCGCGTTCATCGACAGCGTCCAGGATGGCGGCTCTAGCCATTATGCCGCCGGGCCCGGATCGCCGCTTGAACTTGGCGCCGGGGTGCGGGTCTTTGCCGGCGCGCACGAGCAGGGCGCGCCGGAAGTGTTCGACGGCCAGATCACCGCGATCGAGGCCGAGATCCGCGAGAGCCAACCGCCGGTGTTCACAGTGCTGGCCGAAGACCGGCTGTTCGCGCTGCGCCGCAAGCGCCGCGCGATGCTGTTCGAAGACAAGACACTGGGTGCTGTGATTACCCAGGTTTGCGGCGATCATCACCTGACCGCCGAGGTCCGCGAAGGCGTTGATACCACTGCGCGCAACTGGGTTCAGGCCGATGAAACCGACCTGACCTTCTTGCGCCGCATCTGTGCGCGCTTCGATTGCGACCTGCAGGTGGTCGGCAGTCAGGTGCAGGTTGGCCGGATCGGGCACGACCGCCGGGCACTGATACCACTGGCGGTCGGCTCCACCTTGATCGCCGCGCGGATCACCGCCGATATTGCCGATCAGGTCAGCATCGTGGCCTTGAGCAGCTTTGATCCGGCTGAGGGCGCGTCTGTCCTGTCTGAAAAGGACGCCGCGGGCTTCGGTCCAGGCCGCGGCAAAAGCGGCAAGGAAGTACTGGCCGAAAAGTTCAGCAGCGTCACAACGCGCGCGTGCCGGTTCGGCCCGCTCAGCGATGCCGACGGTGATCGTCTGGCTGAAATCGACGGACAGCGCCGCGCGCGCGGGTTTGTGCGGGTGGACGGCGTTGCCCGCGGTGATGGCAGCCTGCGGGTAGGCAGCTGGGTCGAACTGTCCGGGATCAACCCCCAGTTTGCCAATCAATATGCGGTCTACGAGGCAGTCCACCGGTTCGACGCGCAATCTGGCTATCGCACCGAATTCCGCGCTGAATGCGCCTATCTGGGGGCATCGCAATGACCTTTCACTCTGCCGCCAGTCGCTTTGCCCAGGCTGATTACTGGCGGATGGGCGTGCATATCGGCGTGGTTCGCTCGGTCGATGACCCGCAAGGCCAGGCGCGGGTTCAGGTGCAGATCCCCGCGATCGATCCTGACCGTCTGGGCATGGTCTGGGCCCGCGTCGCGGTCGCTTTTGCGGGCGACAACTTTGGGGCTTTCCTGATTCCCGATGTCGGCAGCGAAGTGCTGGTCGCGTTCACCGCGGGGGACACCGGCTGGCCGGTGGTGATCGGCAATCTTTGGAACGGCGCGACCGGGGTGCCCGAAAGCCTGCCCGGCGATGCGGTCGATCGCTGGACGCTGACCGGCAAGGCTGGCACCCGGATCGCGATTCTGGAAGAATCCGGCGGCCAGGAAAAGGTCGAGATCACCACGCCCAACAGCGCCAAGGTGACGATCAGCGAGGAAAGCGGCGGCAAGATCACGCTCGATGCAGCAGGGCATACCGTTACACTTTCGACAAGCGGCGTTTCAATCCAGACTTCGGCCAAAGTTGAGGTCAACGCATCAAAGGTGTCGGTCACCGCCTCGCAGGTTTCGGTCGATGCCGGGATGTCGAAGTTTTCCGGCGTCGTGCAGTGCGACACTCTGATCACCAATTCGGTCGTCTCGACCAGCTATACGCCCGGAGCGGGGAACATATGGTAAGCGCGGCAACCCTCCATCCGGCTGCCCGGCGCAAGGCGGTGGCGATGCTGCCGCGCCAGCCCGCGCACGAAATCTGCCTGCGCCCGCTGGGTGGCGGCGATGCCCGCAATGTGATCGCCACCAGCAGCGCCCGCGATTTTGTCGAGGCGCTGTTCGAAGACCTACAGGCAGCGGACTGGCGCACGCGGCTGACGGCAATGCGCGGCCTGCGCAAGGGCAGCGACAATGTCCTCGAATTGAGCCTGCCCACCCACCGGCGGTTCCAGCTTGCGCTGTTCGAGGCCTATTGCCTGCAGCCGGGTGAGCCGCGACTTGATCCGGCCAAGATCCGCGGTTCGGGTCTGGTCCTGCGGCGGCTGGCGGGATCGCGGCACGCAGCCTGGTACAAGCGCGGCAAGACCGTGCTGGGCTGGCAAGCCGTGAACTTGCCCGATGCCGATCCCGATCCGGCGAAAGCCGCGATCCACCCGGCCAATGCCGCCCTGCGGAGCGCGATTGCCGCCAGGCAGGGCGGGGGCGTGCAGGCCCCGGCAGAAAGCGTTCACGGACTTTACCCCGCACCGCCCGAAGTCTGCAAGGCGATCGGCAAGACCGTGCTGTTTGCGGTGATCCCGGTTGCCAGCGGCGAGTTGGAGGACCGGCCCGGCGATGCCATAAACTATGCCGCGCTGCCTGCCGCTGACCAGCACGAGATGATCGCGCATCTCAGCTGCTTTCTGAAAGCGCGGCCCGAACGTGACCTGCCGCGCGCCGGGCAGGTTCTGTCAAAAGACTGGAATGTGCTTTCGCCCGAAACCACCGTTGCTGATCCGCAACTCGCGCTGATCGCCACGTTTCTGTACCAGACGATGGCCGAGCTTGACGCCCTGGGCTCCGGACCGGCAGCGGCGCGGCTGCTGCAGGTGCTCGCCGAAATCCAATTGCCGACCGCCGAGGATCAGCTCGGCCGCCCCACCGCAACGCTCGATGCCGCGAGCTTCGTGCGCCGCGCCGCACCGATCCTGATCGCCGGTGAAGGCAACCCGCAAGGCCACGCCATGCCGCTGCGCTGGCCAGCGGTGGATGAGGCGACCGGCCAGCGCCTGATCGAAGCCTCCTTTGCCTGCCTGACCGAGCAACACGCTGCGCGCATTGGGCCGCCCGAGAAGTTCCGCGATGAACAGGCGCGCTATTGTGTGCGCGGTTTCCTGCGTGCGGCCGGGCATGATGATTGCCCGGACGCGCTGGTCTGGTCGATCGAAAGCGAACCGTTTCGGATCCTGCCGTGGTGGGACGGCGAAGGCCCGGGCACGACGATTGCATTGCCCGACATTGCCCGGCTCAAAGAGGTCAAGCCGTCGGTTACTTTCGCGCTGCCGTCGAGTCTCGCCAATCTCCTCAAGGGCAACATGGAGGATCTGGCGAAAGGCAAGGGCGGCACCGGCGGACCGGGGATCGATTGGCTGTGCAGCTTCTCGATCCCGGGCATCACGCTGTGCGCGTTCATCGTGCTGAATATCTTCCTGTCGATGCTCAACATCATCTTCAGCTGGATGATGTCCATCAAGGTCTGCATCCCCATCCCGAAGAGGCAATAGCGTGTCCGGACCGATCCTTTCCTCGTCGCGCGGTGCTCAGATCCGCCCACCCTTGTGCTGGCCGCTGCTGCCGGTGCCGGACGATCAGGGCCGCATTGGCTTCCCCGATCTGGAAACATCGGTGCGCCAGCGGATCGAAGCGATCCTGCGCACCAGTCCGGGTGAACAGCTGATGCGACCGCAGTTCGGGGCCGGGCTGGAACTGGCGATCCACAAGCCCAACACCGTCTCGACCCGGGCCGAACTGGAACGCAGCATTTTCGCACATGTCAGCGCTTTCGAGCCGCGCATCTTGCTGGACCGGGTCGAAGTAGCGCCTGGCAGCGATCCTGCGGTGGTGATGGTCACGCTGGCCTATCGCATTCGCCAGATCGGTGTCGCCGCGGCGATGACGCTCTCGGTTCCGATGGGAGGTGCCTGATGCCAATCCGCCCGCCAGCGCTTGACGATCGCGGCTTTGCCGATCTGGTTGCCGATATGCTGCGCCGCATTCCGGCGCATACGCCGGAATGGACTGACCTGCGCGAAGGCGATCCGGGACGCACGCTGATCGATCTGTTCGCCTGGATGGGCGATACCATCCTGTACCGCGCCAACCTGATCCCGGAACGCCAGCGCCTGGCCTTCCTGCGCCTGCTGGGCAAACCACTGCGTGCCGCCAGTCCTGCGCGCGGATTGGTGCAGATATCGATCGACGACAAGGCGCAAACCGGTTTGACGGTTCTGCCCCAGCGCCACCCGATCATGAAACCGGTGCGGTTCGAACTGGACAGCGAGTTGAACGTCCTGCCGGTCGAAGGGCAGGCTTACCTCAAGCGCCGTCCAAGCAGCGCCGAACGCGCTAAACTGGCACCGCTGCTGGCCGATCTGCAGGACCTTTACGGCATTACCGGCAACGCCGATGCCTATGTCACCACGCAGGCATTTGCTGGCGGCGCGGCCGAGCCCGGCGGGCGCGATTTTGCTGCCGATGCAATTGATCGGTCGCTGTGGTTTGCGTTGCTCGCCCCGACGCCCGAAGCGGCGACGCTGGCGGCGGTGCGCCATACCCTTGGCGGCGGCGATGCGGCGCGGCGCGTGGCGCTGTCAATCGGCGTGGTGCCGAGCATCGCCGCGCCCCAGTCGCTTGAGGCGATATCGGCGCGGGCACCGATCCTGCATGTCTGGGAAGTGGCGGCACCGGGCGGCGGCTTCCTGCCGCTCGAACTGTTGTCAGACGGCACCGCCGGGCTGACCCGGCCCGGCATCGCACGGCTGCTGCTGCCCGGCGAGGATGATTTTGCCGTGCCTGCCAACGATGTGCTGGCCGATCTGCAGGCCGGGGTTGGCGATCGCCCGCCGCGGATCGATGACCTCCTCGTGGCCACGCGTCTGGTTGCCTGGGTGCGGCTGCGTCCGTTGCCCGAAGCGCGGCTTTCCAGCCTGAAACTGTCGTGGGCCGGGATCAACGCCGCGATGGTCACCCAGCGCGAAACCAAGGGCCGCCAGCAGATCGGCCGCGGGACCGGGCTTTCGGGTCAGCAGCTCTCGCTTGGAGCAGGCAATGTCGAGCTGTCGAGCCTGGTGATCGAGGTCGAGGAAGAGGAGGGCATGCGCGCCTGGCCGCTGATTGATGATGTGGCGATGGCCGGCCGGGCCCAGCGCGCCTGTCAGGTCGATGCCGAAGGTGGCACGGTGCGTTTTGGTGACGGGGTGCGCGGCGCGGTTCCGGCATCGGGCAAGGCGATCCACGTGGCGGTGATGCGCAGCGGCGGCGGCAGCGCGGGCAATGTGCCCGCCGGTTCGCTTAAGGCGATTTCCGGCCCGGTCCAGACGATCAAGCTCAAGCTGGGTCAGCCGCTGGCGATGAGCGGCGGGATCGATGCCGAAACACTGGAAAGCGCCGAAACCAGGATTCCCGCCGAACTGCGCCACGGCGACCGGGCAGTAACGCGCGGCGATTTCAAGGCGCTGGCGCTGGCCACGCCCGGCGTCGCGCTGGCCCGGGTCGAAGTGCTCGAACGGTTCAAGCCGCAGCAGCGCCGACACGGTCTACCCGGGGTGGTCTCGGTGATGGCGATCCCGGCGCGCGGTGGAACCGAAAAGCCTGCGCCGCGCCCCGATCGTGCCACGCTTGAAACCGTGCATGGCTGGCTCGATGCGCGGCGGCCGCTGGGTACCGAGCTCTATGTAATCGCGCCTGATTATGTGCCCGTGGGAGTCAGCGCAGCGGTAGAACTGGTCGACCCGGCCAATCGCGACGCCGTGCTCGATGCCGTCGCCGCTGCAATTCGCCTTCATCTCTGGCCGCTCGCACCGGGCGGGCCGGACGGGCAGGGCTGGCCGCTGGGCCGGGCACTGGATGACCGGTTGATCGAAACCGCCATTGCCCGCGTCCCCGGTGTGCGTTCGGTAGCGCCAGTGCGGCTGTTCACGCGCAGCGCCCGCCGCGCCTGGCGCGCCGTGGCGGAAAACCAGACCGGGCGCGGCTTCATTGGCCTGGAGCGCTGGCAACTGCCCGAGCTGGCCATGCTTGCGGTGGGCGTCGGCGATAGCGCAGCGCCCAGCTTGCCGCCCGCCGGACCAGGCGGCGGCGGGATCGCGGTGCCAGTCGTGCCGGAGCTTTGCTGATGCAGCGGGAGGCACCATCATGGACGTAAACGGCCTGCCGTTCCGGCTGATTGCCGGCGCTGCCGATTTCGGCTTTGCCGCCAATGCCGAAGGAGCGCGGATCGCGGACGGGCTTGCATTCGATTCGGCCAGTGGCAACCTTCACCTTGCCAGCCAGCAAGCACCGCCCAGCCCGAACGAGGACGAAACCTTCGCGCGGTTGATGGCCTCTTCACCCGCGCCGGTTGCCGATCCCTTGGGCGGCTTCGCCTGGTGGCAGTCGCTGCCGCCGGAGAGCGATGCCGAACACGGTGTCATCCGGCTGAGCGGGTTTGCCTCCGGGTCGGTCGATCTCAAGCTCACGATTGCGCCGACCGGCGAAACCGTGCCGAGCGACATGATGCTGAGCGCGGACGACGTGCTGTGCGTGGCGCGCGGCGGGCGCGTGGTATTGCATGATCTGCGCGATCGCTGGCCCGATCAGATGGTGGTTCATGGCTCGCTGCGTGCCGATTTGCTGGCGCCTTCGCCGTCGGGCGGGGGTTGGGCGTTCGACAAGGCGCGGCGCAGGCTGATGCGCCTGCGCGGCGCGCCGCTGCGCGATTTCGGCGGCGATGATGATGGCGCCGCACGCTTTGCGCCGCTCGAACCGAACCGCGATCCGCCGCGCCTGGTGGCGGTGCCGCGCGGAACGATCCCCGCCGGACTTACCGCTGTCTCGCTGGCGGCCTCGGCGCAGGGCAAGCTGGCTTTGCTGGCCTGGCAGAGCGGCGCTGACGCGGCCTTGTTGCTGTTTGGAGCGGATGGGTTTGCCGAGCACGGCCGCCTTGCCGGACTGCGCTTTCCCTATGCGCTTGCGTGGGACGGTGAGGACCGGGTGGCGGTGATGGCGGCCGAAGGCACTTCGCCCGGACGGCAGGCGTGGTGCTATGCAATCGCCGGTGCCCCTGCGGCAAATCGTGCCCTGTTGCCCGATGGCCGGGTATTCCCGCTCCCGCAGGCCTGGGTGGGCAAGTGGTGCAATGCTGCAGGACCGCGTCCGCGCCATTTGCAGGCGCCCACCCCCGAAGCGTTGCCCGATGCGGTGCGGCCGCTCCACGCGCTTTCCATCGGCCGGCATGCCCGCAGCGGGCGGGTGCTGATCGGGCCAATCGATGGCCAGTCGGCGGGGACGGTGTGGCACCGGATCTATGCCGAGGCGGCGCTGGCCGATGGCACCGCGATCGATCTGCAGCTCTACGCCAGCGACCAGCACGGCGATCCCGCGATGCCAGAGGGCCGAGCCGATCCCGACTGGGCCTTGCACCGCATCGTTCCGCAGGGACAGGATGAAAGCCTACCCGGCACACCGATCGCGGCGTGGCTGGCGCAGCCCAGCGAAGTGCCCCACGCCCCGCCGCTGCTCGGCTGCCCGCCCCAGCCGGGCAAGGCAGGCCTGTTTACCGTGCTGGTGCAGCAGCCCGGACACAAGGTCCGGCGGCTGGCCGGCCGCTTTCTGTGGATCACGGTGACCCTGCGCGGGGATAGCCAGGCCACGCCCGAACTTGCGGCGCTGCGCTGCTATGCCCACCGCTTGTCGTGGCGCGACCGCTATCTGCCCGACTTCTACAGCGAAACCTTGAGCGGCAGCGATGCGAGCGCAGCGGGCGCGGCCACCCCGCACGATTTCATGGAACGCATGCTCCACACGCACGAAGGCGTGCTGACCGAGATTGAGGGCCGGATCGCCGGGTCCTGGCAAATGACCGATCCGGCCACCGCACCATCCGCAGCCCTGCCATGGATCGGGCAGTGGTTGGGCATTGCCCAGCGCACAGGCGAGGCGCCCGAACGGATGCGCCAGCGGCTTTTGACCGCGCCTTACACCGCGGCACTGGGCGGCACGTGCGGCGGGCTGCTCGCCGCGCTCGAACTGGCCAGTGGCGGCAAATTACTGTCCGGCGGGCGGATCGATCCGGGCCGGCGCGTGCCGGCTCCGGGCGAGTTGGCGTTGGTGCGTGCCGGCGATGTCGCGCTGCGCGGGCTGATGCTGGCGCTGGGGCCGGAAGGGCAGGGCCTGTTCCTGACCGGCGGCGGGGTCACGCGCGGGGATATCGTCGTGGTCGAAGGGTTCCGCCTGCGCCGCACCTTTGCAACGATCCTGGGCGCCGATCTGGCGGATGAGGCCGATCCCTTGACGCTGGGGATGGCGACATCGGGCAACAGCTATGTCGGTGATACGCTTATCCTGGGGGATGCTGCGCGCAATGAATTGCTGGCGCTCTATGCCCCCGAAATCGATGCCGCGCGTGGCGATTCCGATGCAGTGGCTGCTTTCTATGCCCGGCTTGCCTGGCGGGTGCTGGTGCTGGTGCGCGGGGTGGATGATCGCGCCGAACTGCGCCGCCTGTCCGATGTGGTGGCGGAAAGCGTTCCTGCCCATGTCGAGCCGCATGTCCATCAGGCGCGTAATCCGCTGATCGTCGGCGCGGCGTCGCTGGTCGGGGTCGACACCTTCCTGACCGAACCCGAACCGTTCCAGCGGGTCAAGCTGGGCGAGACGGTGTTGGGAGCAGGCGATTTCGTGGCCGGCACCGGAATGCTCGATCCACGCGCCGATGGCCCGGTGCCGTCATCGCCGATTGCCGCCGCGCATGGCCCGCATTCGGTGTGGGTCGGCAATGCCTTCACGCTCAGCGCGCTGGCCAGCAAGGCCGGCAGCGGGGGCCCGATCAATCGTTACGTGTGGATGTGGGACAAGGAGCCCTAGAATATGGCCGAGTTCAAAATGAATGTGCCGGTGGTGCAGAAGGACCCGCTGATTACCGTGGATGTCGATCCGGCCAATCCGTTGCCGCCGGGGCGCTACCGGTTTCAGCTGGTGGTGATCGACGATGCCAACAATGAAAGCGCGGCGACCGTGCTCGATGTGATCATCGCCGATACGCAATTGCCCACCGCCGTGCTCGATATGGTCAACGCCGACAAGGCGATTGTCGCGCCAAACGTTGCGGCCGGTAGCGCTTTCTTCCTGTCGGGCGCGCGGTCCAGCGATGTCGCGCCGGGGAAGGTCAAGGCCTACCGCTTCACCCTGATCGAAGGCCCGGTGTAGCGCCATGGCGGTGCTTGCCCTCAACCAGCCGGTGACCCTGGGCGATTCCGTCCTGCAAGTCGAAAACCGGCTTGCGCCCGGGCGCTACCGCTTCCGGCTGGTCGTGATCGATACGGCAGGTCTGGAAAGCGCGCCGGCCGATCTGATCGTGACCGTTGAAGCACCGCCGCCGCCGCCGCCGTCGCCCCCCACCGGACCTTTTCGCCCGCCGATCTTCCGCCCCGACCGTTTCGACCGGATCGATCGCGTGCTCGACCCGCGAATATTGCGTCCCCGCCGCCCTATTGGATAAGCAGCCATGACCTATGCCGATCCTGCCAGTTTCTACTCTCCCGCCGACCCGCTGCTGGCGATGGGCGCCCCCGAACGGGTCAACTACGCCACCGGCGTGCTGCTCCAGGCCGAGGATTTCCGCGACGAGCAGACCTATCACCGCGCCCGCCTGGCCAAGGCGCTGGCCAATGCGTTGGGCCATGGGACGCTGGCCGGTCTGGCGGTGCGCGCGCCTGAGGCCGAGGATAACGAGCTGCATCTGCGGGTCGAACCGGGGCTGGCGCTGGATCGTCATGGCCGCCTGATCGAGCTTGGCGAGGCGTGGTGTACCCGCCTGTCGCGCTGGTTTGCTGCTCAGACCACACCGATGCTGCGCAGCGCGATGCACAAGAAGCCGCGCACGGCGCTGCCGCTCGCGGTGGTGGCAGACCTGTTCCTGTCGCAGGCCGATTGCGCGCGCGGCAAGACGCCGAGCTTTGCGCAAGGGCCGTTCGACGCGCTTGATGCGCTGGTCCCGGCGCGGCTTGCCGAACTGCCCAACCTTGATCTGGTGCTGCGCGCCGAAGGTCCGCCTGCGCCGCTGCCCGCGCCGCACAATTACTGGCCGGAAGCATCGGCCAGTGCTGATGACCGGCTTGCCGCCGTGCTCGGCAGTTATGGTCTGGGCCACGGCGAAGGGATCGATGGCGGCCTGGAACCGCTGGAGGAACATGTCGAGGGACGCGATCCCGGGGCGGTCCTGCTGGCCCGCGTCGCCATCCCGGTAACCTTGGCTGACGGCGCCGCACCGGCTGTCCGCCCTGTGCTTGATCTGTCGCGCCGGGTGCTGGTCGATAACGCCATCAGGCCCTTCATCTACCTCGCCGGCAAATGGCTCGGCGCTGCGCCGCGCACCGTTCCGGTCCGCGAACCTTGAGGAGTAACGAGCGATGATTTCCCTCGACAAGGCCGAACAGCGCGCCCGCATCCGTGTTGCCGATGCGATGAGCATCGCCCAGCTGATCGCGTCGGATCGATCGGTGCTGGCCCGCGAAGATGTGGAGGACCAGGTCGAGCAGGGGCCGTTGATCCTCGACGGATTGCGCCGCCGCCCGCGCTATTTCGACGGCAAGTTCCTGACCGGCGCCGATCTGACCCGCGATCAGGACTATGTCCGGCAAAGGCAGGCCGATATGGCGCGGGCTGGGGGTGCGGGGGTGATCTCTGGCCTGCTGGTTGCCAACCGCACGCTGCGCCAGGGGCAGACGCTGTCGATCACCGCGGGGGTCGGGCTGACCCCGTCGGGCGATGTGGTGATGCTTTCCACCCGGCGCGATGTGCCGCTGCTCGATCTGCCCACCACCCGCCAGCTCGATGCCGCATTGGGACTTGCCGAGGAGCCACGGGTGCCGCTGGGGCGGCGCACCGGATTGTTTATTCTGGCGCTGCGCCCGGTGGAATTCACCGCCAATCCGATCGCCGCCTATCCGCGCTCGATCACTGGGCGGCGGACGGTGGAAGATGGCGACATCATCGAAGCCTCGGCGATCACGCTGATCCCCTATCCCGACATGGGCGGGGCCGCCAATGTGAGCGAGGCCCGCCGCAAGGTGGCCCGTGCGATCTTTTCAGGGCAGGGCGCGGCGATGCCGCAGGATGCCCTGCCGCTGGCCATGCTGGGGCTTGATCGCGGCACGGTGCGCTGGATCGATACGGCCATGGTGCGGCGCGAAACCGGCGCCGAAAGCGGGGTCCACGCGATGTTTGGCAACCGCCCACGTGCGATCAGCGAGGCCTTCGTGCTGCAGCACCGGGCGCATCTGTGGGACGTGTTGCAGGACATGGCGGCGCGGCCGATTGCGCCGGTGTTCCCGGCCGCCTCAGCCTTTTCGTTGCTGCCGCCGGTTGGGCTGATGCCGGTAGCCGCACTGCGCGGAGACGATTTTGGCTTCAACCAGATCTACTTCCCGCCCGGCGTCGATGCCGATCTGGGCTTTGTTCCCGCAGACGAAATTCCGGCGCTGGTCGAAGAAGCGCTGGCGCTGCCGCCGATCGATCTCGATGCGCCGCCGCGCGATCTCGATGCGCTGGGGGTCAGCGTGCTGATCCCGGTGGACCGGGCCCGTTACCAGCGTTTCACCGCAACGCTGGGCAGCGCCAACCTGGCGATCGCCACCAATGCTGCGGCCGCCGTCAGCGGCGCCAGCAGCGCGTTCGATCTGGTCTCCGATCTGGTCGCCAAGCGCAAGGCGGCCGAGGCCGCTGCGACCCGTGCGTCGGTCAGTGCCAATGCTCAGGCCGAAGCCGCGCGGATCCAGGCGTGGCACGCCTGCCTGTCCGAAGCGGTTGCCGCCTTGCCGCAAGGGCCGGGCGGGACACCGCTGGTCTGGTACACCCGCCGCCGTTCGATCGCGCAGCAACCGCGCGTGATCGGCACCGGCATCGAAGTGAGCGGCGATGATGTGTCGATCAATGCCATGGTCAATGCCAATCTCGACCGGCTGAAACTGGCGCGGCGGCTTGCCGCGATCAATGGGCAGGCCACCCCGCAGGCGACGGTGCGGCTGATGGCGCTGCTGGCCCGCCCGGCGGTCGCCAATTCGGACATACTGACCGCCTCGGTGATTTCCGACATGGAAAAGGTGGTCAAGCAGGATTTGCCGACGGTCATGATGGCACCGCTTCCGATCGTGCTGCCACCGCCGCCCGCGCCGGAACCGGCCAGCGCCGCTCCGGCTGCTGCACCCGAGCCGGTGATCGCTCCGCCGCCGCAACCCGCCCCGCCGGTGACAACGATCCCGCCAATCTCGGCGATCCCGATTTCGGCAATTGCTTCGCCGGCGGTGTTTGCCGCGATCCAGCCACGGGTGTTCAATCCGACAGTACTGGGCGGAATTCGGACCTTGCGCGCGGATGCGGTGACCCGGGAGCGCAGGCCCTTTGGCGGCGCCTTCATTCCGGGTATGTTTACGCCGGCGCCGCCGGCCCCGCCCGTTGCCGCGCCGGCCCCAAGCCCGGCGCCAAGTGCGCAGCCGGCTCCGGCGCCTGCGCCGGTCGAGCCCGAAGCGAGCCCGCCGCCACCGCCGCTGGATGTGCGTCCCGGCCTGCTTCGCCTGGCGGTGGCCAGCGCGGCAGGCCTGACCACGGCGACGCGCGACGATACCAAGCTGATGCTTGGCGATAGTGAGGTGATGGACATCGCGCAGGACTATGCCGCGCCAAACCTTGGCGAGGGATTGGCGCGCGTTACCCAGCTGCTGGGGACCGACTGGATTTCGGACAGGAACGCGCTGTGGCTGGGCGAAAGCGGCAAGGCGCTCGCGCTCGATGCTGCACTGCGCGTGGTCGACGAGGAAAAGCTGCCCGATTTTGCGGTGCTGCTGAAAGATGCGGTCTCGGCACAAAAAGCCAGGGCGCTCGACGAACTGCTCGGCAAACTTGGCTGAGCGAGAGGAATAAACAGGCCATGGATGTCACCCAACCGATCGCGCGCAGCTTTGCCGATGAGCATGTCATCGGAACCGATCCGCCAATGCGCCCCGAACTGTCGGCGCATTGGCGGCGGCGGATCAACGCCTTTGCCGGGCGGGCGATTTCAGACAAGGCGCTGACCGCCGAACAGGATCTGCGTTCGGGGATGCAGCGGCTGTACGGCCTGGCCTTGCAGAGCGGGATTGCCGATGGACTGGTGGTGCGCGCCGAAAGTGGCACGAACGGTCAGCCTGCAGAACGCGCGTTCATCACCATTTCGCCCGGGGCGGGGATCGCCCGCAGCGGCGAGGACATTTCAATCGGCCGCACCGTGCGTCTGCCGCTTGGCGATGTGCAGGTGGTGATGCGGGTCGATCATGCCGCGGCGCTGAGCGATGACGCTGTGACGTTGCTGTCCGATGCGGCGCCGGGCGGCGAGGGTGAAACGGCCTCAGGCCTGGCTGATCGCCTCCGCCCCGAACGCCCGCGCGGGCTGTCTGATCCGCTCAAAGTCATTGCCGCCAACCCCGAGAGCGCGGCGCTGCCGCATATCGCAGTGCTGGTGGCACAGCCGATCGTGGCCGAAATTCAGGGCCGCCCCGGCGATAGCTGTCCGCCCGATCCGCGCGATGATCCCTATGTCGATCTGCAGCGCATCGATGGCGCGCGGCTGTTGCTTTACCTGTGGCCGGCAGAGATGCTCTCGCTTGATGGCGGGGCCGATTATGCCTTGCCCGCGCCGGGCCCGGCGCGGCGCAACCGGCTGGCCTATTCGATCTTCGAAACCGAGCGGCTCCACGCGCCCGACGAGGCGCATCCGTGGGAAGCCTGGGGCGTGCCGCTGGCGCTGATCGGGTTTACGCCTGACTGGCAGCTTGAATGGATCGATCGCCATGCCGTGGCGCGCATCGGCGGCACCCCGCGCGAACGATCAAGCTGCGCGCCCGAAGCCGGTGACGCCCGGTTATGGCAGGCACGGATTGACCAGTTCACCGCGCAGCTGGCCGAATTGCCCAGCTATGACGCCCAGACCCTGCGCCAGACCTTTGCACAACTGCCCCCGGTCGGTGTGTTGCCTCCCGGCCTGTTCGATACTGCCACCCGCCGCCAGTTCTTCTTTCCCACCGGGTACAAGGTTGATGCCGTGCCGGTGGCGACCAGCAACCTCAATCTTGTTGTTGCCGAATGCGCCAGCCTTGCCCCGCTTGATGCCGGGCAGGGCGATGCGGTGCAATTGCTCGTGCCCGTGCCCGATGCGGTCTATGAACCCGGTCTGCTGCGCGTTGCGCGCGAAGACCGGCGGATCGGCGAGGCGATCAGGACGATGCGCGAGGATCGCACCCGCTGGCTGGTGCGCCGGCAGATGGCGCGGCGGCGCTATGACCGGCTGCTGGAAACGGTATCGGGCGCGGTGATGGGCTGGCCATCATCCGATCTGCCGCATGAAGAGAATACCCCCGCGCCCTATGTGCAGACCCCGGTCGAAGTCACCCGGACGCGCCGGGTTGCCGCAGGAAGCGCGGTCAGCAGGCACCTGATGGCGGGCGCTGATGCGACGCTTACGGTGTCCGCCAGCGACACGATCTGGTTCTGGGTGCGGATTATCGACGATACCGGGCTGACCGGCCTGTCGCTGCGGCTTGACCGGACCTGGGGCGATGGTCCGATTAACCGCAAGGGCGTCTTCTGGGGCAGCGCGGACGGGCTGCCGGTGGCGGAAGGCCCGGGCCGGCTTGGCGAGCGCAAGATTGGCGAATTGCCCTCATCGGGAGGCTGGGTGCGGCTCGAAGTTCCGGCCAGCGCGGTGTGGGATGAGAACGGCGGAACGCTCGATGGCTTCGCGATCGACTATGCCGAGTTTTCCCAGCACGGCGGCACGGTTGAATGGGCGGCGATGGGCAAGCTTGATGTCGGCGGCCTGGTCTATACCTACATCGCCGACGATGCGCCGGCCGGGGCCCGGCTGACCTCCGATGCGATTGGCGGCGAGGGCTGGCCCTGGCAAGCGGTCGCAGGCAGGGACGAAATGACCGTCCCCGATTTCGGCACGGTGCTTGTCAAGGACGTACGCCATGCGGCCGCGCTCGACGGGTTCCGTGATCGCTGGAAGCAGGATTTCCTCCGCCAGGATCTTGAAACGATCGACGAGAGCGGGATTGTGACATTCCTTGCTTCGGTCGATGCCCGGCTCAAGGCGACCAACGATGCAATCGACCTCGGCTTTGTCCGCGCCCGGGCGGACATCTACCGGGTGCGGCAGATCATGCTGGGTGCCGATGCCGCCTCGCGCCTCGTAACGTCCCCGGCGATCGCCGATCTGGCGCTGCGCGATGAAGGCGCACGAGCCACCAGCAAGGGAATCGCCGATTTCCTGACCGCGGCGATCACGCGCAAGCCGGGCGATGCGGTGATCCGGGTGGGTGAGGTGCCGGGAAGTCCGCCACCGCCACCACCGCCACCGCCGCCCGCCGGAACGATCAGTCCGTTTGTGATCGGACGGTTCCAGCCTTCGTTCATGACGCTCAATATCGCATCGGTGGTGCGGACCCCGCCACCGCCGCCGCCGCCCGCGCCGATGGCATTTGCCAGCTTTTTGCCGATCTCGACGTTCATGGTGCAGCCGGCATTTTCCGCACTTGCAGCACCAGCCGCCGCCGCCAGCCCCGCGCGCACGGCAACCGTCGCGCCGCTGTTCCAGGCGGCGCAGCTGGCACCGATGATCAGCCTTGATGCTGTTGCCCTGTCGCGCAGCCGCGACCGGTTCCGCAGTTTCGACATCCAGATGCAGACCCCGATTGCCGGGCTGATCGAACGCACCGCCAGCGTGGCCGAACGGCTCAAACCGCAGCCGGCCGTCCAGGCGCTGCAGTTCGCTCTGGCCAGCAAGGCTGCGGTGATCGGCACGCTGGCCGGCCTTGCCGGTCAGGGCAGCGCGCGGCCAGGCGGGATTGCCCTGGGTGATGTCCAGATGGCCGGATTCCACAACAAGAACACCGGCGAAGTGCCGACCTTGAGCACGCTGCTGGGCGATCCCAATCGCACCTTGTTCGTCGACAGTGATGTTCTGCCCGATTCCGACAAGACCAAGCACGAGGCCGACTATTTCACGGCGGCGGTGCAGGCGATCGACAATACCATTGCGATCATGCGCCTGGTCGAAGGGCGCGTGGCGCTGTTCGAGGAGCTGGCCGCATCGCTGCGCGACTTGACCGAGACGCTGCGGGCCGCTGCCAATGAAGCGGCTGCCTATATGCGGTCGGTCGATGTCGAAGTGGCCGAAGCGCGTCACGATCTGGCCACGGCCGAACGACTGCGCGAAGAAGATCGCGCGCTGGCCGAGGCCACCAACGCACGCCGCGCCGCAATTATCGAGACCCACGTCAACGCAATCGTTTGGCGCCGCGTGCGCGCGGTCGATGTGCGCGATGAAGTGCCGATGATCGAGGCGGCCTCGGGGCTGGCTCCATCGGCGATCGCGGTGTGCCGGCGCGAGCACGAGGAAGCGCCCGACGAGATCCACGATTACGTGCAGTTGCTGCGCGAGGTTCCGGTTTCATGGTTCCCGGCAATCGCGGCGATGGTCGGGCGGATCGAGCGGCTGGAATCGGCGCAAGCGGCGCTGCGCACCGCGATCGAGCGCGCGATTACGCCGCGCATGCTGGCTGCCCCCTACGCGGTTTCGGCGCAAAGCCGCTATCTGGCAGGGGTGCAGAACGCGCTGGTAGCCGGGCGCAAGGTGGTCGAAACACGCCGCCTGGCGGTCGCGCAGTTCGACATGCTGCGGATCGCCGCGCTATCGCTAGCCGAAACGCAGGCGCATCTTACCCAGGCCTCGACCATTGGTGATCTGGTCACCGGGACGCACCGCCAGCCCGCGCTGACCAAGGCCGCGCTGGACGAGATCGACGCGATCACCGCGATTGCCGGTTGTCTGCACGAGAGCTTCGGCGAAGTGAGCCCGGTGGTGCGCCTGGGCTGGGCGGAAATCCTTTCCGCGTTCGATCAGCCCGCGCCGCTCCAGAACCTTGCCGGATTGCCGGGCTGGGGGGAAGTGCCGGTTGAACAACGGCGCGATCTGCAGGGCTTTGTCGATTGGCTGTTCGCGCGGATCGATCGCGGCAATCAGGGGGCACACGATGCGATCAACGAACTGGTGCGGGTCTGCCTGCTGATGGCGGCGCATGCCCCGGTCGACAAGATCATCCCCGCGCATCTGGTTGCGCCGGTCCCGGCCAAGATCGGCACACGCCTGCTGCTCGCGCTCGATGTCACCCGGGTGCGCAAGGGCATGACCACGCTGATCCGCAACGAGCGCGATCAGATCGTCAGCCACGCCATTGTCGAGGAAATCTCGGCCGGGCGGGTCCAGGCCTCGATCACCAAGATCCTTGCACCGATCACCACGGTTACCTCGGCGATGCGGTTCCAGATGGTGGCCGGAATGGTGCGCTGAGATGGTGCTGGTGGAAGTCTCGCGGCTTGCCCTGGCGGGTCCTGCTGATCACAGCGGCGGCGCGCGCATCCGGCTCGAAGATGCGCTGCACACCGAGATCCCGGATGATCAGCGGCTCGTTCTGGTGCGGCGCATGCACCTTGCCGCTGGCGCCAGTTCGCCGCGTCCCGGTCAGCGGCAGGTCGCCTTGCGCAGCGCCTGGCAGGCCGCGACCGATGGCGCGCGCCACGGCACCGAAGATGGGGCCGGCGGTGCCAACTGCGTGTGGTTTTCCAGCGAAGCAGAGGCCGAAGCGGTCTTGCTGGACCTGCTGCTGCGTGGCTGCGCTCCGGTCGGCTGGTTCTGGAAACTTGCCGCACCGGGCTGGCGCACGCGGCCCGTCGAAGTGTGGTTGGCCGAGTTGGTGCTGGCAGCGCTCGCGCCCGGCAGCGAAGCGCGGCTTGCTCTGCTGATCGAACGCTGCACCTTGGCCGGGGCGGCCGATCACCTCGTTGCAGCGCTGCATGCCGCTGCGCCGCAGGCCGCGCTGGCGGCCAAGCCGGTGAAGGACGCAGGCTGGCCTGCCGCCGAGGCTGGTCTGCCGCAGCTGGCCGATCTGGCACAAACCGTTGCGTCCCGCGCGGTTGGACAGCTGGCCGGAGCGGTTGTTGCGGCTTTGAAAGCGATGCAGTCGCAAGCGGCAGGAGCGGCGGCGGTGCGGACGGTCTTGCGCGCGCAGGTGCTGCGGGTGTCACCAGCGCTGGCCTTGCATCCGTTGCTGCTGGCCGAGATCATCGCGCGCGCCGATGGTGTGCTGGGCGATGGGGGCAGGTCGCTCCCGCGGCCATTGGCAGCACCGTCCCCGCCCGCCGCACCGCAAGCCCGGGCGGCCGGCGATGTGCCCGCACGTACCGTCCGGGCCGAACGGCAAATAACGGAGCCGCAGCCGAGTGAGCCAGTCCGCGCGCGCCGCGCCGCTGAACGGCCACAGGTGCCACCGCCGCCAGTGCAGGCTACAGCCGGTCCTATCCAAGCCGCGCCCGCCGACTTCCCGATCGTACGCCCGGTCCATTCGGCCCATGCGGGGTTATGGCTGGTGGTGGCGGCCTTGTCTGACCTTGGTATCCGCAGCTGGCTCAGAGATCACCCTGCGCTGTTGGGCGAACATCCCGGCGCGCTGCTGATCCGGGCGCTGGCCAAGCGATATGGTTGCCCCGGCGATGATCCGGCATTGTCCGGCCTGCCGCCGTATGATCCTGATCTCCCCTATCCCGAATGGACCACACTGTGGTGCCGCGCGCTTGATCGCTGGCTGCGGCGCACCGCGCGGCGGCGGATTCACGATCTGATGCAGCGGCCGGGCAAGGTGCTGTGGAGCGGTGAGCAGCTGTTGCTGACCTATCCGCTGGCCGCTGCCGATATTTGTCTGCGCCGCACTGCGCTTGATCGCGACCCGGGCTGGACCGACTGGCTCGGCCTGTCGATCCGCTATGTCTACAGCGACGAGCCGCGGCTATGAACCTCACGCCCGGCATTTCGCTTGGCGCGCAGACTCAAGCCGACCCGGTGCAGACCGCGTTGACCCGTTTGGCGCTGGTCAGCGAAAACGCCGGGCATAGCCGGTGGCGCGTGCCCGATGTGGCCTTCGATCAGCAGCGCTTCGCCCGGCTGCAAGCGGCTGTCAGCCTTGGCGAAGGTGAAGTGCTGGCGCTCGGTCTGGTCTATGCGGCGGAGAGCGATCCGGCGGTGGCGCGCCAGATTGCCATGGTTCAGGCCCCGCTGGCGCAGGGTCGGCCACTCGCTGGCTTGCTGGCAACGCTGTTTGCGGGCGAAGGCTTGAGCGTGCTGGGACTGGCGGCCGGGGCGGCATCGCACGCCGGCCTGCTTGCCTGGGGAGAGGAAGCCGCGCCGCTGCCCGAACGCTCACTGGGTTTGCCCGATTGGCTGGCCGCCACGCTGGCGGGTCTCGATTGCCTGCCCCCCGGCGCGCATCCGCTGGCCCAGCCAAAGGTCGTACTGCACAGCGCCGCCGCTGGCATCGGGTCCGAAATCGCGGCCGCCCTGACAGCGCAGGAGGTATCAGCGCCGCTGCTGGTTGTGCGCTGCGGCTGCCCGGCGGAAGGCGAAGCGATCCTGCGGCTTGCCGCGCGGCACTGTGGGCTGCAGCCCTGCGAAGTTGTGCAGGCGCAAGTCCCCGGACTTGCTGCCTGGCTGGCAATGGCGGGCCGCTTTGCAGTGATCCATCGCCGCGCCGCGCCCGGTGAGAGCATCGATCTTGGCGAATGGGACCGCATTCCGGCTCCGCTGGTGCTGATCACCGGGACCGAAGGACAGATCGTGGCCGCACGGCGGCGGCAGGAATGGCGCGTGGCCGTGCCAGATGAAGCCGAGCGCCAGCAGCTTTGGCAGGAATGGGGACTGGGCCAGCGCGATGCCGAAGCGGCGGCAGCGGGGCTGCGCCAGGGGGCTGGAAGGATCGCAGAACTGGGCCGTGCGATGCCGCCCGGCAACGCCAGTCTGGCAGCGCTGGGCACCGCAATGCAGGCAGGGGGAGGGCGGATTGATGGCTTGGCCCGTCGCAGCCAGGTTGCCGTCCGACGCGCTGATATCGTGCTGCCGACGGCCCTCGGTGCGGCGCTCGACCGGCTTCGCGACCGAATTCGGTTGCGTAATAGGCTGGGAGAGGGGTTGGGCCCGACAATCGCTGCGCGCTATCGCCCCGGTGTGCGGGCACTGTTCACGGGCGAATCCGGTACCGGCAAGACGCTGGCCGCGCACTGGCTGGCCAACGAGGCCGGCTTGCCATGTTACCGCGTCGATCTGGCAGCGATGACGAGCAAATGGATTGGCGAGACCGAGAAGAACCTCTCGCAATTGCTCGATGCGGCCGAGCAGGGCGATGTCGTGCTGTTCTTCGACGAAGCCGACGCGCTGTTCGGCGCGCGCACTGATGTTGGCGATGCCAATGATCGGCACGCCAACGCCCAGACCAATTTCCTGCTGCAGCGGATCGAGGAATTTGACGGTGTTGCGCTGATGGCGACCAACAGCCGGGACCGGTTCGATCCGGCGTTCGTGCGGCGGCTTGATGCCGTGCTGGACTTTCCGCTGCCCGATGCCGCCGCGCGGCGGCAGCTGTGGGCCTGCCATCTGGGCGATGGCCACGCTGTGCCGCACGCCGCGCTCGATCAGCTCGCTGCGGGGATTGATCTGGCGGGTGGGCATGTCCGGAATGTCGTGCTGGCGGCGGCTTCACGGGCGCTTGCCGATGGCCGCGCGATTGGCGAGGCCGACCTGCTTGCGGCAATTCGCGAGGAATATGCCAAGTTGGGGCGCAGCCCGCCGGCCGTGGCAGCAGACTGATGGTGGGGCCAAGCCGCCTGGCGTCCCGGCCAGCGCCCGAAGCTCCGCTGGCCTTGCGGCGGCGTCCATTGCCGGGCAGCCCGGCGCCGGCCATGTCGGCGACGCCGGCCTTTCTGACCCGGTATGACACGCCGCCCGCCGCTGCGGAAAGCAGCGGACCTATGCCGGACACTGTCGATGGGGCCGCGCTGGCCGCAGCGGGGCCAGCACCGATATGTTTGGTGCCGCCCGCAAGCACGCCCGCCGACATGCTGACGCCAACCGCGGAACCGCTTGTATTGGCAGGCGCGGTCGGCCCGCCGTCGGATGACCACGCGACCGCGTTCGATCAAGACCCCACCCCGCAAAGCGAACTCCCCCGGTCGCTGGAGGCGGAAGCCGGGCCGCCAGACGCTGCCCCTGGTGACACAGCGACGCAAGACCATGGTGAGGTGGCACCCGGCGCTACCGAGGCCGGTGACGCTCCCGAAGGCGGCACAGCTGAAGCGCCGGCAACTGCGGAGAGCGGTGCCGCTGTTGCAATCGAAAGCGCCGCGCCCGCGTCTGAAGGCGGGGCAATCGTAACGGCTGGAACGGGCAGCAGCGGCGGCAGTCAACGCATACCGCGCCGGGGCCACGAGGATGGCGAAGACAACGATCCTTTCGCGCCGCTGTCCGATCCGGAGCACGGCACCCCCAGCCTCACCGGCAGCACCGTCTTTGTCGATGTTGACATTCCCGTGTTCGATGCGCCGCGCACGCTGACCATCGATGTCAAAAAGGCCAAGGAGCCGCTCGAAGCCGAATGGGCCCGCTACCGTGAGCTCTATGCCGAGGCAGCTGCCGGCAGCTATGCACTTTACAGCCAGATCGTCGCCGGGCTGCACACGTTGCAGGCAGAAATTCCGGCAGAAGCTGATCGTGCCGCCAACCAGCGGCAGCGCAATCTCGATGAAGGAATGCGCGCGCTCGACGGCGGTCTGGCGAGCAATCGCTTGCGGCTGCGGGGATCGTTCCGCGATGATCTGGCGCGGTTGGATGCGGCGGCGCTGACCGCACGGCTGCGGATCAATCGCACGGCGGCCAACGGCGCTGGCCGGTTGCGGGCGCGGGCCGCCCGGGTCGAAGCCGACCTGGCTGGCAAACGCGCGGAAGCCCAGACAACCGCGGCGATGCCAGAGGCGAAAGTCCTTAAGCTGACAACCCAGCAAACCGCCACAATGGCGGCGCTCAATGCCCTGGTGACCAACGCTGAAACCGCCTTGACGCGGCCAGAGGCTGGTACCCATCCGATGCTCGCCGATGCACAGCTTGAAGCCATGGTCCGCGATATCCGGTTCCCGGTGAACGAGGCCAGGCTGACAATGAATGAAGCGGTGGGGGGCATGACCACGGCAATCCGGGCACAGATTGAACCAACCAGCCGTTCGATCTGCCTGGCCTTCTGTCCGTTCGAGACCATGAAGACCACCCTGACGACCGATGGTGTCGCAGCGGTCGGCCGCGCCCGGGCGCAAAGCCTGGAACAGCTGGCGAAGCAGCATCGGCGCTTGCGGCGTCAGCTCGCCAAGGCGCAGCACGAGGGCGAACGCAGCCTGATCCGGCAACACGCCGGCCAGCGCCAGCGCCTGCTTGGTGCGGCGGCGGACCGGCAGCGGATGGAGCCCGAACAGCAGCGCCAGCAGGGCAAGACCGCAGCAGCGATGATGGCCGCCGCTGCGGGCGCGCAAAACGTTGCGCTTGGTTCGATCTATGACCGCATTGTGCAGCGAGCGGATCGCGGCGAGGCCCCGCTGGCCCGGGCAGCAAGCGAATTTGCGCGCGGGCTGATCACTAACGGAGTGCCGCGCGGCCGCGCGCAACTGCGCGGGATCGAGCGCAAAGTTGGCACGGCAACCACCAATCTGCGCCGGGTCGGGCGGATGGCCGGCCAACGTTTCGATGATGGCGCTGCGGGGGCGGTTGAGGCCATCGCCGATGAAGCTACCCGCATTGATGAGGCCGCAGCCGAAACGGTGCGGCAGGGCGAAGGGTTGATGCTGGCGCTGCCCAAGCCGATCGCGAAGACGGTCGACAGTTTCGTCACCAGTACGGACACGAATTTTACCGCGGCCATGACCAGACTGACGACGCAGCTCGATCAGATCCGCCAGGGGCTGCTCGACAATTTCAGCGGGCACGTATCGACGCCTGGCGAAGAAGGCGCGCCGGCGGGCAATGCCCCGCCGTGCACGATTTGCGCGCCTGGCGCAGCACCCCCCGCCGTGACCGGCGAAGGCCCGGGCACCCGGCCCGAAGCGGTCGATACGTTTATCATTCGGATCAAGGAATATGTTCGGCAACCTGAAACCGAACCCAATGTGCATGATTTCTGCGACAGGGTCCCACGCCTGGTTGAAAATAACATCACGACCCGCAGCCGCGCCCTGCAGGACATCCTCTGCTATACCGACTCCGGCTATTACAAGGTGCTTGACCAGCTGCGCGGATTGACCCGGCGCAAGGGCCTTGCGCTGGAAGAGCATTTCAACGCGACCCGCCGCAATCTGCGCGCCGATCTCGACTGGTTTCTCAATGCCGGCAATCCAGCCACTGGCGTAACAACGCGGCTCGAATCGATCCGGGCCGCGCGCGATTACCTTAACGGCGATGTCGTCTCGGGCGCCCGCCACGAATTGAACGTCTGCGTCGAATGGTCGAACGACAGCGGCCAGATCGACAAGGTGATGGCGTCGCTGTCCGACGACGAGCGGCACCAGATGTTCGACCGGTTTCCAGCGGAATTGGCAGCCGTGCGCGGCGATCTCAGCGCGCTCGATAAAAGAGTGTTCGATGCCTACACCGCCAACGATTTCGGCACGGCCCGGGCGCTGCGCGGGCGCGCGGCGATCGATACCGGGCGCGAAGGCCGCGGCTATGCCGGAACCGACCGCGCCGGCGATGCTATTACCACCATGTACAACGAGGCACAGGCCGGCAGCCGGATGACCGGGATTCCGGAACTGGAAGGGGTTGAAGGGGATCGCACCCGCCGCGAACGGATTGCCCGCGATTGGGACCGGATCGAAACCAGTTTTGCGCAGGTTGTCGGCCCGGAATTCAGCACCTTGCCGGGCGGCGCGGCTGGTCCACCACAGCAGGGCGACGCCATCGTCAACTATGCCGCGCGCGGGATCAGTTACGAGATCGATGTTCCCAATGATGTGGGCGAGGGATCGCACCGCGAAACGGTTTTCGATCCGGTCAACGATGCGCAGCGCCGCCTGTTCACCGCGCTGGTGCGCAATCACGCCGGATCGCCTGAGGCGCGCGCCGCGCGGGCCGCGCTGGAACTGTCGCGGCCGGGCGGAGCCGATCCGGCCCGGGTGCACGAGGCGACCTATAACGAGGGCCTAAATTTCAATCTGGTGGTCGACGATGCGATTGGCGGGCGCGCAGCGGCAGAGCGGCGCCACGCCCAGGCGCTGGAAGACGAAGCGCGGATGTATTCGCTGCTCGACGAATATACCGGCAATGATGGCACCTGCCGCACCACCGATGCCAGCCGCCGCAGCCTGGCCGATCAGCTTGCCGCAACGCTGAGCCGCGATCCGGACCGTGCGGCCTATGTCCGTTCGCTGGTCATGGCTGACCCGTCCAACGTTGCGCGCGAACCGGAATTCATCAACCAGACGATGCACCAGCTTGAGTTTGCAGTGAACGGGTCGGGCACCGATGTCCCGGCGATGCGGCGCGCGCTGGCCTCGCTGACCGGCGAGCAATACCAGATGCTCAAACGGCGGTGGCGCGACGAACACCACGAGGATCTGGATGTGCGCATCGGGATGCCGGGTTCGGGGACCTGGGTGGAACGGACATTCGTCAGCGAGACTTCGGGCGAAACCGCGCAGGAAATGCAGCGGCTGCGGCTTGGCATCGTGCGCACCCCGCGCGAACAGGCGCGCCTGGCCGCCTTGACGATGTACCAGCAGGTCGACGAGAACCGGCAAAGTCTGCTCGGCCCGACCGTCGCCGGCGACGAATTTGCCCGCCTGAGCAGCGATTACCGCAATCTTCTGGGCCTGATGGGCACCGCCGATCTGCGCATTAACGGGGACGGCGATCTCGAATTCCTCGATGCCGACGGCGACCCCGCGGAACTTGGCCACTTCACCGCGACCGGCGCATTTGTCCCGCACGATAACCAGACCGCCGAGGATCTGGCCTTCGCGATCACGTTGGGGAACCAGTCGGTCGAAGCCTATATCGCGGCGACCGACCGGATCGCCAACATGATCGCCACTGCGCTGGTCGTCGCGGCGGCGATCATCTCCACCGCGCTTACCGGCGGAGCCGCCGCTTCAATCTGGATCCCGGTGCTGGTCACGGCCGGCGCGGGCCTGCTCTCTATGGGCGTCAAATATGCCATCAAGGGTGACCGCTATGGCAGCGAGGAGATGCTGTTCGATCTTGCCTCGACCATCATCCAGGCCGCCACCGCCGGGATTGGCGCAGCATTGGGCGCGGCGCTGCGCGGCGGGAGCGGGGCGGTTGGGGCTCTGGCGAAGAGCTTGCGCCTGAGCGAACAGGCGCTGGCCACCGCCGCCAATGGCGGGATCGCGGCGACCAAGACCTTGCCGGCCTTGACGCTGGGGCAGGAAATTCTGATCGGCGCGCTGACATCGGGCTTTGCCGGCGGCGCCAATGCCGCGATCGCTCCGGATTCGTGGCGCAGCAAGAACTATGCGGGCGATATCGTGGCCGGGGTGCTGCGCGGCGCGCTGGGCGGGGTGATCGGGGCCGGGGTGACCCGGGGCATGGGCAGGCTGACCGCGCCGCTTGGCGAAGTTGCCTCGCGCGGGATCGCTTCGGGCACCAGCGGCGCGGTTTCGCGCCTGGCCGAACTGTCGTTTGATGAGATTGTCCTGGGCCGTCATATCACCATGTCGGAAATGATGGACGAGGCATCGACCGCCTTCCTCCAGAATCTGGTTCAGGGGATGGGCGAGGGCATGGCCGATGTCGCAATCCGCAGCCGCTCCCGCTCGCGCCAGCAGGAACACCAATGGGCCGAGGATCACAACTATGAACGGGTGACAGCGCGCGAACAGCAGGATGTCATGCAGCGGCTGCGGCAAGCGGCGGTCGAGGAACTGGCCCGCCGCAACGTGCCGGCCAACGACAATGCCCCGCCCGCCGCGCACGTACCGGAATTTGCCTCGGGTGGGCCGGTCAAGCCGGGGTCGGTGGCCGATCCGCTGGCCAGTCCGGTGTTGCGGGTGGCCAACGATGATGCGCCGGGACAGACGCTGGGACGAGCGCGAGACGACGACGCCGATGCCGGCGGCATGCACCCACGCAGCGGAGACGATGCCGGTGAATTCCGCTCAAACCGGCATCCAGCGGACGGACCGAGCTGGAAAGAAGTGATGAGCCTTCCCGCCAGATCACTTGAAGAACATGCCGCTGAAGGCAATCGCCTGGTCCAGCGCCACCGGGTCGAGGCGACGGCCGATCTGACCGCAGCGCGACTGAATGACGTGTCGTCCTTGCCCGAAGGCAGCATAATTCGCGCCACCGATCCGCACAGCTTTGATGCGGCTTTGGCCAATTACCGGGCGCTGCTGGCTTTTGATCCAACCCGCGAGTTGTTGTTGGCCTATCATCCCGGGTCACGGGTATATGCCGTGATCCAGGGCAACACCGGCCGGGTCGGCAAGCCCACAACGGAAGGCTGGATCGGCCAGCGTCACGTCCATCCGCGTGGTTTCCTGCAGTCCATAAGGGCGCACATCCTGCACAATCTGCCCAGCGGCCTTGAGGGCGATTTCGGGCAGTTGTTCAACGAGGTGCGGTTCCTTCGCGACCTCCGCAAGGACGGCAATGTTGTGGCGCAGGAATCGCAGATCGACGTGGTGCAGCCCGATGGATCGATCCAGGTCACCACCTTCAGCGCCGCCTGGCACCCGCCGCCGGGCGGCATGGAATTTGCGGTGCGCTTTTTCAATCCGCAATCCGGCGCACACGAAACGATCGGTCCGCACAGCGATTTCAGCCATTACCGTGACCGCGTGCTGGATCTGACCGGGCGCGATATCTTCAAGCCGCCGTCGGCTGCTGATGCCGATGCGTTCCAGACGCCATCGGGCGGTCCGGCGGGGCGGCGCGATACCGCGCACACACCCGAATCGCGCCGCGCTGCCGCCATGGCAACCGAAGCTGAGATGCGCGCGCGGATCGCCGCCGAGCCGATCGCGGCGCTGACTTCGGCTCTGGCAACGCCGACCGATCGTGATCTAGCGGTGCGCCGACTGGGATTGACCGGGGAGCCGGATTCACTCGCGCGATTGACCGCGCTGATCAACGAGCCGGGCCTTACACCGCAAGCACGCTCGGTGATTGCCGAAGCCACGCTGTCCGCAACGCGCGCCGATCTGATCCGCAGCGGCGGCCTTGCCCCGGGCGACGATGTGTTGCTGCTGTTTCGCGGGGTTACGGGCGAGCGGCGCGGGGATTACGAAGCGGGCGGAATCGAAATGGTGAGGCTGGGGCCAGGTAGAGACGAGGATGCCGGACGGGGGCTATATGGCAGCCAGGACTTGCAAAGCGCGATGCGCTATACCGGCGGCGATGCCGATGGCCGGGTGCTACCGCTGATCGTCCGGCGCAGCGAACTGGGCAACGTGATTGACGTGCGCAGCGGTACGCCGCTGGGTGATCGCTGGCTGGCCTATGTCCGTGCCACCGCCGGGGAAGGGCGCTTGATGCCCGGCTATCCGCACCTGAGCGGCGTCCTGCACCCCGGTATCGACCTGCCGATCGGGCTTGGCCGCGGCGGACGCGGCGCACGTTTCGAGGAGTTCCTGCGCACCGTTGCCGCCGATCCCACCTTGCCCGAAGCGATGCGGCGGGCTGCGGCCGATCCGCACATCACGCTGATGGATCTGGGCGGCGTCGCCAGCTGGGGCAATGATCGCGGAATGATGACCGACCAGTTCGCGATGCACCACCAACGCGTGGCCGACCTGTTCAACGATGCGCACGGTTTTCCCGTTCCTGGCCAGGGCGATGACGGCACGTTCCGGTCGATGACTTCCGATGCGGCAAACGACAATGACGCCGCCTCTGCCGGTCCGGCAAAAAACAATCCCTTGACCGAGAACCTGCGCCAGATGATCGGCGGGATGCTGGGCACAATTGTCAATTCGGGTGCCGATAGCGACGGCCATCTTGCCGCGCTTCTGCTCAGCGGATCGCGCACAGTCAGCGAATTCTTCATTGCCGCAGCGCATGCCGCCAGCAACGGACGGGCGCTGGTGATCGGCGATGAAGCGCTGATGCAGTTCACGCTGGAAATGCGCGCGCGCGGCATGCCCGCCGCTGCAGTGGAAGCCTTGCGGGCGCGGTTCAGGATCATTGCCGATCCTGAACACGCCGTGTTCCAGCGCATCATCGAAGCCGGGGCGCGGTCCGATTTCCACCTCGGTCTGCAGCCATTGCTGACCCAGGCCTTTCGCCGCCGTTTGCTGCTGGAAGCGGCGCGGCGCTTTGCCAGAACGCCGTCTACCGACGAGCGGATGCTGGTGGGGGACCGGCTTTCGGAAGATCCCGAAGCGGTGCTGCGGCTGATTGGCGCAACCGGCGATCCCCATGATCGCGCCGCACGCTATGCCGATGCCCGCGCGGCGCGGGGTGAGCGCTGGCAGGATGCGCAAAGCGATGGCTACGCCCTGATTGCCGCCATTGCAGGCGATGATTTCAGCAGCTTCATCACCCGCGCGCGCGATCACATGGCCCCGCTGGAGCGGGCCGCGCGCGGGTCAAGCGTGCTGGCCAGTCTGGTCCGCCGCCAACCCGAAGCGCTGCTGGCGCTGGCCCATGGCAGTTCGCGGCAATTGACCGAATACTTCGTCGAAATGCTTTACAGGCGGGCGGAACGGGGCCGTTTCGGGCTGGGCAACGCGGATGATCTGGCGCAGGATTTTGTTGCCTACGTCGCCAATCGGATGCGCTCTAACGAGTTGCCGATCGCCAGTGAACTCAGCATGGTTTTCGGTCTGCGCGAAGTAGGCATGACCCTGCTCAAATCCGATCCGGCGCAAGGCGGAAATGCCAACCGCGGCGGGCTCGATATCGTTGCCTTCGGGCGGCTCAACGGCAATGATCCGGCAAACGGCGGGGCGGTGCGGATTCTGATCACCGATGACAAGGCGGTCAATCGCGGCGATGCCTTGGGGATCAACGAACTGGAATCGGTCTCGGCTATGACCGGCCCGCGCTATGGTGAGAACCTTTACAACGTGGCTCAGGAAATCCGCGCCCAGACGCGCGCGCTTGAAGCGCTTCCGGGCACCGCACGACTGCCTGGCTATGCCGAATACGTGGCCGGGGCCTATGCCGCCGCGCGGCAACTGGCGCGGGCCGGACGGGCGATCGCGCGGCTACCGCTACCGCCCGATGCATCGACCCACGCCGCGCATGTCCGTTCGGATGTCTACACCTCGGCCGTGGCGACGATCCTGGCGCGCTATCACATTGCCCAGACCATCAGCAGCCGCCACGGCGATATCAATGAGCTGCCGCACTGGATGCGCAATCAGGGCATGCGGCTCGAAGATGAGTACCTGCGCTGGCTCAATGCCATGATCGCTTTCAGCAAGCGCGGCACGCCTTAATCATCAAGCAAGGCCCAGCTGTTCCGGCCGACAATCCCGTCGGCATAGAGCCCGTGAGCCTTCTGGAAGGCGATCACCGCTTTCTTTGTGCCCGGGCCAAAGTCTCCGTCGGCCACGACCTTGAGTGCGCGTTGCAGATCGGCCACGGCATCGCCCTTGTCGCCCTGGCGCAAGGTCGGGCGGGGGCCATCGACATGCGCGCCGCCGTGGAAGTGCAACTGGTATGCTGCGGCAAGCTTGGTGTCGTAGCGATTTTCGCGATAAGCCGGTCCGTTATAGCCGCGCGCGAAGGCCGCCCAGTTGCAGCGCACCAGTTCATCGTCGAGCCCGGACTTGCGGATGAAGCTGATGAAGGCATCAAGCTGCGCCGACGAGCCGGAGACCATCGCCGTGACGAAATCCTCGACATTACTGAACCCGCACATCTTGCAGTTGTCGCCCATGATCTGGAACGCACCCCATGAGGCCGAGCGCAGCGCGGCATCGCGGTCAAGCCTGATAGCCCCGGCCAGCCGGTCATACTGGGTCGACGATGGGCCATAGCCGCCCCACTTGGGGTGCGAAATATTGGGGTGCGCCGCGTTGTACTTGCCCTTGGTCAGGCGCGAGAAATAGTGGCGTTCGAACAGGATCTTGGGCCGGCCATCGGCAAAGAAACCGCCGCCGCTTTCCACCGCGATCACGGCGCGCACCGCAGCAACCTGGCAGCCGATCTTCTGGGCTGCGGCCTCGATATCGGCGTCGGTTAGCGGGGTCGCGGGTCCGGCAAATTCGAGTGGCATGACGTCTCTCCTTCTTGATGTTGTGGCTGGGTGCAGGTGAACGCGGTCAGACGGGATAATCCGGGTATGGCAGTTCGCAGCGCCCGCTAACCGGCCCGCGCGCGCGCAGTTGATCGTCTGTGGCGATATAGCCCCAGTTGACCAGACCGCTGGATTCGCGGGGCGAATAGGCCTTGAGCCGGGTCGGCAAGGCCGCCAGCGCGGCGGCGTTCGCGCGGGTGTAGGGCAGTGCGCCTGCGGGGCGCGGTTCAAGGAAGTAGTCGCTCGATACCATGAACCCTTCGCGCCGCAGCGGGCTGCCCAATGGCGCATGGAAGCCGTCATTGAGCTGGCGAAAGCGCAGCGCGCCGATCTGGTCCATCATCAGGTCGGTCACGCGCAGTGCAACGCTGGGCAGATAGCGCCGGCCATCGGCTTCATAAGCGAAAGCCGCGCCGGCATCGCTGACATAGACCGTGCGAAACCGCTTCCACACCGCCTCGATCCCGAGATTGTCATAAACCCCGCCATCCATGGTATAAAGCCTGGCCGGGGCCTCGTGGCGCGTATTCTCGGTCGGAACCGGGCGGTGGCCGGCCAGATCGATGATGACCGGCGCCAGCACCGGCGGAAAGGCCGACGAGGCCGTCACCGCGGTCGACAGCGTCATGTCACCCACTTCCCAGCGCCCGGTGGACCATTCGCCGAACCATTCATTGTTGAAGCGCACCAGCTTGCCGGTGTGCATGCTGGTGGCGTTGAAATAGAACCGGCGGCCGGGCGGCAGCGATGCCAGTCTGGCCCCGCCAAACACGTGCTTGTCATAGGCCTTGCGAACATAGCTGCCGCTAAGCCCCGGGATCTGGCCAAGCAGGATCCCGCCGTACTGGATCGAATGGCGCGACAGGGCGAACAGCGGCTCGGCCACCAGTTTGCGGAAGCTCTGCCCCGCATCGGCAAAGTCAATCCGGTCCCACGCCAGCGCCAGCGCGCCTGCCGTGATCGACCCGCCCGAGACCGAAGAAAAGCGCTGGATCGCTTCGAGCAGGCCGGCATCGCGCAGCCGCCACAGGAACCCGAGGTGGAACATCATCGCCCGGTAGCCCCCGCCCGAAAGCGAGGCGGCGGGGGCATCGATCAGCGCCTTGCTATCTGGCGGGCCATCCTGACCGAGGATCCCGGCGGTATCGGCATTCAGCGCGATGCGGTTCTGGGGGGCTGACGGCATCACGCAGTCTCCCCGGGTTCGCGCCGGTAGACGCAATATTCGACCCACAGGTCGTGGTCACCGATCCGCGCTTCAAAGGCGCGCGCCAGATCGGGATCGGCCGCTTCAACCACAGCGATCGTTTGCGCCGCCGGGATATCGCCGCGCAGCACGCGGTGACGGGTCTTGCGCTGCAGCGCTTCGTCAACCCGCGGGTTGGGCATCTGCCAGGCCGAGCTTTGCTTCTTGGCGAATTCGGCGTCGGTCGGGATCATCGCCACCAGATCATCGCTCATCGCTTCGAGCCCGCGGGTCAACGTGGCATTGTGGCTGCCGTGGTGCCCGACCTTGTAGAACCGCGTGCGGGCCAGCAGTTCCTCGGTCTTGAGCTTCAGCGCGGGGGCATCGGGGGTGCTGCGGAATTCCACGGAAAACCATGATTCCCAGTTGCCCACTTGCGCATCGGCGGCGAACAGCATCGTGCCCGCATCATCGGGCAGATCGAAGGCCAGCACGAGGCTGGTATTGTTGGTATTGCTGTCCATCCGCAGCGCCAGATTCGAAAACTGCGAGCGTTCGATCTTGTCCAGCATCCGGTAAGCTTGCGGCTCGTGCAGCGAAAAATCACCGGCGCATTTGTGGTTGTCGTCCTTCGATTTGTGGTCGGCCGGATCGTCACCGTCTTCGGTGCAGCGCGCGTAGGGCCGGAAATAGCGATCGTGGAGCCAATCGCTGCGCTGGCGATCACCTGCGCTCTCGCTGGCCGAGGGAACCGGATTGCGGATCTGCTCGGCAGTGCGCCAGGCATGACGCGGCGAAAACGGCATATCCTGGCGGGCCGCAACACCCGCCGACGATGTCTTTGCGGTTGCGAAATAGGTGTCGCCCGCCTTGCCCAGGGAGTTGGTCAACTGCTCCTTGTCGCGCGGCGGACCAAGCACATAGGTGGTCAGCCCCAGCGCGCCCGGCGTGGTCAGCACTTGCCCCGGGGAAAGATACTGCGTTGCTCCGCTGCCGACCCAGTCGCGCAGATCTTGATAGATCTTGCGGCTCCCGCGCAGCGGCTTGCGGTTACCATCGAGCGCCAGCGGTCCGCTGAACCCGGCCAGGCCAAGCAGCGATTCCGCAGCCGGGTCTGCGGCAGCCTGGGTTTGCACCTTCGCTTCTTCGGCCAGCGCCGCCAGCGCGGTAAGGGCGTGGCCATAGACGCGCTGGTATTCCTGTGCATCGGCATCGGCCGGGTCTTCGGTCCAGGCAAACCACACCCGCTCGGCTGCCTTTGGCTGGGCGGCGAAGATGTCTCGGGCCAGCCCGAAGCCACTGATGTGATCGTGGTGCTCGTGCGTCACGACAATCAGGTCAAGCGGCTTGCCTTCGGTATGTTCGTAGACATCGCGCACCACCGCGCGCATCAGTTCGCCGCCGCCGGGCGTGCCTTGCAGCACCCCGCAATCGATCATGATGTGCGATTTGCTTGGCGACTGATCCTCTACATTGCGCCCCGTGACGGTGATCAGGAAGCAATCGCCGAGCAGCTTGCGGTACATCCGCACGGTGATTGTATCGACAAGGGGTCCGGTCTCGCGCATCAGCCGTCTCCGTGCAGGAAGGCGAAGGGCTCGGTTTCAAGCGTGCTCACCGCAAGGGGATTGCCGCCTCCGCCATCATTACGGCCGGCGGCCATCGCCAGCGCAACATCGTCGCCCAGCACGAATTTGCGTTGACGCTCGAGCCGGGTGTCATTGTCGATCCGCTGCCGGATCACCCGCTGCAGGCGCCCGTCGCGCAGATCGACGAGGATCGTGGCACCGCCGCGGAACCAGAAATCGGGTTTTTCGCGCGGCATCGGGCCATCGCGATCGACGCGCTTCTGGTCAGCCGGATCGAAGAACCCCATGCGCCGCTGGGTGACCTGCGCGATCAGCTGGAACAGCTCGTTCCCGTCGGGCCCGGCCCGCCGCGAAATGCGCGCCGAATGCACTTCAAGGCGCGGCAGCAACAGGGCCTCGTCGTCGCCCGGTTCGACCGCCTCGCGCCACACCTCGGGCCAACCGCGCTGCCATTTGGCCGGATTGAGCACGGTGGCGGAAATCGATTTGGGGCTGGCGTGATTGCGCCCGGTTGGCGGCGCGCTTTTGGGCTTGCCCAGCGGCAGGGTGCGCAAGCCAAGCAGGGCCTCCCACAACCGTTCGACCGCAAGGCTGTCATCGGGATTGATCAACCAGGTATGGAGGTTGACTTGGTTGCGCATCACCACCCGCATCGCCTCTTCGCGCAGGTTGCGGTTGGCGACATCGCCCGAAACGTATTCGGAATTGCGGCCGGTGATGTAATCATCAAGCCCCTGGGTATCATAGCGCGGATCGACGCCTTTGGACTTGACCCGTTCGGGGCTGGACCCGTTGACGCGGGCGTACAGCGTCAGCCCTTTGAGGGCATCGGCGAACAGCAGTTCGGAATCGGCGGCGATGCTGTCGAAAGCGCTCAGATCGGGGGGCTCCCAGCACAGCGAATCCGGCGCGTAGGACATGCATCCTGGCGCCGGAATCTCGCGCTTGCGGAAGGATTCGGCAAAGGCGACCCGGTATTTCAGTGGATCTTCCGGCACCAGATCGAAATCCGCAGTGATCACCGCGCGCAGGAAATCGCCAAAGGTTGCATCGGCTGGCGGCAGGTAATCAAGCCCGCGCACACACATGTTGAGCACCGAATGGGCAACCTTGGCGGCCTCGTCGGCCAGTCGCGCGATCAGTTGCTCGCTCAGCCGGTCATCTCCCGGGCGGGTTCCGGTCATGGCAAACAGATCGCGGGTGCGCCGTTCGTAAATGGTGACGAAGGCATCGAACACCGCGATCACCAGATACTGCCCGCGGTCGTGCGGTTCCCTGGCGTCTTTCAGCGTCCTGGTCACCGGCTCACGCTTGCGCTCCCGCTCAGTCTGTTCATCGCTGAGGATGCCGAGCGCCTGGCGCAGCGGCCCGCTGCGGCCGGTGGCCTGCCCGAACTGGCTGGCCAGCCCGGTAAGCAGGTTGGCCGAACGCAGCTTGCCCCCGTTGCGCGACAGTTCGTGCCGGACAACGTTGTCCATCGTGAAGTGCTGCATCAGCGCGATGATATCGGCAAAGGCCTCGTGGAAGGCGAGAGAATCCGCGTTGGTCGCCTCCACGCTGCGGCGCCGCAGCCCGTGCAGGATGGCGTGGGCAGTTTCATGCGCGATGATATCCTGCGACAGGCAGGTAAATACCCATTCGCCCTCATCGTCGGCGAACCGCGGCTTGGCCTTGAAATAGCCGAACAGCAGCGCGCCCTTGGCCGGACTGTAATAGGCGTTGGCCTGGCGCAGTGCGTGCGGATAGATCCGCAGCCGCTTGATGAACGGCGGATAGTCCTTGGCTTTCTTGTCGTGGTTGCGCCGGGCCAGCACCCGCGGATCGTCTTCGGGCATGGCCCAGAACACCGGGCGGCCCAGCGCCCGTTCGAAATTCCGGATGGTCCGCATCGCCACCGCGAACACCATCTGCTGGTGAAACTGGGGATTGGCCTCGGCCGGGGCCAGTCCATCCTGGCCAAGGATCCAGGGATCGTTGAGATCGATCGGCGCATAGAAATGCCCGCTTGTCGGATCGAAATCGATGACTTCAAGGTAATCGTTGGTCGGCCCCAGCTCGATCGCGCCTTCCCACGCCGCTTCCCACGAAAGATCGACCACCGCATCATTTATGACCGCAGTTTCCAGCTGGACCGAAGCCGCCGGATCGAACGCAAATACCCTGAGACGCCGACGAGTCGGCTGCGGGATGGTCTGTCTGGGCTTGTTCACGGTGTCGCCACTCCCCTAGTTCTGGCGACCCGGGGATTTCGTGCTTGTCGGCACTATAGCGCAATAATGCTGGTGCGCAACTGTGACAAGCATCACAGTTACTGCGCAGGTAAGCAGTTCTACAGCGTATAATACAGCGTTGCGGCGGCGGATAACTATCTTCGGTATTTGCAAAACGGGAGGGTGATTAGTCTGCAAATTCAGCCATCTTGCCGATGCCTGCTGGCCGCCAACGGATAGCGCGAAGCCGTCTCCCGCAGGGTTTGACTGACTCTCGACAAAAGGGGAGTGGTGGACACACTTGGGCTCGAACCAAGGACCCGCTGATTAAGAGTCAGCTGCTCTACCAACTGAGCTATGCGTCCACATTCCGGCACGTGCGGAAGCCCGATTCGCTCGGGAACGCTCCCTATAGCCCTTGTTTGCGGTGATGGAAGGGGTTTCTTATGACAACAGCGATCCGCTGCGGCGGTTCCAGCGATGCACTGCCATCAGCACACCGATGCAGATCATGTTGGTCATCAAGGCCGAGCCGCCATAGCTGATCCAGGGCAGCGGAATGCCCACCACCGGGGCCAGACCCATCACCATCAACATGTTGATCGCCATATAGAAAAAGATCGTGAACGTCGCACCTCCGGCCAGCAATGACGAAAACCGGTCGGGGGCCTGGCGGGCAACGCGGAAGCCCCAGCGGTAGACCCACAGGAACACCGCAAGCACGAAAATTCCGCCCAGAATGCCCCATTCCTCAGCCATGGTGGCAAAGGCGAAATCGGTGTGGGCTTCGGGCAGGTATTCAAGGTGGCTCTGGCTGCCGTTGCCAAAGCCCTTGCCCCAAAAGCCGCCCGAACCGATCGCGATCTTGGACTGGGTAATGTGATAGCCTTTGCCCAGCGGATCGCTCTCCGGATCGAGGAAGATCGTCACGCGGCCCTGCTGGTAGGGCTTGAGCAGGAAGGTGTAGGCCACCGGCACCATCACGGTAAGCGCAGAGCCCGCGGCAACGAACCACAGCGTCGGCAGCCCGGCAAGGAACAGCACCACCGCAGCACCCGCGCAGATCGCCAGGCCCGTGCCAAGATCGGGCTGGGCCATGACCAGCAGGGCGGGCACCCCGACCAGTGCCCCGGCGGAAAGCAGCGCGCGCCAGTTGCGCGTCATGCCGGGGGGCAGGGCATCATAGAACCGGGCCAGCGCCAGCACCATGGCCGGCTTCATCAATTCGGACGGCTGCAACTGCATGAAGCCCAGGTTGATCCAGCGCTGGCTGCCGCCCGAAATCTTGCCGGTCGCCTCAACGATAAACAGCAGGATCAATACGCCGCCATAGATGGGATAGGCCGCCTGCTTGAACCAATCGCGCGGGAACCGCGAAATGATGAAGGCCATGGTCAGGAATACGAAGAACCGCGCTTCGTGCATCAGCGCCCATGGCTGCAGGCTGCTGCCGGCGGCCGAATAAAGCACCGCTGCGCCAAAGGTGTTGAGCGCCAGCAGCGGAAGCAGCAGCGACCACGGTTCACGCGCGATAGCTTCGGGAATGATGCGCCGGGTCATTGCGGGGTTCCGGTGGCGGGCACGGGCGGCGCGGCGGCGGCGCTGGACGCAGCCACCGGCGCGGTGCCGGGTGATGAAACCGGGCCCTGCGCGCCTTGCGGTTCTTCGGGCGGGGTCGTTGCCGGAGCGCTCTGCGCCTCGGGCGGGGGCTCGGGATTGTCGGCCTTCTTGATGGTCTCCTTGACCGTCTCTTCATCGCCGACCTTTGGCGCGGACGTGCCATACTGCGATACGAACGAGCGATACTTTGACGCCATTCGCTGCACGGGCGTGCCGCCCCAGGCTTTTTCAAGCTCGTGCAACCGTGCCAATGCGGCATCGGGATCGAACAGGAAAGTCATCACGTCCTTGGCGATCGGTGCAGCAGCCCGCGCACCGAAAGTCCCGTGTTCAACCACCACGGCCATCGCATAGCGCGGCGCATCGGCGGGGGCGTAACAGACGAACAGCGCGTGATCGCGGCTTTTCCAGTCACCAAAGTGTCCGCGGGTAACCAGCGCGCGGACTTGCGCGGTGCCGGTCTTGCCGGCCATCTTGATCCCGCCGATGTCGATCCTGCTGCCGCCGCCGGTGCCATTTCCGTTGACCACGCGAAACATCCCGTCGTGCGTTACGGCGAGCTGTTCGGGGGTGAAGGGCAGGGGCGGGCCAGGCGGCTTTTCGTGTCCGTAGATCAGCGATGGCTGCAGGTTCTTGCCGCTGGCGATCCGCGCGGTCATCACCGCTAGCTGCAGCGGCGAGACCGAGACATAGCCCTGGCCGATCGAGGCGTTGAGCGAATCCGCCGCGCTCCATTGCTGTTTGTAGCGGCGCATTTTCCACGCCGCATCGGGCACCGTGCCATAGCGCTGCGCGGTGCCGGGCAGATCGAATTCCTGACCCAGCCCGAGCAGCTTGGCCACCGGCGCGATTGCATCATAGCCGACGCGGTGCGCCATCGCCCAGAAATAGGTGTTGCAGCTCACCTCGATCGCGCGGCGCATGTCGACCGAACCGTGCACCGCATCGCAGCGGAAAAACCGGTTGCCGAGCCGGTAACCGCCCGGACAATTGATCCGTTCATCGGGATCGACGCCGTGCTGTTGCAAGGCCAGGCTGGCCATCGGCTTCATCGTCGAACCCGGCGGATAGAGCCCGCGCATCGCCTTGTTGAGGAGCGGAATATGGTCGTCCTCGTTGAGCATCTTCCATTGCAGGCGGCCGATCCCGCCGGCAAAGGCATTGGGATCAAACGCAGGCATCGAACAGCAGGCGAGCAAGCCCCCGGTATGGCAATCGATCACCACCACGGCAGCCGATTCAAGCCCGATGCGGCGGGAGGCATAGTCCTGCAGTGGTCCATCGATGGTCAGGCGGATGGCTTTGCCGGGCACGTCGTCGCGGTGTTCCAGATCGCGCACGAACTTGCCCGATGCCGTCACCTCGACCCGCTGGGCCCCCGGTTCGCCGCGCAGCAGCGGTTCATAGAATTTCTCCAGCCCGTCCTTGCCCAGCTTGAAGCCCGGCGTCAGCAGCAGCGGGTTCTTTTCCTTTTCATAGTCTCTGGCGGTGGGCGGCCCGACATAGCCGATCAGGTGGGCAACCGAAGGGCCGGTCGGATAGGACCGGGTATAGCCCTGCTTGGCGACCACGCCGGGCATGTCGGGCAGGCGCACCAGCACGCGGTCGTACTCGCGTGGTTCAAGCCCGGCGACAACTTCGATGGGCTGATAGCCGTGCGCCTTGTCCAGACGGTCGCGCAGGTCCTGGGTTTGCACCGCATCGAAGCGCAGCAGGCTGGTCAACTCGGCAATCGTGGCATCGGTATCGGTGATCCGTTCGGGAATGATATCGATGCGGAATTCGACCCGGTTCGAGGCGAGCTGCGCGTTGTTCCGATCAAGGATCGCGCCGCGCCGCGGCGGCAACAGCGTCAGGTTGACGCGGTTGCTTTCGGCCAGCGTTGCATACTTGTCGTTCTGGACCACCCCGATCCAGACCATCCGCGCCGCCAGCAGCACGCCGACCCCGGTCTGCAACCCGCTGACGATGAACGAGCGGCGATCGAAACTGTTCGCCAGCGTGCCCGAACTGACATGCTTTGGTTCACCAAGCATCGCCGGCCGCCTAGACCGCGCGGATCGGGATCAGGCGCAGCCGGTCGGCCAGGCCGACCAGCCGTGCAATGATCGGATAGGCCAGAATTGACAGGCCGAACTGCGGCAGGAGAATCCCCGGTGCCATCCCGCCGGTGCCCAGCCCGACAATGAAATGGGCCAGAAGCAGGTACAATCCGATTACGGCGCTGGCGACGAACCAGGTCAGCGCGATCCCGCGCCACGGAAAGCGCAATTCGATGAAATCGAGCACCAGCATGGTGATCGACCACAAGGTCACTGCGCTGCCGATTGGCTGGCCGCTGTAGAGATCGTCGAACATCCCCAGCGGCAACCCGGCCCAGACCGGGAACAGTCCGGGGCGCATCTGCTGCCAGGCGACAAGAAACAGGAAACCGATCGGCGGCAGGATCGGGGCCGACGCAATCAGCGGCCATATCGGGCTGAGCGAGCCAAGCATCACCACCAGCCAGGGCAGCGCGATCGCCAGGGCCGGCGAGGGCGCGCGGTTGATCCGCTGCTTGCCAAAGGTGCGCAGGCCAGGCGGCAGCGGCGGGGCCATCAGCGGCCTTCCTCAGCGGCCTTATCGGCTTCGGACTGCAACACTTCCTGATACAGCGGTTCAACCGTCACAAAGTCGGTTTGGCCCGGATCGCTGAGCGGCCGGGCAATCGCGCCATCGGGGGTGAGCGAGACGACCACCGCCACCGCTTCGCCGGGGCGGTAGATCCCGCCCGAACCCGATGTGACGATGGCATCACCGCGCCGCAGCGGATTGAGGCCGGTGGTGCTGAGGCGGATCTGGATCGTGCCATCGCCGCGGCCAGTGGCATAGGCCTGAATCCCATCGCTGGCGCGGCGCACGGGGATCGTGCTGTCGGTGTTGGTAATCAGCAGCACCCGGGCCGAAATCGCGCCGACTTCGGTCACCCGGCCAACCAGCCCCAGCGGCGATCGCACCGCCATGCCCGGCCGCACGCCTTTGGCTGAACCGGCACCGATGGTGGCGTAGCGGCGCGACGAGGACGAAGTGGAGCCAATCAGCCGGGTTATCGCAACCGGCTTGATTTCCCCCTCGAACAGCCCAAGCGTTGCTTTGAGACGGGTGTTCTCTTCCTTCAGCGCGGCCTGTTCGGCCAGCGCGACGCGGGCCTTGGCGAGATCATGTTCCATGCTGGCGACGCGTGAGCCGAGCGTGAAATAGCCGGTCAGCACGTCCCACAGCGAAACCCCGCCGGTGCGCGCGCTGGCGGCAACCGTGGCAGCCGGCGCGCCGGCATCGCTGGCGATGGTGCGCAGCCCGGCAAAGCGTTCTTCATGCCCGCTTGAAATGGCGAGCAGCACCAGGCCGATCCCCACGCCGATGAAGGCAATAACATAGTTGGCAAAGGTGCTGTACTGCGCCCGACGCGAAAAGCCCGGGCGGCGAACGTTGGGCGCCGCCATCGGGGTTCAGTCCTTGTTTGGTGCAGAGCGCGCCATCGGGTGGTCGCTCAGGCCGTCATCAGCACGCCGCGGAACATCGGCTCTTCCATCGCCCGGCCGGTGCCAAGCGCGACGCAGGACAACGGATCTTCCGCAACCGACACCGGCAGTCCGGTTTCTTCGCGCAGAAATTCGTCGAGCCCCCGGATCAGCGCGCCACCGCCGGTCAGCACGATGCCCTGATCGACGATGTCAGCAGCCAGTTCGGGTGCGGTGTTTTCCAGCGCGATACGCACGCCTTCGATGATCGCACCGATCGGCTCGCTCAGCGCTTCGGCGATGTTCGCCTGGGTGATGGTGATTTCCTTGGGCACGCCGTTCACAAGGTCGCGGCCCTTGATGTGGATCGTCTCGCCAATGCCATCGGCGGGGACCTGGGCGATGCCATAGTCCTTCTTGATCCGTTCCGCGGTGGCTTCACCGATCAGCAAATTGTGGTGGCGGCGAACATAGGAAACAATCGCTTCGTCCATCTTGTCCCCGCCGACCCGGACCGAGGTGGTATAGGCCAGCCCGCGCAGCGAAAGCACCGCGACTTCGGTGGTGCCGCCGCCGATATCGACCACCATCGAGCCAACCGGCTCGGTTACCGGCATGCCGGCACCGATCGCCGCCGCCATCGGTTCAAGGATCAGATAGACCGCGCTGGCCCCGGCGTTGCTGGCCGCATCGCGGATCGCGCGGCGTTCAACCGAGGTCGAGCCCGAAGGCACGCAGATCACGATTTCGGGCGGGTTGAACATGCTGGTGCGCTTGCCGTTCACTTTGCGGATGAAATGCTTGATCATTTCTTCGGCCACTTCGATGTCGGCAATCACGCCGTCGCGCAGCGGGCGGATCGCTTCGATGCTGTCAGGCGTCTTGCCCATCATCATCTTGGCATCATCGCCAACGGCCTTGACCTTTTTGATCCCGTTGATCGTCTCGATAGCAACAACCGACGGCTCATTCAGCACGATTCCTCGGTCCTGGACATAGACCAGCGTGTTCGCCGTACCGAGGTCGATCGCCAGGTTCTGAGAACCGAATTTGAAAAATCGTGAAAGGAACGAAGCCATTGAAATTCCCGTATGTCTTTGTGGTACTTACCGCAAGAATCGCGATAAGCACAGGCCTGCATGGTGGCATGGAAGCGGCCCCATTAGCAGGGGGTCCGATGAAAGGCCAAAAAATTGTGGTGGAAGGCGGGGATGGAGACGCAGTCTGTCTCGAATTTCCAGCGTTTCATCGCTAACATAGCCCGGCAATGCCAGAGATCCGCCGCCTGCCCGAAAACCTTGTCAACCGCATTGCTGCGGGGGAAGTGGTTGAACGTCCGGCTTCGGCCCTGAAAGAGCTGATCGAGAACGCGCTGGATGCAGGCGCCAGCAGTGTTGCGGTCAAGCTGGGCGAGGGCGGGCTGGCGTTGCTTGAAGTGACCGACGATGGCTGCGGGATGGCACCGGGCGAGATCGCGCTGGCGCTGGAACGGCACGCCACCTCAAAGCTGCCCGATGATGCGATCGAACGGGTTTCCACCCTGGGCTTTCGCGGCGAGGCTTTGCCATCGATTGCCAGCGTCGCGCGGCTTTCGATCGAAAGCCGGGTGCGCGGCAGCGCCGAGGGCTGGCACCGGGTGATCGATCATGGCGCGTTGGTCGATGAAGGCCCGGCCGCCTTGCCGCCTGGCACGCGAATCCGGGTGACAGACCTGTTTGGCAAAGTCCCGGTCCGGCGCAAGTTCCTGCGCTCGGCCCGCAGCGAGTATGCCGCCTGTCTTGATGTGGTGCGGCGCCTCGCCATGGCGCGGGCCGCGGTCGCCTTCACGCTCGAACACGATGGCCGCCGGATCCTGACGCTGCAAGGCAGTGACAACCTGGCCGCGCGCGTGGCGCAGATCGTCGCGCGCGAGCTGGCCGATGATGGCGTGGTGATCGATCTTGAGCGCGGCGCGGCGCGGCTGACCGGCGTCGCCGGGTTGCCCACGTTCAACCGCGGGGTGGCCGATCACCAGTACCTGTTCGTCAATGGCCGCCCGGTGAAGGACCGGCTGCTGGTGGGCGCGGTGCGCGGTGCCTATGCCGATATGCTGGCGCGCGATCGCCATGCGGTGCTGGCGCTGTTCCTCGACATCCCGCCCGAGGAGGTGGACGTCAACGTCCATCCCGCCAAAACCGAGGTGCGCTTCCGCGATCCGGCCTTCGTGCGCGGCTTCATCGTTTCGGGGCTGCGCCATGCGCTTGATGCCGAGGGTCGGCGCAGCGCGCAGGCTCCCGCTGCCCCGGCAATGGGCAATTGGCAGGCTGAACCGATCACGCGCGAAGCGGCACCAGCCTTGGCATCGCTGTTCGCGCGCGAATACGGCTCTGCCGGTGTGCGTGAGGCTGCGCCAGCGTGGCGCGGTTACGATGCTGGCGGCATGGCGCCTCTTGCCGCGCGCGCTGAGGAGGCGGTGGAAAGTCCTGAAGCGGCTCACCCACTTGGGGTGGCGCGCGGTCAGGTGGCGCAAACCTACATCGTGGCAGAAGCGGAAGACGGGCTGGTGATCGTCGATCAGCATGCCGCGCACGAGCGCCTTGTGCTCGAACGGCTCAAGGCGGCGGGGGCGCAGGATGCCATGGCGGGCAGCCAGGCACTGTTGATCCCCGAGGTGGTTGAACTGGACGAGCCGGACGCCGACCGGCTTGAAGAGGCCGCCGAAACGCTCGCCCAATTCGGCCTGATAACCGAGCGCTTTGGCCCTACTGCAATGCTGGTCCGGGCGGTTCCTGCCGCCTTGTCAAAAGGCAACCCGCAAGCGCTGCTGCGCGATATTGCTGATGATCTGGCGCACAACGGCGCGGCGCTGCTGCTGGCCGAACGGATCGACCATGTGCTCGCCACCATGGCCTGCCACGGATCGGTGCGCGCCGGGCGGGTGCTGTCGGTAGCCGAAATGAACGCGCTGCTGCGCGAGATGGAAGTGACCCCGCGATCGGGCCAATGCAACCATGGGCGCCCTACGTGGGTTAAGCTGGCGCACAGCGACATCGAGAAGCTGTTCGGGAGAAAGTGATGCGCCGAGCCGTTCTTGTCCTGACCCTGCTTTCGGCCGCCGCCTGTGGGCCCAGCCCCGAGGACAAGGCGCGTGAGGATGCAGCGGCGATTGCCGCCGTCAACGCCGCGCAGAACCGTCTGCCCCCGATCAAGGCGCTTGCGCTTGAACAGTTCACCCCGGCTGACTTCGCACGGATGGATGATACCGGGGCGAGCTGCGCGTTCTATTCGGAAACACGGGCAATCGCGATGGCGCGGCCCAGCTATGGCTGGATCAAGCTGGACGGCGAACTGATCCGGCTGGTGTCGGACAGCGGCAGCCAGGTAGGGCCGCTGGGCACGTACAGCCACTATACCGGGCGCGCCTTGACGATGCGGATCGATCCTGCCGGTGCCGCGGCGGAGGCAACCAACCAGACCCGGCTGGCCATGCCGGCGATGATATCGGTCCATGATCAATGGGACCGCGTTGTCTTCGGTCTGGCCGGCGATTTGCGCTGCGCGTCTCAGTAACCGCGTACGCGGATCAGGCCGATCGATTGCATCGTCATCACCGTCACATTGTCCTGATTGTAGACTTTGACCGACGATTGGAAACTGCCCATTTCGGGGCGTGACTGGCTTTGCCGCTTGGACAGCAGCGCGCTTTCCACCCGCAGCACGTCACCTGGATAGACCGGCTTCAGCCAGCGCAATTCATCCAGCCCCGGCGAGCCAAGCCCGGCCTGGCGCAGCTCGGTTATATTGTCCACCAGCATCCGCATCGTCATCGCGCAAGTGTGCCAGCCGCTGGCCGAAATCCGCCTGAAATGGGTCTGCGCGGCGGCTTCATCGGACAAGTGGAAGGGCTGCGGATCATAGGCGGCGGCGAACGCAAGCACCTCTTCGCGGGTCACCTCATAGCGGCCAAAGGCAGCGGTCTGGCCAATTTCCAGATCCTCGAAATAGACCAGACCGTCGCTCATCGTCTCAATTGCCCAGTTTGAGCCTGACAAACACCGTGTAGCCCCACGGGTTGTCGCCATAGGCGGCATCGAGCGCATCAGGCTTGGCATAGAGGTTGGCCGAACCGCCCAGCGACAGATCGAACAAGCCCAGCGGTACGTGCCGCGCATAGCCCGCCTGAAACTTGGTGACGCTGAAATGCTGGTCATGCAAGGGATCGAGCGGATCGGGGAACAGTTCGCCGTTATCGACGTTTTCGGCCCGGCCAAACAGGCTGTTGCGCGGATCGATGTCCCAGTTCGCTTCGCCCAGCCAGGCGTTGTGATTATCGCCATCATGACCTTTGCGCGAAAAAGCCCCCATCGCGCTCAATCCCTTGCCATTCGCATAGTGGACCGAAGTGGTGACGCGTTGCTCGTCCTCGCCGGGGTGGAGAGGTTCGGGTTCCTTGAGCTCGCCGTAACTGGCCTGCAGCGACCAGCTGGGTGAGGGGTTGAACGTGGCGCGTACCGCCCAGCTGTCCAGCTTGGGGGTCTCGATGTTCCAGCGCGCTTCATCCGGCTCGCGCCCGCGAAAGGCGCTGGCCTCGATTTGCCATTTTGGCGCGGAATAACCCAGCGTCACGACGCCGTAGGTGATGTGGGTCGAATCAAACCAGTGGTGCGTGATCGGCGGTTCTGGGTTATTGCTGGCCGAACCGCGATGCATGAACGCCGAAGGCCCCAGCGCCGGTTCGCCGACCGGACCGCCATAAAGGAACAGCCTGCCGCGGCCCAGATTGACATCGACCCGCGCCGAAAGTTCCATGAACAGATCGTGTGGATGCTGGCGATCGACCAGCGGCACGCCGCCGGCGGTCTCGCCGGTGGCAAACAGGTTGGGATAGCCGCGCGCATCCATCGCCGGTTCAAGGCTGGTCATGGCTGAAAACCTGATCCCGCCCCAGTCAGTCTGACGTTCGGCCGTGGCCATCGCCATCGAGGTGACATAAGTCATGTCATCGCCGCGCGGTCCCTTGTGATCGGTATATTGCAACGATGCCTGGCCGTGGACCATAAACATCCAGTCGCCGCTCATCAGATGAACGCCGTGCATCATCCCTTCGCGGCCGGGGAGGCGCGAGGTGCCGGAGCCGGGCTGGAACTGGTCTTCAATGCGGTCGATCGCGAGCGGCATGTCCTGCGGCCGATCGATGCGGTGGCCGTACCCGGTCTGGTCCGCGGGTTCTTCGTCTTCTGGCGCTGGAGCAGGTGCAGGCGGCGGTGTCGGCGCGGGCGGCATCTCCATTCCCGGCATCGAACTCATATCGTGGCCGGCATGGCTTTGGGCCAGAACGGGGCTGACAAGCGTCAGCGAAAGTCCCGTCGCGCTGGCTATAAGAACACTGTGTTTCATTCCTGTCAGCTAGGCTGCGGCGTGCACAGCTTCAAGTCTGAAGGACAGCCTTTCGCGGACTATTTCGATCAGACGTTGAATTTGAAGTGCAGCACGTCACCGTCTTGCACCACGTATTCCTTGCCTTCCTGGCGCAGCTTGCCGGCATCTTTCGCGCCGTTCTCACCGCCCAGTGCGACGAAATCGTCAAAGGCGATTGTTTCGGCGCGGATGAAGCCGCGTTGCATGTCTGAGTGGATTTCGCCTGCGGCATCGGGGGCCTTGTCGCCGGTGTGGACCGTCCAGGCGCGCGCTTCCTTGGGGCCGACGGTGAAGAAGGTGATCAGGTGGAGCAAATCGTAGCCTGAGCGGATCACGCGGGCGAGACCGGTTTCGTGCAGGCCCATTTCCTCAAGGAAAACCATGCGGTCCTCGTCGCTCATTCCGGTCAGTTCGCTTTCGATCGCGGCCGAGACGATCACCGCATTGGCACCTTCGGCCTTGGCCTTCGCGAACACGGCTTCGGAAAAGGCATTGCCGTTGGCGGCGCTTTCTTCCTCGACATTGCAGACATAGAGCACCGGCTTGGCGGTCAGCAGCTGCGCGGAATTGAACACCCGCAGCTCTTCCTCGTCGCTCGGCCGGGCCAGGCGTGCGGGCTTGCCTGCGCGCAGCAGATCGAGCGCCGGGGCCAGCACGGAGGCGAGCAGCTTGGCATCCTTGTCGCCCTGCGTTGCCTTTTTCTGTGCGGCAGGGACCCGCTTTTCAAGGCTTTCGAGGTCTGACAGCATCAGTTCGGTTTCGACCGTATCGGCGTCGGACACAGGGTCGATCCGCTCGTCGACATGCTGGATATCGTCGTTTTCAAAGCAGCGCAGCACGTGGACGATTGCATCGACCTCGCGGATGTTGCCGAGGAACTGGTTGCCCAGCCCTTCGCCCTTGGAGGCCCCGCGCACCAGCCCGGCGATATCGACAAAGCCGAGCTGGGTCGGGATGATCTTGGCGCTGCCGGCAATCGCCGCCAGCTGGTCAAGCCGCGGATCGGGCACACCGACCTGGCCGACATTGGGCTCGATCGTGCAAAACGGATAGTTCGCCGCCTGCGCCGCCTGCGTTTCGGTCAGCGCATTGAACAGGGTGCTCTTGCCGACATTCGGCAGGCCCACGATACCGCAACGAAAACCCATGTTCTACTCCGCCTGGGGGTGAGGCGCGCCCATAGCGGGGGCGGGGGCATTTGGCGAGGGCCTATAGGTTTTCGCGCCAGCACCGGGCGGCATCGGGGGTGCGCAAACGGATCACGGTGCCCGTGAACTGCTCCAGCAAGACAGCGTTGCGGCCTTGCCACGCCTGCCGGAAGGTCAGCACATAAAGCAGGAATTCAGGATCCAGCCGCTCGGGGCAGCCCTCGGTCATGTCGGGCCGGTTGGTGCCGCGATAGTGCCACCAGCGTTTCAACACGCGCCAGAGGCAAAGATGGGTGGGATAATCCAGCCAGACCACCGTATCGGCCCGCGCCAGCCGCATCGCCAGGATTGAACCGTAATTGCCATCGATGATCCAGCGGTCCTGCGCCAAGATACTGGCCAGCTCAGCGCGGCCTTCGTCGCGGTCCCGCTCGGTCCAGCCGGGCAGCCAGTGCATCCGGTCAAGATGATGGAGCGGCAGCCTGGTTTGCGCAGCGATTTCGCGCGCCAGTGTGCTTTTGCCCGCGCCGGGCGAGCCGATAACAAGCACGCGTTCCATCGCCGTGCGTCCTAGCGCAATCCAGTGGCGATCAAAACAACCTGCACCACCGATTCACCTTAATTTTAGACCCCTGGGTTAGGATCGACGCATGAAGAACACCATCACCATACCCGTTGCCGCCATGCTGCTTGCACTGGCTGCTTGCGCCGACAGCCCGGCCGAATCCTTTGCCAAGGCGCAGAAGGAATATGCCGCGAACAACTATGCCGCGGCGCGGATCCATCTCGCCAACGCGCTGAATGAAGAGCCGGGCAACCGTGCCATGTTGCTGCTGAAGGCGCAGACGCTGATCGCGCTGGGGGATGGTGAAGGCGCCGCCGCAGCGCTGCAGCAGCTGGTCGGCACGGCCAAGCCGACGGACCAACTGGCCGAGCTTTCGGCCGAAGCGGCGTTGCTGCGCGGTGCGTCTGATGTCTCAACGGCATTCCTGACCGGCATTGAAACGGCCGAAGCAGACCGGTTGCGGGCGATGGCTGCCATTCAAAAGGGCGATCTGCCGCTCGCCGCACAGCACTTTGAAAAAGGACTGGCGCGCGGCGGCAATGCGCGGCTCTATGCCGATTACGCCCGCTTCCGGCTGATGGCGGGCGATCTGCCCGGCGCCACCGATATGGCGGCCAAAGCGGCAAGGCTGGCCCCAGGCGGGATCGACACGCTGCTGGTCAGCGGCGAGATCGCGGTGCGGCGCGGCGATCTGAACAGCGCGCTGGGCTTTTACGACCAGGCGCAGCGGCTTTACCCCGCTTCGATCGCGGCGCTGGTCGGCAAGGCGGCGGTGCTTGGCGATCTGGGCCGCACCGATGAGATGAAGCCACTCGTCGCAAAGGCTGCGCAGGCTGCACCGAAGGACCTCGGAGTAATCTTCCTCCAGGTCAAGCTGGCGGCATCGGCCAAAGACTGGACCAGGGTACGCGATCTGGTGCAGCCGCTTGAAACCACACTGGCGCCGATATCGCCGGTGCGGCTGATGTACGGCGAAGCGCTGCTGCGGCTCAACCTTGCCGAACAGGCGATCGCGCAGCTGCGTCCGCTGGCGCAGGCGCTGCCTGCCAACCGCGAAGTGGCGCTGGTGCTGGCCGAAGCCTTGCTGGTCAGCGGCGATCCGCAAGCGGCGATGGCGCTTTTGAAGCCCTTTGCCGACAGCCCGCTGGCGCGCCGCGCAGAGCTGGTGCTGATGGCCAGGATTGCCAAAGCGGCGGGCAGCCCTGCGGCCGCAGGATATCAGGCGCGGGCCAATGCGCCCCAGCCGCAAAGCCTGACCCGCGATATGGCCGATGCCGATGCCGCGATGCGCGCGGGCAATTGGGCCGGCGCAGTTGCAGCCTATGACCGCGTTCTGGCGGTGACCGATGGGCGCAATGTAATGGTGCTGAACAATGTGGCCTATGCGCAGCTGATGCTGGGCAACACGGCCAAGGCGCTGGAATTCGCTGACCGCGCGCTGAAACTGGCACCGGCCAACCCTTCAGTACTGGATACCGCCGGGTGGGCGCAGTTCAAATCGGGCAGCAATCCCGAACGGGCGCGGCAGTTGCTGCGCAAGGCCGCCCAGCTCGCACCCAAAAACATGACAATCCGGGCGCACCTGGCCGAAGCCGAGCGCACACCGGATTAGTCTGGTTGCTTTTTAAGCGGCAGCGAGGCGCATAGTCGCGCGGCGCTGACGGCGGCGATGCAAGGCCGCGCCGCCTATCAGCACGGTGCCAAGCAGGCCCAGCATGCCCGGTTCGGGCACCTGGGTGCCACCGGTGGTCGTGGTGGTGCCGGTCAGCGTGCCTGAGCCCGAAGCCGAAGTGACGTTACCCGCGCCGGTGATCGACTGATACCGCGTGAAGAAGTCGCTCAGCGTGATCGAGCTGACCGGCTGTGCGAAGCTCAGCGTGAAGGTGCCGGTGCCGCTCGTGCCCTGGGTAAGGCCGCCGCTGCCGCCGCCCGCGCAGGCGCCGGTGCTGGCATCCTTGAAGCACACGTCAACCGCGCCAATCCCGTTGGGATAGGTCGAATTGAGCGTGGTGTAGGCGAACGCGCCGGTGCTGGTGGCGCCGGTGATGTTCGGATCGACATTGAAAGCGAAACCCGACACCCGCGAACCGGTGATCGGAGCGGTGCTGGTGTTCGCGACCGAATAATTGAAGGTGTAGGTGTTGCCGGTGATGCTGGCGAGCGAGAACGTGGTCGTCGAGGTCAACCCGGCGATCGTCGTTGCGTCCGAAAAACCATCATAGTTCAAGGTATAGTCCACCCCGATGTCGGTGGAGTCAAACGTGATCGCATCAGCCAGGGCCGGCGAGGCGGAGAAGGCTACCGATGCCAGGATTGCGGCAGCAAAGATTTTCCGGTTCATACGCATTTCCATACCCCCAACCAGGTCCATCGCGGACGTGATTAACCCTTCAGCTACGCAATCTGCGTGCCAACCCCGTATTTGTGCGTGTTTCAATGGTTAACGGGTCTTGCCCATCACGTGATTTGTAAAGAATCCCGACGAAAGCGGCGCTCCAGGCCCCGCGCTATTGGTCCGCCGCGCCAAGCCGCAGGGCGATGTCGTTCATGAAACGCGGATCATCGCCGTCGGCCAGCCGGTCCGCCTCAGCCGCGACCGCGCCCAGCATATCGGCCAGCGGGTCCATCTCGGCCTTGGCATAGTTGCCCAGCACATAGCCGGTGACGCGGTCCTTGTGGCCGGGATGGCCGATGCCGATCCGCACCCGGCGGAAATCAGCGCCAAGGTGCTGGTCGATCGAGCGCAGCCCATTGTGCCCGGCGGTGCCGCCGCCCTGCTTGACCTTGACCTTGAAGGGGGCGAGATCGAGCTCGTCGTGGAACACCGTAAGCGCCTCGGTATCGAGCTTGTAAAAGCGCAGCGCCTCGCCCACCGCGCGGCCGCTTTCGTTCATGTACGTCGCGGGCTTGAGCAGCAGCACCTTGACGCCGCCGATCCGGCCTTCCTGCAGCCAGCCCTGGAACTTCTTCTGCGCAGGCGAAAAGCCATGGACCTCGGCGATAGTATCGATCGCCATGAAGCCGACATTATGGCGGTGCAGCGCATACTGTGCGCCAGGATTGCCCAGGCCTACCCACAATTGCATGTCGCCGCCTGCCCATCTGGGCCGCCAGAGCAGGGATCGAAAACCTGCGGCGGCCGGTTTGCCATGGCGCAAGGCCTTGGCGCATAACCGCCCGCCCGGTCAACCAGGATGGCTGGGCTTACTTGCCCAGCATGCGGTCCATCATGCGGGTTTCGCCGGTTTTGTGGGCGGCGATGCAGGCCAGTGTGCTTTCGGACAGCTGATCGTCGTTCATCGCTTTCATGCGGCCAAATGCGGCTTCCGAACGGGCCTTGAAATCGCCCGAAGAAAGACCCGCAATGCGGCCTTCGAAATAGCCCAGCGCGAGGCCGAAATCGACCAGCATGCCGCCCATTTCAGCGCGCTTGTCAGCCGTCACTTTGGTATCGGCGATCATCTTGCGGCCTTCCGAAACGAACCACATCAACTGCAGCACGCAGCCGAAATCATCGACTGGGGCCGAAGCTGCAGCTGGGGCTGGGGCGGGAGCCGGAGCCGGGGCGGGTGCCTTGGCCTGTGCGAACGCCAGCGAGGGGACCAGCAGCGTGGCAGCGCCCAGCGTCAGCGAAATACGGCGGAAAGTGTTCATGGAAAAAGCGCCCCTTGGATACGAAAAAGCCGGGCCGCTTTGAGGCAGCCCGGCTTAACTCTGGCTTAAGCGAACGGCTTACTCGCCTTCGCCCTCAGTCTTGGCGTTGTCTCCAACTTCGCTGCGCATGCCCGAAGGGGCAATGATCGTAGCGATGGTGAAATCGCGGTCGGTGATCGCGCTTTCGACGCCGCTGGGCAGCTTGACGTGGCTGATGTGGATCGAATCGCCGACATCGAAACCGGTTACGTCGATCGCGATCTCTTCGGGGATGTTGTCCGAAGCGCAGACCAGATCAAGTTCGTGACGCACGATGTTGAGCACGCCGCCACGCTTGAGGCCGGGCGAGGCTTCTTCGTTGGCGAAGACCACCGGCACGTTGACGTGGATCTTGGAATCCTTCGACACGCGCAGGAAATCGACATGCAGCGGGCGATCGCTGACGGGGTGGAAGGCAACGTCCTTGGGCAGGGTCCGCACGGTCTTGCCGCCGACAACAACGTCAACCACAGAGTTGAAGAAGTGGCCGGTGCCAAGCTGCTTGCGCAGCAGCTTTTCCTCGACGTGGACCGCGAGGGGCTCTTCATTGCCGCCATAGACGACGGCGGGGACGCGGCCTTCGCGACGCAGTGCCCGGGAGGCTCCCTTGCCAGCCCGGTCGCGCGTCTCGGCCGGCAGTTGCAGCGTTTCGCTCATTGCATGTGCCTTTCAAAAACGGAAAAATTGTACAGCTTCACCGCCACGCCTCCAGGGATGACCATAACGGGGAAGCGCGCGCCCCTAACGGCAAAGCGCGGCAAATGCAAGGCTACTGAAGCCGGGTGACGGTGTAGCCCTGCGCCGCCAGCATCGCGGGCAGACCATCGGGCCCCGCCATATGCGCCGCGCCCACCGCAATGAACGGCCGGGCCCGCGCGCCCAGCAAGGCGATCAGCCTGATCGTCCAGGCGCGGTTGCGGCCCACCAGCAGAGCATCGCGCAGCACCGGATCGCCAAAGGTCTCCGCATCGCTGACCCGGGCGATCGCTGCCACGTCACCTTTTGCCCAGGCCTGTTCGAGCGCGCGGGCCTGGGTGCTGCGCGCAGCTGCATCCTCGTCAATCACCGCACCCAGCAGCGCGCGCTGCTGGGCTTCGGGTAGGGCATCGAATATCGCCAGTTGCGCCCTGGCACCCTCCAGCTCGCCGATCGGGCCGCGATAGGATGCGGCCAGTGCGCGGTCGATCCCGTTGGCGCTGTCCTGCCGGTCAAGGCTGGCCTGGGCCTGCGCGATCATCAGCGCGGCCGCCCAGGTATCATAGCGATCAAGGCTGCCGGGCGCGATCCGGTCCTGCGCCAGTTCGGCGGCAAGATCATCGGCATCGCCAGGCGGCACCCGCTGCAGCAGCGGCGGATGCGGCCCGCCTTGCGCCAGCTCGGCAAAGGCCTGCGCGGTGGCGGCCTGATTTTCGATGTCGGCCACTTCCAGAATCAGCCGGTCAGACTGCGCCAGCGCCGCTTCAACCGTGTCCGAACGCCAGTTGACCGGATCGCGCAGCCCGTGGATCGTGCCGAACAGCCACGCCTTGGCGCCGCCCGGACCTTCGACCAGCCACAGTGCCGGGCGGGCGTCTTGCGGCGCGGCGCATCCTGCCAGCGTCAGCGCGGCGATCAGCCCCAGCAGCAGGCGGCCCGCACTATTGAACACGCGTCAGCCGGAACCCGCCCTTGGTCAGCAGATCGCCCACCGATTTGGTTCCGCCAAGATGCCCTGCGCCGACCGCAATGAACACCGTACCCGGCTGTGCCATCCGGTTTTCGATCCATCTGGCCCAGGCACGATTGCGCGCATAGAGCATCATTTCGGCGAATTCCGGCTCCTGCTCGGCGTTGAGCATCGCGGCCAGTCCGGCTTCGTCGCCCGCCGACCACAGCGTGACCATCTGGGCGATGGTTTCCTGCATTTCGGGCACGCCCTTGATCACCGTGTCGAGGTATTCGATCTGCTGTTCTTCGCTTTGGCCGCCCAGCAGACCGAACTGGAAATCGATCGTTTCCAGCCCTGCGCGGACGATCTTGCGGGCCTTGGCTTTGCCATCAAGCACCGTTTCCACGCCGAACGCGGGATCATAGCCGACCTTCTGGATCGTCAGCAACGGGATCAGCGTGGCGGGCACCCACGGCCGGTTGCGATCGAACATTTCGGGGCGCTGGCCCAGCCCGGCCAGCGCCGCCTCATAGCGGCCGCGGCGTTCCTCGCCCAGCTTCGCGCGCAGTGATTGGCCGGCCGGCAGCACGCCATACTTGGCCATGCCCTTCATGAAATCGACCGGCGTGATATCGGGCAATTCGGTAACCAGCAGGTCCGAATGGTTGAAGGCATATTCGACCGGCCCGTTGAACCAGTTGACGCCTTTGGGCAGGATATGGACCGTGCCGAACAGATAGATCGTGGTGTCATGATCGGCCAGTTTCCACAGTGCGGGCCTGGCTTCAAGCGGGGCGGACGCCGCCTGCTGGGCTGGCGCCGGCGAAACAGCCGGGCCGAGCAACGCGGTAATCGCTAACAAGGGGGCGAACAGATGGTTGAATTTGCTCATGCCTTCAGCTTCTAAACGGGCAAATCCTGTCAGTCGATGAACGAATGCGGATATTGACCGCACCCGGCCCATCCGCCAAAGCCCCGAGACATGAGCGCCAGTCCTTTGCCCCTTTCCTTCCAGGACATGATCCTTACGCTCCACGCCTTCTGGAGCAAGCAGGGCTGCCTGATCCTGCAGCCGTACGACATGCGCGTGGGGGCGGGAACCTTTCACCCGGCGACCACCCTGCGCAGCCTTGGGCCGCAGCCGTGGAACGCCGCCTATGTCCAGCCAAGCCGCCGCCCGACTGACGGGCGTTACGGCGAAAACCCCAACCGGCTGCAGCACTACTACCAGTATCAGGTGATCATGAAGCCGAGCCCGGACAACCTGCAGGAGCTCTATCTGCAAAGCCTGTTCGAAATCGGCGTCGATCCGCTCAGCCACGATATCCGCTTTGTCGAGGATGACTGGGAAAGTCCGACGCTGGGGGCCTGGGGGCTGGGCTGGGAAGTGTGGTGCGACGGGATGGAAATCAGCCAGTTCACCTATTTCCAGCAGATGGGCGGCTTCGATTGCAAACCGGTCGCGGGCGAGCTGACGTACGGCCTCGAACGCCTCGCGATGTACATTCAAGGCGTCGACAGCGTCTATGACCTGGCGTTCAACGCCGCCGGGGTCAGCTATGGCGAGGTGTTCCTGAAGAACGAGCAGGAATTCTCCAAATACAACTTCGAGGTCGCCAACACCGACCAGCTGTTCGAAGGCTTCAAAAACGCCGAGCGCGAATGCCAGGCCTGCATTGAAGCCGGAGTGCCGCTGGCCGCCTATGACCAGGCGATCGAGGCCAGCCACCTGTTCAACCTGCTGCAGGCGCGCGGCGTGATCTCGGTCCAGGAACGCGCCAGCTACATGGGCCGGGTGAGGGACCTCGCCAAAGGATCGGCGCAGGCCTGGATCGCCAAGAACGAGGCTGAATGGGCGGACAAGTTTCCGGAGTGGGTGCTGTGATGGGTGCCGCCCACCCAACCAGAAACCGTCACCCTGAACTTGTTTCAGGGTCCATCGTGCCGCTTGCCCGGTGGCCCAAGGAAACCGAGGACGATAGCGTTTTGCTGCCCAACAACACTTCGGCCTGCGTTGCCAAATGGACCCTGAAACAAGTTCAGGGTGACGAACTTGGGTTGAAGGGTGAGTGGGCCAATGTCTGACTTCCTCCTCGAACTGCGCAGCGAAGAAATCCCCGCGCGGATGCAGGCCGGCGCGCGCGAGACCCTCGAAAAGCTGTTCCGCAAGGAAATGGACGCGGCCGGGGTTGCCTTGGGCGAAATCACCGTGTGGTCCACTCCGCGCCGCCTGACGCTGATCGCGCGCAGCCTACCCACGGCCACTGCTGCGGTCAGCGAGGAACTGAAGGGCCCGCGCGTTGGTGCGCCGCCGCAAGCGCTCGAAGGGTTCCTGCGCAAGACCGGCCTCAGCGAAGACCAGCTGACCGAGCGGGATGGGGTGCTTTACGCCGTCACGCAAAAGCCGGGCAGCGCCACCGCCGAAGTGCTGGCCGAAGCAATTCCGGCGATCGTTCGCGCCTTCCCCTGGCCCAAGAGCCAGCGCTGGGGCGCGGCCTCGCTCAGCAGCGAGTCATTGCGCTGGGTCCGTCCGCTTTCGGCCATTGTCGCGCTGTTTGATGGCGCGGTCGTGCCTTGCGAAGTGGGCGGAGTTTCGGCCGGACGGCTGACCCGTGGCCACCGGTTCCATTCTGACGGCGAGATCAGCATCGACGGCGCGGATGACTACGCCGCCAAGTTGCGCGCCGCGCACGTGATCGTCGATCATGCCGAGCGTCAGGATCTGATCCGCGCCGGTGCTGCCAAAGCCGCGCAGGCCGCCGGGCTGGTGCTGGTTGAAGACGAAGGGCTGGTGATCGAAAACGCCGGCCTCACCGAATGGCCGGTTCCGCTGCTCGGCCGGTTCGACGCGGGGTTCCTCGATGTCCCCCCCGAAGTGATCCAGCTGACCGCGCGGACCAACCAGAAGTATTTCGTCTGCAACGACAGCGCAGGCAAACTCGCCAACGCCTTCGTCTGCACCGCCAACATTGCCGCCAGCGATGGCGGCGCGGCGATTGTCGATGGCAACCGCAAGGTGCTCGCCGCACGGCTGAGCGATGCGCGCTTCTTCTGGGAGCAGGACCGCAAGAAGACCTTGGCGCAGCACGCTGAGGGGCTGGCGCGGATCACCTTCCATGAGAAGCTTGGGACGGTTGCGGATAAGGCCGAACGCGTCGCCAAGCTGGCCCGGTGGCTGTTTGAGGAGGGGATCGTAAAATCCTCCCCATCGACTTGCGATGGGGAGGGGGACCGCCCGCAGGGTGGTGGAGGGGCCCCTCCGTCAGCGCTGCGCGCTGCCACCTCCCCGAGCAAGCTCGAGGAGGATCAAGCGAACCTCGCCGACCAGGCCGAACTGGCCGCACGCCTGTGCAAGGCCGATCTGGTCACCGAAATGGTCGGCGAATTCCCAGAACTGCAAGGCCTGATGGGCGGCTACTACGCCCGCGCCGAAGGCCTGCCCGATGCCGTCGCCGACGCGATCCGCGATCACTACAAGCCGGTCGGGCAGGGCGATGACGTGCCCATCGCGCCGGTGTCGGTGGCGGTCTCTTTGGCGGATAAGCTGGATACGCTGGCATGTTTCTTTATCGTCGATCTCGCGCCTTCTGGATCAAAGGATCCTTTCGCTTTGCGAAGGGCGGCGCTGGGTACGTTGAGAATACTCCAATCTTCAAACGCTTCACCGCCCCTAAAATACATAGTTGCTCAAACGTGCTTGTTACTCACCACCCAACACATGAATCGCGCTTGCGCGACTGATTCAGTTCTGGCGAATGTGATGGAGAAATTCTGGCCAAACTATCCGTTTGGAATTGAGGACACGTACAAATACGAAGATATATTTAATAAAAACAAAGAATTAGAAGTAATTTTTCTCGAGAAAGTCTTACCCTCGCTTAGGGAAGGCAAGTCTCTTTATCCAAGCGAATCGATCGAAATTGGCAGCACGAGTCTCTTCAATTTCTTTGTCGATCGCCTAAAAGTCCAGCAACGCGAAGCGGGGGTCCGCCACGACCTGATCGACGCTGTCTTCGCGCTTGGCGGGGAGGACGATCTGGTCCGCCTGCTGGCGCGGGTCCATGCGCTGCAGGCGTTCATCGGTTCCGATGACGGCACCAATCTGCTCGCCGGATACAAGCGCGCGGCGAATATCCTCAAGAAGGAGGGCTTTGCTTCCCCCCTCCCGCTTGCGGGAGGGGCAGGGGGTGGGCCACTTGGTACCAACGCCGCACCTGCCGCTGACTCACCCACCCCTAACCCCTCCCGCAAGCGGGAGGGGGATTTAGCGCTTTCCTACACCCCCGAACCTGCCGAAAAGGCGCTGATCGATGCGCTTGCCGCTGCCGGGCCGAAATCCGCCGCCGCCGTCGCAGCAGAGGATTTTGCCGGGGCGATGGCGGCACTGGCTACGCTGCGCGGCCCCATCGATGCGTTCTTCGACCAGGTGACCGTCAATGATGCCGATGATCAGAAACGCCAATCCCGCCTCGCGCTGCTTGCCAGCTTCCGCGATGCGGTGCACGGCGTGGCGGACTTTTCGCGGATCGAGGGGTAAGCGCGCGGGCGCAGGTTTTTTCGTTTCGCGGTTTGCACGCCCGGCGCAGATCGGGCGAAAACAGCGGAATTCTGCGGGGCAGGGGTCTGTTGGAAGAAGCGGACGCGGTGTCAACTGTGTCAACCTGCAGGTTCAGGAAAGCGGTGAGTTAGATGAACAGCCAAGTCTACCCCTTCGGCGGCACCGCCCGCAACGCCGACCCCCGCAGCCGCGACAAGACGATCGTCGGCGGCAAAGGTGCGAACCTGGCGGAAATGGCCGGGATCGGGCTGCCGGTGCCGCCGGGCTTCACCATCACCACCGAAGAATGCGTGCGCTATCTGGCCGAGGGCGGGGAGTTTTCGGACGCGCTCAAGGCCGAAGTGGCCAACGCACTGGGCCACATCGAGACGGTAGTCGGCAAGACATTCGGCGATGCCAGCGATCCGCTGCTGGTCTCGGTCCGTTCAGGCGCGCGGGTATCGATGCCGGGGATGATGGATACCGTGCTCAACCTGGGGCTCAACGATGCCACGGTTGCGGGGCTGGCACAGACCTCGGGCGATGCCCGGTTTGCGTGGGATTCGTATCGCCGCTTCATCCAGATGTATTCCGATGTGGTGCTGGGGCTGGACCATCACCTGTTCGAAGACGTGCTTGAAATCGCCAAGGAAGACAGTGGCTACTACGCCGATGTTGAGATGCAAGCTGAGGATTGGCAAAAACTCGTCGCGCAATACAACGCCATCGTCGAAAGCGAACTGGGCCGCCCGTTCCCGCAGGACGTCCACGAACAGCTGTGGGGCGCGATCCGGGCAGTGTTCGACAGCTGGGATTCAGACCGGGCCAAGGTCTATCGTCGCTTGAATGACATCCCGGGCGATTGGGGCACCGCGGTCAACGTCCAGGCGATGGTGTTTGGCAACATGGGCGATACCAGCGCCACCGGCGTTGCCTTCACCCGCGATCCGGCGACTGGCGAGAAAGCCTATTACGGCGAATGGCTGGTCAATGCCCAGGGCGAGGACGTTGTCGCAGGCATCCGCACACCGCAGTACCTGACCAAGGCCAGCCGCGAACGGGCCGGAGCCAAGCCGCTGAGCATGGAAGAAGCCATGCCCAAAGCCTATGCCGAACTGGCAGCGGTGTTCGAACTGCTCGAGGCGCATTACCGCGACATGCAGGACATCGAATTCACCGTCGAGCGCGGGCACTTGTGGATGCTGCAGACCCGCAGCGGCAAACGCACCGCCAAGGCCGCGCTGAAGATGGCGGTCGACATGACCCACGAAGGGCTGATCGATCAACGCGCGGCGATCTTGCGGGTCGATCCGATGGAGCTCGATCAATTGCTTCACCCCACGCTTGATCCCACGGCGGTGCGCGATGTGCTGGGCAAGGGGCTGCCGGCCAGCCCCGGCGCGGCTTCGGGTGCGATCGTGCTCGATGCCGATACCGCCGAAAAGCTGGCCGGGCGGGGCGATGCGGTGGTGCTGGTGCGGCTTGAAACCAGCCCCGAGGATATCCACGGCATGCACGCTGCCAAGGGCATCCTGACCGCACGCGGCGGCATGACGTCACACGCCGCGGTGGTGGCGCGCGGGATGGGGCGGCCCTGCGTTTCGGGCGCGTCCAGCGTCTCGATCGACATGGCCAGCCGGACGCTGCGGATCGGCAATCGCGCACTCAAGGAAGGCGATCTGATCACGCTCGATGGCACCACCGGCGAAATCATGGCCGGCCACGTGCCGACGATCGAGCCCGAACTGGTCGGCGATTTCGGGGTGCTGATGGGCTGGGCCGATCAGCACCGCCGGATGAAAGTGCGCACCAACGCCGAAACCCCCGCCGATTGCCGCACCGCGCGGCAGTTTGGCGCCGAAGGGGTCGGGCTGTGCCGCACCGAGCACATGTTCTTCGATGCCGCCCGGATTGCCTCGGTGCGGCAGATGATCCTGGCCGAGGATGATGGCAACCGCCGCGCCGCGCTGGCCAAGCTGCTGCCCGAACAGCGCGCCGATTTCCATGCGATTTTTGAGGTGATGGCCGGCCTGCCGGTAACCGTGCGCCTGCTCGATCCGCCGCTGCACGAATTCCTGCCGCACGCCGATGCCGAATTCGCCGAACTTTCCGAAACCATCGGGATCGGGGTCGATACGCTGAAGCGCCGCGCCGCTGAACTGCACGAGTTTAACCCGATGCTGGGGCATCGTGGCTGCCGCCTGGGGATCACCTTCCCCGAAATCTATGAGATGCAGGCCAGGGCGCTGTTCGAGGCGGCCTGCGATGTCGCCGCGCAGGGCGGCGAGGCACCGGTGCCCGAAGTGATGGTGCCGCTGGTGGCGACGCGCAAGGAACTGGCGATCCTCAAAGCCTTGATCGACCGCACCGCAGAGGCGGTGTTCTCCGAGAAAGGCGCGCGCGTGGCCTATCACGTCGGCACCATGATCGAACTGCCGCGCGCCGCCTTGATGGCCGGTGAGATTGCCGAAGTGGGCGAATTCTTCTCGTTTGGCACCAATGATTTGACTCAGACAACTCTGGGCGTTTCGAGGGACGATGCAGCGCGGTTCCTGGGTCCGTACGTCGAGCAGGGCATCTTCCCGCGCGATCCGTTCGTCAGCCTCGATATCGAGGGCGTGGGGCAACTGGTTGAAATGGCGGTAGAGCGCGGCCGGGCGACCCGGCCCGATATCAAGCTTGGCATCTGCGGGGAACACGGCGGGGATCCGGCGAGCATTGCGTTCTGCGAGAAGGTCGGATTGGACTATGTCAGCGCCAGTCCATACCGCGTGCCGATCGCGCGGCTGGCGGCGGCGCAAGCGGCGCTGGCCTAACGCTTCCAGCCGGTCAGGGTCAGGATCTCGAAGGTCTCGGTCGTGCCGGAGCCGAAGCGCTCGCGGGCCATCGCGCGCTGTTGGCGGGAGAGCGGCGGGCCGGGGTTGGCGAGGCAATTGCTGAGCCCCTGCGCCCGCAGGTCCGCCACCAGGCGGTCAAGGCTGGAGAAGCGCACGGCAAGCGTGCGGCTGTCGACCACCGGATCGGCCCAGCCCGCGCGCTGCAGCAGCTGCCCTCCGGCGCGGACATCGACCGCCGGGTGCAGCCGCGGGGCGGGCCGGTCACCGTCGGCCACCAGCATCGCTTCGCGCAAGGCCGGGAGCGATCCGGCGGCGATGAAGCTCGCGATCGCGAGACCACCGGGGGCCAGGGCACCCCGCAAGTGGATCAGCGCGCCGGGCAGGTCGTTGGCGGTATCGAGCACACCAAGGCTGACCACGGTGTCGAAACCGCGCAAAGGGTAGGGCGCTTCGAGATCGAAACCAGCGGCCGGGTCAAGACCGGTCACTTCGGTTTCGGGCCCGTAGAGTGCCAGACCCAGCGCGCCCAGATCGCCGATCGCCAGAACCCGGCGCGGGACATGGCGCAGGAACGCGAGCCGCTCGGCCACGTCCGCAACCATGTCGTCGATCAGGTAGGTGGCCGCCCCTGGCCGCAGCTGCAAGTGCAGCGCACGGCCGCGCTGCGCGAGGCGGCGCGCGGGGGCAAAGATCACGGGCGGGGCGGGCTGGCTCACGCTGCACGCCCTGCCTTGCGCGCAGGCCTTGCGCAAGCGATACCAAGCCGGAATGCAGCTCCATCCGCTTCTTGTGCCGGTCGTCGACGTGATCTTCCCGCCCCGCTGTCCGCTGTGCGGTGACGGGCTGGCGGCGCAAACCGGGCTGTGCGCGCAGTGTTGGAGCGAACTGGCCATCCCCGGCGATCCGGCCTGCGCCAGTTGCCGCCGTCCGCTGGGGGCAACGCTGGTCGAGGGAACGATCTGCCCGCCGTGCCTGGCCAGTCCGCCGCGCCATGCCGGGATCGCTGCGGCCACGCTGTACAACGATGCCTCGCGCAAGCTGGTGCTGGCGTTGAAGCACGGCGGCCGGATCGCGCTCGCGCCGATGCTGGCGCGGCTGATGGCGGCGCAGCTGCCGGACATGGTCGGGCCGGACTGGATCGCAGTGCCGGTTCCGCTCCACCGCTGGCGGCTATGGAGCCGCGGGTTCAACCAATCGGTGCTGCTGGCGAACGAGCTGGCGGCGCTGCGCGGCGTGCAGGTGGGGGTCGATGTGCTGGTCCGCCGCAAACGCACGCCAATGCTGGGCGGGCTGGGGCGGATCGCGCGGGCCCGGGCGTTGTCGGGAGCTTTCGTGATCGGCAAAGGCTGGGAAGCGCGAATCAAGGGCGCCAAGGTGTTGCTGGTTGATGACGTGTTGACCAGCGGGGCTACCACCGATGCCTGCCTGGCGGTGCTGAAGCGGGCCGGGGCCGAACGCGTGATGATTGCCTGCTTTGCCCGGGTGCTCGACGAGGCGCTGGAGCACGTCTGAAAACGAAAACGCCCGGAACCAAAGCTCCGGGCGCCCTCGTGACGAAACTCTCCAGACGTTGCTTGCGCAATTCGATGGCTCCCCCTTTGGGCCATCTCGTCCGATCCCTCATGCGGTTGGCGGTCCCTGAACCTGAGCCTCTGCCATCTGCGCGTCTAAAATCACCGAAAGGGACCAGCAAGGGAAGTGCGAAGCGTTCGCAAGACAGTTTTTGGTCGACACATGTGGTTATCTTGCAACAAGGAAAGGCATGGACGGAATCGACAAACAGGCGATCGAACAGGGTTCGGAGTTCATCCCGAAGTTCGACGCACAGGGGCTGATCTGCGCGGTTTGCACCGATGCACAGAGCCGCGAAGTGCTGATGGTGGCCTGGATGGACGCCGAGGCGCTGGCGAGGACGCTGGAGACCGGACTGGCGCATTTCCACTCGCGCTCGCGCGGCAGGCTGTGGATGAAAGGCGAAAGTTCGGGCCACGTGCTGAATGTTCGCGAGATCCGGGTCGATTGCGATCAGGACGCGCTGGTCCTGGTTGTGGAGCCGGCCGGACCGGCTTGCCACACCGGCGCGCGCAGCTGTTTTTACCGGGTGCTGGCAGACGGCAGGCTGACGCGGGCATCCAGTTGACGTTTACGTAAAGGTAAGGTATTCGCGCGGTTATGGACAATTTGGCCGCCTCGCCCTCGTCGCACGACGGTGCCCACCTTGATACGCCCGACGCGCTGGAGCGCGAGCACTATTCAATCTCGGATCTGACCAGCGAGTTTGGCGTTACCGCCCGCGCGCTGCGGTTCTATGAAGACGAAGGGCTGATCGCGCCCAACCGGATCGGCCTGACCCGCAGCTATTCGAAGCGTGACCGGGCCCGGCTGGCGTGGATCCTGCGGGCCAAGAACGTCGGCTTTTCCTTGATCGAAATCCGCGAGATGATCGACCTTTACGATCTGGGTGACGGCCGGGTCGAACAGCGCAGGGTCACTGTCCAGCGGTGCCGCGAGAAGGTTGGCCGGATGCACCAGCAGCGCGACGATATCGACGCGGCGATCACTGAACTGAACCAGTTCATCGCGCTCGTTGAAAACATCGATCTTACAACCCGCAAGGGCTGAACCCAAACCACAGGACCATACCCATGCCGATCTACAGGGCCCCGACGCGCGACACGCGGTTCGTCATCAATGAAGTGCTGCAGCTTGAAAGCCATGGCAACCTGCCCGGCTTCGAGAATGCCGGCGCCGAGATGATCGACGTGGTGGTTGAAGAATGCGGCAAGTTCTGCGCCGAGGTCCTCACCCCGATCAACCTGTCCGGTGATATCGAAGGCTGCACCCGCCATCCCGATGGCTCGGTGACCACGCCCAAAGGCTTCAAGCAGGCCCACGCCCAGTTCCGCGAAGCGGGCTGGGGGACGCTGTCTGCGCCAGAGGAATTCGGCGGGCAGGGGATGCCGCATGTGCTGGGGATGATGGCGGAAGAATTCATCTCCTCGGCCAATATGGCTTGGGGCATGTACCCGGGGCTGACTGGCGGGGCGATCGCCTCGATCCTGGCCAAGGGCAGCCCGGAGCAGCAGGCGAAATATCTGCCCAAGATGATCGCCAACGAATGGCTGGGCACGATGAACCTGACCGAGCCGCACTGCGGTACCGATCTGGGCCTGATCCGGACCCGCGCCGTGCCGCAAGCTGATGGCACCTATGCCATCACCGGCACCAAGATATTCATTTCGGCGGGCGAGCATGACCTGACCGAGAACATCATCCATCTGGTGCTGGCCAAGACCCCCGATGCGCCAGACAGCACCAAAGGCATCTCGCTGTTCATCGTCCCCAAGGTGCTGGTGGATGACGATGGGTCGCTGGGCGCGCGCAATGCGGTTTCGTGTGGCAGCCTGGAACACAAGATGGGCATCCACGGCAATGCCACTTGCGTGATGAATTATGACGGCGCGACCGGGTATCTGGTCGGCGAGGAAAACAAGGGTCTCGCTGCGATGTTCATCATGATGAACGCGGCACGGCTGGGTGTTGGCATTCAGGGACTCAGCCAGGCTGAAGTGGCCTACCAGAACGCGGTCAAATATGCGCAGGACCGCCGCCAGGGCCGTGCGCTTACGGGCCCTGCCGAGCCGAACGAAAAGGCCGATACGCTGTTCGTCCACCCCGATATCCGCCGGATGCTGATGGACGCCAAGGCCTTCACAGAAGGGATGCGGGCGCTGTGCCTGTGGGGAGCGCTGCAGGTCGATCTGGTCCACAAGGCGGCAACAGACGCAGAACGCCACACCGCCGATGATCTGATCAGCCTGCTGACCCCGGTGATCAAGGGTTACGGCACCGACAAGGGTTTCGATACCTGCGTCAGCATGCAGCAGGTGTTCGGCGGGCACGGCTATATCGAGGAATGGGGGATGAGCCAGTTCGTGCGCGATGCCCGCATTGCCCAGATCTACGAAGGCGCGAACGGCGTGCAGGCGATGGACCTGGTCGGCCGCAAGCTGGCCCAGAATGGCGGCCGCGCGGTGCAGGCGTTCTTCGCCGTAGTCGATGGTGAGTGCGCTGCGGCCAAAGCCAAGCCCGAAATCGCCGCGCTTGCCGAAAAGGTCGAGAAGGCCAATGGCGAACTCAAGGCGGCGACCATGTGGTTCATGCAGAACGGCATGGCAAACCCCAACAACGTCGGCGCCGGTGCGCACCATTACATGCACATGATGGGGATCGTCGCGCTCGGCCTGATGTGGGTGCGGATGGCCGAAGTGGCGGTGACCAAGCTGGCCGAAGGCGCGGGCGATGAGCCGTTCTATCAGGCCAAGTTGACCACTGCGCGCTATTACGGTGAGCGGTTCCTGCCCGATGTCGGCGCGCTGCGCCGCAAGATCGAAGCGGGCGCGGATGCAATGATGGAACTGCCAGTCGAGGCGTTTGCAACGGCTTGATCGGCGCGCGGCGGCTACAGTCGCGGCATTACATCGCTCGGTCAACGTCGCAACGGATTATGACGTCCGTTCGTGCGTTAGGCCGTCGCAATCCAGCCGCGCCATGTAAAAGCAGCGTAGAACAGCTCGATATTGCCAAAGCCGGAGTCACGCAGGCAGTCCTCGTCGTCTTGAGGCGACAGCAGCGCCAAGCTGTCAGCCACTGCGGCCCGCGCCTGTTCCGTCTGTGCTGGATCGGCACCGGCAGCGACTGCATAAGCGGCATAGCGATTGAGCCAGCGAGAGCGAGCAGGCTCATTCTGCGGAAAGCTGGAATGCACAACTACAAGTGGTGATCCGGGTTTCATGCGCCGATGCATCTCTTGCAGCGTCCGCACGCGCTCGTCCCGATCGAGAAAGTGTAGTGTGAGTAAGCACGTAGCGGCATCAAACGGGCCGGCGGGAGCGTCGCTGATGTATCCTTCAATCAGTTCGACGCGAGCAATGTCCGCGCCCATCGCCTCGCGCGCAAGATCGAGCATCGGACCAGCTGGATCGACCCCCGTGAAACGCCAATCAAGCTGCGACGCCGCCAGCGCCTTGAGCTCCAGTCCTCCACCAGCTCCAAGCACGAGCACATGCGCGCCCGCTGATGCGCGCTCTCTCAGCAAAATCCCAGTCATTCGATGCACTGCGTCGAGGCCTGGGGTAAATCTTGGCGGCCCTTCGGAGTAATTGGCGATGCGCTCGCGATCCGAAAACATATCGAGGAACGTACGATTACTGTCGGTCACGCGAGACTCCACTTACTGTACCCGTTCGAAGTTCGCTCATTCCGGCAAGAAATCCGGCACCGAGAGATACCGTTCACCGGTATCATAGTTGAATCCCAGCACCCGCGATCCCGCCGGCAGTTCCTTCAGCTTCTGCGCAATCGCCGCCAAGGTCGCCCCTGAGCTGATCCCCACCAGCATGCCTTCCACGGTAGCCGAAAGCCGCGCCATTTCCTTGGCATCGGCAGGATCGACCTGGATCGCGCCGTCGATCGCCTGGGTGTGAAGGTTGGCGGGAATGAAGCCGGCACCAATCCCCTGGATCGGGTGCGGTGCTGGCTGACCGCCGGAGATTACGGGGGAGAGCGTCGGTTCCACCGCCCAGACCTTCATCGCCGGCCATTTGACCTTGAGCATTTCGGCACAGCCGGTCAGGTGGCCGCCGGTGCCAACCCCGGTGATCAGCGCGTCGATCGGACTGTCCTTGAAATCATCATAAATTTCCTGCGCGGTGGTGCGGACATGGACCGCGATGTTGGCGGGATTTTCAAACTGCTGCGGCATCCACGAACCCGGGGTTGAGGCGATCAGATCATGCGCGCGTTCGATCGCGCCCTTCATGCCCTTTTCGCGCGGGGTAAGATCGAAAGTGGCACCATAGGCCAGCATCAGACGGCGCCGTTCGATCGACATCGAATCGGGCATCACCAGCACCAGCTTGTAACCCTTGACCGCTGCCGCCATGGCGAGGCCGATCCCGGTGTTGCCGCTGGTCGGCTCGATGATCGTGCCGCCGGGCTTGAGGCTGCCATCGGCTTCGGCCGCTTCGATCATGGCCAGACCGATGCGGTCCTTGATCGAACCGCCGGGATTTGCGCGCTCGGCCTTGATCCACACTTCGTGATCGGGGAACAGGCGGGCCATGCGGATGTGCGGGGTGTTGCCGATGGTGGCAAGTATGCTGTCAGCTTTCATGACACGTCTTCCTTCTGTCGATATTGCGGGGCGAAGGTCTTTGCCCGGCGAAGTTCCGGGAACCGCCAGGCCCACAGAGCGGTCACCACGATAGCCCCCACGCCGCCGAGTGCAACCGCCGCGACGGGCCCGAGCAGCGCTGCAGCCAGACCTGATTGCATCTCGCCCAGTTCGTTTGACGCAGAAATTGCGAGGCCCGAGATGGAGGAAACCCGGCCGCGTTTGTCATCGGGTGTGTTGATCTGGACCAGCGTGTTACGGATGAACACCGAGATCGAATCCGCCGCACCCAGCACCGCGAGCATCGCCAGTGAGAGCAGGTAATTGGTCGAAAGGCCGAATATCAAAGTCGCCAGTCCGTATGCTGCCACAGCCCACAACATCTTGGCTCCAACTTCCCGCGTGATCGGGCGGAAACCCAGCCAGGTTGCTACCAGCACCGCACCCAGCGCCGGGGCGGCGCGCATCACGCCAAGCCCGAAATCGCCGACATGGAGCACGTCATAAGCAAAGGCCGGCAGCATCGCGGTTGCCCCGCCCAGCAACACGGCAAACAGATCGAGCGAGACGCAGCCGAGCAGGAAGCGTTCATGCCAGACGAATTTTGCGCCATCGGCCATCAGTTTGAGCGGCGGCTCCTTGGCAGCGGCGGGTGGCGCGCGGTGGCGGATGGCGAGCAGCGCAATGACGCCGAAGGCCAGCATCGAGGCCGAGAACATGTAGGGCAGGGCATCGCTACTGGCGAGCAGCAAGCCGCCCAGGGCCGGGCCGAGTACCGCGGCCGATTGCCATGCGACCGAGCTGATCGCGATCGCCTTGGGCAACAAATCGGCTGGAACCACATTGGGGGTAATCGCGCTCATTGCCGGGCCCATGAACACCCGCGCAGCGCCATAGGCCGCAGCCAGCGTGAACAGAATCGGGAGCGTCAGAATCCCTGTTGCATTCGCAAAGGCCAGGGAGGCGGCGATCAGCAGGTCGACCAGGCACGAACCCGCCGCGACGAAGCGCCGGTCCATCCGGTCGGCCAGCACACCAGCCACCGGGGTCAGCAGCAGGAATGGAACGAACTGTGCCAGACCAAGCAGGCCGAGCATGAACGAAGCCTGGGCCTCGTTCATCCCGTATTGGATGCGTGACAGCTGATAGGTCTGCGCACCGATCACCACCACCATCGCGGTCGTGCCAAGCGTATTGATAAACCGTGCCAGCCAGATCAGGCGGTAGTCACGAACCTGCAGTGGATGGGTGGGCGCAGTCACCCACACCGCATGGCAGCGGCTTGCAGGCTTGCCAAGCGGTCAGATACTATCGGGGTGGAAACCGCGACTTTAGCGTGATCGGCGCAACCGCGGATTGGGCTGCAGCCCGTCGATCATCCGCATGAAATCGTCAAACCGGATGATCCGTTCGAACTGGAACCCGGCGCGGCCTTCGGCGGCCCAGATCAGGTGTGCCTCGATCCGGCCGACTTCAGGCAGCCGGATCACCACACGTTCGCCGCGGGTAAGTTCCGATGCACCTTCGGTCATGAACCCGTGCGCGGAAATGTTGACCACATGCAGGTGTACGTCGCCAAGCCGGCGGTGTTCGCCGATCACTTTGTGGTCTACCGGATGGCGCGCTGCACGGCGCAGGTCGGTTACCGTAAGTTGAGCTCCTGAGCCCATGTGACCATTGCCTCCCGGTCTTGTCCAAATCGAACGGACAAAATGCCGCGTAAAGGCAAATTTTGGGTAAAAGCGGCAAAAAACTGCCAAATAGATTGCCGAATTCAGGCCGAACGCACTACGCCGTGCTTCTTTTTTCCAGAAGAAACACGCACTTCGCTGGTTTCGCGAAAGTTAATCCGGAAGGCCTCATCCTTGACCGGTTCGCCATCAACCCGGGCTCCGCCGCCCAGGATCAAGCGTTTTGCCTCGCCGCGACTGGCGGCGAAACCCAGTTCGTACAGCGCGTCGACCAACAGGATTCCCGCGCGCGGCAGCACCGTTTCGGGCAAGGCTTTGCCCACGCCGCCTCCGGCGAAGGTGGCTGCCGCAGTCGTTTCGGCCTGGACCGCAGCCGCTTCACCGCGGCACATCCGGGTCACTTCGTTTGCCAGGACAACCTTGGCCGCATTGATCTCGTTTCCTTCAAGCGCTTCGATACGCGCAATCTCGTCCAGTGGTAGATCGGTGAACAAACGCAGGAAGCGGCCAACATCGCGGTCATCGACATTGCGCCAGTATTGCCAGAAATCGTAGGCCGGCAGGGCATCGTCATTAAGCCATACCGCGCCTGCCGCAGTCTTGCCCATCTTCGCGCCATCGGCGGTGGTCAGCAGCGGGGTGGTAACGCCGAACACTTCCTTGCCCTCCATGCGCCGCGTCAGCTCGATCCCGTTGATGATATTGCCCCACTGATCCGATCCGCCAAGTTGCAAACGGCAGTCGCGGGTCAGCGCCAGCTCGCGGAAGTCATAGGCCTGGAGAATCATATAGTTGAATTCGAGGAATGTCAGCGGTTGCTCACGCTCAAGCCGCAGCTTGACCGAATCGAATGTCAGCATCCGGTTGATGGTGAAGTGCGGGCCTACATCGCGTAGCAGATCGACATAGCCAAGCTGGCTCAGCCACGCGTCATTGTTGACCAGCACCGCATCAGTGGGACCATCGCCGAAGGTCAGATAGCGTTCGAACACTTTGCGGATCGAAGCAATGTTGGCGTCGATCGCTTCGCTAGTCAGAAGCTTGCGGCTTTCATCCTTGCCCGATGGATCACCAACCTTGGTGGTACCTCCGCCCATCAGCACCACCGGCTTGTGCCCGGCCTGTTGCAGGCGGCGCAGCAGCATGATCTGCACCAGGCTGCCGATATGCAGCGATGGCGCGGTGGCATCAAAGCCGATGTAGCCGGGGATCACCTGCGTATTCGCAAGCTTGTCCAGGCCCTCAGCATCGGTCAGCTGGTGGATGTAGCCGCGCTCATCGAGCAGGCGCAGAAGAGAAGAGGTATAAGTCATCGCGCCGCGCCCATAGCAGCATGAACGGGGAAGCCCAAGTGCCGCTTGCCCAGCGCGGGAGGTGCAGGCAATAGATGCGACATGAAATCACTTGTCCTCCACCCTGATTGCGCAACCGGATCGGTCCACGCAATCGAAGCCTCAATTGTACCCACCGCCCACGGCTGCCGCGCAACATTCTTGGCCCATGGCGACATTTCCCGGATTGCGGTTCCGCCGGTGCAGGACGTCGGCCGTTTTGACAACCTGTGGAAGACCACCTGCTTCGAGATTTTCTGGAGCCATGACGCCGCCAGCTACCGCGAGTTCAATCTTTCGCCATCAACGCGCTGGGCGGCTTACGATTTCGACGCTTTCCGCGAAGGGATGCGCGATGCCCCCGCAAAGATCGAGATAGCAGTCGAAGCCAGCCAAACCACGCTGCGGCTGACCGCCGATATCCGCAGCGATTTGCCGCTGCCCGCCACAGTCGCGCTCAACGCAATCATCGAGGACGAAGACGGGGCCAACCGCTTCTGGGCCCTAGCCTTTCGTCCCGGGGCACCCGAATTTCATGCGGAAGAATGCCGCGCGCTGGATCTGCTGGCATGAGCGTCAAATTCGGGATCGACCGGCTGCTCGCCGATGCGGAGCTGCGCCGACCGCTGGAGGGCAAGCGCATCGCGCTGGTGGCGCATCCGGCCAGCGTTACCGGGAACCTGACCCATTCGCTTGACGCACTGATCGCGGCGGGGCTCAATGTAACCTCCGCGTTCGGTCCTCAGCACGGTCTGAAGGGCGACAAGCAGGACAACATGGTCGAGACCGAGGATGAACTCGACCCCGTCTACAATATCCCCGTGTTCAGCCTTTACGGTGAAGTGCGCCGCCCCAGCGGGCAAATGATGAGCACCGCCGATGTGTTCCTGTTTGATCTGCAGGACCTTGGCTGCCGGATCTACACCTTTGTCACGACGCTGCTCTACCTGCTCGAAGCCGCGCACGGCACCGGCAAGGAAGTGTGGGTGCTCGACCGGCCCAACCCCGCCGGGCGGCCAATCGAAGGCACGTTGCTTGTGCCAGGACAGGAAAGCTTCGTCGGAGCGGGGCCGATGCCGATGCGCCACGGCTTGACGCTCGGCGAAATGGGCCGCTGGTTCATTCAGCATTTCAAGCTCGACGTGCCTTACCGCGTGATCGAGATGCAGGGCTGGCAGCCGGATGGTCCGGGCTTTGGCTGGCCCGAAAGCCGGATCTGGATCAATCCCAGCCCCAACGCTGCCAATGTCAACATGGCCCGCGCCTATGCCGGAACCGTGATGCTCGAAGGCGCGACGCTGAGTGAAGGGCGGGGCACCACCCGGCCGCTCGAGGTGCTGTTCGGCGCGCCCGATCTGGATGCCAAAGCGGTGCTGGCCGAGATGCAGCGACTGGCGCCGCATTGGCTCGATGGCTGCGCCTTGCGCGAATGCTGGTTCACCCCGACCTTTCACAAGCATGCTGGTGTGCTTTGCAACGGGCTGATGATCCATGCCGAGGGCAGCGTCTACGATCATCACGCATTCCGTCCCTGGCGGCTGCAGGGGCTGGCCTTCAAGGCGATCCGGCGGCTTTATCCGGATTACGAACTGTGGCGCGATTTTGCCTATGAATACGAATTTGAACGGCTCGCAATCGATGTGATCAACGGCGGCCCGGCACTGCGCGATTGGGTGGACGATGCCGCAGCGCAGCCCGGCGATCTCGAGGCCCGCGCCGCGCCTGACGAGGCTGCCTGGGCCGAAGCCGTCAAGCCGTTGCTGCTCTATTGAGATGAGCATCGAGCGCGCCGATCCTGCGATCAGCGAGGCCGAAGCCGGTGCCCGGATGGCAGCGCGGCGCGATGATATCGTGGCTACACTGGCCAAAGCAGACCACCGCATGCGGCTGCAGGACTACCGTCAACACTGTCGCACATCGGCATGGTCAACTGCCGTTTCGTCTGCCACCTTCCTTTGGTGGCGCCCGACTAATGCGGTTTTTGCGTGGACGCCACCACGCGCGAATGGAACTTTGGAGACCTGATGGTGTTTGACGACAGCGTTGAACACGAAGCCTGGAATAACAGCGATCACGGCCGGCTGGTGCTGATTTTCGATATTTGGCGGCCTGAACTCTCTGAAGAAGAGCGCGGCCAGATCGAGGCCCTGTTCGGCGTGGTCGATACATACTGACAAGGGAGAAGATATGATCAGCAAAGCCGCTTTATCGCCCACACAAGGCAGCACCCGGGTGATGCTGTGGGTCTTACTGGTCGTCTATGTGTTCAATTTCCTCGACCGCCAGATCGTCAACATCCTGGCCGAACCGATCCGCCGTGATCTTGGCATCAGCGACACCCAGATCGGGCTGATGACCGGCCTCGCCTTTGCGCTGTTCTACACTGTGCTGGGCCTGCCGATCGCGCGCTATGCCGATCGCCCGTCGACCGATCGCAGCCGGCTGATCGCCGGGGCGCTGGCGATCTGGTCGGCAATGACCGCACTGTGCGGATTTGCGCAAAGCTTTGCCCAACTGCTGCTGGCCCGGATCGGGGTTGGGGTTGGCGAAGCCGGGTGCACACCGGCGGCCCACTCGCTGATCGCAGACCGGGTCCCGGCCGAACGCCGCGCCAGTGCCATGGCTTTCTATGCATTGGGCATCCCGATCGGTTCGCTGCTGGGAATGATGCTGGGCGGCTACCTCGCCGATACGTTGGGCTGGCGCAAAGCGTTCATGGTGGCCGGCATTCCGGGCCTCATTCTGGCACTTTGCGTGGTCTTGCTGATCAAGGACAGCCACCGCAAAACCTTCGCACAGAGTACCACCGCACCCACCGAAACGGTTTTCGCTGCGCTTGGCGCGCTGTTCAAGTCACCCGCCTATCTGATTCTGGTTGCGGCGGCTTCGGCCAGTTCGTTCCTGTCCTATGGCAAAGCTACATGGACCACGATCTTCTTCCAGCGCAGCTATGGCCTTTCGCCAAGCGAGGTTGGCTTCACGTTCGGCTTGTGGGGCGGGGTGGCCGGGGTAGCGGGTACCTGGCTGGGCGGATGGCTGGCTGACCGGTTCGGGCGCGTTGACCGGCGCCACGTCGTCACCGCACCGGCGATCGGCATGGCGCTGGCGGTGCCGATCGCGATCACTGCCTATTTCATGACCGACTGGCGTCTGTCGCTCATGCTGCTGATGGTCCCGACGGTGCTCAATTCGCTTTACTATGGCCCGGTCTATTCTTCGGTTCAGGGGCTGGTCGCGCGGCGCCACCGCGCCACCGCCAGCGCTTTCCTGCTGTTCTGCCAGAACCTGATCGGCCTGGGCCTTGGTCCGCTGTTCTTCGGGATGCTGTCAGACTCGATCAAGCCCACCTACGGCGAAGATTCGGTGCGCTATGTGCTTTATGGTGCGGCGTGCCTGGGGCTGATCCCGGCGCTGCTGTTCTGGATATTGCGCCCACGCCTGCATGCCGAACTGGACCAGCACGAACGGGCGGAAACGCAGGCGTCTGACTGACGGCAGGTCAGACGTGGTTGGCGATCAGCGCTACCAATTGCGCGGCCGGCAGAAACAGCACCTGCGCCAAGACCGTTCCGGCAAGCCGGCTGAGGCTGATCCATACGATCGTGCGGCGGAACAGCGCTTCGCTGACCCGGCCTTCAACCGCGTCATCAGTCATCACGGATAGCTGCGGATCGATCAGCGCGAACAGCAGGATCGTGGCAAAACCGTTGATCACGGCTGAAAGCTGCGATGCGGTGACGCGGTATTCCGGGTTGAGGTATCCGGCATAGAGCGAGGCAGCCACACCCACCGTAATCAGCGCCTGGGCCAGGCAGTTGGCCAACAACACACCCCAGCCGACCCCGCGCTCGTTGACCAGGGCCCTCAGCTGATCGAGCCGGGGCGGGGCGATCGCCTCACGCACGGTGCGCAGTCCTGCCGGGCTGGCGCTGCGCAGCACCAGCTTTGCGGTGGAGCGGTGCTCTTGAAAATAGCCGATTGCTTTAGCAAACAGGCGCTGACTGGTTGGCACCAAAACGATCCCGACAAACACCGCAAGCGTGGCCGAAAGCAGCACCAGCTGGAAATCGCCATACAGCGCGTGCCCGCCGCCATCGGTTATCCGCGTTTCGATTCGCTTGGCCAGAAACGGGCCAAGGAACGAGTTGGAGGTGCGGCTGAACAACACCAGGATATTGAAGAGGGCAAAGCTGAGCGCGATGCGCCGCGTCCGCACGCCTGCGATCCGCGCGGCATAGGCCAGCGTGCCGATCAGGTTGATCGCGAATGTCAGCACGCAGATAACGGCAAGCTGGGTGTCCATCGCCACGGCCTATGCTTTGGCGGGCGGCGATACCAGCACCTAGTGCAGTGTCTTCAACAGGCCCGCGTCGCCGATCAGATAGCTGGTCATGGTCATCGCCCCGTCCAGCGTATCGTTGAACACGCCGACATCGTCGCCGGGCAGCCGCGCGCCAATGGCATAGAGCAGCGGCAGATAATGCTCGGCGCTGTTGACAGCCAGGGCGGCGGCTTCATCGCCGGGCGCAAAGACGGTCAACGCCGCGTTGTCGCCTGAGCGGACGGCAGCCGTCATGCGCGATTGGAAATCCAGCGCCCAGGCAGGCCGGGTGCCGCGGGTGCGAAAATATTCGCGCAGGTTGTGAACCACGTTGCCGCTGCCGACGATCAGCACGCCCTCATCGCGCAGCGGGGCAAGCTTTTGGGCGAGCGCCAGATGCTGCTCCAGGCTCAGACTGCGATCAAGGCTGAGCTGGATCATCGGGACATCGGCTGCGGGATACATCGGCCGCACCACCCCCCACGATCCGTGATCGAAACCCCAGCTTTGATCGCGGCGGACCCGGCCATCACCTAACAGCGCAGCCACGCGGTCGGCCAGCACCGGATCACCGGGCGCAGGATACTGGATAGCGAAGAGTTCGTCGGGGAATCCGCCAAAGTCATGGATGGTGCGCGGGCTTGGTTCGTTGGTCACGTGGCTGGCGCCGCTGGTTTCCCAATGCGCCGAAACCACCAGGATCGCGCGCGGGCGGGGCAGGGCCTGGCCCAGCGCGATCCAGTTGGTGTGCTCGGGGCTGGGGGTGATGACGTTCATCGGCGATCCGTGGCCAAGGAACAGGATTGGCATGCGTGTGGTCATACCGGCCAATGTGGGCGCGCGGTGCCGCGCTGCAACCCACAGAAATTGTTTGGGCGGACAAAGTCTTCCTCGGTTAAGTCCTTGTTTGGCAATTGCGGTTAGTTAACAGCCAGATGAGCGGATGCAATCTCTGCGGCGAAACGGCCTCTACGCCGGTGTTTTCGACCAAGGGCTACGACCTGGTCGAATGCACGACCTGCAAGCTGGCCTATATCGCCAACCAGCCGGATGATGCCGCGCTGGCCCGGCTCTATTCGGGCAGCGAAGGTTATCATGCTGCGCTGAAAGACCCGGCCAGCCCGCAGTGGACCGTTATCCGCCACACCGCCGAAGCGCACATGAACTTCATGTCCCGGGTGCCAGGAACGGGCCGACTGATCGATGTTGGCTGTTCAACCGGACAGTTCCTCAACCTTGCCCGCGCTTCCGGCTACGCGGTTTCGGGCATCGAATTTTCGGACGACAGCCGCCTGTTTGCCGCGGACCATTTCGGTCTGGAAGTCGAACCAGGTTCGATCCACAACACCGCGCAGGAGCCTGGCAGCGTTGATTTCGTGACCATGTTCGACGTGATCGAGCATGTCCGCGATCCCATGGCAGACATGCGCGCAGCCTTCAGGCTGTTGCGCCCGGGTGGATGGTTCGTACTGTCCACCCCCAACATTGATGGTCTGTTCCCGCGCCTTTCGCGCCCGCTGGCAAGCAGGCTGGATTACTGGCCGCACCCCGAGCCGCCTTATCACCTTTACCAGTATTCGGTGCGCACGCTTGGCGCGTCGCTGGAACGCGCCGGGTTTGCAGTCGGGCCGATGATGCACCGGAGGATACCGCTCGATTACACTTTCGGCAATCTGGCCGCTTTGTCGAAAAGTCCCAAGCGCGCCGCCTATGCCGCGCTGTTTGCGCCCAGCGCGCTGCTTGGACCATGGATCGGGCAGGGCGACTGGTTCTATATGGCGGCGCAAAAGCCCGCCTAGTGCTTTTTGCGGGTCAGCTCGCGCATTGCATCATCCAGCCCGGCGAGCGTCAGCGAATACATATTCCCGCTGACCAGCTCCTTGATGATCTTGGTCGATTGCGAATAGCCCCACTGCTTTTCAGGAACCGGGTTGATCCACACCGTGGCGGGATAGACGTGCGCCACGCGCTGCATCCAGGTCTGGCCTGATTCTTCGTTGAAATGCTCGACCGAGCCGCCCGGGTGCGTGATCTCGTAGGGGCTCATCGCCGCATCGCCAACGAAGATCACTTTGTAGTCGTGGCCGTATTTGTGGAGGATATCCCACACCGGGGTACGCTCGCTGAAGCGGCGCTTGTTGTCCTTCCACACGCCTTCGTAGAGGCAGTTGTGGAAATAGAAGAATTCCAGGTTCTTGAACTCGGTGCTGGCGGCGCTGAACAGTTCCTCGACCAGCTTGATGAACGGGTCCATCGAGCCGCCGACGTCGAGAAACAGCAGCACCTTGACCGCGTTGCGGCGTTCGGCGCGCATCACGATATCCAGCCAGCCCTGCCGGGCGGTGCCATCGATCGTCGCATCGATGTCCAGCTCGTCGGGATTGCCTTCGCGCGCGAAACGGCGCAGCCGGCGCAGCGCGATCTTGATGTTGCGGGTGCCCAGTTCGCGGGTGTTGTCGAGGTTCTGAAATTCGCGCTTTTCCCAGACCTTGAGCGCGCGCTTGTGCTTGCTTTCGCCGCCGATCCGCACACCTTCAGGGTTGTAGCCTGAATTGCCATAAGGACTGGTGCCGCCCGTACCGACCCACTTGTTGCCGCCCTGATGGCGCTTTTCCTGCTCCTCGATCCGCTTTTTCAGCGTCTCCATGATCTCTTCCCACGAACCGAGTTTTTCGATCGCGGCCATCTCTTCGGGCGTCATGAATTTCTCGGCGACCGCCTTCAGCCAGTCCAGGGGTATATCGACCGGGGTCTGGCCGTAACTGGTCAGAATGCCCTTGAAAACCTTGTTGAAAACCTGGTCGAACCGATCGAGCAGGCCTTCGTCCTTCACGAAGATCGCGCGGCTGAGATAGTAAAACGCCTCGGGCGTCTGATCGATCGCATCCTTGTCGAGCGCTTCGAGCAGCACCAGGTGCTCCTTGAAGCTGGCAGGAATGCCAGCGGTGCGCAATTCGTCGACGAAATTGAAAAACATCAGGTCAGCCTTTCATGGCGTCGACATTGTGATCGCGGCTCAGGCGCGCTATCTTGCCAAGGTGGCGGGCGCTGGGCTTGGCGGTGCGGGCAAACGTTGTGCGGTCAACCTCAACCAGGCCAAATCGCATCCCGTAACCCAGCACCCATTCAAAGTTGTCGAGCAGCGACCAATGGACATAGCCGCGCAGGTCAATCCCGTCGGCCAGGCAGCGTTCCAGCCCTTCCAGCGCCGTATCGATCAAGGCCACCCGGCGCGTATCATCGCTGCTGGCGATGCCGTGCTCAGTGACGATAATCGGCCGGCCAATTCGCCGCGCCGCAAACCGCACCGTGGCTTCCAAAGCTTCCGGGCGATATTCATAGCCCATGTCCGTGCGCACCGCATCGGGCGGCAGGCGCAAGCGTCCCTCAGGACCGATCCGGTAGCGGGTGTAGGTTTGCACCCCCACGAAATCGGCGGTCTTCGCAACTTCAAGCCACGGGCCGTAAAGATCATTCTCGAACGCTTCGGCCTGGTTGTCTTCACCGACACCTTCCACTTCGGCCATCGAGATCGTGACGCCCAGCTCAAAGTTGCCCGGCCCAGCGCGCAACGCCTGCACGGCGCGGTGATGCGATTCTACCAATTGCGCTTCGATTTCGTCCGACGTGGCAAACTGCACCATCGAAAACCGGTCCGATCCGCAGGCCCTGGCGCAGGCCTGCTTCATCGCGGCCAGTCCGGGAGCGGCCTTGGGATTGTGAAAGGTCGACCCGATCACGCGCTGGATATTGGCTTCGTTGAAGGTGGTTACATAGGCCATCCCGTCACCCAGATGGCGGCCCACCTGATCGGCAAAACGCGCAAACAGATCGGGACTGTCTTCACGTTCAAACCCGCCACGCGCCGCAAACCAGCGCGGCACGGTCCAGTGGTTAAGCGAGACCATCGGGGCAAGCCCGTGGGCATGGCAGCAGTCCAGCACCCGCAGGTAATGATCCAGCGCTGCGCGCGAAAATACGCCTGGCTCAGGCTCAATCCGCGCCCATTCTATTCCGAACCGGTGGGTATTGAAGCCCAGCTCTGCTGCCAGCGCGATGTCTTCGCCATACCGGTGATAGCTGTCGCAGGCATCGCCCGATGGCTCGCGAAAGATCGTTTCGGGCACATTCTCGGCCAGCCAGAAATCCGAATTGACGTTGCCGCCTTCGATCTGGTGCGCCGCCGTGGCGGTGCCCCAGACGAAGTCTTTGGGAAAGCGGGTCATCGCGGCCGACCGATTTCAGGCGATCAGTTTTGCCGCCGCGCCATGAAGGCCAGCTTTTCAAACAGCATCACGTCCTGCTCGTTCTTGAGCAGTGCACCGTGCAGCGGCGGGATCGCCTTGCCCGGATCCTTCGACTGCAGCACATCAAGCGGCATGTCTTCGTTAAGCAGCAGCTTGAGCCAGTCGAGCAATTCACTGGTCGAGGGCTTCTTCTTCAACCCCGGCACGTCGCGCACTTCGTAGAATATCTCCATCGCCTTCGAGACCAGCGTCTTCTGGATGCCGGGGAAGTGGACGTCGATGATCGCCTGCATCGTCTCGCGATCGGGGAACTTGATATAGTGGAAGAAGCAGCGACGCAGGAACGCGTCGGGCAGTTCCTTTTCGTTGTTCGAAGTGATCACCACGATCGGGCGTTCGACCGCGGTGATCCGTTCACGGGTTTCGTAAACATCGAAGCTCATCCGGTCGAGTTCCTGGAGCAGATCGTTCGGAAACTCGATATCCGCCTTGTCGATTTCGTCGATCAGCAGCACCGGCAGTTCAGGGCTGGTGAAGGCTTCCCACAGCTTGCCCTTCTTGATGTAGTTCGAGATATCGTGGACGCGTTCATCGCCCAGCTGGCCATCGCGCAGGCGGGCCACCGCGTCATATTCATAGAGCCCCTGCTGCGCCTTGGTGGTGCTTTTGACGTTCCATTCGATCAGTGGGGCACCGACCGCTTTGGCAATTTCGTGCGCTAGCACAGTCTTGCCGGTGCCGGGCTCACCCTTCACCAACAGCGGGCGGCGCAGCAGCACTGCAGCGTTGACCGCAACCTTCAGATCTTCCGTAGCGACGTAATTGGCAGTGCCTTCGAAGCGGGCCATGAGTGCTCCCTGTTATCACTTAATCGTTCGGTTAAGGTCGATAAGTGGCTTCGCCCGGTCTGGCAAGTGCCAATGGAAGCGCCCGTTTGCGCTGATCAAAACGGGAGCAGGCGCCAGGCCGTTTTGACCCTGGCGCCTGCGTCCCGCCCCTTCGAAATTTCCGCTGCGTGGCGGAATTGCGACCCGAAGGGTTGCCCGTTGGCATTGCCTCTATTCGGGGAGTCGATTCAGGAATATACAGTTTTTGGGATTTGAGGAGCTATTGACCTTGGTCGACCTTTCCGGCCCATCACTCTACGATTTGATCGATCATTCGACCCGCGAATGGATGACGGGTCTTGCCCGGCGGCGCGACTACGGCAATGGCACAACCGTTCATGTCCGCGGCGATCCTAATCCGACAATGGATGTTGTAATAAAAGGGCAAATTCGGCTGTCTCGGTTTCGCAAAGACGGATCTCGAAGCTTTGTCAGCATGATCAAGGCAGGTCAGCACTTTGCAGATATTCTGATGTTAAGCGGCTTTCCGCGCTCGCACACCGCGATTGCAGTGGGTCCGGTGACCATCAATCATTTCGACTCCGCCGCCTTCGCCCGGCTGCTGGACTGCGACGAGCTGCTGCGCGCGCTCTATACAATCACTGCACATCGGTTGGCGGCCGCAATCGCAATGGTCGATGATCTGCGAACCTTGCCGCGCACAGCGCATCTGGCGAAACTGCTGCTCGGACAGTCTGCCCGCGCCGGGTCTGATGGCGTGGTCGGCGTGGTTCAGGAAGACCTGGCGGCGATCATCGGGGTATCGGCAATGACGCTGGCCAAAGCGCTGGCCGTGCTTAAACGTGAAGGCCTCGTCGAAACACGTTATCGCCAGATTCGCATCCCCGATCGGGCGCTGCTGGCCAAATGGCTGGAACGTTACGAGGACGATTAAGGCTAATTGATGCGCACGGTATAGCGGACGGTGACGGTCCCGCCCGCCGGCACGCTGAACAGCATCAGCCGTTTGCCATCGCGCAGCACGACCGGGTTCGTGGTGGCATCGATCTGGTGTGCCGGATCGAGCGCCAGCTCCAGTTCAAAGGCCGCGGCCTGAAGACCGGCATTGGTGATCGTCACCTCGACCTCCTGGCTATTGGCGGTTTGCGAAAGCGTGACTCGCCGGACGGTGAGATCGGGCGCATTGCCCAGAGACAGCTCGAGCTTTTCGCCTTCAGCCGTGTCGCTCAGACTCGGCTGGCCCACCAGCATTGCCCGGCCGAATTGGCTCTGGTCGATCATGAACTGGCCAGCGGGCAGCGGCAGACCCAGGCCTTCGGCCTTGGTGTTGAGCATGCGGATCGCACCATAGACTGGCCACTGCGCGGTCGCGCTGCCATAGCTGAGGGCCGGAATGCTGGCGCTATAATAGGCCTCGTAAGGCACGGCCTGCTGATCGACCAGGCGGGTCTGCTTCATCTGCATCGCTGCCACCGTGGTCCGCTGCGGCATCCGGTAAAGCTTGAGATCGCCAAGTTGCTCGGGCGGCGGCGGGGGCATTGCTTCGTCCGAAACCGCCGAAACCGAAATCGGCGATGCCATCATCACGCCCTTGCGTTGGGCGCCGGTGACGATGATGTCGTTCCGATCTTTCTCGCCGCGAAACCGCCGATAGCCCGGCTCAAGAAACGGTCGCACCAGCTCATAAGGACGGTCAGGTTTCAGCGGAATGTCGCTGGTTTTCTGCATGCCCCAGCAACGCGCAATGACTTGTGGCTGATTGTTGACATAGCGCGCGACGTAAGCGCGGTTGAGTCCGCCCGCGACGATCTGGGTGCGGGCATTGGCCAGGCTGACCGAATTGCCGTTGGCCAGCGTGATCCAACCGCCAAGTGACAGCGTCTTGCCGTCCGGGTTGAGATGCGCGGTATAGTTGGCGCTCCAGTCAAAACCCTGCGCGATATAGGTCAGCGTGACCGTCGCGGTTACTTCGCGCGGCGAATTGGTCATCACCGACAGCGTCGGCTGGGCGTTGAGCCCCTGGGCATCGAGATCGTAGCGAAAGGTTTCAGAAAACCCTGAACAGCGCAGCGTTTCGGTTCCGGCGGCAGTCTTGAACACCACCCCGTCCGGGCCGGCTGAAACAATCTCGGCCACAACCTGAACCGGCTTTCCGGTCGCCGGATTGGTGCGGGTCAGGGTGATCTTCCGGCCGCGCGCCGCCCGCATCAGGGCCGACGGTGAGAGGAGGTCGGCGTCCTGGTTCTTTTCGATCACGCCGCCCGGAATCCCGGCCACAATCGCGCTTTCGGGAATGATCCCGTCTACTACCCCACCAAAGCGCAACCGGTGCCGGCCCGCCGGGATCGTGACGCGGCGGGTTTCGGAAACCACGGCAAAGCCGCCCAGACTGCCCAGTTCGATCGAGCCGCCATTACGCGATGGTGCGCGGTAGATCGTCACCGACACATCGACTGGCGCGCTGGCCGCAACATCGCGCGCGGCGGCCGGCAGTGCGGCGGCCAGGACCAGGATCAGGGCGAGCAGCCAGCGCATCGCTTTGGGCTCAGTACCGCGAATCGACTGTCGCAGTCAGCTCGGTCTTGCCGTTGGCCGGAACGGTCACGGTCCAGACCGCAGTATCGGCATCGCGCCGCTCGCTCTTCTGGCTTTCGGCCACAATCCGCGCATCGCCCCACAGGCCCGATTGGATAACCCGCACCGTCACCGGCTTGGGCAGGGCATTGGTGATGGTATAGCGCATGCCGGTTTTCCAGCGGCGGTCGTTCACCTTGGTACGGGTTTCAACCACCGGCAGGATCTTGACGTCGAAAGCCTGTCCGGTGTTGATCGAAAGCTTTGATCCCATCGGTGTATGGCCGATCGCATTTTCGCCGATGAACTGCGGCTGGCCTTTGGAATCGCGGATGTAGAACCGCACGACACCGGCCGGCAACTGGTCACCAAGTCCGCCCTGCGCAGAATTCGAAAAGCTGTAGACGGTGTTGAAGCTCATTGGCTGACTGGCGCTCTGCAGCCAGCCAAGGCGCACCTCATAGCCATGCTGTGCGGGCGCACCATGGACATCAAGAAAGCTGACCTGCTTGGTCTGCAGATTGGCGATCGTGGTGCGCTGGGGCAGGGGGTAGAGGTAGTAATTGCCCAGCCGTTCGCGCGTGCCGCTTTCGGTGCCCGCTTCGACCATATCGACATCGCCGCCGCCGCAATCATAGCATTGCCCCTGGTTCAGCATGCGCGGACTGCCCGCCACCAGCACGGCGCGGGCATTATCATAATTGACGCCCGAATTGTTGCTCAGGGTAACCCAGCCCTGGACGTCGATGGTGCTGGTCTTCTCGTCGAACAGCGCGACATAGTCGGCGCGCCAGCCAAGGCCCGGGGTAAGGTAACGCAGCGTCGCCTCGCGTGTGCCGGGCTTGGCGGACACAGTCATTGAAAGGGTCGGTTCGGCACGCATATTGGGCGGAACCTTGTCAAAAATGACGCGTACCGGCAGGCCATCATCGCGCAGCACTTCGATCCGGTCGCCAATTTGCAGCACCACGCCGCCATTCGCCGCCAGCACCGTCGCGCGCTCGCGCATTTCCTGTCCCGTGGCGGGGTTGGTGCGGACCAGCGTGATGGTTTGACCGACCGCGTTTTCCATGATTTTGGCTGGTGAGAGCAGATCGTAATCGAAGTTCTGTTCGATGATTGAAAGGTCGCTGGCCGAGAGGCTGGCGGTCTCCGCGCGGATCTGCGCCGAGACATTTTTGAATTCGATCCGTTGCGCAGGGTCACCGGTGAACGTGACCACCCGCGTATCCTGGACCAGGGCCTGGTTATCGGCGTAGATCGTGATGTCGATCCCCGGTTCGGCCGAAGCGGCGCCTGCCAATGCGACCAACGAAGCCGCGAACATCATCCCCAAACGCGCCATGCCACCAAATCCCCTCTATCGATCAACGATACATTGTAACATCAAAATCTGTCAGTTCCATGAACCGGATATCTGCCGCATAGTTTCATGCAACAGGAGGGTAAGTCCATGATTATCATTACCGGCAGCGCCACGATCGCGCCTCAACAGATTGAACAGGCGCTCGCGCTGGGAATCGCGCATTCGAGCCGTTCGCGCAGCGAGCCGGGATGTCTGGCGCACAACTGCCACACTGATGCCGAGGACCCGCAGCGGATCGTTTTTGTTGAAGAATGGGCCAATATGGCTGCGGTCAAAACGCACTTTGCGGTGCCGGATTCGGGAAAGTTCGTGCGTGATCTCAGCAAGATGGCCGAGGGCCCGCCGGTCATGACAATATTTCGTGACGAACCCGTTCCTCCGCAATCGTAGGAAAAGTGATTTCCATCACATTGACAAATGCCGCAATCACGCAAGGTTGCCCAGATTGCACAGTCATTTGAAGGGGGCTTCGATGCGCAGGACCATAACCGGATTGATCATGCTGGCTCTGGCATCGTTGACGCCGATGAAAGCGGCGCAAGCACAGGCGTTCGATCCGCGCCAACCCCTGGCGATTTTGATTTCGGCCTTCCAGATGTGCGGTCCGCCGCAGGCCTATTCGATGCTCGCACCGCAACTGTTCAACATGGTTTACCAGCAGACCGGCGGCACCGGTTGCTATCAGGACATCGCCGGGGCCGGGCCGGTTAGCGGCATGCAGATGCTGGGTGCGCAGGATTTCCCGATCGGGCCGCTCTACCTGATCCGCGTCAGCCACCAGAACGGTGCGGTTGCCGATTGGTTCATCGGCTTCAACCGGATGACCGGACAGGTTGAATTTCTGCGCTATCAGGCCCCGCAGCAAGGTAGCCCGCCGCCTTCGATCCCCACGGGACCTGCGCCAACGGGCAGCGGACCAAGCCCGGCGCCTGCGCCCATGCCAACACCCGGGACCGGCGGGGGAAGTTCCAGCGGTGAGGGCTGCGACCTTTACCCGACGATGTGCGCCTGACATGCTGGCCGAACGCCGCGAGGTGCTGGGCGGGCTGCTGACGGTTCTTGGCGGGACCTGCTGCAGCCGCCACGCCATGGCCCAGACCAGCGGATGCTGGGTTCCGCAGGGGCAAGCACAGCCCTATTTCGACCGCGTCCAGGGGCGGACGACGATGTTCAATTCGGGCAGCGAGCGGCTTGAACCGCGTTCGGGAAACCAGCAGCTCGATCGCGCGTTGGCCCAGGCACTGGGCAAGATGAGCAGGCTGTTCGGGGTGCTGCCGGGGTTTTGCTATTATGACGATGGCACCCAGGGCAACGCGCTTGCTACTGGCGATCAGTTGCTTGACCGATCGGACGGAACGGTGATGTTCGGCCTGTCGTTCCTGCGCGAATTGCTCAGCCGTCCGCAGCATGGGGATGCCGCGATTGTTGCAGTCTGTGCGCACGAATACGGGCATATCGTCAGCTACAAGTACCGGCAATACGACGAGCTGAAGCGGACCGGCGGCACCTTCCGGGTCGAACAGTTCGCCGATTACTTTGCGGGCTACTATGCCGGCAACCGCAAGCTGGAACGGCCCGATTTCCCGGCGGTGGTTTTTGCCACCACCCAGCGATCGTTCGGCGGCGGCGATCATGGCACTGGCCAGCAACGCGGCGAAGCGGTGCAGGCCGGTTTTCTCGCGGCTTACCAGCAGCGGCTGAACCCCGAACAGGCGCGCGCAGCGGGGCTGGCGTTCTGCATGGGCCGGTCTGGCTGATCAGGCATCGATCATATCGGGATCGAGCTCCCCCGCGCGGTTCTGGATGAACATGAAGCGCTGTGCCGGATCGCGGCCCATCAGCTTGTCGACCAGCTCCTTCACCGCCGCGCGGCCTTCGTATTCGGGCGGCAGCGTGATGCGCAGCAGGCTGCGGGTGGCGGGCGACATGGTGGTTTCGCGCAGTTGTTGCGGGTTCATTTCACCCAGGCCCTTGAACCGGCCGACATCGACCTTCTTGCCCTTGAACGCCGTCGCTTCCAGTTCGGCGCGGTGGGCATCATCGCGGGCGTAGGCGCTCTCTTTGCCGGAAGTCAGCCGGTAAAGCGGCGGCTGGGCCAGGTAGAGGTGCCCGCGGCGGACCACATCGGGCATTTCCTGAAAGAAGAACGTCATCAGCAAAGTGGCGATATGCGCGCCGTCGACATCGGCGTCGGTCATGATAATAATCCGGTCATAGCGCAGGTTGTCAGTGTTGCAGTCCTTGCGGAACCCGCAGCCCAGCGCGAGCCCCAGATCGCCGATTTCCGCATTGGCGCGGATCTTGTCGGCCGTGGCGCTGGCGACGTTGAGGATCTTGCCGCGGATCGGCAGGATCGCCTGGGTCTTGCGGTCGCGTGCCTGCTTGGCGCTGCCGCCGGCGCTGTCACCCTCAACGATGAACAGCTCGGTCTCGGCATCGCCTTCGCCGGTGCAATCGGTAAGCTTGCCGGGCAGGCGCAGCTTGCGGGCGTTGGTCGCGGTCTTGCGCTTGACCTCGCGTTCAGCCTTGCGGCGCAGGCGCTCATCCATCCGCTCCAGCACCGCGCCCAGCAGCGCCTTGCCGCGCTCGGGGTTGTCGGCCAGGAAATGGTCGAAGTGATCGCGCACCGCGTTTTCAACCATCCGCGCGGCTTCGGGGCTGGTCAGCCGGTCCTTGGTCTGGCTTTGAAACTGGGGCTCCCGGATGAACACCGAAAGCATCACTTCACTGCCGGTGATGATATCCTCTGGCGCGATGTCCTTGGCCTTCTTCTGCCCGATCAGATCGGCAAAAGCGCGGATACCCTTGGTCAGCGCGGCGCGCAGGCCCGCTTCGTGGGTGCCGCCATCGGGGGTCGGGATGGTGTTGCTATAATAGGAATATGATCCGTCCGACCACAGCGGCCAGGCGATCGCCCATTCGACCCGGCCCTTCTCTTCGCCGGGGAAGTCCTGCGTGCCGGAAAAGAACTGCGTGGTGACGCATTCGCGCGGGCCGATCTGTTCCTTGAGGTGATCAGCCAGCCCACCGGGAAACTGGAACACCGCTTCGCCCGGTACGTCCTCGCTCACCAGCGAAGCCGCGCATTTCCAGCGGATTTCAACGCCGGCAAAAAGATAGGCCTTCGAGCGGACCAGCTTGAACAGCCGCAGCGGCTTGAACTTTGCGTCATCGCCAAAGATCTCGGGATCGGGAATGAATGTCACCGCAGTGCCGCGCCGGTTGGGCGTGCTGCCAAGCCGCTGCAGCGGGCCGGTGGGGGCCCCGCGCGAGAATTCCTGCGCGTAAAGTTCTTTGTTCCGCGCCACTTCGATCCGGGTGAGGGTCGACAGCGCATTGACCACGCTGACGCCCACCCCGTGAAGACCGCCGCTGGTGGCATAGGCTTTGCCGGAAAACTTGCCGCCCGAGTGCAGCGTGGTCAGGATCACCTCAAGCGCCGATTTGCCCGGATACTTCGGGTGCTCGTCAACCGGAATGCCGCGGCCGTTGTCGGTGATGGTCAGGCGGTTGCCTTCGTCCAGCACAACCTCAATGCGGTTGGCAAATCCAGCGACCGCTTCGTCCATCGCATTGTCGAGCACTTCGGCGGCCAGGTGGTGGAACGCGCGTTCATCGGTCCCGCCGATATACATGCCGGGGCGGCGGCGGACGGGCTCCAGCCCTTCAAGCACCTCGATCGCGGAACCATCATACGCATCGCCATTGCTGGCGGGCAGGACATTGAACAGGTCTTCGGGTGCTTGCGACATGGGGAACGCCTATAGAACGCGCAGAATCCACGGCGCAAGCGGCGCGGCCCGGTTTTCGTCAGTCCACGAACTTTTCGGGTGCCGGCCCAACGATGGTAACGCCGCCCGCGCGCGCTTCGCGCACTTCGAGCGCACGCTCGCCGATCCCGTTCGGAGCAAAACGGAACGGCCCGTCGAGCCCCAGGAAACCGTCGCGATCGCTCAGCCGCGCAAGCGGAAACGGCGCGCCAATCCGCCAGTCGCGGGCGATCCGCACCACCAGCAGCACACTGTCATAGCCATAGGTCGACAGGCGATAGGGACCTTCGCCAAAGCGGGTGCGATAGCTATCGGCGAAACGCGGATAGCGCGCATCGGTAATCGCCGGGAACCAGGCCCCGCGCAGCGCAGGTGTTTTGCCAACAGCAGCCTCACCGCTCCACAGGTCCGTGCCGAGCAGCTTTGGCTTCGCCGCACCGGCCACCTTGAGCGACGAGGCGGCCATGGCGGCAAACCTGGGCGAATCCGCGATCAACACCGCATCATAGCCGCCCCGCGCCTTGAGCCGGGTTGCCGCGCTGACGATCGAGCGGTTGCCGCGATCATAGACTTGCGTTGAGACCAGCGTACCGCCGGCCGCCCGCACCGCGGCGGCGTAGGCCGCTGTGGCACGGTTGCCATAGCCCGATTTGGGAGCGAGCAAGGCAAAGCGCTTCATCCCCTTACTGGCTGCAAAACCCACTACCCGGTCAATCGCATTGGCGGGATCGAGCCCCATCACGAACACATCGCGCGCGGCGCTGGAGACATCGCCACTGTAGGTGATCAGCGGCACTTTCGCAGGCCGGGCGACCGCTGCTACAGCGGCGATATCCGCCCCCGAGATCGGGCCGAGGATCAGCCGGTTGCCATCCTTGATCGCCCGGGCGGCGGCGGCTGCTGCGCCGGGGCCGGTGTCATAGGTGGTGATGCGGATGGTCTTCGCATTGGTATCAAGCTGCGCCATGGTGGTGGCGTTGGCGATCGACTGGCCAAGCCTGGCATCGGCGCCGGACAGCGGAACCAGCAGCGCGATGCGCTGGCGCTGTTTGTCGCTGGGCAAGGTTTCCATCGGTGATGGACCGGGCCGCGGGGTGTCTTTGGGTCCCTTGGGGATCACTTTGCAACCGGCCAGCAGGGCTATTGCAGCCAATGTCAAAACCGTGCGGCGATTGGCCTTCCATTCGATCATCACTTGTCGCTCCCGGGCGGCCGGTCCATGGAAAGTTCCATGGATCAGCCGCTTCAGCCAGGACTCTATATTGTTGCGACCCCGATTGGCAATCTGGGCGATCTAACGACCCGGGCGCGGGCGGTACTGTGTGGCGTGGCTGCGGTGGCCTGCGAGGATACGCGGGTGACGGGCAAGCTGATGCGGCACATTGGCCTGAAACAGAAGCTGGTCCGTTATGATGATCATGCCAGTGAGGCAACGCGCGATCACCTGTTGGCCATGGCGGCGCAGCAGCCGGTCGCGCTGGTCAGCGATGCGGGCACGCCGCTGGTCTCCGATCCCGGATACAAGCTGGTGCGTGCGGCGCGCGAGCGCGGAATTGCGGTAACCGCCGTCCCGGGCGCCTGCGCGCCGGTTGTGGCCTTGTCGCTTTCAGGCCTGCCGAGCGACCGCTTTCTGTTTGCCGGGTTCCTTCCCGCCAAGGACAAGGCCCGCAGCGCGGTGCTGGACGAGCTGGGCGCGGTGCGGACAACGCTGGTTTTCTTCGAAACCGCGCCGCGCCTGCTGGCTTCACTGGCCGCAATCGAAGATCGGTTGACCGGACGCGAAGTTGCCGTTGCCCGCGAATTGACCAAACTGTTCGAAGAATGCCGCAGCGGCAGCCCGGCGGAACTGATCGCGCATTACACCGCACACCCACCCAAGGGCGAAATCGTGCTGCTGATTGGCCCGGCTGCCGAACGCACGGTTACGGCAGATGCTGGCGATGCCCTGTTGATCGAGGCGCTCAAGGCGCACAAACCCAGCCAGGCCGCTGCCGAGGTGGCCCGCGCCACCGGGCTAGATCGCAAGGCGCTTTATGCCCGGGCGCTGGCTCTGAAATGAGCACCCGCGCCGAACGCGAGGCCAAAGGGCGGCGCGGCGAAACGCTTGCCGCGTGGTACTTGCGCCTGAAAGGCTGGCGCATCCTGGCCCGCCGGGTCAAGACCCCGCGCGGCGAGATCGATCTGATCGCGCGGCGCGGCGCGACGGTCGCCTTTGTCGAGGTGAAGTGGCGGCAACGCGGCGAGGAGCTTGGGCACGCCATCGATCCCTACCGGTTGCGCCGGGTGGCCGCTGCGGCTGAAGCGGTGGCACACCGCTATGCCGGGAGCGCCACCGTGCAACAGATCGACGTCCTGCTCCTTGCGCCGCGCCGCTGGCCTATCCACATGAGCAACGTCGGCCAATTCTGAGCCTGCGCAATCGTATCTCGACTTCGCCAGATACGAACGGGTAGGGAAGGGGCCGCCAAGCCTTTTCCGTTCGTGTCGCGCAACGCCCGCGACACCTCCCGCACCAAGGATACCCGATGAGCCTCAATGTTGCCGTGCAGATGGATCCGCTCGCCGGGATCAACATCAACGGAGATTCGAGCTTTGCGTTGATTGAAGCAGCGCAAAAGCGTGGTCACGCGGCGTTCCATTATGATGTGAAGAGCCTGGCCTACGAAAGCGGGCGCCTTATTGCGTGGGCCGCGCCGGTGACGGTGCAGCGTATCGAAGGCGATCATTTTGCGTTTGGCGGACATCGCAGCATCGATCTGGTCAAAGACGTGGATGTGGTGCTGATGCGCCAGGATCCGCCGTTCGACCTCAGTTATATCACCGCCACGCATTTGCTTGAGCGGCTTGAAGGCCAGACGCTGGTGGTCAACGATCCCGCCAGCGTCCGGAATGCCCCCGAAAAGGTCTTTGTGCTCGATTTTGCGCATTTCATGCCGCCCACCCTGATCGCGCGGCGGATCGAGGATGTCCGCGCCTTTCACGCCCGCCACCCTGGCGATCTGGTGATGAAGCCGCTCCACGGAAACGGCGGCAAGGCTGTAGTGCGTATCCCGGCCGACGGTTCAAATCTGGGGGCGCTGCTCGAACTGTTCGACAGTGCGTGGGTTGAACCTCACATGTTTCAGCCCTTCCTCGAAGAAATCAGCGAGGGCGACAAGCGCATCGTACTGATCGATGGCGAAGTGGCCGGGGCGATCAACCGCCGTCCGGGTGCGGGCGAATTCCGCTCCAACCTGGCAGCAGGCGGCTATGCCGAACCGACCACGCTCAACGCCCGCGAAGAAGAAATCTGCGCCGCGATGGGCCCGGCACTGAAGGAACGCGGGCTGGTTTTCGTTGGCATCGACGTGATCGGCGGCAAGTGGCTGACCGAAATCAACGTCACCTCGCCCACCGGGATCCAGGCCATCGACCGTTTCAACGGCACCGATACCCCGGCACGGATCTGGGATGCGATCGAGCGGCGTCTCGGCCGCTGATTTCGCGATGACTGACTGGATCATCTACCTGATCGAGCAGGGCGGCTATCTGGGCATCGCCGCGCTCATGTTCATCGAAAACGTATTCCCGCCGATACCCAGCGAGCTCATCATGGGGGCAGGCGGCGTGGCGATGGCGCGCGGCACGATGTCATTCTGGCCACTGCTGATTGCCGGAACGCTGGGCACCACGCTGGGCAACTATGTCTGGTTCGTAGCGGCAGACCGGCTGGGATATCGGCGGCTTGAACCTTTGGTTTCGCGCTGGGGCCGCTGGCTGACGATGCGGTGGAGCAATGTCGAGGCGGCAACGCGGTTCTTCCAGAGCCACGGACAATGGCTGGTCTTTGTTCTGCGTTTCTCGCCGTTTCTGCGCACACTGGTGTCGATCCCGGCGGGACTTTCACACATGGCGCATTGGCGCTTTCTGGTTTTCACCTTTGCCGGGGCGGCAATCTGGAACACGCTGCTGATCATGGGCGGGCACTGGCTGTCGCGCTATCTCGATACGATGAGCGCTGTCACCGGGCCGCTGATCGGCGCTTTGGTCTTGCTGGCAGTGGGGGCCTGGATCTGGCGCGTCGCGCGCTGGAAAACCGAGGATTAGTCAGCCATCATTTCAATCGTTTCATTGACGAAACGGCGGATCGCTGTCAGCTTGGCATGGGTCGCGCGTAAATGAGCAGAGGTATGTAACTATGCTGCTCGATGGCGATCAGGCCGCGACAGTTTTCCTGAGCTATTCGCGCGAGGATCAGAAGCGCGCATTGCCGGTGATCAAGGCGCTTGAAGCGGCCGGGATCAAGGTGTGGTGGGACGGGCTGCTGGAAGGCGGCGATACCTTCCTGCCCACGACCGAGGCTGCCCTGGAAAGCGCCGACGCCGTGGTTGTGCTGTGGTCAAAAACCTCCGTGCTGTCGCATTGGGTGCGCGATGAGGCAACTCGCGGGCGTGAGCGCAGCTGCCTGGTGCCGCTGACCATCGATGGCACGCACGCCCCGCTGGGGTTCCGCCAGTTCCAGACAATCAATATCAGCAAGTGGCACGGCAAGGCCGGAGCGCCTGAGATCGAGCGCGCGGTGCGGGCCGTGCACGGCTTTGCCGGGCAGGCGCATGCAGAGCCGATGCCGCTGCCAAAGCTGACGGGCATTTCACGCCGGGCGCTGATTGGCAGCGGCGGGGCTGTGCTTGTTGGCGGCGCGGCACTGGCCGGGTGGGCGCTGTTCAAACCGACTGCCGCGATGGCTGCAGCGGGAAGTGTCGCAGTGCTACCATTCCGCAACCTCAGCGGCGACCGCGGCAAGGACTATTTTTCTGAAGGGATCTCGGAGCAGATCCGATCCACCCTGGCGCGCAATGCCAAACTACTTGTGCTTGCGCCCACCTCAATCTCGACCGTGGCGAAAGACGGAATCGCCGATCTGAAGGCGGTAGCAGCAAGACTGGGGGTGGCGTTCGTGCTTTCGGGCAGTGTGCGCCAATCGGGCGAGCAACTCAGAATTTCCTCGACCTTGACCGACGGCAAAACCGGAACCTCGCCGTGGGACGAGGAGTTTGACAAGCTGATCGGCGATGTCTTCGCGGTGCAGGACGAGATAGCCGAAGCCGTGGCCGGAGCGCTCGCCGCGCAGACCGTTTCGGGCGGCAAGCAGAATGGAACAACCCCCGGCGGCACTTCAAATCTCAAAGCCTATGACGCCTTCCTGCGCGGCAACGCCTATTATGCGCTACGTTCGGGTGAAGCAGCCTACCGCGCCGCGCTGGCGCAATACGAAGCGGCACTGGCCGAGGATGGCAAATTCGCCGCAGCGCATGCCGCCCGCGCGCGAACCCTGATTGTGATCACCAATTCCTACGGCAAGGCTAGCGAATTCAAGAGCAGCTATGATGATGCACTGGAATCAGCCCGCAAAGCCGTTGCGCTGGCGCCCGATCTGGCGATTTCCCAGTCTACGCTCGGCTATGTTTTCGTTCAGGGCAAGCTTGATTTGCGGGCAGCGCTGGTGCCGTTCGAAAAGGCCCGGCAGCTTGGCCAGGGCGATGCGACGGTCATGACGCTGTGCGGCATCTTCGCGGCGCAAAGCGGACGCTTCGGCGAGGCCGAACTGGCGGTGGCGCGGGCGATCAAGCTTGATCCGCTCAACCCTGGCGCGCACCGGATTGCTGGCTATGCCGCCAACTGTGCCGGGAACTGGGCAAGCGCGATTGACCGCGCACGCAAGGCCATATCGCTCAACCCGAAACTCGATGGAGCGCATGGAATCATCGGTGATGCCCTGATCCAGCAAGGCAAATTCACCGAGGCGCGTAGCGAATATGTGGCCGAACCCGATGCATTGATACGCCTCACCGGTCTTGCAATCGCCGCCAGCCGGATGGGAGACGCCGCCGCAGCAAAGGTCGCCGCCGACAAGCTCATCGCTGAATTCGGCGATGCGGCCACCTATCAGCAAGCGCAGATTGAGGCGCAATCGGGCCAGGCCGACGAAGCAATGGCGAAACTGCTCCACGCCCGCGAGATCGGGGATGTCGGGCTGGCGCTGGCCTATACCGATCCGATGCTCGCTCCGCTGAGAGCGCGGGCCGATTTTAAGCAATTGCTATCCGGGCTCGGTTTCGGCTAGCCTGCTCGTGCAACAACGAAGGGGATATCCTATGAAGAAGATCATGATGAGCGCCGCTGCCGCGAGCGCACTGATGCTTGGTGGCTGCGGCGACAAGGCGCCTGTAGCCGAAGCGACGGCCACCGCCGAAGCCAGCGCCGAAGCGACCGCAGACAGCGGTGACGCCGCCACGGCCACCGATGCAGGTGACGAAACCACCAGCGGCGGTATCAAGCCCCAACCCTGACAAGCAATATGGGTGGGCCGGGGGACGCTGATGTGTCCTCCGGCCACGCCTTCGCGCTCCGGCCTTATTGCGGGGGCCTGACGACCAGCCAATGGCCACGGCCCGCTGGCGCGTCCATCGCCTTGTCGATCCATTTCCGGTACGGCTTGATCCAGGTATAGACACCCGGCTTGTTCTTGTTGCCGCAGGAATTGGTCTTGGTCCATGAAACGATCCCGACCAGGCGAGCAGGACCATTGGTGAAAATCACCGGGCCGCCGCTGTCACCCTTGCAGGCCTTGCTGTTGGTCTGGCCGCCGCACATCACGAAATTGTTCATCCGGTTGAGCAGATCAGGCGGTCTGCCATCATTCTCGCGCAAGATGACATTGCAGGCCTTAGGGTCGAGCAGCTTCACATCGGCGCGAAACAACACGGCTGAACCGGCGTTGCGCGTGGCTTGAAGGTCTTGCGTCCTGCTAACCACCCCCCAACCCAGGGTTGAAAGAAAGGTTTCGGTCGTCGGCAAGTCGCCCGAATAGAGCGGGACGGTGTCAAACTTGTCGCTGAGCCCCGCGCCGCCGCGGCGTTCGATATGCAGCAAAGCAATATCGTGCTTGTACATGTCGAGCGTGTGCCAGGTGCGGGTATTGTAGTACCCTTCGTGATAGACGACGCGGGTGACTTTGAACACGCGGTCCCGGGAAGGTCTGGCGATGTTGTGCTCACCCAGCACCACTTCCATGCCCTGCTCGATCTGGTCCGGGATTACGCAATGGGCAGCCGTGATAACCCAATCATTGGCGATCAGCGCGCCGCCGCAAATGTGCTGGGCTTCCCATGGCTGCGCACCCTGCGGTGGCGCCTGATTGGCGGTGGGTGGCTTGGCCCAGTCACGCGGATCCTGAACATAGCGGATTTCGGCCTGGAATTTCGGCGTGCCGCTGCGGGCGGCCCATGTGACTGCGCCTTCGCGCATGCCGACCGATCCGGCTATTTCGGCAAACGGCAACCCCGGCCTGGGTTCGCGCGCCAGTTCGTCGGCTTCCATTCCATCCGGCAACCGGATGGTGGGAAGGCGGTCCTGGAACAGCGCGGGCGCATCGTCGGGATCGTCGTTGCCGTCGCCGTCAAGGTCATAGGCATCGTCTTCATCGAAAGCGACGTCATCAGGATCGTCGTAGATGAATTCCAGCGCATCGGCGTCCTGATCATCACCGGCCTCGATTGCTACTGCGTCATCGGAAAGACTGTCATCAAAGCCATCGTCGTTGATGTCTTCGTCGACATCCTCGTCGTCGGCGTCGTCTTCCCAGTCAACTTCGTCGTCATCGTTGTTGACGGTTTCGGCTTCGGCGGCGTCCTCGGCCGCAATCATTTCGGTCGCATCCTCTGCCTCTTCGTCCTGCGAAAACAGCGGGGCGCTTGAAGCCAGGGCGGTTGCGCCAAGCAATGTCAGGATTATCCGGGCACGGTTCATGGAGAATTCCCTCCCACCTGCGACCGCACTGATTAGACGCTGCGCACCGGGCGAAGTCAAGATCATCCAGCAGCGCTCAGTCGTGCGCTGCGCGGGGGTGGGCGTGGCGATAGACATCCAGCAGCACGGCGGCATCGACCTTGGTGTAGATCTGGGTTGAGCCGAGACTGGCATGGCCGAGCAGTTCCTGCAAAGACCGCAAATCGGCACCCGCACCCAGCAAATGCGTTGCGAAAGAGTGACGCAACGCGTGCGGCGTGGCGCTGGCAGGCAGGCCCAGCGCGATGCGCGCGCGCGCCATGGCTTTCTGCACCATACCCTGGCTGAGCGGTCCACCTTTGGCCCCGTGAAACAGCGGCGCGGCCTTCTCGATCGGCCAGGGACATTTGGCGGCATAGTCAGCCACGCCCTGCGCCACGATCGGCAGCACCGGCACCATGCGCTGCTTGTTGCCTTTGCCGGTGACCACCAGCGTTTCACCCAGCGGCACCGCCGCCCCGGTCAGCGATAACGCCTCGGCAATCCGCAAACCGGCGCCATAGAGCAGCAGCAGCACCGCGCGGTCGCGCGCGCCGATCCATTCCTCGCTGGCATCCTCGTGCACCGCAGCGGCAAGACTCACCGCCTCATCAGGCGTAACCGGGCGGGGCAGACCTTTCTTGATCCTGGGGCCGCGCATCCGCGGCGGGGCAGGATCGGCGCAGCCGGCCTGCTCACGGGCAAAGGCGATGAAGGCCTTGAGCGCGGAAAGTTCGCGCGCCGCACTGGCATTGGTCAGTCCAGCAGCCCGGCGCCGGGCGAGCTGCGCGCGCAATGCAACACCATCGATCCGGGCGAGGGCGGACCAACTGTCCAGCGCTGCCGTATCAATCAGACGCGCTGCCGTGGCGACATAGGCCCGGACCGTATGCGGCGAGCGGCGGCGCCCCTGCGCCAGGTAATCATGCCACGCCGCCAGCACGGCCTCGCGTGTCATGCCGATACCAGCGCCGCCGGGACCAGTTCCCCCAGCAAACCGTCAAGCAGCGGCATTCCGGCTTCGCTAATCCCGATCCGCGCGCCTTTCTGCCAGGCCAGTCCTTGCTGGGTGTAAAACGCCAGCTTGGCGTGATCGCACAGCGCATCGGCGGCAAATCCAAAACGGGTGCCAAGCGCGGCAAGGTCGACCCCTTCGGCCAGCCGCAGCCCCATCAGCATCGCCTCGCTGGCGGCCACGGCGGCTTCGAGAAGGTCTTCTTGCTGAATGCCATTGCCCATACTGTCGACTGCGGCCAGCCAGTTTTCCGGCTTGCGATGGCGGGTGGTGGCGTGGCCAAAGCGGCGACCATGCGCCCCCGGGCCGATGCCGTGATAGTCCTGATAGCGCCAGTAGATCAGGTTGTGGCGGCTTTCCTCGCCGAGGCGGGCGTGATTGCTCACCTCGTAAGCGGGCAAGCCAGCCTCGCGCGTAATCTGCCGGGTGAGCGCGAACATATCGGCAGACGCATCCTCGCCGAGCGGCGTGAAGTCGTTCTGGCGCACCATCGTGGCGAACCGCGTGCCGGGCTCGATCGTCAGCTGATAAAGCGAGAGATGCCCGGTGCCCAGGCCGATCGCCGCTTCAAGCTGGTCGGTCCATTGCGCCTGGGTCTGGCCGGGCAGGGCATAGATCAGATCGAAATTGACGCGACCGAAATGCTTTTGCGCCACATCCAGCGCGGCCAGACCTTCGTTTGCATTGTGCAAGCGGCCCAGAAACGTAAGCGCCGAATCGTCCAGCGATTGCAGGCCCAGCGAGACCCGGTTGATCCCGGCGCTGGCGAGATCGGCAAAGTTGGCCGCTTCGACCGACGATGGATTCGCCTCCAGCGTGATCTCGATCCCTTCGGTAAAGCCAAAGAGGTTCGACGCTTCGTGGATCAGCTCTCCAACCAGCTCAGGCGGCATCAACGATGGCGTGCCGCCGCCGAAAAAGATCGAACTAAGCGGCTCATCGCCTGCGAAAGGCGCTTCGTGGTGCAGGTCTGAAAACAAGGCCTTGCGCCAATGCGGAATGTCCACATTATCGCGGACATGGCTGTTGAAATCGCAATAGGGACATTTTGCGAGGCAAAACGGCCAATGGATGTAAAGGGCGCGGGGCATTGCCGTTACAGGCGAGGTTCAGGCTGCTATGTCAAGGATGAGGGATGAAGAACACCGCTATTGCCGCCATGCTGCTGGTTATGCTCGCGGTTCCACTGACTGCCGCGCTTCCGCCCAGCGCCGAAGCGCTCAAGGCCGAACTGACCCGCAGGAAGAAGAAAGTCGCGGTTCCCGTTGCTGTTCCCACTGTGCAGGCAACCCCAACGCCGGCGCCGACCCCAATGATCGAGCCGGGCTCGTTCGAAGGGCGCCTGCTGGCCGCTCACAACATCGAGCGCAAACGGCTTGGAATTGCGCCGCTGACCTGGAACCGCGCGCTTTCGAGCCAGGCTGCCCAATGGGCAACCACCCTGGCTTCCAAAGGCCTGTTCGAACATTCGCAAAATCGCGGCAATGTAGGCGAGAACCTGTGGATGGGAACGTCCGGTTATTATACGCCCGAACAGATGATCGGTGCGTTTATCGGTGAGCGTCAGTATTTCCGCCCCGGCAAGTTTCCCGATGTCTCGTCCACCGGTAAATGGGCCGATGTCGGTCATTACACCCAGCTGATCTGGCCGGGTACCCAGCAGCTCGGCTGCGCCAAGGCGACCGGCGCGGGCAAGGATGTGCTGGTGTGCCGGTATTTCCCGGCCGGAAATGTGATGGGTCAGCGGGTGCCCTGAACACCGAACTGTTCAGCAACCAGCATGGCAAAAGCCTGCGCGCGGTGGCTGATGCGGTGCTTTTCTTGCGGGTCATGCTCGGCAAAGGTGCGCGTTTCGCCCAGCGGCACGAACACCGGATCATACCCGAACCCCATGGTTCCGCGCGGCGGCCAGGTGAGGGTGCCCAGGGCGCGGCCTTCGTAGACTGCGTGCTCGCCATCGGGCCAGGCGATCGCCAGCACGCAGACGAAATGGCACGAGCGGTCGGCTTCGGGGCCAAGCTCGGCCAGCATGCCTTCGACTTTGCCCATCGCCATGTACCAATCGCGGCCGGCTTTGCCTTCGAACCATTGCCGCTCGGCCCAATCGGCGGTGTAGACACCGGGCCGGCCATCCAGCGCATCGACGCACAGGCCTGAATCGTCGGACAGCGCGGGCAGGCCTGAACTTTCTGCCGCAGCGCGCGCCTTGATCAGCGCGTTGTCGATGAAGGTCTTGCCGGTCTCGGCCGGCTCGGGCCGCCCGAGCGATCCGGCCGAGATGCAGTTCATCCCGTAAGGCGCCAGCAGTGCGCCAATTTCCTTCAGTTTTCCCGAATTGTGCGTGGCAATGACCAGCGTTTCAGAGCCGAGCTTGCGGGTCATGAGAGTTCCTCTCCATTTTTGGTGAATGCCACAAATGGGGAGGTGGATCGCCCGAAGGGCGAGACGGAGGGATAATGGCGCGAGGGCCGATACCCCTCCGTCATTTGCTGCGCAAATGCCACCTCCCCATTTGCACTGCGTAAAAATGGAGAGGATCCAAGCTCCCTCACTTCACCGCCGCATCCTGCGCCGCAAAAATCCGATCGCAACCGATCCGCGCCAGACGCAGCAGGCGCAGCAGCGCTTCCTCGTCATAGGTCGCGCCTTCGGCGGTGGCCTGGACTTCGGCGATCTGGCCGCCTTCGATCAACACGAAATTGGCATCGGCATCGGCGGCGCTGTCTTCGTCATAATCAAGATCGAGCACCGGGTTGCCCTTGAAAATCCCGCAGCTGACCGCCGCGACCTTGCGGGTTAGCGGATCCTCTTTGATCACACCATCAAGCATCAACTTGGCGACCGCAATCCGCAGCGCCACCCAGGCCCCTGAAATCGCCGCCGTGCGGGTGCCGCCGTCGGCCTGGATCACATCGCAATCGAGCGTGATCTGACGTTCACCAAGCTTCTTGAGATCGGTCACGGATCGCAAGGACCGCCCGATCAGTCGCTGGATTTCCTGCGTCCGCCCGCTTTGCTTGCCCTTTGCAGCTTCGCGCGACCCGCGCGTGTGAGTGGCGCGGGGTAGCATCGAATATTCCGCCGTTACCCAGCCTTCGCCCTTGCCGCGCAGCCACGGCGGCAGGCGTTCTTCGACCGATGCGGTGCAGATAACCTTGGTGTGGCCAAAGCTGACCAGCACCGATCCTTCCGCGTGCTTGGTATAGTGCGGCTCGAAAGCGATAACGCGCATCTCGTCGGGCGCGCGGCCGGAAGGTCGCATGGGGTTTCCTTTTTTGACTTATCACGCGGGCTTTGGCGCAACGGGGTTGAGCCTGCAAGGGCGCGGACTACATTGACACCATGGTATCCCCCCCGATCACCGAACTCAGCACCCGCGCCCGCGACATATTTCGCCTGGTGGTGGAAGGCTATCTTTCGACCGGGCAGACGATGGGATCGAAAACGCTGGCCGGGGCAGGGGGCCTCAACCTCTCACCCGCCTCGATCCGCTCGGTCCTGCATGAGCTGGAAGGGCTGGGCCTGCTCGCCGCGCCGCATACCAGTGCCGGCCGCCTGCCGACCGAGCAGGGCCTGCGGCTGTTTGTCGATGGAATGATGCAGGTGGCCGAACCCACCGCAGAGGAACGCGCGGCGATCGAAAGCCGGCTGGGCCAGCCCGGGCCGATCGAAGCCGCGCTGACCGCGACCAGCACGCTGCTGTCCGAACTTTCCGCCGCCGCCGGCGTGGTCATGGTTCCGCAGCGCGAACCACGGCTGGCGCAGCTGCAGCTGGTCGCACTGGCCGCCGGGCAGGCGCTGGCGGTGCTGGTCGGCGCCGATGGCTCGATCGAGAACCGCGTGATCGCTGTGCCGGCAGACGTGCCGCCGGGTGCGCTGGAGCAGGCATCGAACTATATTTCCGCGCATCTGGGCGGACGCACTTTGGCCGAAGCGGTGCGGGCGATCAGGGCCGAGATTGCTGGGGGCCACTCTGCGCTCGACACCGCCAGCCGCGATCTGGTAGAGCGGGGCCTCGCGGTGTGGAGTGCGGATGCGGCCAACCGCCCGGTATTGATCGTTCGCGGTGCCTCCAACCTGCTCGATGAAGCGGCGATGTCTGATCTCGAACGCGTGCGGCAATTGCTTGACGATCTGGAAAACAAGCAATCGGTCGCCGAACTGCTCGATGCGGCGCGCGAAGCTGACGCGACGCGGATATTCATCGGCGCAGAGAACCGGTTGTTCGCGCTTTCGGGCTCGTCCGTGATCGCCTCACCTTATCGTGACCGCGATGGTAAAGTGGTTGGCGTGGTGGGGGTTATCGGCCCGACACGGTTGAATTATGCGCGGCTCGTCCCCATGGTGGATTTCACGGCCCAGTCACTGGGCAAATTGATCGGCTAAACACGGGTTTTTGATAGAGATGAGCGACGAAAAGCAACCGCAGGGCGATCCGGCGGTCGAAGCCGAACTGGCAGGCGTACCGGACGAACTGCTGGAAAAATCGGAAAGCCGGCTGGACGAAGCGCTCGACCGGCTGCGCGAGGATCTGGATGCGGCAAAGCAGGAAATGCTTTACGCCAAGGCTGAAACGCAGAACGTGCGGCGCCGCCTGGAAAAGGACATCGCCGACGCACGGGCCTATGCCGCAACCGGCTTTGCCCGCGACATGCTGAGCGTGGCAGACAACCTTGTCCGCGCCTTGGATGTCATTCCTCAGGAATTGCGTGAAGATGACCGGCTGAAAGGTCTGGTCGCCGGGATCGAGGCTACTTCGCGCGAACTCGACAAGGTTTTCGGCCTCCACGGCATCAGCCGCATCGCCGCAACCGGGCTGCCGCTCGATCCCAACCAGCACCAGGCGATGCTCGAAGTCCCCAGCGCCGACGCCGCACCGGGCACGGTGTTGCAGGAACTGCAAGCCGGCTACATGATCAAGGACCGCTTGCTGCGCCCTGCAATGGTGGCCGTGGCGAAAAAGCCGGATTGATCAGGCGAACGGATTAACGACCCGAAGCTGGCTTTCGATCAGCAGGCCGTGCTGCAGGTCTTCGCTGTAGAATGTGTCGCAGTCTGCCAGCAGGGCCGAGGCGATAAGGGCACTGTCGTAGAAGCTGAGTTTGTAGCGAAACACGATTTTTCTTGCAAGATCATGGGTTTCTTCGGTGACGGGCATAATTCTGTCAACTTCGAAACGGATTTCGGAGATCTTTTCGTTCAGCCTCAACTGATCCAATCCGAATTTACGCAAGGCAACATTTGCAAACTCGTTGAGGACTTGGACGCTTATCGTCGCGCCGCCGAGCGCCGCCAGTGCCTCGTCTGCCCGAGCCCCCGGAAGTAGTGCGTAAACCGCGATGTTGGTATCCGCGAAATGGGCCAAAGATCAGCCCCGGGTATCAGGGTCGTTCCGGCTAATCTTCCAATCTTCGGGTCTGAGATTCAAGGGGAAGTCCTTTCTCCCCGCGCGGATTCGCGCCGTCGCCTCTTCTCGGGTCATTTTGCTGGCCTCACGTTCCGCTATCAGCTGGGCACGGATCGCTGCTCCGCCAAGCAGAACTTCCGCAGGAAGGGAGTCGCCTTCCTTGAGGCCCAACCGCTTGACCATCTTGCTAGGCAGGCGAACCGCCAAACTGTTGCCCCACTTGGCGACTTTAAACTGTTCCATTCCACACCTTTTGGATATACAATTTGAAAAATGTATATCAATTATGTGCAAATGGCAACAGCACCTCAAGCGCACTGAGTGAAGGGTCGCCATCCACTTTCCACCCCATTCGCAGCATGAACGCGTGGGCCACAATCTCGGCCTGCTGCTCGATGTTGTAATCGGTCAGCTTTTTGCCCGGCTTGAGCCGATAGGAATACTTGCGCTGGAATGGCCCGACCAGCGGCAGGTACCACCAGCCGCGACGCTGGCTTTGCCAGACATGCGTCATCTCGTGGATGAAGTGGGCCTGCTGACGTGGTGCGGCGGTGCTGAAATCCTCGCAATAGTTGTCCGATGCCGGGTGGAAATGCAGGTGCCCGGTGGGCGCCATGGTGACCCTGCGCGGTTGCAGCCACCACCAGCGGCGACGGCGGATCATCACTCGCGACACGTCGATGGCAGCGCCGAACACGCCGCGCACCATCGCAATTTCCCCCGCGGTCAGCGACCGTTCGCCGCCTGCGGGGCAGGTGAGGGCGCTTTCGCTCAGTTCTTGTGCTCCATCGCGCCCATCGCGGCCGTGCCCATCGATTCGACCTTGGCCGGGACCGACATCTTGTCGCCATCGGAGAAGGTGACCGTCAGTTCGGTCTGGTCGCCAGCTTTCAGCCGGTCGCTGACATCGAACAGCATTACGTGCGGGCCGCCCTGAACGAAATCGAGGTGAGTCCTGGCTTCTGCCTTGCCCCCATCAAGCACCTTCATATCACCCGCATGCAGTTCGGTGCGGCCGCTGCCCTCGACCGCGACAACCGCGATCGTAACGGCAGCGTCGCCCTGGTTATCGAGGCTGAAATAGGCTGCGCCCGGATTGCCCGCGACGCCCGGCAAAACAACGCGGGCACCGGTGATCTTCACCCCCGGCTTGGCCTCGGGCCCAGCGGTGGCCGTGGCCTCATCGCTAGGTGCCTCGCTCTGGCAGGCGGCAAGTGAAAGCGCGGCAATGCCAGCGAACATAGGCAGGGCAAAGCGTTTGAAAAGCGGCACGGAGATGGTCCTTTCGGGGACGGTTGGCTCAGGCCGTCTGACTAGTCGCCTGCGGCCCTTGTGCCAAGCAAAACCGCTCCTATATCCCACCCTGTAAAGAGCCGCAGAGCCGCCTTGCTGCATTGGTGGGAGGCGAAAAACGCGGTGTCATGTCTAACCTAAGGATGGGGTTCAAATGGCTAAAGTAATCGGTATCGACCTTGGCACGACCAACAGCTGCGTTGCGGTGATGGATGGCGGCAAGCCCAAGGTCATCGAAAATTCGGAAGGCGCGCGCACCACGCCTTCGATCGTCGCTTTCACCAAGGACGGTGAACGCCTGATCGGTCAGCCGGCCAAACGGCAGGCGGTGACCAATGGTGACAACACGATTTTCGCGGTGAAGCGCCTGATCGGCCGCCGCTTTGACGATCCGGTGACCAAGAAGGACACCGAGCTGGTTCCCAATACCATCGTCAAGGGCAAGAATGGCGATGCCTGGGTCAAGGCCGGCGGCGAAGACTATTCGCCCAGCCAGATCAGCGCGTTCATCCTTCAGAAGATGAAGGAAACCGCCGAGGCCTATCTTGGCGAAACGGTTACCCAGGCCGTGATCACCGTGCCGGCATATTTCAACGATGCACAGCGTCAGGCGACCAAGGACGCCGGCCAGATCGCGGGCCTTGAAGTGCTGCGGATCATCAACGAGCCGACTGCGGCCGCGCTGGCCTATGGCCTCGACAAGAACGACGGCAAGACCATTGCGGTCTACGATCTTGGCGGCGGCACTTTCGACGTTTCGATCCTTGAGATCGGCGACGGCGTGTTTGAAGTGAAGAGCACCAACGGCGATACTTTCCTGGGCGGCGAAGATTTTGACAACGTGATCGTCGAATATCTTGCCGAGCAGTTCAAGAAGAAGGAGGGCATGGACCTTCGCACCGACAAGCTTGCGCTGCAGCGGCTGAAGGAAGCGGCGGAAAAGGCCAAGATCGAGCTGTCGAGCACCGCTTCGACCGAAATCAACCTGCCGTTCATCACCGCACGCATGGAAGGCGGCACCACCACGCCGCTCCACCTGGTGGAAACGATTACCCGCGCCGATCTTGAAAAGATGGTCGCGAACCTGATCGAGCGGACCAAGGAACCGATGAAGAAGGCACTGTCTGATGCCGGGCTCAAAGCCTCCGACATCGACGATGTGGTGCTGGTGGGCGGCATGACGCGCATGCCGCGCGTGCGCGAAGTGGTGAAGGAATTCTTCGGCAAGGAACCGCACACCGGCGTGAACCCGGATGAAGTCGTCGCCATGGGCGCGGCGATCCAGGCCGGCGTGCTGCAGGGCGATGTCAAGGACGTGCTGCTGCTCGATGTGACCCCGTTGTCGCTAGGCATCGAAACGCTGGGCGGCGTGTTCACCCGGATGATCGATCGCAACACCACGATCCCGACCAAGAA
>NZ_JANOWI010000040.1:0-14218 GCF_031417815.1 Novosphingobium sp. | reverse complement strand
TTCCTGCAGCTTTTCCTTGTCGTAATCGCTGGTCGTGGTTTCGATCTGGGCACGGATCTGTTCAACCCGGGCCTTGATGTCAGTGCCTTCACCGGCACCGTCGACGATGGTGGTGTTGTCCTTGTCGATCGAAACGCGCTTAGCCTCGCCAAGCATGGTCAGCGTCACCGATTCGAGCTTGATGCCCAGATCTTCGCTGATCATTTCACCCTTGGTCAGGATCGCGATATCCTGCAACATCGCCTTGCGGCGATCGCCGAAGCCGGGTGCCTTGACGGCCGCAACCTTGAGCCCGCCGCGCAGCTTGTTGACCACCAGGGTGGCCAGCGCTTCGCCTTCGATGTCTTCGGCGATGATCAGCAGCGGGCGGCCCGACTGGACCACCGCTTCGAGCACCGGCAGCATCGCCTGCAGCGACGACAGCTTCTTCTCGTGGATCAGGATGTAGGGGTTATCCAGTTCCACGGTCATCTTGTCGGGGTTGGTGATAAAGTAGGGGCTAAGGTAGCCGCGATCGAACTGCATGCCTTCGACGACATCGAGTTCGAACTCGAGCCCCTTGGCTTCCTCGACAGTGATTACGCCTTCCTTGCCGACCTTTTCCATCGCTTCGGCAATCTTGCTGCCGACTTCAACGTCGCCATTGGCCGAGATGATCCCGACCTGAGCGATTTCGGCCGAGCCGGAGACCGGCTTCGAACGCTTGACGAGGTCAGCGACGACGGCGGTGACCGCAAGATCGATCCCGCGCTTGAGGTCCATCGGGTTCATGCCGGCGGCGACCGAGGTCATACCTTCGCGGACAATTGCCTGGGCCAGCACTGTGGCGGTGGTGGTGCCATCGCCAGCCTGGTCGTTGGTCTTCGAAGCCACTTCGCGCAGCATCTGCGCGCCCATGTTCTCGAACTTGTCCTTGAGTTCGATTTCCTTGGCGACGGTGACGCCGTCCTTGGTGATGCGCGGCGCGCCGAAGCTTTTGTCGATCCACGTTGCGGCCCTTGGGGCCGAGCGTGACCTTGACGGCATTGGCGAGGATATCGACGCCGGCGAGAATGCGCTCGCGGGCGTCACGGCCGAATTTCACGTCCTTGGCAGCCATTGTTCAATTCCTTTAAATGTGGGGGAAGAAGAAAGGTTCGCTCAGCCGATGATGCCGAGGATGTCGCTTTCCTTCATGATGATCAGGTCTTCGCCGTCGAGCTTGACTTCGGTGCCCGACCACTTGCCGAACAGCACCTTGTCGCCAGCCTTGACGTCGAGCGGGGTAACCTTGCCGTCTTCGGCCTTGTTGCCCGCACCAACGGCGACGACTTCGCCTTCAGCAGGCTTTTCCTTGGCGCTGTCGGGGATGATGATCCCGCCAGCAGTCTTTTCTTCGGCTTCGACGCGGCGAACCAGCACGCGGTCGTGCAACGGACGAAAGCTCATGTGGATTTCCTCTCACCATGATGGTTGATGATTGTTGGCACTCACCCATGGAGAGTGCCAGCGAGGCGCATATGGGTGTGCGCTCACTCACCGTCAAGATGAGTCTGATTCATTTTTCAGCCCGGCAAAAGCCCCAGCACCGCGCGCCTGCGCCAGCGCTGCAACAACAGGATCGCCACGACCACCAGGCCCACCGCCAGACCGATCCACACGCCCAGCCCGCCCAGCGGCGTAAACAGCCCCAGTCCAAGCGAAAGACCGAAACCCGGCAACCAATAGCCAAACAGGGCAATCGCCATCGGCATGCGGGTATCCTGCAGGCCCCGTAGTGCGCCCGCAGCGACTGCCTGGATGCCATCGAACAGTTGAAACAGAGCTGCCACTGCAAGGAACTGCACCGCTGGTGCCACCATCGCCGCGTTGGTGGGATCAGCCACATCGACATAGAGCCGGAGTATCTCGCGCGGGAACAGCAGCATCGCGCCCGCGCCAAAGAACGAGAAGCCAAAAGCGATCAGCAGCGAGGCAAGGCCGGCCAGCCGTATCCCTTCGCGGTCGGCAGCGCCGAAGTGGTAGCCAACCCTGATCGTGGCGGCCTGTCCCACGCCGAACGGCACCTGGAATGCCAGCGCCGCCACCTGAAGCGCCACGGTATGCGCCGCCAGCTGGGCCGCGCCGATCCGCCCCATCAGATAGGCCGCACTGCTGAAAAAGCCGCCTTCGGCAATGATGATGCAGGCAATCGGCACGCCGATGCGGATCAGTTCGCGCAGCCGCTGCCATTCGGCGCGCCACCAGTTGCCAAGCAAGCGATAGCGCCGCAGCCGCCGGTCGCGGGCGATCACGAGGGCATAGGCGGCGACTGTTGCATAGGCGGTTACCACGCTGGCCAGCGCCGAGCCTTCAAGCCCCATTGGTGCCACGCCCCAATGCCCGAAAATGAAGACCCAGTTGCCCAGCGCATTGACCAGGATCGCCACTGCGGTAATCGCGGTTGCCAGCATCGGCCTGCCCAGCGCGGCCACGAAAGTCCGCTGCACGCTGCCCACCACCATCCCCGGGATCGCCCATCGGATGATATCCAGAAACGTTCCCCCAAGCTCTGAAATGTGCGGATCCTGCCCGGTCAGCAGCATGAACGCCTCACCCCAGCCGCACAGCATCGCCCCGGCCAGCCCGGTACCGATCGCCAGCCACAGCGCCATCCGCACCGAACGCCGGACTTCGCGCACCGCATGCCGGCGCCGTCCCAGTTCAGCCGCAACCAGTGGCGCAACCGCGCCGGTCAGGCCGGTCAGCGCCCAGCTGATCAGCATATATTGCGTTACCGCCAGGCTCGATGCCGCCAGTTGCTCCTGCCCCAGCTGGGCGACGAAAATTACATCGGTTGTCCCGATCGCCATCCACAGCAGGTTGGCCAGCGCCAACGGCGCCGCCAGTTGCAGCGTTGCGCGCAGTTCGCGGCGCCAGGGATCAAGGGTCTGTGCGTCAGGCATAAAGCCGGCCCGGATAGGCGCTGGACCAAAGGGCCGAAAGCACTTTTGGCTGACCTGGATCAATTCACCGCAGCAGCGTGCGCTTTATGCAACGGCAGTGCAGACCAAAGCACTTTCGCGGCGGGCCCGGCTTGGGTATCAGCCGTGTGAAGAACATCTTACCCGCAGGAAGGACACTATCGTGCGCAAGACACTTTTCGCCGGTTCGATTGCCGCTTTGGCGCTGATGCTGGCCGGTTGCGGCAAGCCGGCCGAAGAAAAGGCTACCGGAACCGAAAGTGGCGGCTCCACCACCGCAGCAACGTCCGCCAGTGCCGATGCGCGCCCCGCCGCATTCGCCCAGTGCGCGGCGTGCCACGCGGTTAAAGCGGGCAAGCACGGCGTCGGTCCCAGTCTTGCTGGAGTTTTCGGTACCAAGGCCGGCGATGTGCCGGGATATGCTTTCTCCGATCCGATGAAGGCGTCTGGCCTGATCTGGGACGAGCAAACGCTTGACAGCTACCTGACCAATCCGATGAAAATGGTTCCCGGCACCAGGATGACATATTACGGCATGTCCGATCCGGCGGACCGCAAGGCGGTGATCGACTATCTCAAGACGCTGAAATAGGTCACCGTTCGGGTGATCAAAACGGAAAAGGGCGGAACCTTGCGGTCCCGCCCTTCCCTTTCCCGCGACTGCTTCAAGACAGCCGCGAAACTGATTGGCCGAAATTACTTGATTTCGACGGTACCACCGGCGGCGGTGACCTTGGCCTTGATTTCTTCGGCTTCGGCCTTGTTGACGGCTTCCTTGATCGCCTTCGGCGCGGCTTCGACCAGCGCCTTGGCTTCGGTCAGGCCGAGCTGCGTAATCGCACGGACTTCCTTGATGACGGCGATCTTGTTGCCGCCGTCGTTGATCAGGATCACGTCGAATTCGGTCTGCTCTTCAGCGGCTTCAGCAGCAGCGGCCGGGGCAGCAGCCACGGCAACCGCAGCAGCAGCGGAAACGCCCCACGCTTCTTCAAGCGCCTTGGCGAGGTCAGCAGCTTCCAGAACGGTCAGTTTCGAAAGGTCTTCTACCAGTTTGGCAATATCGGCCATGATGTTTCACTCCTGAATTGATGGACCCGGAAGAACGCCTTCCGGAATATTCGTTGAATGCTTGGATCAAGCTGCCTCGGCGTAAGCGCCGAAGACGCGGGCCAGCTTGGCCGCCGGAGCGGTGACAAGCTGGGCGATCTTCGTTGCCGGGGCCTGGACCAGACCAATAATGGTACCGCGCAGTTCATCCAGCGACGGCATCGCGGCAAGCGCCTTGACCCCATCCGCGTTCAGAACCAGCGAGCCCATCGAACCGCCGACGATTTCGATCTTGTCGTTCGTCTTGGCAAATTCGACCACGGCCTTGGCGGCTGCCACCGGATCGACCGAGCTGGCAAGCGCGGTTGGGCCGGTAAGCAGGTCGTTCAGGCCGACATAGTCGGTGTCCTTGATGGCAAGCTTGGCAAGCGAGTTCTTCGCAACCTTGTACGATGCGCCCGCATCACGGATCTTGTTCCTGAGGCCGGTGGACTGGGCCACCGTCAGGCCGAGGTTGCGGGTGACTACCACCACGCCGGCCTCGGAAAAAACCGCGTTCAGCGATGCGACCGATTCGGATTTCTGCGAACGATCCATGCCTAACTCCTTCACAAATGACCGCTTGGGGAACGCCCCGTGCGGCCGGCTACGTTTGTCCAAGGTGCTTTTGGCACCACGGGCGAGTCCGTTATGATGGGGAAGGAGGGCGCTGCGAAACGCCGGGCCAGACCTGGGCAAATGCACCGGGCCGGGAGATTCTCTGTCCCCGCCTAGGCTGCAGATTAAGAGGGAAGCCCTCAGCAACTGTCTCGGACGGATGAAGTGGGGCGAACCCCGCTTCGATGCGGGCCATTAGCGGGAATGGGGGGAGAGTCAAGAGTTGGGGCCGTCCGGCTCCCGATCAAGCCGTTGCGGCGGGTTCATCCTCACTGGCGATAAGTGCCCGGGTGCTTGACCAGGCCCAAGCCTCGGCGCGTTCCACCAACCGCGCGCTCGCCCCGATGACGTTGACGAAGGTGAGGTAATTGTTGGCGTTGTAGGTGAAGGTGCTGGTGGTGGCGCCGCCGCTCTGCGCACTGGAGATCGTGCCCTGCAGCGCCGATGCACGCCACACGAAGCTGTTGGTGATGGTGGTGGTGCTGGTCTGGCGAGGGGGTTCCAATCCAAAGTGCGGTCAGGCGTTGGCGGCCGGGCGTAAGGCTTGCGCGAGGTTGACACAGTTGACACTGAGTCCGCTTCTTCCAACAGACCAAATGGCGCGCAATTGCGGGGATTTACGAGCATTTTGGCGGTGCAGGGCGAGGGCGCGCAGAAAAAACGTCCGGCTCCGGTCGGGCGGCTCAGGTGGGGGGTAAGCAACCACGGCGCGATGGAACGCGGCGGGCTGCGCGGGGATTCAGGCTGAGAAGGATCAGGCACCAGTTTGGCAGAATGCGCGCGTGTAGGAAAGGGCGGGAGGCTGATTGGGGGTTTACGGACCTGTCACCGTAATTGTAATTCCTGGCACCGTAATTCCACAAAGGTCAAAGCGAGCAAGCGAGGCCATCAAAGCAAACCTTTCACGGCTTGGACGGCGTGTTAATTAAGTGCACTGTCACCGTAATTGCGTAATTCCCCGTAATTCTGCAAACCCTACAAACGCGATTCCGCCGGAAGATAATCAAAGCACTTCAGAACCGTCTCAAATGATGAGAGTTCGCCGCCGTCGCGCCAATGAGCCAGCTTCATCCATTGTGCGGCGCGGGTTGAGTGGCCGTCGAGCAGCCAGGTGTTGACGCTTCGCTTCAGAAACATATGAAGCGCTGAATCAACCTTTTCCGCACTATGCTTACGGCCCAGCGCATGTTCGCACAAGACGCGCCCCATTTGCGCTTCGTTGCGGATCGCTGAAAGCGAAGCCGGACTCGCAATTCCGGTGCGTTCGCACAGCTCCAGCCCTTCGGCATAGGCCTTGGCATCGAGGTAATCGTGGAACGAAAGGATGACGCTCAGCTTGCCGCGGACATTGTCCCGATCGTTGTAGTAGATCCTCAGCTCATCCAAACATTGGGATTGCACTGCACTCGCTCCGCCAAGATCGAGAAGCCATTTGCATGTCGCAAAATTGCTGAAGCGCGCGGCTTCTGAGGCATGCGGATCGTGAAAATTAGGGTTGATTTCGTTCGTCATAATTGAAGTGGATATCCAATCATGGGCGCGTTCTAGGAGGCGACGAGCATCTTCATGATAGCCTACAAAGATGCAGTAGATGGCAACTGTCAGGGTGTGGTCTGAGGCGCTATCCAGCGCACCCAACGAGGCGTACTCTTCTTTGTCTTTGTCATTTTGAAAAGACAAGCCTGTGATATCTGCGAGTCGGCGTTTGCGCTCTTCGACTGAAAAATGCTGCATTTTAATTTCCTGCTACGTACCCTTTTGCGTTACCAAATCCTCTTGTGACCGATATCACGTTCCCACTTTCCAAGTTTTTAAGGATTACGGGATTTCGGTGACAGTGCAATTAGGATTACGGTGACAGTGCACTTAATTCCCCCTCCGCTCTCACTGTTGGTCCGCGTTTGCCCGCTTTTGGGTCGCGACCCAAGAAGTCGGTCACGTGCTCAAGGAACTCGCTTTCACCTGGCGGCCGGCAAGTGTTCTCATACTTGAATTAAGTGCACTGTCACCGTAATTGGGAGTTTAGGGGTTATCGCAACTGTCACCGTGACTCTAAAAATTCATTGTTCTCATTATTTGTTTAACACCGCTTAGATCTTCGATCATCTCTATACTCTTAGAATCTTGGCAAATATATGTTGTCATAACAATATCGTTTCCGTTAGTAAAGTGTCTAACGAGAACAAATTCGTTGTCCATTAACGATATGGCTTCTACGGATATTATTTTACTTTCGGAATATTTTGTAATATCGCACATCAAATCATTATTTTTACAGAATTCTTCTGCCAGTGACTGAAGATTATCAATTGATATTGTTGGGGTGTTGCCTCCGCTGTATCTAACAATAGAAAACTGAACTACCCCCACCCCCTTGGCTCGGGCCAATGTGGGAGGTGATCCCCCGGCAAGCTCATCGGTGATATCCACCCACGACTCGGGCAGATCAAATTCCAATCCGTAAGAGTCTAGTCGCATCATTTCCTCACTGAATTCATATTAATGGTCGATGAGCTTACCAGTTATGGGATCGTAGGGGAGGTAGTGTGTCGGCTCAAATTACGGTGAAATTACGGTGACAAAATTACGGTGACAGTGCACTTATCTCATCCTTCTCGAATTACGGTGACATGTCCATAAACCCCTAAACGTCCCTCGAGAACTACAACAACAAGCGCATAATTGTCCTTTTGATCAAATAAAAGCTCGCCAATAGTTCCACCCCCCCCTCAATGCCCGTCCGTCGACCAGTGCGGCTTGTCGCTGACCAGCTTGATCACGCCGTAGCTGGCACCCACGCGGTGCAGCGCGGCGTTGACATCGCCGCTGCGGGGGGGAGCGATGGTGACCATGCGGCCCTGGCCGTCGCGCATTGCCAGAGTGCCGGCCCAGGTGATGGTCATGTCGATCGCCTTGCCTTCGATATGACGCGAGGTGAGCGAGGGCTGGTAGGCGATGTTGAACAGGTCGCGCATTTCGGCGGCACAGCGGCGGCTGGCGGCCTCGTTGCCGTGGTCCCACAGGATCTCGCAGCCGGGCCTGGGTGGGATCGCTGCGGCGCTGACCTGCCCCGCGCCGAGCCGCCACGAATAGTGCATCAGATAGGCGCGGATCGGATTACGGCGGGTGGAAGAGACCTTCACTTGCGCCCCGCCCGCGCGCATCGCGGCGATGAATGCATCGACCTTGGCGGCGAAATCGGGGATCAGATCGGTGATCTTGTCACTGTTGGTAAAGCGCGCCTGGTTGGCATGCCACCAGGCCGCGCCGCTGCGCTGCGCCGGAACGGCCGCGGGGCCCGTGGCGGCCACGGCATTAAGCGCGGCGATCGTGCGCCCGCCCGGATCGACCCGGCCATCGGGCGCGGCAAGGCCCATCACCTGCGCCTGAAACCGCTTGATCGCGCGCCCGGTAACATCGCCGAACCCGCCATCGACCGACAGCGCCGCCAGCCCCATCCCGGTGGTGAAGTTGTTGAGCAGCCGCTGCACCACCAGGACATCGGTCTTGTTGTTCCGGCCCCCGTATCCGACCGATTTGATGATCTGTGGCATTGCGGGGTCCTCCTTCATTCGTCGGCGCCGCGCGCCGGTTGCTACATGTCCGGTGCCGCCAGGCCGGCCAGGTGCCGGGCTGCTGCCGCATCACCGGCGTATTTCTTGCGCAGGCGGGCCAGTGCTGCGGCATTGCCGGTGCAGCTGGCCGCTACCTGTTCGCGCAGGAACTTGCCGCGCTCGGCATCATAGGGCTCTTCGCCCGCGAAATGCTCGCAGGCCGCGATCCGTTCGGTCAGCGCGGCCACGTCGGCGGGCAATTTCGCTTCGGCCTCCACCTTGGCGCGCAGATCAACCGGCACGACCATGGTCGGGAGCGGGGCAGGGGCTGCTGCAGTTTCGGGCGCGGCTGCGATTCCGTTCACCGCTGACCCGGCTTCATCGCGCGGCGCGGCGCGTTCGTTGCAGCCGGCAAGCGCGATCAGCAGGACAAAGGCAAGGCGGCAGCGCATCAGCCAGGACATAGACCGGCGCGCAGCCCCCCGATATGGCGAAATCCGCCAACTTGCGTTGCGGCAAAACCCTTCGTTAACCACATTCTGCCATTCACCGGGACATGACCGCGACAACAACCGCCGCCGCTCCTTCCACCTGGCTGACCGCGCGCCGGCTTGACCGCGCCGAACAGCTGCTGATCGTGCTGTTCTGGTCGGCGCTGGTTTACCGGGTCTGGCAATCGCCCAATCCGTTCTGGCCGGTGGTGCTGTTCACCGAAACATCGGTATTGCTGTTCGTGCTGCTGCGCCGACCCACCGATGCGATTTCGATGCGGTTCGGCGATTGGCTGCTGGCGATCACCGCCACCGCAGCGCCGATGCTGATCGTGCCGGTTCAGATCCCCACCGCCATGGTGCCGCTGGAAAGCATCGCACTGGGGCTGGTTGCCACCGGCAATGTCGTGCAGCTGGGCGGCAAGATGTTTTTGCGCCGCAGTTTTGGCGTCGCCCCGGCCAACCGCGGGATCAAGACCGGCGGCATGTACCGGTTCGTGCGCCATCCGATCTATGCTGGCTATCTGATGATCCACCTGGGGCTTTTGATGATGATGCCCTCGCTGACCAATTTCCTGCTCTATGCGATTGGCTGGTGGGCCCAGATCCTGCGCCTGCTGGCCGAGGAGAACCTGCTGGGCCAGGATCCTGAATACCGAGTCTTTATGACCAAGACCCGCTGGCGGCTGGTGCCCGGCGTGTTCTGATTTCGCCTCCCAAAGGGGGCAATAAAAAAGAGCGGCGCATCCGGGGGGAAGCGCCGCTCTTTTTGTTTTGGTGCGCCAATCGCCTTTGCGATTGGCTTGCAGAACCAGCCCGCTCTCCCTCCCGGCCACCCACGAGAGCACCCTTAATGGGTGGCCGGGAGGGGGAGCGGGCCGGTGTTGCAAGGGAATGCCGGATGGCATTCCCGCACCGGCGTGAGCCGGACAACACGCATCTAGTCCGCAGCAAACCCCATCAGATCGCCCGGCTGGCATTCCAGTTCGCGGCAGATCGCCTCGAGCGTCGAAAAGCGGATCGCCTTGGCCTTGCCGGTCTTGAGGATCGACAGGTTGGCCAGCGTGATATCGACCCGCGTCGCCAGATCGGTCAGCGTCATGCGCCGGGCGTGGAGCAGGTCGTCCAGTTTGATCATGATCGGCATCACACGGTCCCTTCCAGCTCTTCGCGCATTTCGGCGCCGCGGCGGAACACCCGTGCGAGGATGAACAGGATCAGGGTCAGCAGCACGCCGGTAATCTCGACATCGAAGCCGAGTTCAGCATGGTGACCAGCCTTTTCGAGATAGACCGCAAACCAGCTGGCGAGGCCGACCAGCAGCAACGCCAGGCCATGTATGCCGACCGAGATCCAGCCCATCCGGGTCAGCCTGTCGGCGTTATCGATGCGGAAGGGATCGCCTTCCCCCACCGAATTGACGATGCCCGTCAGCTCCTTGAAGAAGCGGTTGGCCATGCCCAGCATCACCATGATCAGCACGAACGACACGATCAGCAGCGGAAAGGCTGCGTCCGGCGCGCTGGCCTTGGCCATTTCGGCGAAGACCCGGGCCTTGCCAACGGAAACAAGAACCCCGATGCCGATGCCGATCGCCACCATGGCGAAGATGATCAGAAACTGGAGCAGAACGGTGAGGACTTTTGCTGCGGCAAGCAGCGGGTCGGATTGCCGGGTTGTCATGGCGTGCTCCTTTTGACGCGGATCAGACGAGCTGGGCGGCGGCGAGCGCCGGAGTAGGCACGGCCAGCGTGGGCACCCACAGCAAGGCAAACATGGCTGCAGCAAACAGTGCGGCGAGCGGACGGTTGGGTTTGGTCATTTGTTGAACTCCGATATGGTTGATATTGATATTCAATAATGTGAGTCGGGCATATTGTCAAACAATAATATTGTTTTTCGATAATTTGCGTATCGATAAGCGGGATGCCAGCAAAACCGCGCGTTTCCGGCGCACCGCGTTTGACAATCGGGCACCTCAACCCTATATGCGCCGCTCACCCATCGTTTCGAGCAAGCAGGGCCCATGCGCGGGGGCCAGGCACGGAAGGAAGCGGCGGGTTATCCATCTGACGCGAAGGCTGCGGGCTGCCTCCCTCAAGGGGGTGTTTGCCATGCGGCCTTTTCTCGTTTGATGGCGCCATCCACGCGCGTGGCATTATTCCCGCCGGGGTCCTCCCGGCTCTATTGAAAGAGGCAAGACCCTCCCATGGCCAAGAAGGCTTCCAGCCCCGTCCCCGCAGTGCGCGTCAGTGCAAAGCGGCGCATCCGCAAGATCTTCGGCGATATCCACGAAGTGGTGAAGATGCCGAACCTGATCGAGGTTCAGCGCGAATCGTACGAACAGTTCCTGCGCTCCGATCCGGCGGTCGGCTATATCAGCGGCCTTGAAAAGACGCTGCGCTCGGTCTTCCCGATCCGCGACTTTGCCGGGACGAGCGAGCTCGACTTCGTGCACTACGAGCTGGAAGACCCCAAGTATGACACCACCGAGTGCCGCCAGCGCGGGATCACCTATGCCGCGCCGATGAAGGTGACGCTGCGCCTGATCGTGTTCGAAGTGGACGCCGAAACCGAAACCCGCTCGGTGCTCGATATCAAGGAGCAGGACGTCTACATGGGCGACATGCCGCTCATGACCGAGAACGGCACTTTCATCATCAACGGCACCGAACGCGTGATCGTTTCGCAGATGCACCGTTCGCCCGGCGTGCTGTTCGATCATGACCGCGGCAAGACCCATTCCAGCGGCAAGTATCTGTTCGCCGCCCGCGTCATTCCCTATCGCGGTTCGTGGCTCGATTTCGAATTCGATGCCAAGGATATCGTCAACGTCCGGATCGATCGCAAGCGCAAGCTGCCGGTCACCGCGCTGCTCCACGCGCTCGCGCTCAATTCCGAAGAGATCCTCGATTTCTTCTATGACAAGGTGATGTGGAAGCGCGGCGCCAGTGACATTCAGGGGGGCGGCTGGCGGCTGCCCTATCAGGCGGAACAATGGCGCGGCACCAAGCCGGCGTTTGACATTGTCGATGCGAAAAGCGGCGAAGTGGTCTTCCCCGCCGGGACCAAAATCAGTCCGCGCGCGGCCAACAAGGCCGAAAAGGATGGCCTGGCCGAACTGCTGATCCCGACCGAGGAAATCTTCGGCCGCTATTCGGCCAAGGACCTGATCGACGAAAAGACCGGCCGGATTTATATCGAAGCAGGCGACGAAGTGTCCCCGGAAAACCTCGAGGCGCTCGACAAGGCCGGGATCGACCAGCTCGAACTGCTCGACATCGACCACGTTGGTACGGGTCCATGGATCCGCAACACGCTCAAGGCGGACAAGTCGGAAGACCGCGATCACGCGCTGGCCGATATCTACCGGGTGATGCGCCCGGGCGAACCGCCGACGCGCGAAACCGCTGAATCGCTGTTCGAAGGCCTGTTCTTCGATAGCGACCGCTATGACCTTTCGGCCGTGGGCCGGGTCAAGCTGAACATGCGCCTGGCGCTTGATGCCGAAGATACCCACACCACCCTGCGCACCGAAGATATCCTCGCGGTGGTCAAGGAACTGGTCAACCTGAAGGACGGCAAGGGCGATGTCGATGACATCGACAACCTTGGCAACCGCCGGGTCCGTTCGGTCGGCGAGCTGCTGGAAAACCAGTACCGCGTCGGCCTGCTCAGGATGGAACGCGCGGTCAAGGAACGGATGAGCAGCGTCGACGTGTCGACCGTGATGCCCAACGATCTGATCAACGCCAAGCCGGCGGTGGCCGCGGTCCGCGAATTCTTCGGCTCGTCGCAGCTTTCGCAGTTCATGGACCAGACCAATCCGCTGTCCGAAGTCACCCACAAGCGCCGCGTTTCGGCACTCGGGCCGGGCGGTCTGACCCGCGAACGGGCCGGCTTCGAAGTGCGCGACGTTCACCCGACCCACTATGGCCGGATCTGCCCGATCGAAACGCCGGAAGGTCCGAACATCGGTCTGATCAACTCGCTCTCCACCTTTGCGCGGGTCAACAAGTACGGCTTCATCGAAACCCCCTACCGCAAGGTGATCGACCAGAAGGTCACCGGCGAAGTGGTCTATCTTTCGGCGATGGAAGAACAGAAGCACGTCGTTGCGCAGGCTTCCGCTGAGCTCAACAAGGACGGTTCGTTCGTTGAAGAGCTGATCTCGGCGCGTGATTCGGGCGAATTCGTGATGGCTCCGCGCGATCACGTGACCTTGATGGACGTCAGCCCCAAGCAGCTGGTTTCGGTTGCCGCATCGCTGATCCCGTTCCTGGAAAACGATGACGCCAACCGCGCGCTGATGGGATCGAACATGCAGCGCCAGGCGGTGCCGCTGGTGCGCGCCGAAGCGCCGTTTGTCGGCACCGGGATGGAAGAAACCGTAGCTCGCGATTCGGGCGCGGCGATCGGCGCACTGCGCGCCGGGATCGTCGATCAGGTCGACGCCACGCGCATCGTGATCCGCGCTTCGGGCGATATCGAAGCCGGCCAATCGGGCGTCGATATCTACCGCCTGCAGAAGTTCGAGCGCTCGAACCAGTCGACCTGCATCAACCAGCGTCCGCTGGTCAAGGTGGGCGATGTGATCGAGACCGGCCAGATCATCGCCGATGGTCCCTCGACCGAACTGGGCGAACTGGCGCTGGGCCGCAATGTGCTGGTCGCGTTCATGCCGTGGAATGGCTACAACTACGAAGATTCGATCCTGATCAGCGAACGCATCGTCAAGGAAGACGTCTTCACCTCGATCCACATCGAGGAGTTTGAAGTCATGGCCCGCGACACCAAGCTCGGGCCCGAAGACATCACCCGCGACATCCCCAATGTGGGCGAAGAAGCGCTGCGCAGCCTCGATGAAGCGGGCATCATCTACATCGGTGCCGAAGTGCACCCGGGCGATATCCTGGTCGGCAAAATCACGCCGAAGGGCGAAAGCCCGATGACGCCTGAAGAAAAGCTGCTCCGCGCGATCTTCGGCGAAAAGGCTTCGGACGTCCGCGATACCTCGCTCAAGCTGCCGCCGGGCGTTGCCGGGACGATTGTCGACGTGCGCGTCTTCAACCGCCACGGAATCGAAATCGATGACCGTGCGCGTCAGATCCAGAACGAGGAAATCGAACGCCTCGCCAAGGATCGCGAAGACGAACGCGGCATTCTCAACCGCGCCACTTACAACCGCCTGCGCGATATGCTGGTGGGCCAGGTTGCGGCCGCCGCACCCAAGGGCTTCAAGAAGGGCGACACCATCACCGAGGAAAACCTGGGTGAAGTGGAACGTCACGAATGGTGGAAGTTCGCCGTGGCCGACGACAAGGTTCAGGGCCAGCTCGAAGCCGTTAAGGCCCAGTATGACGAAACCGTCAAGGCGATCCAGGACAAGTTCGAGGACCGCAAGGAAAAGCTCGAACGCGGTGATGAACTCGCTCCGGGCGTGCTCAAGATGGTCAAGGTCTTCGTGGCGGTGAAGCGCAAGCTGCAACCGGGCGACAAGATGGCCGGCCGCCACGGCAACAAGGGC
>NZ_JANOWI010000039.1:0-8869 GCF_031417815.1 Novosphingobium sp. | reverse complement strand
GCAGCAGGGTAGCTATGCATGGACGGGATAACCGCTGAAAGCATCTAAGCGGGAAGCCTCCCTCAAGATAAGGTATCTTCGAGTCGTGATAGACCATCACGTTGATAGGCCGGGTGTGGAAGCGCAGTAATGTGTGGAGCTAACCGGTCCTAATAACTCTGATCATGCTTGAGAGTCCCACCATCAATGACAGTTTTGCTGTCAGTGTATGTTGACGATTTTCAGCCAGATACGCCCTTATAAACGCACTACAGTGCATCGATTAAAACCCGTATCCGCCTGCTTTATTGCTTGGTGGCCATAGCGTCAGTGCCCCACCCGATCCCATCTCGAACTCGGACGTGAAACCTGACAGCGCCGATGGTACTAACGCTTAAGCGTTGGAAGAGTAGGACGTCGCCAGGCATTAAAGCCGGCGGGTACGGTTTAAAACCCATTCACATGTCAGGGCCTTCGGGCCCTGCGCTCAAAGGGCCCCTGCGGCCCTTTTTGTGTTTCCGGAGCCTTGTGTTCCGGTGATTTCGCCCTATTTGGGCAAAGTGCATTGCTGGCGGCCCGTGAACGGCCGTTGGCTGGTGACGCGGGGTGGAGCAGCCCGGTAGCTCGTCAGGCTCATAACCTGAAGGTCGTAGGTTCAAATCCTACCCCCGCAACCAACACCAAACCCCGCTGCGGCGGGGTTTTTTGTTTGAGACCTGTTGGTTTGTAGCGGGGCGGTTAGAAAGGCCATCATGGACGATCCGCTGAACCGCCGGATGATCGTGGCGCTGCTCGCCTTCGTGCCGCTGTTGCTGGTGCTGCTGGCTGGGCGCAATTTCTCGACGCCACAACGCCAGCCCGGTCAGCCGACCACCGCGCAGGCCGCTGAAATCGCAGCACTGCCCGGCGGGGCGATCGAAGCGCCGCTGTTCGGCAGCGATCTTCCCCCGGCTATGCTGGCGCCAGGCGCAATGGATGCGGCGCGCGCATCGAATTTGCAGGTTCCATTTGTCAGCGGTCCGATCGCTACGGCCTTACCGTTCAGATTTTCGGGCAATCCAGGCGATTTTGGCAACGCTCGCGATTGTCTGGCGCTGGCCGCCATGGCTGAGGCCGGGGCGAGCGATCAGGGCCAGCGCGCGGTGATCCAGGTCATTTTGAACCGCGTGCGCCACCCCGCCTTCGCCAGCACCGTCTGCGGCGTGGTGTTCGAAGGATCGCAACGCGCCACCGGCTGCCAGTTCACCTTCACCTGTGATGGATCGCTGACGCGCCGCTATGGCGATGCCGATTGGGCCGCCTCGCGAACCCGCGCCGAACAGGCGCTGCGCGGCTATGTTTACGCCGGGGTCGGCACAGCGACGCATTATCACACCGATTGGGTGTTCCCTTCGTGGAGCCCCAAGCTGGAAAAGATCGCGCAGGTTGAAACCCACCTGTTCTTCCGCTGGCCGGGCCGCTGGGGCACCACTGCGGCGATGACCAAACCTTATCGCGGCGGCGAGGCTTCGTTCGCGCAGCTTTCTGCCCCAGGGTCCGCCGGAGCTTTCGCAGGCACAATGCCCGGTGATTTCCCGACCGGCAGGCCCGATCTGTCCGATCCCGATGCTTCGTTCGCCGTGGCCACCGGGATCCCGGCCTTGCCCAGCGACACGCCCGCCGTTTCGAGCGGCGAAGTCGTGATGCGCCTGCCCAATGGCCGCGCCAACTTCATCATCGTCTCGGCCGGAGCGGGGAGCGACGTAGCGCTCGCCACCGCGCGCAGTCTGTGCAACGGCCAGGGCACTTGCCGGGTGATGGGCTGGAGCAACCGGGGCGATGTGCCCGTCAGCTTCCCGCTCCCCCGCGCGGCGCGCGACAGCCTGCAATTCAGCTATAGCCGCGATCCTGCCGGCAGCGAGATCACGCTCTACAACTGCGAGAGCTTTGCCGGAGTGACGCGCGACAAGTGCATCCCGCGCGGGCGCTAATTGCGGACGCCAAACGCCAGTTTCAAGCCGAACCCAACAAACAACGCGCCGGTCAGCCGGTCGAGCCAGGCCATCACGCCGGGCTTGCGCAGCGCAGCCAGCAGCGGCCGCGTGGCCATGATCAGCGCCGCGAACCAGAGCAACCCCAGCACATTGTGGATCGCGGCGAGCAGCACCGACCAGCCCAGCACGCTCGATCCCGCCGGAATGAACTGCGGCAGGAACGAGACATAGAACACCCCGACCTTGGGGTTGAGCATATTGGTCAGGAACCCGCGCAGCAGCCAATTGGGCGGTTCCGATCTCGCCGCGCCTTCCTCTGAAACCGCAACCTCCAGCGCTGCTCGCGGTGCGCGGATCAACTTGATCCCAAGATAAAGCAGATACAGCGCCCCGGCCCAGCGCAGCCCGTCATAAGCCAGCTGCGATGCCGCCAGCAGCGCGCCAAGGCCAGCGCCCACCACCAGCCCCCAGCCCAGACAGCCCAGCGCAACGCCAGCCGCCGCCAGCATCGCCAGGCGCGGTCCTTCGGCGGCAGCAGTGCGCAGCACGAGCGCGGTATCGAGCCCCGGGGTGATTGTCAGCACCGCCGCGGTAGCGGTGAAGGCCAGCAGCGCGGCGGTACTGGTCATGCGCTGAAGCTGCTGACTGTACTGCACAGTGCCAGCGCGCCGGTTAGGGGATCGGAAATGGCTGCTCTCCTGATGCCTGGCCGTGTCATAGGCCAGGAATGGAGCGCGATGCCAGTGCGAATGCAATCCGCGGCCGACAGATTTCCCTGTCGGCCGGAGATACTCAGCTCAGAACAACTGCGCGGAGTGGGCCGCCACCACCCAGTCCATCTCCACGCTCGCGCTCGGCGCGCTGGCCAGCAAACTGTGTTGCGCCGCAGCGAATGTGGTGAGCGCAGCGGAGACCGCGCCATCGCCGTCCCCGTCGATCCCGACCGTGAAGCTCGCGCTGACCGGATCGGTATCGGCATCGGCGAGTTGCAGGGTGAAGCCCAGCAGATAGTCGGGCGGCAGGATCTTGATCGAGATGTCGCCCAGCCCGATCTTGACCGCCGCACCATTGACCGAAGTGATCTCGACCGTGTCGAAGAACACGCCGGTCGGCGCATTGATGACAATCTTGCCGTTCTTGGCGACCGAGATCGCGATATTGGTCATGCCCGCAACCGCCACGCCATCATCAAACGCAGTGTAGAGGTAGTTCGTGGTCTTGGGCGTCTTGGTGCCGATCGAAATGCCGCTGATGTCCTGGACGTTGTTCAGGCTGTCATAGAGACTGAAAGCCAGGGTCTCGTTCGCATCGAGGTTGCCATTGACCACCCCGACGTTGGCATTGCTTTCGTTGACCGCTGCCGGTCCGCGCGGGTTGGGGCCGGTGCCGTCGGCATCGAAAAAGCCCGAAATCTTCACGTATTCGTCACTGCCAAGCGCGCCGACGTTGATGAAGTTGGTATCAGGCCCGCCGGCCTTGATGTCGGTGACATCGAGGCGGAGGTCGGTACCCTTGAGCGCGCTGAGCAGGGTGAAGTCGTAAGACCCGTCACTGTCGACGAACAGCGAATAGAGATCGACCCCGTCGAGCGTGCCGACGACCTTGTTGGTGTCGGCCACTCCATCGCCGCTCGAATCGACGTAGTGCCAGCGGAAACCGGTAGCGCCGGTACCCACATCGCCCGGGGCGTTGAAGATCGACCAATGCGCCACGGCATCGCTGCCCAGATCGAAGGTGGCATCGCCGCTGACCGTGACGCCAGGCGTGTTGCCCGAAGTCAGGTCTTCAAGCGAAGCCGTCACGATCGTTGGCCCATCGTCTTCGATCGAAATGATCGAGCCGATATCGACCTGCGGCGCGGTCTTGTCGCCATCGCCGTCGGTCACGGTCCACACCGCATAGAGCAGTCCGCTGCCCAGCGCGGCAGACAGCTCGTCGGTGCTGGAGGCATTGCCATGATCGACCGCGAGGTATTGGATCATGGTCACCGCGCCCGAACTCGCATCGATTTCAACCCGGAAGGCATATTGCCCATCCGCCGAAATGCCTTTGGCCGCGGTGGTGCCGTCGGCGACCAGCGAAATTGCCGAATGGGTGCTGCTCACCGTCAGCTGGGTCAGGGCGTTCTGGATCTTGAGCGAGAAGACCGCAGCTGCGCCTTCCTCGTCCTCGCCATCGTCCTTGGCCTTGGTGAACAGGGCATCGCCGGTGAGCATGGCCCACCCGATCACCCCGGCACCGTGGCCCACTTCGTCATGCGCATTGGGATCGGCGGGATCGATGCCGACGCTTTCATCGACCACGATGGTCACATTGTTGAGCGCCAGCGACGCCGCCGGGCCATCATCCTCAAACCCGACCTTGCCGCCGATATCGATCGAATTGCTGATCGGATCGCTGTCACCGTCGGTGACCGAGACCTTGGCGAAGAGCCGCCCGGCCGCAATCCGCGCGACATCGTCGAAGGTTCCAACCGGGGTGTGCTGGACCGAATCGTATTGTTCGACCGTGATCTGGCCGTTGGCATCGATCGAAATGGCGAAGATCGCCTCGGCCCCGGCCTTGCCGACCACCACGTTGCCTTCCTTGGACAGCATAATCGCGGTGCCATCGGTGGTCTTGAGCCCGCTGTCGGTATTCGCGCCGAGTTCGAGCGAGACGCTGCTCGAGCCGCCATCGGTTCCGGCACTTGTTCCTGCGGTGGAAATCACCGTGGCCTGGTCCCAGCCGATCAGGCGGGCGGCGGCGGTCAGCGAGACGGCATGGCCGACTTCGTCAGTCGGCACGGCCAGCCCGGTGTCGGCGGCATTGGCACCGGTCGATTCGTCGGTAACCGCCTCTTGGCCGGTAAGCCCGATCGCTGCGACCGGGCCATCGTCGCCGAACCCGATCAGCTGGCCGATCGCGGTGAAGGTGGGCGGGCCCTGCAGCGCGAAGCCGCCGATATCGAAAGGATTGCCGTCGTAATTTTCGATCAGCAGCCGGGTGTGTGTGGTCGGCAGGCCGCCAGCATCGACCGTGCCATATTGCACGGTCGCGCCAACCGGAACGCCGCGAACTTCGACCCCGAGGCCCCCGGCCAGCTGGTTGACCGTGATCCCGGCGGTCACCTGCACGCCGCCCAGCATGACCTTGATCGACGCGATCGAGATTTTCACCTCGACATCGTCGGCATCGCCCTGGCCAGGCAGGTAGGCGGTGGTTTCTTCCATCGCGGTGTTGAAGGCGTGAAGCTGGACATTGGTCTTGGGCGTATTACCGGCCCCCTGGATCTGGACGATCGTGAACGAGGCACCGACCGCCTGGTGCAGCGCGCTATAGTCAATCGCACTGACCCCGCCGGGCGCGTTGGCCCCGGTCGACGGCATGGTCGTGCCGCTGGCCGGCTGCAGCCCTTCGACGAAAGTGAAATAGGCGGCATCGCCGGGCGCGGTGACAGCACCGGTCTTCCGGTCAAACGTCGCTGGATCGAACATCTGATTATCGACCCCGATGGTGATGCTACCGCCGCCCTGGCTGGTGTTGATCGAATCGATGCCGCCGACGGGATCCTGGTCGCGCCCCGCGACGATCACCGCAATCGTGGCGTTGCCGAACGAGCCGAACAGCAGCTGCCCCGATCCAAGCGTTCCGAAATCTAGCGCGAAATCACCGGCGGCACCGATGTGCAGATAATTACCGAGATCAACCACCTCGTCGATGCTGGCCGAATCGGGATGGCGGATGGCTTCGAACTGGATCGACCACAGCGTTGCCGAAGTGTTGCTGGCATTGGCCTCAAGGTAGACCGCGAAGACCACGTCGCCGCTGGGATTGGGGACCCCCAGCGTGCCTTCACGGCCGATCACGATATGCGGATCGCTGGTGGCATAGAGGAACACCGAATTGCCGGCCAGGGTCAGCAGGCCGCTCGGGTCGCCGTCGAGCGGCTGGTTGTTGCCATCGGCCAGCACCAGCGTGCTGATCGGTCCGGCGCTGCCGACCTGGATCACGCCGTCGGCGCTTTTGGCGATGCCATTGCTGGCCGCGAAGGCATAGCTTTGGCCGAGCGTATCGAGGTAGGTCTTGAACAGGGCAGGCAAGGCCGCGAGGGCATAGTCGGCGTCCCCGCCGATGCCGTTCTGCAGATCGGCGCTTTCATCAAGAACGTAGCGGCTGCCGAGTGTGTAAGTGGCCATGGTTGAAGCTCCCAAATCCGTGCAGGGAGATCACCGATTGGTGAAAGCATCCTGCGGTGTGCTGCGCCCAAGCCGCCTGAACTGGCGATCTAACGGCGAGAAACGGCACGACCCGTGAAATGCATTCACTTCAAGTTCAAGCTAGCGGCCTGGTGCCACAAGCAAAGATCTTCGATATTTAAGTACCGATGCCCGCCGCGCAGCAAAGCTTGCGACGTGTGACTACTATCGGCACAGCAAACCTCATGCATGCGGTTACGCATGGATGGTGCCTGGAGTTTATGGTTGTTTGTGTTTCCGAATCGCACATCTAGCGACTCGAGCTTCCCGCTGTTCTGCAAGGGAAGACCTTAGTTAATTTTTTTCAAGATATTCGTTGGCGTGACCTGTCCGGCTGACGCTGCCGTCCCGCCGGGGGACGGACTAGTTGATCTGGCGTTCGCGGCCTTCCCAATAAGGTTCGCGCAAGCTTCGGCGCAGGATCTTGCCGCTGGGGTTGCGCGGGAGTGCGTCGATAACGTCGACGCTTTTGGGGACCTTGAACCCGGCGATGCGGGTGCGGGTCCAGTCGATGATGCTCGCGGGATCGATCGTGTGGCCCGGCTTGGGCACGCAAACCGCTTTCACGGCCTCGCCCCATTTGACGTCAGGCACGCCGATCACCGCCACTTCGAGCACATCGCCATGGCCATAGATCGCGCTTTCAACCTCGGCCGGATAGACGTTTTCGCCGCCGGTGATGATCATGTCCTTGGCCCGGTCGAACATGTAGACATAGCCGTCTTCATCGAGATAGCCGACATCGCCGGTGGCGATCCAGCCATCAGCGTCCATCGTGCTGGCGGTGGCTTCGGGCAGTTTCCAGTAACCCAGCATGTTGGCCGAGGAGCGGGTGACGATCTCGCCGATTTCGCCTTGCGGCAGGATCGCGCCATCGCGGCCCTTGATCACCACTTCAACGCCGGGCAGCGGCTTGCCGGCCGAGCGCATCCGCTGGTTGCCTTCGACCGTATGGTCCTCAGGCGGGAGCACGCAGATCGTGCCGGTGGTTTCGGTCATCCCGTAGTTCTGGGTGAATTCGGCGCCGAACATCGCGATGCATTCGCGCAGCAGATCGAGCGGAATCGGGCTGGCACCGTACATGATATATTTGATCCGGCTGAAATCGGTCTTCGCGCAGTCAGGGTGGTTGAGCAGCAGCGCCAGCGCCGCGGGCACGATGAAGAACCGCGTGACGCCGCGGTTCTCCACCGCATCGAACACGCGGGTGGGCTCGAACTCGCTCAGCACGATCCCCGGCAGCCCGGCCGCGAGCGCGACGATGCCGAGGCCCGTGCCGCCGATGTGCGCGCAGGGCATGGCCACCAGCACCGCCTCGTCTTCGTCCCACAGCGAATGCGGCGGCGGGTTTTCAAGGCCGGCCTTGCGCAGCCCGAACAGGTTGCGGTTGGACAGTACCGCGCCTTTGGGGTTGCCGGTGGTGCCGCTGGTGTAGAGCTGCAGCACCGCCTCGTCGGCTTTCGATGGATCGAACGCCCCGCGCGGCGCCTTGATCACTTCGGCCTGCGCCTCGGCAGCGGTAAAGCAGCGGATCAGGCCCGGGCGCTGGCCCAGCGTAGCGGCGCAGGCTTCGAACCCTTCGCCCAGGAACAGCAGCTTGGCCTCGGCGTTGTCGATGATGAAGGCCGCTTCGGGCTCGGCCAGGCGCCAGCCCACCGGCACCATCACGATCCCGGCCCGCGCCGCGCCAAAGAACAAGGCGAAATAGGTTGCGCTGTTCTTGCCGAACCAGGTGATCCGATCACCCTTCTTTACCCCCAGCGCCAACAGCGCCGATGCGACGCGTGCCGTCGCATCTTCCAGTTCGGCATAGGTGAAGGTCAGATCATCGCCTTCGATCGCGGTCCGGTCTGGCCGGTCCTTGGCCCAGAACGTGATGAAGTCATCGAACGTGAACAGATCCTTGGTGCGAAGGGCCTTGGCCAGCAGCCGCTGGTAGGTTGCATCATCCATCGTGGTCTCCCGTTTGGCAGAGAGTTTAACCGCGCGATTAAGAGAGGCAAGGGGAATGGTGCGGATTCTTTTGACCCACCCAAACTTCGTCACCCTGAACTTGGTTCAGGGCCCATTTCTCCGTTCAAACCGAAGCTTTGCCGCGTGAGCTGACTGGGCTGCCGCGCCGGCGAGCGACCCGTGGGTTGGAGGCCCGATGGATGCTGAAACAAGTTCAGCATGACGAGGCTGGGGAATGGGTCAGCGGGGCTGAGACTAACCCGCTGCCGTGGCGATCAACCGCGCGTAAAACCGGATCAGGCTGTCGAGGTTGGCCCGCGTCATGTGCTCGTTGGTGCCGTGGATCATCTTGATGTCGGTGCTGGCCAGACTGATCGCCTGGAAGCGGTAGACGTCATCGGACACGCCTGACATGTGCTTGCTGTCGGTCCCGGCGACCACCAGATAGGGTGAGACGACCAGACCGGGCTGGTCCGCCAGCGCGGTGGCCGCGATCAGGTTCCACCCCGGCGAACTGGTGGATGAAACCGGGCTGGGCTCGCCGGGCTTGCGCTCGGTCCAGCCGATCTGGACCGGCAGCCCTTTGGTGGCAGCACGGGCACGATCAAGCACATCTTGCGAGCTGTTCCACGGCGCGATACGGTAATTGATCAGCGCGGTCGCGGTTTGCGGCAGGACGTTTTCCTTGGGGCTGCCGGTCAGCATGGTCGGCGCGATGGTGGTGTG
>NZ_JANOWI010000038.1:0-57658 GCF_031417815.1 Novosphingobium sp. | reverse complement strand
GCGGGTAGTTACACCCCTTTTGACACGTGCCATTCTTCAGTACTCCTCAGTTCAGCCCGTAGGGCGCCCACTTCTTGATCGTCTTCGCATCTGCGTCAGAGATCGTGTCGGTGCGGCGATGCTGGCGGATGTACTTGGCATTGTGGCTGATCAACCGGTGCCGCTTGCCCACTGCACCGTGCTTGATCTTGCCGGTCGCGGTGAGCTTGAAGCGCTTTTTGACGCCGCTCTTCGTCTTGAGCTTAGGCATTTTCGTCTCCTTGATCGAGACACGCTAGATCGGCCCTGGCAGCCTATTTAGCCAGGCAGACCGTGAATCACGTGTCGGTGAAGCGCGCGCCATTAACGAGGAATCGCCGCAATGGCAAGACCGCACTTGGCTTTGCTTCGCCCTGTGCCTAGCCTTCGCGGCATGGAAAGCGCCTATCTTGACGGCCGGATGCTGCTGGCCCTGCCCGGAATGGGCGATCCGCGGTTCGAACATGCGGTGATCGCGATGATCAATCACGACGACCACGGCGCGCTGGGGATCGGGATCGGCGAACTGCGCCAGGGGATCAGCCTGCACCCGATGCTGGAAGAACTGGGGATCGAGCCGGGGATTGCGCCCGATTGCCCGATCCATGCCGGCGGACCTGTTGAGCCGCAGCGCGGGTTTGTGCTGCACAGCCCCGATTGGCAGGGCTCAGGGACGATCAGCGCCGCGCCGCTGTGCGCGATGTCGGCGTCCGCCGAAGTGCTGCGTGCGATTGCTGCGGGCGAGGGACCCAGCCGGTTCCTGATCGCGCTGGGCTATGCCGGCTGGGGGCCAGGCCAGCTGGACGGGGAAATGCGCCGCCACGGCTGGCAGGTGGTCGACGGATCAGACGCGCTGTTGTGGGATGTGTCCGCCGCCGATCGGTGGACCGCCAGCTGGCGCAGCGCCGGGATCGATCCGGCGCTGCTGTCCAGCCAGACCGGGCGGGCCTGAACCCGCCCGGCTGATCGCATTCAGGCAGCCTGGCTGGCGGCTGAGGGATGCGTTGCGGTCCACCGACCGAACACCGCGATCACCGCATAGCACAGCGCCGGGAGGATCAACGCCAGCGCCAGACTGTGGCTGATATCCGCAACCGTGCCGGTCAGCAGCGGAACCACTGCGCCGCCGAAGATCGCGACGTTGATGATCCCCGATCCGTCGGCCGCGCGCTTGCCCAGATCTTCGCAGGCCAGGCTGAAGATGGTCGGGAACATGATCGAATTCATCAGCCCGATCGCGATCAGGCTCCAGGCCGAAAGCATGCCGGTGGTGTGGGTCGAGATGGCGATCAACGCGATCGCGCCCAGCGCGGTAAAGGAGAGTATCTTGCCGGGATTGAGCACCCGCAACGCGGCCGATCCGATGAACCGCCCGATGAGTGCGCCGCCCCAGTAGTAGGGAATATAGTCGCCCGCTTCGGCTTGCGAAACGCCCAGCACGTGGCCCTGCTGAAGGTAGTTGACGATCAGCGAGCCGATCGAAACTTCGGCCCCGACATAAAGGAAAATGCATAGCGCGCCGAGCCCGAAGCGCGTGTCCTTAAGCAATTCGAGCCCCGCCAGCAGCGAGCTTTCCTCATGCTTTTCGCCCTTAAGCCGGTTGCGATTGAACCAGACGACAGCAGCGACAAGCAGTAGCGCAATGGCAAGGCCGATGTAGGTGTTCACGACCGTATTGGTTTCGGCGACGCGATAGGCATCGAGTTCTGCGCCGCTCAGCGTCTTGGGATCAATCCCTTGCAACTTGCCAAGGATCAGCTTGGCCCCGACAAACGGAAAGATGACTGTGCCGAGCGAGTTGAACGCCTGCGCGAAGGTCAGCCGGCTGTGCGTGGTCTTGGCCGGGCCGAGCAGCGAGATCAGTGGATTGGTGACCACCTGAACGATTACGACGCCGCTGGCGAGGACGAACAGCGCCAGGAGGAAAATCGCATAGGCGGCGCTTTGCGATGCCGGAATGAACATCAGGCAACCGACCATCATGATCAGCAGGCCAGCAACCGCGCCGCGCATGTAGCCCAGCTTCTTGACCAGCCGCGCGCCAGGAATGCCGATCACCGCATAGGCGGTGAAGAAGCAGAACTGGACCAGCATGGCCTGCGTGTAATTGAGCGTGAACAGCTCTTTCAGTTTGGGAATGATCACGTCGTTAAGGCTGGTGATGCCGCCGAAGATGAAGAACAGCGCCATCACGAACAGGCGCAGTTCGGGCGCATCGATATGGCCGGTGTCGTCCGCATGCGCTGCGCTGGAACTTGGTACTGGCGCTGCCATTTGTCTCTCTCCCCTAGAATCCGTTCCGGCTGGTTCTCGCAGTCCGGGTTGCCTGTCATGTCGGGCTGGCCGGCATTGTCCAAACGTATACGTATGAACGGCCTCAGGCCAAGCAAATTGTGAGCGTTCACAATTTGCCTAAAAGTGCAGCCCACTTGCCAAGTTTAATCGCGCGATTAAGAGTAGCGGCAAGGGAGAGATTCGAACCATGTCGATACTCTATGATGAAGGCCAGCAGGCCATTGCTACCGAAAGCCGCCGCGTGCTCGACGCGCGGATGGACAAGGCGCGGCTGCTGCCGCTGCTTGAGACTGTCGGTCAGTTCGACCAGCCGTTCTGGGATACCGCAGTGGAACAGGGCTGGACCGCGCTGGCGATCCCCGAGGAGCACGGCGGACTGGGCCTCGGCCTGGCCGAACTGGGGCTGGTGGCCCAGGCTGCTGGCGCAGCGACATCAGGCGCGCCGTTCCTGACGGGCGGCTATGGCCTGGCGCAGGCGCTGGTGCAGGGCAGCGACGGTGCGCTCGCCGCCGAATGGCTGCCCAAGCTGGCGGCTGGCGAAGTGACCGGCTGCGTGGCCTTCGCCGAAGGCAACGCCGCGCTGCCGCCAAAGCCCGCCGTGACCTTCGCCGATGGCAAGCTGAACGGCACCAAGCCCGCCGTGCCCGGCGGGATCGCCGCCGATGTCGCGCTGGTCTGGGCGCAGGCCAGCGACGGCCCGGTGCTGGTGGTGACGGGGCTTGCCGGGATCGCGCGTAGCCCGGTCGACAGCTATGACAACAGCCGCCTTTACGCCAATCTGGCCTTTGCCGATACGCCGGCCAGCGTGATCGCGAGCGGCGCTGCTGCACGCTCCCTCGCGCTCGATGTGCTGGCAAGGATGGCGGTGGTGACGGCGCACGAACAGGTTGGCGGGGCCGAGGCGCTGCTGTTCATCGCGCGCGACTATGCGGTGACGCGCAAGGCCTTTGGCCAACTGATCGGCGCATTCCAATCGATCAAGCACCGGATCGCCGAAATGTACGGGCTGGTCGAAGTGGCCCGTGCCAATTGCATCCACGCTGCTGCGTGCGAAGGGACCGACGGATTTCTGCTCGCCGCCGCTGATGCGCGGATTTCGGCGACCGAGGCCTATGATACCAATTCGCGCGATTGTGTGCAGATTCACGGCGGGATCGGGGTGACCTGGGAAATGGGCCTCCACCTCCACATGCGCCGCGCGCGCAGCCTGGCGGTCGAATGCGGCAGTCTGGTGTTCTGGGAAGATGTGCTGGTTGACCAGCTTTCGGGAGAAGCAGCATGAGCGATCTTGAAGTCTACCGCACGAAGGCCCGCACTTTCCTCGAAAGCATGGCCCCCAAATATGGCCGCGAAGCCCGCACCGGCAATTCGGTTGAACAGGATCTGGCGCTGGGCCGTGAATACATGGCCGCGCGCTATGATGCGGGCTTTGGCGGGATCAACTGGTCGCCCGATATCGGCGGGCAGGGGCTGACTCACCTCCACAAGATCACCTTCGATGGCGAGGAAATGCAGTTCGGCATGCCGGTGCAGTTCTTCGGCATTTCGCTGGGGATGCCGGTGCCGATCCTGATCCACTACTGCGAAGACAAGCTCTTCGTGAAGGAGCGGGTCAGGAAGGCGCTGCGCGGTGAGGAAATCTGGTGCCAGATGTTCTCCGAACCGTCGGGCGGGTCAGACCTTGCGGCGCTGCGCACCAAGGTGGAAACCGATGGCAACGGCTGGAAAATGAACGGCCAGAAGATCTGGACCTCGTGGGCGCAATATTGCGATTACGGTGTGATCGTCACCCGCTCCGATCCCACGGTCGAAAAGCACAAGGGGCTGACCTACTTCTTCATCGACATGAAGGCCAAGGGCGTCGAAGTGCGCCCGATCAAGCTGGCCGGCGGTGACAGCCACGTCAACGAAGTGTTCTTCGACGATGTCCGGCTCGAAGACTCGCAGCGGCTTGGCGCGGTCGGCGGCGGCTTTGGTGTGTCGCTCCACACGCTGATGATCGAACGCTATATCGCCACCGACAGCGCCGGGTTCGGTCCGCACCTTGATGAATTCGTCAAGCTCGCCAAGACCGTCGATCTGAACGGCAAGCCCGGCATCGAAGACGGCCGCGTGCGTTCGGCGATCGCCCGCAACCACGCGATGCGCGCCGGGCTCGATGCAATCACCAAGCGCGCCTTTGCGATGATGATGGCCGGGATGCAGCCGGGGCCCGAAGGGTCCTTGCAGAAATTGGTCGCGGTGCGTAGCCGTCAGAAGCTGTCGGAAATGGCGATGGATCTGCTCGGCGCCGAAGGGCTCGATTTCGATCCGCACGCCTATGTGAAGACCGATTGGGGCACGAGCTGGCTCAACGCGCCCACGGGCCGCATTGCGGGCGGTTCGGACGAAGTGCTGCTCAACACCATCGCTGAAAAGATCCTCGGCCTGCCGCAGGATTACCGCCCGGACAAAGGCATACCGTTCAACGCCATCCCGGCTTAGATTAGTTTGCGGTTGGGCGCGCCAAAGCGCTCAACCGCAAACTCGTCATTCCCGCGCAGGCGGGAACCCAGCTCTCAAGGTATCCGCACCGAGCCAGATAGCGTGAAGGCGCAGGCCCGTGAGATGGGTTCCCGCCTGCGCGGGAATGACGACGCTGTATGTGATCGACAGCTTGCGAATTGAAATCCCGCATTCCTAGGCTGGGGTCTTCACCCGCGTCATCGCCGCGGCGGCCAGCAGCAGGGTCGCCGCGGCGAAGGCCATGGTCCAGATCGGCTGCTGCGGGAACCAGGCTTTCATGATCGAACCCATCACCGTGGCGACCAGCAGTTGTGGCACTACCACGAACACGTTGAACAGCCCCATGTAGATGCCCAGCTTGGCCTGCGGCAGGCTGGACGCGAGGATCGCATAGGGCATGGCCAGGATCGAGGCCCAGGCGATGCCGATGCCCACTTCGCTCAGCAGCAGCCACTGCGCATCGGGCATGACGAAGAAGCTGGCATAACCCGCCGCGCCGCACAGCAGACCGATGATATGGGTGCGCGATTTGCCCACCCGGCGCGACAGCCACGGCAGCAAGGTCAGCGCGGCAATCGCGGCAACGCCGTTGTAAGCGGCAAACAGCACGCCGACCCAGTTGCTGCCGTCCTGAAAGGCGGCGCTGGCCGTGTCGGACGAACCGAAATACCGCTGCGCGACAATCGCGGTGGTGTTGATCCACATGATGAACAGTGCCGACCAGCTGAAGAACTGCACCAGTGCCAGGCGCTTCATCAGATCGGGCATGCCCGAAAAATCGCCAATGATATGGCCCAGCAACGAAGCCGAACTGCCGCGCCGGGCGGCAGCGATCGCCACTGCGCTAGCTAGGCCAAACGCGATCAGCAGCCCGCCCAGCAGGTACACTTCCTTTTCAAGGCCAAGCCGCATCACCAGTGCGATCACGCCGGCCCCGGCTGCAGCCCAGGCCAGGCAGACACGATAAGTGCGTGCCGCCAATGCGCGGATCGTTTCACCCGGGTCGGGCGCAGCTTCTCCCTCGAACCGCGCCATCTCTTCGGGCGCATATTCGCGCGTGGTCAGCACCGTCCACAGCACTGCCAGGAACAGCGCACCGCCCCCGAACCAGAACGAATAGCGTACCGTATCGGGGATCACGCCAGGCGCGGCAGTGTTGGCCACGCCCCACCGGTCAAGCAGTTCGGGAAAGACCGAGCCCACCACGGCGCCCGCACCGATGAACGCGGTTTGCACCGCATAGCCTGCGCTATGCTGGTCCTTGCGCAACATATCGCCCACGAACGCGCGAAACGGCTCCATCGATATGTTGAGACTGGCATCGAGCAGCCACAACAGCAGCGCGGCTGCCAGCAGCGCATTGGCCTGCGGCATGCCAAGCAGCGCGATCATCGCCAGTACAGCCCCGGCCAGAAAGTATGGCCGCCGCCGGCCCAGCTTGCCCAGCCAGGTGCGGTCGCTCATGTGGCCGATCACCGGCTGGACCAGCAGCCCGGTCAGCGGCGCGGCCGCCCACAGCCACGGCAAATCATCCAGGCTTGATCCAAGCGTCTGGAACACCCGGCTCATGTTCGCGTTCTGCAGCGCGAAGCCGATCTGGATGCCGAAGAATCCGAAGCTGATATTGGCAATGCTGCCCCAGTTCTGGCGCGGTTTTTCCATGGACTGTCCTCTCCCGATCCCTGTCCTGAGAGGTCGCACGCGGTTGGCACTGCGGCAATACGCATACGAATACGTGACTTTCGGGTCGCTCGCCTAAGCCCCCGTACTTCCCCGCACCATCAACCGCGCCGGGATCACCGCGCTGGGCTGGGCGCGATCTTCGAAGCTGGCCAGCAGGCTTTCGACCAGCCGTTCTCCCCCGCTTTTGAGGTCTTGCGAGATCGTGGTCAGCGGCGGGCTGGTCAGGCTGGCGGCGGGGATATCGTCAAACCCGATCAGTGCCACGTCCTGCGGCACGCGCTTGCCCGTTTCGGCCAGCGCACGCAACGCGCCGATTGCGATCAGGTCGCTGGCGGCAAAGATCGCATCGAAGCTGCAAGCGGCGGAAACCAGCGCCTGCACCGCAGCGCGGCCATCGTCCTCGCTGCTCAGCGCGTTGCGCTGCAAGACCGGGTCGATCGCCACGCCGGCTTCATCCAGCGCGGCACACAGCCCGCGATAACGCTCGGAAAATTCGGGATAGTGTTCGTCAGCCTGGCCCAGGAAGGCGATCCGGCGGCGGCCTTTGCTCAGCAAATGTTCGCCCGCCAGCCGCCCCGCGCCGAAATTGTCCGAACCCACCACCGCGCCGATGTTGTCATCGTGCACCGATCCCCAGCGCACGAAATCGGTGCCGCTGGCGACCAATTTATTGAGCCTGCTTTCGTAGAGCGTGTAATCACCGTAACCCAGCAGGATCAGACCATCGGCGCGGTGGCTGTCCTGATAACGCACGTGCCAATCGTCTTCCATTTTCTGGAACGATATCAGCAGATCCAGCCCGCGGTTGGCGGTGGCCCGGGTGATCGATCCCAGCATCGAGAGGAAAAACGGGTTGATATTGGCGCCATCGGGTGTCGGATCCTCGAAAAACAGCAGCGCCAGTGTGTTCGAGCGCTGCGAGCGCAGCGAAGAGGCGTTCTTGTCGACCGAATAGTGGAGTTCCTGGGCAATCGCCTCGATCCGCTGGCGCGTGGCCAGGCTGACCGCTTTGGACCCGCGCAGCGCCCGGCTGACGGTGGGCTGCGAAACCCCCGCCAGATAGGCGATGTCAAAACTCGTTGGTTTGGTCGAGCGCTTGCGGCCCATCACATCCCTCCCGAACCCGAGCCTAGGCCGGTTGCAGCCCCCCGGCAACCGCCCGTCTGCGCGTGGCCTAAGGCGTGGCCAGCCGGCTACAGCCAAGCCGCAGCATAGTATGCGTATACGTATGCCCTATTCCGTTGGCGCGGGTTAAGGCGGTATTTCAGGCTGGATTTCGAAATCTGCGAATTGTCGCGGATCGAATGCTCCGGCCAGGGCTCTCAAGCTGCCTCGCCGGTCCTTTGGGAGGGAAATAAAAGTGGGACTTCGCACCAAGTTTGCCAGTGGCTTTGGCGTATCCGCGCTGGCCATCGCAATTTCCGCCGTGGCCCTGCCCGGCATGGCCATGGCGCAGGATGCCGCGTCGGCTGATGACCAGGAAACCGCCCCTGATATCACGGTCACCGGCTACCGCGTCAGCCTTGAAAACGCCGTGAACAAGAAGAAGAAATCGGACCAGATCGTCGAATCGGTTTCGGCCGAAGACATCGGCAAGCTGCCCGACGCGTCGATCGCGGAATCGGTTGCGCGCTTGCCGGGTCTCACCTCGCAGCGCCTTTCGGGCCGTTCGAACTCGATCTCGATCCGCGGCTTCGCCCCTGATTTCTCGACCACGCTGCTCAACGGCCGCGAACAGACGTCAACCGGCGATAACCGCGCGGTGGAATACGATCAGTACCCTTCCGAAGTCATCAACCAAGTCAACGTCTACAAGACCCCGATGGCCAGCATCGTTGGCCAGGGCCTGTCGGGCACGGTCGATCTGCGTACGATCCGTCCGCTCGAGGCCGGCAAGCGCGTGTTCTCGATCGGCGCACGCGGCTCTTATGCCGATCTGGGCGCGCTCAACGCCGGTTCCAAGTCAACTGGCTGGCGTGCCAACATGGTCTACGTCGATCAGTTCCACAATGACACGATCGGCCTGGCGCTGTCGGCCAGCTATCTTGATGAGTCTTACCAGACCGAAGAATTCAATGCCTGGGGTTACCCCACCGGTCCGTCCAGCAATCTCGTTATCGGCGGTTCGAAAAGCTACAACACCTCGTCGCGGCTCAAGCGTTTCGGCCTGCAGGGCACGCTGGAACTGCGCCTTGCGCCGAATCTGACCAGCACCTTTGATGGCTTCTATTCGGACTTCAAGGACGACAACATCAAGCGCGGGATCGAATTGCCGCTGTGGTGGTCAAGCGCTTCACTTGCCCCGGCTTACACAGCCAGCGGCGGCTTCGTGACCAACGGCACTTTCACCGGGGTCAAGGGCGTCGTCCGCAACGACGCGTTCCAGCGTCATGCCAAGCTCTATTCGTTCGGCTGGAACCTTGATTACAAGGGCGACGATGGCTGGGACGCGATGCTCGATGTCAGCCACTCGCGCACCAACCGCAACGAACTGGCGCTCGAAACCTATTCGGGCACTGGCCGCGGCGCAGTGGGCGCAACCGATTCGATCGGTTTCACGTCTGGCACCACGGGCACCGTGTTCAGCCACGGCATCAACTATGGCGATTACAGCCAGATCCTGCTGACCAGCCCGCAAGGCTGGGGCGGCAACCAGACTGCGGTCGACGGTACCCGGATCATCGGCGGGCAGGATGGCTATTACAACGACCGGATCGTTCAGGACCGGCTCTATCAGGTGCGCGGCGAAGTGACCCGTCACTTCGAAAGCCCGCTCGAAAGCGTGACGGCCGGCCTCAATTATACCAACCGTTCGAAGTCGCTGCGTCCCGATGAATATTTCATCGGCCTGACCGCCAACACCACCGGCACTGTCAGCGTTCCGGTTCCGGCGCAGTATCAGCTTGGCACCACCAATCTGGCGTTTCTCGGCCTTGGTCCGATGATCAGCTACGATCCGCTCGCGCTGCTCGAAGGCGGGGTCTACAAGCTGGTCGCCAACCCTTATGGCGACGTTGTGGTCAAGAGCTACAAAGTCAGCGAAAGCCTGATGACTGGTTATCTGCAGGGTAACCTCAGGGCCGATGTCGGCTCTGCGCAGCTCACTGGCAACTTCGGTGCGCAAGTCATCGTCACCAATCAGGAATCGACCGGTGCCAGCGCCGTTTATCTGGGCAACAACCTCAATGGTTCGCCCAATATCGGCACAGCGGTCCGCACCGCAAGCCACGATTATGTCGATGTGCTGCCCAGCCTCAATCTCGCGCTGCGCTTCCCCAGCGATTTCGTGATCCGCTTTGCTGCGGCTAGGGAAATGATCCGCCCGCGCATGGATGATATGCGCGCGTCGGCCAGCTTTGGTTATAATTATGCCACCGTTGGCGCGATCAACTACGCATTCGTTACAGGTGGCTCTGGCAACCCTGACCTTGAACCGTGGCGCGCCAACGCCGTCGACCTGACCTTCGAAAAGTATTTTGGAACCAAGGGCTTTGTTGGTTTGCAGTTCTTCTACAAGGATTTGAAGAGCTATATTTACAATTCAGACGTGGTAATCCCTACATCGAGTTTGGCCTTGGCGGCCCCGGCGGCCGGGTCTGTGATCGGCCCAGACGCAGTGCTCAACATTCCGGTCAACGGCACCGGCGGTTCGCTTTACGGGGTCGAACTGGCCACCACGCTGCCGTTCGGTGAACTGGTTCCGGCGCTCAACGGCTTCGGTATCACTGGCGGCGTCAGCTATACCGAAACCAAGATCAAGCCCAACCCGGGCGGCGCGGCGGAAGATCTGCCGGGCTATTCGAAGTGGGTCGCCAACGGCACGCTCTATTACGAAAACGGCGGGTTCAACCTGCGTGGGTCGGCGCGCTATCGCTCCACCTTTGTTGGCGAAGTTTCGGGCTTTGCGGCCAACCGCACGCGCCGCCGCGCGGCATCGGAAACCATCATCGACGCGCAGATCGGCTATGATTTCCAGCCGGGCAGCGCGCTTGAGGGGCTTTCGCTTTACGTTCAGGGCCAGAACCTGACCGAAGAACCGTTCGTCACCTACAACCCGGGCGATCCGCGCCAGGTGATCGACTATCAGAACTATGGGCGCCGGTTCCTCGCCGGGTTCACCTACAAGTTCTGATCACATCATGGGGACGCCGCGGGGATCGGATCGGGTCGCAAGGAGACCGATCCCCGCAGCGGAACCCAAGAATTTTCGCTTGCTTGGCTTGACCCCGGTGGGGTTCAGTCTGTCCGGACTTCCGGCGGAGACGACCAATGCCTGCTGAGCACACATTTCGCATCGTGATTGTCGGCGGCGGCACCGCCGGGTGGATGAGCGCAGCGGCGCTCGCCCGCTTCGCCCCGCCGGGCTACACGATCACGCTGGTGGAAAGCGATGCGATCGGCACGGTCGGGGTTGGCGAGGCGACGATCCCCGGGATCCGCCACTTCAACGAAGCGCTCGATATCGACGAAGCGGAATTCCTGCGCGCCACCAAGGGATCGTTCAAGCTGGGGATTGAATTCGCCGGCTGGCGCAGCGAAGGCCACAGCTACATGCACGCTTTCGGCACGATCGGCCGCCAGCTGGGGGTGTTGCCGTTCCGGCATTTCTGGGCCCGTGGCCGCGCGCTCGGGCTGGCCAAGGACCTGGCCTATTACTCCGCCAACGAGATCGCCGCGCGCGCCGGGCGGATGCATACCAAGGCGGCCGGGCCGGGCATCGCCGAGGTGCCCTATGCCTATCATTTCGACGCCGGGCTCTATGCGCAGTTCCTGCGCACATATGCGGAGGCGCGGGGCGTTACCCGGATCGAAGGCACGATCGCCGGGGCGACCCGCACCGATCAGGGCGATATCGCCGCGGTCCAGCTTGGCGATGAGCGCAGTGTCGCGGGCGATTTCTTCATCGATTGTTCGGGCTTTCGCGGCCTGCTGATCGAGCAGGAACTGAAGACCGGCTATGAAGACTGGAGCCATTGGCTGCCGTGCAACCGCGCGGTGGCGGTGCCTTGCGACCCGTCGGGCAATTTCACCCCCTATACCCGCGCAACCGCGCGAACCGCTGGCTGGCAATGGCGCATCCCGCTGCAGCACCGCATCGGCAACGGCCACGTCTTCTGCAGCGACTACATTTCGGAAGACGAAGCCACTGCCACGCTGCTGGCCAATCTTGATGGCGAACCGCTGGCCGAACCGCGCAGCATCCCCTTCGTCAGCGGTCGGCGCAAGGTGCTGTGGAACCGCAACGTGCTGGCGATCGGGTTGTCGGGCGGGTTCCTTGAACCGCTCGAATCGACCTCGATCCACCTGATCCAGTCGGCCATCACCCGGCTGCTGACGGTGTTTCCGCGTTTGCCGATCGATCCCAGGGTGGTCGCCGGGTTCAACGCCCGCGCCGCCGAAGAGTTCGAGGGGATACGCGATTTTCTGGTGCTGCATTACTGGGCTAACCAGCGCCACGGCGAACCGTTCTGGGATCGGATGCGCGGGCTGGACCTTGGCGAAACGCTGCGCCAGCGGATCGGCGAATTCGAAGCTGCCAACCAGATCCAGCCCCGGCTCGACGAACTGTTCACCGAAGTTGCCTGGCTGCAGGTGCTGACCGGGCAGGGCTTGATCCCGCGCAGCTGGAACCCGATTGCGGACCGCTATCCCAAGGCGGATCTTGCGGCGTTTCTCGATTCGGCTGAACAGGCCGCGATCGAAACGGTGCGGCCGATGCCGCGGCATATGGATTTCCTGGCGCGGCTCTGCGCCAAGCCGAGCGCAGAGGTGGCAGCATGAAATTGCGGATGACCCTGGCCGCAGCCGCTCTGGCCCTGGCCGCGCCGATCGCCAGTGCACCTGCCGCGGGGCCCGCCGATTACCGCGCGCGCCTGCCGCAGGAGGAAGTGGTCTATTTCGTGCTGCCAGACCGGTTTGCCAACGGCGATCCCCGCAACGATCGCGGCGGGATCAAGGGCGACCGGCTGAAGACCGGGTTCGATCCTGCTGGCAAGGGGTTTTACCACGGCGGCGACCTTAAAGGACTGACCGCCAGGCTCGATTACATCCAGGGGCTGGGCGCCACCGCAGTATGGTTCGCGCCGGTGTTCAAGAACAAGCCGGTGCAGGGGCCGGCGGGTGATGAAAGCGCCGGCTATCACGGCTACTGGATCACCGATTTCACCCAGGTCGATCCGCATTTTGGCACCAATGCCGAATTCAAGGCGTTCGTCGATGCCGCCCATGCGCGCGGCATGAAGGTTTATATGGACATCGTTGCCAACCACACCGCCGACGTGATCCAGTACCGCGAGATATCGAAGATCGGCTATCCTTACCGCTCCAAGGCCAACTATCCGTTCAGTCGCAGGAACGGGGTGGGTGGCGCACCGATCAATGGCACTTTTGGCGATGACAGCGATCCCAGCCCGGCCAACTGGTCGCAAATGACCGATCCCAACTTTGCCTACACGCCCTTTGTGCCCAAGGGCGAAGAGACGGTGAAGGTGCCTGCCTGGCTCAACGATCCGATGTTCTACCACAACCGCGGCAACACCGATTGGGTCGGCGAAAGCGCGGTCTATGGCGATTTCGTCGGGCTGGATGACCTGGCCACCGAAAATCCGCGGGTGGTCGCCGGGTTCATCGATATCTATGCCAGCTGGATCGACCGCTTCGGCGTCGATGGTTTCCGCATCGATACTGCCAAGCACGTCAATCCCGAATTCTGGCAGGCTTTCGTCCCCGCCATGCTCGAACGCGCGATGGCCAGGGGCATTCCCAACTTCCACATCTTCGGCGAAGTGGCGACCGGCGAGTTTGATCCCGCGCTGCTGGCCGGGTGGACCCGCAAGGCCGGGCTGCCTTCGAACCTCGATTTCGCCTTTGCCGTTTCCGCTGTGGGCGCGGCCAGCGGCACCAAAGGCACCGACCAGCTCGCCCGGTTGTTTGACGATGACGTACTCTATGAAGGCGGGGTCAAGGGCGCGTTGATCCAGCCGACGTTCCTGGGCAATCACGATGCCGGCCGCTTCGCCATGTTCCTGCAGCAAATGAACCCCAAAATAGACAGCGAAGAATTGCTCGGCCGGACCATGTTGGGCCATGCCATGCTGCTGGGGCTGCGCGGGGTGCCGGTGATCTATTACGGCGATGAACAGGGTTTCATCGGCAAGGGCGGCGATCAGCTGGCCCGGCAAGACATGTTTGCCAGCAAGGTTGCGGTCTACAACGAACAGAACCTTGTCGGCACCAGCGCCACCACCGCGACGGACAACTATCATACGCAGCATCCGCTCTATCGCCTGATTGCCGAGCTGTCGGCGGTGCGCCGCGCCACTCCGGCGCTCACTTCGGGGCGCTCTGTGGTGCGGATGTCGTCGGACAAGCCGGGGCTGTTCGTGGTCTCGCGGTTCGATCCGGTGACCGGCCGCGAAGTGGTGCTGGCGTTCAACACCTCGAACCGGATGCAGAGCGAGCGGATTTCGGTTTCCGCGCACAGTCTTGAATTCACGCCGCTGGCCGGCCAGTGCTCGCCCGCTGCGCAGGCACCGGGCAGTTATACCGTAACGCTGCCGCCGCTGGGCTTTGCCTGGTGCGCCGCCAAGGATTGAAATCAGTACACCCTGCCATGAACCGACTTTCCCGCATCGAAGCTGCAGAAGCCAAATCGCACGCCCTGCCGTGGTGGCGAGGCGCTGCGATCTATCAGGTCTATCCGCGCAGCTACCACGATTCCAACGGCGACGGGGTGGGTGACCTGCCAGGCATCACCGCGCGGCTCGATCACATCGCGGCGCTGGGCGTCGATGCGATCTGGATAGCGCCGTTCTTCACCTCACCCATGGCCGATTTCGGCTATGACGTGGCCGATTACTGCGATGTCGATCCGATCTTCGGGACGCTTGCGGATTTCGACGCGCTGATCGAACGCGCCCATGCGCTTGCCCTCAAGGTCATGGTCGATCAGGTCTATTCGCATACCTCCGACGAACACGCTTGGTTCGCGCAAAGCCGCGCTGGCCGCACCGGGCCCAAGGCCGATTGGTACGTCTGGGCAGATCCCAAGGCCGATGGCGCACCGCCCAGCAACTGGCAGTCGGTGTTCGGCGGGCCGGCCTGGACCTGGGACGCGCGGCGCGGGCAGTATTACCTGCACAATTTCCTCAGCAGCCAGCCGCAACTCAATTGCCACCTGCCAGCAGTGCAGGATGCGCTGCTGGGTGTCGCGCGGTTCTGGCTGGACCGGGGCGTGGACGGGTTCCGGCTCGATGCGCTCAACTTTGCGATGCACGATCCGGCGCTGACCGATAACCCGCCCGCGCCCGATGATGGCCAGCCGCGCACCCGTCCATTCGATTTCCAGCTGCACCGCTACAACCAGTCGCATGCCGATATCCCGCAGTTCCTCGAACGGATCAGGTCGGTCTGCAACGAATATGGCGCGGTTTTCACCATGGCCGAAGTGGGCGGGCGTGAGGCGCTGAAGGAAATGCGCACCTTCACCGAAGGCGATCACCGCCTCAACAGCGCCTATGGGTTCGATTTCCTTTATGCTGATCGGCTGACCCCGGCGCTGGTCAGCCGGGCCCAGGCCAACTGGCCGCAAGATCCGGGTGCCGGCTGGCCCAGTTGGGCCTTTGAAAACCACGATGCCCCGCGCGCCTTGTCGCGGTGGTGTGAGCCCGGCCAGCGCGATGCCTTCGCCCGCACCAAAATCGCGCTGCTGTGCGCGCTGCGCGGCAACATCATCATTTATCAGGGTGAAGAGCTGGGGCTGGTTCAGGTCGATATTCCGTTTGGTCAGCTGAAAGACCCCGAAGCGATCGCCAACTGGCCGCTGACGCTGTCGCGCGATGGTGCGCGCACGCCGATGCCGTGGGCGGCGCAGGATGAGCAGGGCGGGTTCACCAGCGGCCAGCCGTGGTTGCCGCTGGGTGGCGAGAATTTGGCGCGCGCGGCTGATCGGCAGGGCACTGATCCGCATTCCTTGCTCAATCTGACGCGCGAACTGCTTGCCTTGCGCAATCATCACCCGGCGCTGCGCGGCGGTGAACTTGACGTGGTCCATTCCGGCGCGGCGGTGCTCGTGTTGCGCCGCAGCGCCGGAGGCGAAACCATCAGCGCAGTGTTCAACCTGAGCGGTAAGAACCAGCCCTGGCCCGCGGAAGTTCCCGCTGCCGGCCGTGCGATTGCCGCCATCAATGCCGCTGCTCCGGGCGAACGCCTGCCGCCGTTTGGCGTCCTGTTTCTGGAGGAAACCCGATGACTGTCCTGAGCCGCATTGCTGCCGTTTTTGCGGCGCTGCTGATCGCGCTTCCCGCCGCCGCGCAGGTGCCGGTGCGGGCCAGTTCGCCCGATGGCTTGGTCGTGGTCGAAGTCGGGCTCGATGGCGATGGCCGTGCGGCCTACGCCGTCAGCCGCAAGGGCAAGCCGATCATCACGCCCTCGCGGCTGGGCTTCCTGTTCACCGACGTCGCCAAGATCGACCGCAGCCTGGCGATTACCGGGCAGGAAACGCGCGATTTCGATCAGACCTGGCAACAGCCGTGGGGCGAATGGTCCAAGATCCGCAATCATTACCGCGAGCTCAAGATCCAGTTCAAGGAAACCAAGGGGTTGGGCCGGGTCTTCACCGTCACCTTCCGAATTTACGACGACGGCGTGGGGTTCCGCTATGACTTCCCCGATCAGCCGAACATGCACCACGCCAACATTGCCGAAGAGCTGACCGAATTCGCTTTCGCGCAGGATGGCACCGCGTGGTGGAAGCCCGCGTTCCTGTGGAACCGCGAAGAATACCTTTACAACAAGACCGCGCTTTCGGCCATCGGCACCGCCGATACGCCGGTTTCGATCAAACTGGCTGACGGTACCCACGTGGCGCTGCACGAAGCCGCACTGGTCGATTATTCGGGGATGGCCGTCGCCCGCACCGAAGGCAATACGCTGCGCGCGCAGCTGACCCCGGGGGCGGGCGGCCCCAAGGTGGTCAAGCACGGTGCCTGGACCACGCCGTGGCGCACGCTGATCATCGCCGACAATGCCGCCGGGCTTTACATGAGCCACCTGATGCTCAACCTCAACGAGCCCAACAAGCTGGGCGACATGTCCTGGTTCAAGCCGGGCAAGTTCGTTGGCGTGTGGTGGAACATGATCAAGGGCGAATGGACCTGGGCGCGCGGGCCGCGCCACGGCGCGACCAACGAACACGTCAAGCGCTACATCGATTTCGCCGCCGCACAGGGCATTCCCCAGGTGCTGGTCGAAGGCTGGAACGTGGGCTGGGACGGCGATTGGTTCGGCAACGGCTGGGACATGGACTTTGCCAAGCCGGTGGAGGATTTCGATGCCGATATGCTGGCGGCCTATGCCAAGAAGAAGGGCGTGCGGCTGATCGGCCACCACGAGACCGGCGGGGCGGCCAGCCACTATGAAAACCAGTTCGACACGGCGTTCAAGTTCGCCGCCGATCACGGCTACATGGTGGTCAAGACCGGCTATGTCACCGATGCCGGGCAGATCGAACGGGTCGATGCCGATGGCACCAAATACCGCGAGTGGCACGAAGGCCAGTGGATGTCGAACCACCTGATCCGGGTCGCCGAAGCCGCCTACAAGTATCGCATCGCGATCGACAGCCACGAACCGATCAAGGGCACCGGCCTGCAGCGCACCTGGCCCAACTGGGTCGCGCGCGAAGGGATGCGCGGCATGGAATACAATTCGTGGGCCGGCAAGAACCCGCCCGAACACGAAGCCAATATCGTCTTCACCCGGATGCTCGAAGGGCCGATGGATTTCACCCCCGGCGTGCTCAGCCTGACGGGCGAGAACGGCAGCGCGATCCTTTCGACCGAAGCCAAGCAGCTGGCGCTTTATGTGGTGATCTATTCGCCGGTGGTGATGGCCGCCGATACCCCTGAAAACTATGCGCAGCACATGCCGGCGTTCAAATTCATCCGCGACGTGGCGACCGACTGGGACGAAACCCGCGTGCTGAACGGCGAGATCGGCGATTACGTCACCATCGCGCGCAAAGAACGCGGCGGGCAAACCTGGTTCCTGGGCGCAGTGGGCGATGAACAGGCGCGCACCGTAGCGTTCGCGCTCGATTTCCTCACCCCCGGCAAGCGCTATGTCGCCGAGATCTACCGCGATGGCGATGATGCCGATTACCGCACCGAAAAGCGCCATGCGATGGTGATCGAACAGCGGCCCGTCACCGCAAAAGACAGCATGACGCTGCGCCTTGCGCCGGGCGGCGGGGCAGCGGTGCGGTTCTGGCTGGTCAAGTGATCGCGCGGCTTTTCGCCGGCCTCGCCACGCTGCTTGCGCTGACGCTGGCCAGCACGGCCTGCGCCAAGACCGATCATGGCCGGCTGGTCGAGATCGAACAGGTAGCGGTGCCCGGCCTGCCGGTGCAGCGGCTGACGATCTGGCTGCCGCCCGGCTATGACCGCTCAAAGCGGCGTTATGGTGTGGTTTACATGCACGACGGCCACAACCTGTTCGATCCCGCCAAGAGCAATTTCAACAAGGTCTGGGCCGCCGACCGCGCGATGCTGGCGGCGATGCGCCTGGGCGCCGAGCCGCGGATCATCGTCGGCATCTGGGCGCCCGGGAATGATCGCTACCGCCAATACCTGCCGCGCGACATCTACGATGCGGCGAGCCCCGCACTGCGCACACAGATGGACACGATGGCAGGCGGGCCGGTGGTCTCGGACATCTACATCGCCTGGCTGGCGGGGCCGCTCAAAAGCTGGGTGGACAAGGCCTATCGCACCAGGCCCGAGCGCGATCATACGGCGATCGTGGGTTCAAGCATGGGCGGGCTGGTCAGCTGTTATGCCTTCATGCGCTATCAGGCTGTTTACGGGCAGGCGGGCTGCGTCTCGACGCACTGGCCCGCAGTCGACCCGCGCGATCTGGCAGGAGCCAATCCCGAATTGATCGCGCTGTGGGACCAGTGGTTCAAAGGCCGACTCGGCCAGCCCGAAGGTCGCCGCCTGTGGTTCGATCACGGTACCGCGACGCTCGACCAGTACTACGCGCCCTACCAGCAGGTGGTCGACACGCGGATCGCTGCACTCGGCTGGCAGCGCGGGCGCGACTGGCAGAGCAAGGTCTATGCGGGCGCAGAGCACGAAGAAAACGCCTGGGCGGCGCGCCTGCCCGAAATTTTCCGCTTCCTGCTGCGTTAGAGTCTGTCCTGATTAGATCGAAGCTTAAAGCCCTTCCCCGTTGGGGAAGGGCTGGGATGGGGGTTCTACCCACTCGTGCGTCGTGCCCCCGCCCCAACTCCTCTCCGCGGGGGAGGAGTGATTCTGCCCAATCAGGGCAGACTTTAAAACCGGTCAATCGCCGCCCGCGCGATCGGATCAAGCCCCGCGCGGTCACCGCCAAGGATCGCGGCCTTCATCCGCGGGTCCCAGTAGTCCTTGAGGTGCTGGAAAGTCAGCTCCACCGCCTGCGCCTCGCCTTGCGCGGCAAGGTTTCTGGCGATCTGGTTGGCCATGTAGGTCAGCCGTTCGATATCCATCTAAGTTCTCCCCGCCCGCTTGCGGGAGGGGCTGGGGGTGGGCCACTCTCCAGGCAGGGCGCAGCAACCGACGGGCCCACCCCTGACCCCTCCCGCAAGCGGGAGGGAGATGCAGGCGTACCGCAACAAATCAGTCACTCTGCCGGAACGCGCGCCACGCGGCGGCTCTTGTCGGACCAGCTGGCATAGCTTTCCTGCCACTCGCTGGGGCCGTTGCTGGGCAGCACCTGCACCGCGGTGACCTTGTATTCGGGGCAATTGGTCGCCCAGTCGGAATAGTCGGTGGTGACCACGTTGGCCTGCGTCGCGGGGTGGTGGAAGGTGGTGTAGACCACGCCCGGCGCAACCCGATCGGTCACGGTCAGGCGCAGCGTGGTCTCGCCAGTGCGGCTGGCAAGGCGGGTCCAGTCACCGTGCTTGAGGCCCCGGTTTTCGGCATCTAGCGGATGCATTTCGAGCACGTCTTCCTCGTGCCAGACGTTGTTTTCAGTGCGCCGGGTCTGCGCGCCGACATTGTACTGGCTGAGCACGCGCCCGGTGGTCAGCAGCAGCGGATAGCGCGGCCCGGTCTTCTCGTCGGTCGGCACGTAATCGGTGACGATGAACTTGCCTTTGCCGCGCACGAAGCCATCGACGTGCATGATCGGGCTGCCATCGGGACTGGCGGCGTTGACCGGCCATTGCAACGAGCCTTCGGCGTCGAGCCGGGCGAAAGAGACCCCGGCGAACGTCGGGGTCAGCCGCGCAACCTCGTCCATGATTTCGCTTGGGTGCTGATAGTTCCAGCCCAGCCCCATCGCCTTGGCCAGTTCCTGCGTCACTTCCCAATCGGCATAGCCGCCGGCCGGTTCCATCACCTTGCGGACCAGCTGAATCCGGCGTTCGGCGTTGGTGAAGGTGCCGTCCTTCTCGAGGAAGGTGGAGCCCGGCAGGAACACGTGCGCGTAGTTGGCGGTTTCGTTGAGGAACAGGTCATGGACGATCACCAGTTCCATCGCTTTCAGCCCCGCCGCCACATGGTGCGTGTTGGGATCGGATTGCAGAATGTCCTCACCCTGCACGTAAAGCGCGCGGAAGCTGCCATCGAGCGCGGCATCGAGCATGTTGGGGATGCGCAGCCCCGGTTCGGGATCGAGCGCAACGTTCCAGTCCGCTTCGAACAGCTCGCGCACCGCCGCGCCCGAGATATGGCGATAGCCCGGCAGTTCGTGCGGGAAGCTGCCCATGTCGCAGGCGCCCTGCACGTTGTTCTGGCCGCGCAAGGGGTTCACGCCCACACCGCGGCGGCCGATGTTGCCGGTGGCCATCGCGAGGTTGGCGATACTCATCACGGTGGACGAACCCTGGCTGTGTTCGGTCACGCCCAGCCCGTAATAGATCGCACCGTTACCGCCGGTGGCGAACAGCCGCGCGGCTGCGCGCAATTCCTGCGCGGGAACACGGGTGACCGGCTCCAGCGTTTCGGGGCTGTGGCGTTCCTCCGCAACAAACCGCGCCCAGTCCTGATACGCATCGATCTCGCAGCGCTCGTTGATGAACGCTTCATCGGCCAGCCCTTCGGTGACGATCACGTGGGCCATCGCGGTCAGCACGGCAACATTGGTGCCTGGTTGCAGCGCCAGATGGTGCGCGGCATCGATATGCGGCGAATGGACCAGATCGATCCGGCGCGGGTCGATCACGATCAGCTTGGCCCCCTGGCGCAGGCGACGCTTCAGCCGACTGGCGAAAACCGGGTGGCCATCGGTGGGATTGGCGCCGATCACCATCACCACATCGGCGTCCATTACCGAGTCAAAGTCCTGCGTACCGGCGCTGGTGCCGAAGGTCTTCGACAGGCCATAGCCGGTCGGCGAATGGCACACCCGGGCGCAGGTATCGACGTTGTTCGATCCGAACCCGGCGCGCACCAGCTTCTGGACCAGGAAGGTCTCTTCATTGGTGCAGCGGCTGGAGGTGATCCCGCCCAGCGCGCGCGGGCCGTGCTCGGCCTTGATCGCGTTGAGCTTGTCGGCGGTGTAGCTGAGCGCCTCGGTCCAGCTGACCTCGCGCCACGGCTCCTCGATGCTCTCGCGGATCATCGGCTTGGTGATCCGGTCCTGATGGTTGGCATAGCCCCAGGCGAAGCGGCCCTTGACGCAGCTATGGCCGCGGTTGGCTTTGCCGTCTTTCCACGGCACCATCCGGACCAGCTGTTCGCCCTTCATCTCGGCGCGGAAGGTGCAGCCAACTCCGCAATAGGCGCAGGTAGTGATCACCGCGCGTTCGGGCTTGCCGATCGCCTTGACGCTCTTTTCCATCAAGGCGCTGGTCGGACAGGCCTGGACGCAAGCGCCGCAGCTGACGCAGTCGCTCGACATGAAGCTGTCTTCAAGCTGCCCCGCGCCGATCTTGGAACCAAACCCGCGCCCGTTGACCGCCAGCGCCAGCGTGCCCTGCACTTCATCGCAGGCCCGCACACAGCGCGAACACGTGATGCATTTGTCGGGCTCGAACGCAAAATAGGGGTTCGACGTATCGTCGGCCTGCCCCATGTGGTTCGCGCCTTCATAGCCATAACGCACATCGCGCAGGCCCACTTCGGCGGCGGTATCCTGCAGTTCGCAATCGTTGTTGGCGCTGCAGGTCAGGCAATCGAGCGGGTGATCGGAGATGTAGAGTTCCATCACCGACTTGCGGATCCGCGCGAGCTTGTCGGTCTGGGTGTGGACCACCATCCCTTCGGCCACCGGGGTGGTGCAGCTGGCCGGGGTGCCGCGCGCGCCATCGATTTCGACCAGACACATCCGGCACGATCCGAACGCGGCGACGCTGTCTGTCGCGCACAGGCTGGGGATCGATCCGCCGCATTCCTTGGCCGCGCGCATCACGCTGGTGCCGGCCGGAACGGTGACTGCGCGCCCGTCGATGAGCAGGGTCACCTGCGTTTCGGACAGGACTTCCGGGGTGCCGAAATCGGCCTGGCGTTCATAGCCCACGATGCTTCTCCGCCTGCGCCAGATCTTCCGGCGTGTTGATGTTGATACTGGGGTGCGCGGGCTGGACCGCGCGGGCGCCGATCGCTTCGGCAAAGGCACGCATCGAATGGCGGCCATCGCCGTGCAGGATCGCTTCGATTGCGGCGATTGCACTGACCGGCCACAGCCCGACCACCGGTTGATCGGTCAGATAGGCGGGGGCCGGGCTGAGCAGGCCGGGCAGGCCCTCGGGCAGGCCGCCGGAATCGACCCCGCAAGTCAGCACCAGATCATAGCCTTCGTCGCGCGCATCGTAGAGCGCGGCGGCAATCCCGCCGAGCGGACCGAGGCCAGCGCGCGGCCGGTCGGGCAAGGTCGGGGCAGGGGCGAATTCGCGCCCGACCACAACCACTTTTTCGCACCAGCCCGACAGCATATCGATGGCGCGGATCATCAGCGTCTCGCCGTGCAGCACGGCCAGCGCTTTGTCGCTGCCAAAGCGGCTGGATTGCCCGCCGGCCAGGACTGCACCCAGGATCACGAGAAATCCTCCGGCCAATGCTTCAGGGCCGAGCGCACCGGATACGGTGTGAACCCGCCCAGCGCGCAGAGCGAGCCGAACTGCATCGCCTCCATCAGATCGTCGAGCAGCGCCAGCTCTTCATCGCGGCTGCGCCCGGCCTTGCGGGCGTTGTGCATCTGCGGAAGCGCTTCCACCGCATCGGCGTGGACCTTGCCGCCCGCGCGGATCCGGTCGATCAGTTCGACGCCTCTGGTCGAACCGATCCGGCACGGGGTGCACTTGCCGCAGCTTTCTGCGGCGCAGAACTGGAACGCGAAGCGCGCCATCGCGCCCATATCGGCGCTGTCATCGAACACCGTGATCCCGCCGTGCCCGATCAGCGCATCGGCCAGGGTATAGGCCTCATAATCGAACGGCAGGTGGAACTGATCGGGGTGGATATAGGCCCCCAGCGGCCCGCCGACCTGCACCGCCTTCACCGGGCGGCCCGATGCCGTGCCGCCGCCAATCTGGTTGACCAGCGTTTCCAGCGTGATCCCGAAGGCCGTCTCATACAGCCCGCCATGCTTGATATTGCCGGCCAGCTGGATCGGCATGGTGCCCTTGGAGCGTTCAATCCCGAGCTGCGCGTAAAGCCCGGAGCCGCCCTCGGCCATGATGTGCGGGATTGCTGCCAGCGTCAGCACATTGTTGACCACGGTCGGCTTGCCAAACAGCCCTTCCAGTGCAGGCAGCGGCGGCTTGGCGCGCACTTCGCCGCGCTTGCCCTCGATCGAGTTGAGCAGCGAGGTTTCCTCGCCGCACACGTAGGCCCCGGCACCAACGCGGACTTCAAGCTGGAACGGCGCGATGTGTCGCGCGGCCAGTTCGATTGCCGCGTTCAGCTTGGCAATCGCGTGCGGATATTCGCTGCGGACGTAGATGTAGCCCTGGCCTGCGCCAACCGCGTGAGCGGCAATCGCCATGCCCTCGATCAGCTGGAACGGATCGCCTTCCATCAGCATCCGGTCGGCAAACGTGCCGCTGTCGCCCTCGTCGGCGTTGCACACGATGTATTTCTCGTCGCCCGCTGCTTCCATCACGGTGCGCCACTTGATCCCGGCAGGAAAGCCAGCGCCGCCGCGCCCGCGCAGCCCGCTTTCGATCACTTCGGCGACCACATCGGCGCGCTCCATCGCCCGGGCTCGGGTCAGCGCAGACCAGCCGCCGGTGGCCTGGTAGTCTTCAAGGCTGAGCGGGCGGGTCTTGCCCGCACGAGCAAAGGTCAGGCGCTGCTGGCCGGTGATGAACGGGTGATCGGCAATCACCCCGATCGCCTTGGCGCTGCTGCCACCCAGGATCGCCGCGACATCGTCCAGCCGTGCCGGGCCGAAGCCCTGGCCATTGATTTCAACCAGCGGTTCCAGCCAATGCATGCCCCAGCTTGAGGTCCGTTCGACCGTGCAGCCCGCCGCCACGAATGCCGCCGCCAGCGCGTCTGCGCCCAGTGCCACCGCCATGGCATCGTCGGAGATCCGCACCGTGGTCATGCCATGTTCACCAGTCGCACCAGTTCGGCCTCATCCAGCCCGGCGTAGATCTGCCCGCCGATCCGCGCGCTGGGGCCCATCGAACACAGGCCGAGGCAGTATACTTCCTTCAGGTTGACCCGCTCGCCCGCCGCCGCTTCGGCCGCCGGCACCAGCGCTTCGACGCCGCGCGCCTTGCAGGCTTCGGCGCGGCACAGTTCCACCACCGGGCGCGGATCGTGGGCCTGCGTAAAATCGTGGTAGAAGCTGACCACCCCGTGCACTTCGGCGCGGCTGAGGTTGAGTGCCAGCGCCACAGCCTTTTCTGCCGCAGGATCGATGCAGCCGAAGGCGCGCTGGATTTCGTGCAAAATCGGCAGCAATGCGCCCTTGCGGCCGGCGTGCGCGGCGATGATCTGATCGAGGTTGCCCGGTTCCATGGCCCCTCGTGCGCGTGGACGCACCCGCGCGTCAAATCGAATGATTTGAAGGGTGATAGAATTTCTCTATCATACTTTCGGGTTCGAACTGCTGCGCCGCGATAAGCCCCGCCCGCGCCATCGAGCCGAGCGGATCGCGGCCCACCACCACCAGCCCCATCCGCCGCACCGGCACCTCGGGTTCGATCGGCACGAACCGGCACCAGTCAACGCCTTCGAACAGCCCGGCATAGGCATCGGGCACGATCGAGACGAAATGGCCCGATCGGACCAGCGAGAACAGCGAAATGTAATTGTCCGCGATCGATTTCGGACTGACCGAAAGCCCGGCCCGGGCGAACTGCGCGTCCAGAATCCGGCGGTATTGCATGCCCTGGTGGAGCAGGCACAGCGGCAGGCTGGCAGCTTCTTCCCAAGTGATCACCGCGCGGTCATCAAACCCCGTCCCGGCCCGCGCGATCAGACGGTATTGCTCGTTGTGGAGCGGGGCGACCAGCATGTTGGTTGGCGGTTCGTGATCGAGGTAGGTCAGCCCGGCATCGACCTCGTTGGCGTGCAGCGCATGTTCGATCTCGCGCGATGTGCCTGCGGTTACGGCCAGCGTAAGCCCCGGATAGGACCGCAACAGCGCGTCGCCAAACGGCCCGACCAGCGGCTGCGCCGAAGGGATCACGAACAGCCGGAATTCGCCCGACAGCGCGGCAGCATCGCTGGCCGCCGCCTGGGCCAGCCCGCGCACCGCGCCCAGCGCCGCTTCGGCCCACGGCAGGATCGCCATGCCCTGCTCGGTCAGCCCGATAAAGCGCCGATCACGCTCGACCAGCCGCTTGCCCAATTCGTGCTCAAGCGTGGCCAGCCCGGCGGACAAAGTCGGCTGCGAAACCCCGCATTCGCTGGCCGCCATGGCAAAGTGGCGGGTCCGGGCAAGGGCCACAAAATAGCGCAGATGCTGAAGTTGCATGGCCTTCCTCTCGGCTTTGAGAGGATTTGTCTATCAGGCCAGCGCGTAAGGCACCACCCCGCGATTGTCCGGGTCAACGCTGATCGGGCGGTCGCTGGGCGGGAAGGCGCGTTGATCGCAATCGGGGCGGGGGCACAGGCGGCACGAGACGCCGATCCGGGTCGCGGCGCGCTCACTGGTCAGGTCCAGCCCATCGGCATAGACGAATTCGGCAGCGTGCTCCGCCTCGCAGCCCAGCGCCACGGCATAGCGGCGCGGCGCGCGGGTGTAGCTGCCGCTCGGCTTGACCAGCCCCTTGGCCATCGAGACATAGCGCACCCCGTCGGGGGTTTCGGCCAGTTGCACCAGGATCCGGTCGGGGATCGCCACCGCCTCGTGCACGATCCACAGCGGGCAGGCCCCGCCGAACCGGGCGAATTGCAGCCGCGTGGCCGAATGGCGCTTGGTGATGTTGCCCGCCATATCGACCCGGCAAAAGAAGAACGGCACCCCGCGCAGGCTTTCGCGCTGCAGGGTTGAAAGCCGGTGGCAGGTCTGCTCGAAACTGGTGCCGAATTGCTGGCTCAGCCGGTCGATATCGTGGCGCAACTCGCGCGCATGCATGCGGAACCGCGCATAGGGCATCAGCAGCGCGCCCGCGGCATAATTGCAGAGGCCCACGAACAACAGCTGGCGGCTGGCGGCGCTGCCCAGCGACGCCGCTTCGACCACCGCAGCGATCTCGTCCTTCAGCGCCAAGGCGGCCAGCTGGTGGGCCAGCTGGAACCGGCGGCTTTCGGCGGGCTGGCCGGGATCGATCGTCAGGTGGCCCATTTCGGCGTCAAAACTGCGCAGGCCTGCAACGCCCGAATAGATCAGCGAGATCGACAGCGCTTGACGCAGATAATCCTCGATCGCCCCGGTGCCGGGGGAGAGGCCGCCGAGCCGACCGGCCAATGCCTCGGCCGCGCGGTCGATCGTATCGACGTAATTCCCGGCGAGGTGAAACCAGTCGCGCACTTCTTCCCATGGCAGGCGCGCCGGCGTGCCGATCTCGCTGGTCAGCGCCTCGTCGACCATCTGCAGCCGCTGCCCGCTGCGGCGATAGGCCTCGTGCAGCGCCACGAAGCGGTCGGCCAGCATGGGCTGCTGTTCGGCAAAGCGCGCCAGCTGCACCGCATCCAGCGCATCGCCAAACAGCGGATCGGCATTCGCCTCGCGCAGCGCCGCCAGCCGCGTTTCCGCCGCCCCCACCCCGATCTCGCGCCAATCGAGCGGAAAGGCCCGGCTCAATCGCTCGATCAGCGCCGGGGTAAGTGGGCGATCATCATGTTCAAGCTGCGATAGATAGGACGTGCTGATCCCCAGCAACTCCCCCATCGCCGCCTGATTCAAGCCCCGCTCAGCGCGCAGCGCCTTCAACCGATCTCCAGCAAATATCCGGCGCTTGATCATGGCAGCTTCCTCTTCGCGCCTTTGCGCCTTTGCGTGAAATTCGAATGGGTTCACGCAAAGGCGCAAAGGCGCGAAGAAGAATGGGCCGCTTCGCGGAAATTTGCAAACTAGCACTTCGCAACTTTGCAAATTCGCATTGGACATTGCCCCTTTCCCCCCGCATCCAGCACGCTTGGACTAATGGGATTGGGTAAGAATGTCCGCAAACATCGCCGAAATGGAACGCCGCCGCGCCGCTGCACGCGCGGGCGGCGGGCAAAAGCGCATCGATGCGCAGCACGCCAAGGGCAAGCTGACAGCGCGTGAGCGGCTGGAGATCCTGCTCGACGAAGATTCGTTCGAGGAGATCGGCTCTTACGTTGAGCACAACTGCACCGATTTCGGGATGCCCAGCCAGACCATTCCGGGCGACGGGGTGGTGACCGGCAGCGGCACGATCAACGGCCGGCTGGTCTATGCCTATGCGCAGGATTTTACCGTGTTCGGCGGCGCGGTTTCGGAACGCCACGCGATGAAGATCTGCAAGATCATGGACGCGGCGATGAAGATCGGGGTGCCGGTGATCGGCCTCAATGACAGCGGCGGCGCGCGCATCCAGGAAGGCGTGGCCAGCCTGGGCGGCTATACCGAAATCTTCCAGCGCAACGTGCTGGCCAGCGGCGTGGTGCCGCAGCTTTCGCTGATCATGGGGCCCTGCGCGGGCGGGGCGGTCTATTCCCCGGCGATGACCGACTTCATCTTCATGGTGAAAGATTCGAGCTACATGTTCGTCACCGGGCCCGACGTGGTGAAAACCGTGACCAACGAGATCGTCACGCAAGAGGAACTGGGCGGCGCGGTGACGCACTCCACCAAGACCTCGGTCGCGGACCTGGCGCTGGAGAACGATATCGAGGCGCTGCTGACCGCGCGTGATCTGATCGATTACCTGCCGCTCAACAACCGCGACGGAGTTCCCGAACGGCCGACGTCTGACCCGTGGGACCGGATCGAGGACAGCCTCGACACCCTGATCCCGGCCAATGCCAACCAGCCCTATGACATGCACGAAGTAGTCAAGAAGGTACTGGACGAGGGCGAATTCTTCGAAATCCAGCCCACCCATGCCGGCAACATCCTGGTCGGTTTCGGCCGCATTGAAGGCCGCACCGTGGGCGTGGTGGCCAACCAGCCGATGGTCTTGGCCGGCGTGCTTGATATCAATGCCAGCAAGAAGGCTGCGCGGTTCGTGCGGTTCTGCGATTGCTTTGAAATTCCAATCCTGACGTTCGTCGACGTGCCCGGGTTCCTGCCCGGCACCGCGCAGGAATACGGCGGGATCATTAAGCACGGCGCCAAGCTGCTGTTCGCCTATGCCGAGGCAACCGTGCCCAAGATCACCGTGATCACCCGCAAGGCCTATGGCGGGGCCTACTGCGTGATGAGCTCAAAACACCTGCGCGGCGATCTCAACTATTCGTGGCCGACCGGCGAAATCGCGGTGATGGGCGCCAAGGGCGCGGTCGAGATCATCTTCCGCTCGGACATCGGCGATCCCGACAAGATTGCCGAGCGGACCAAGGAATATGAAGACGCCTTCGCCAACCCCTTCGTGGCGGCGAGCAAGGGCTTCATTGATGAGGTGATCCACCCGCGCAACACGCGGCGGCGGATTGCGCTGGGGCTGCGGAAGCTTCGGGGGAAAAATATTGAAAATCCTTGGAAAAAGCATGACAATATTCCGCTTTAGCCTTGCAGCTTCAGCTTTACTTTTTGTCAGTTCGTCAGCGACAATGGCTACGTTGACGTTCGAACCACCGTTGCATAAATTCAAATCAGGAAATCAGCTCCTGTCTGAATGCAATACCGAAAAATCGGATCCAGCTTACACTAGACGTTATCTAGCGTGCCTAGGATATGTCGCAGGTGTGATTGATCAACACGAAACATTGGTTAGCTTGCATAAATTGGAACGACAGTTTTGTTTGCGGCCGAATGTTAATCTCGATCAAGCCACTGATGTGGTCGTCGGTTGGCTTAGGCGGAACCCAAAGGAGCGCGACCTCACAGCTTCGCTCTTGATCAATTTTGCCCTTCAAGATGCGTTTCCTTGCAGGACATCATGATCAAACTAAGCCGCCCCAATCATATCGGCGTGGCAACGCAGCCTAAGCCCCTCCCCGGCGGGGAGGGGTTGGGGTGGGGGCTCTCCGCTGTGTCACGCACGCAACACCGAACCCCCACCCCGCTGCGACTAAGGCAGCAAGCTGCCAAGTCTCGCTGCCCCTCCCCTGAGGGTAGGGGGTATGGAGAAGTGTCATGAAACTAGGCCGCCTCAACCACATCGGTGTCGCCACGCCCTCCATTGCGGACTCGATCGTGTTCTATCGCGACGTCATGGGCGCGACCAAGATCCACGAACCGTTCGATCTGGAATCGCAGGGGGTGAAGGTCTGCTTCGTCGATACCCCCGCCCATTCGACAGGCTCAGGGTTGTCGGATAGCGGAGGCACCCAGATCGAGCTGGTCGAGCCGCTGCCCGGCAACACCTCCATCGCCAGCTTCCTTGAGAAGAACCCGGCCGGCGGGCAGCATCACATGTGCTACGAAGTGCCCGATATTCACGCCGCCAAGGCCGAGTTTGAAGCCATGGGCAAGCGCGTACTGGGTGAACCCCGGATCGGCGCGCATGGCACGCTGATCTTCTTTGTGCACCCGCGCGACATGGGCGGGGTGCTGACCGAGATTATGGAGACGCCGAAGGACGAGGCGCATTTGTCAAACTAGCGCACACGCCGTCACCCTGAACTCGTTTGACCGAAGGTCACTGCGTTCCAGGGTCCATTGCGCCGAATGTCCGGAGCGCGGTGAAAAACGAAAACGGAGCCGTTCTGCTGACTAACAGCGCATCGGTTCAAACGAGAAATGGACCCTGAAACGAGTTCAGGGTGACGAGTTTTTGGAATTTGAGAGGGAGTTCTGAAGTGGCTGACTACGAAACGATTATCGCCGAGCGCATCGGCAATGTGCTGAAGCTCACGCTCAACCGGCCCGACCGGCTTAACGCCGCCTCGATCCAGCTGGCCGAGGAACTGGGCGCGGCGTTCTATGATCTTGGGGACGCGCGCGCGGTGCTGATCACCGGGGCGGGCAAGGGCTTCTGTTCGGGCGCGGACCTCGCTGCGCGCGGTGAGCGTAGCCCGATCGAGCAAAAGGGCGGCAGCCACCGCGCCTTGCAGAACTTCTACAACCCGCTGGTCACGCAGATCCTGCGCTGCCCGGTGCCGGTGGTGACCGCGGTCAACGGCGCGGCGGCGGGGGTCGGCTGCTCGATCGCCTTGGCGGGCGATTTCGTGCTGGCGGCCAAGAGCGCCTATTTCCTCCAGGCCTTCGTCAACATTGGCCTCGTGCCCGATGGCGGATCGACCTGGCTGCTGGCCCGCGCCATCGGCCGCGCCCGCGCCACGCGGATGATGATGCTGGGCGAGAAGATCGGTGCAAGCCAAGCCGAGGATTGGGGCCTGATCTACAAGGCGGTTGAGGATAGCGCGCTGATGGATGAGGCGATGGCGCTGGCCACGCGGCTGTCCGAAGGTCCGACGGTGTCGTACTCGACGATGAAGGCCAACATCCAGACCGCGCTTGATGGCACCCTCAGCCAGGTGCTGCTGGCCGAGGCCGAAGGCCAGCGCGTGGCCGGGGCCAGCGCCGATGCGATGGAAGGCGGGCTGTCGTTCATCCAGAAGCGCAAGCCTGCGTTCCAGGGCAAGTGATGCTGTTCTTCAACAGCCCCAACCCCGCGCCCAACCCGCGCCGGGTGCGCATCTTCGCGGCGGAAAAGGGCATTGCCCTGCCAAGCCGCGAACTTTCGATCCCGGCGCGCGAGCACAAGGCGCCGGAGTTCACCGCGCTCAACCCGCGCGGGCAGACCCCGGCGCTGCAGCTCGATGACGGAACGGTGATCGCTGAAAGCGTTGCGATCTGCCGTTATCTCGAAGGGTTGCAGCCTGAGCCGCCGCTGTTCGGCACCGGCGCGAAGGAGCAGGCGCTGGTCGAGATGTGGAACCGGCGGGTCGAGATGATCCTGATGCCGCCGATTGGCGCGGTCTGGGTCCACACCCACAAGTTCACCGAGCGGCTGCCGGGGCGCATCTTGGAATGGGGCGAAAGCAACCGCCCGCGCATTCACGATGCGATGCGGTTCTTTGATGCCTCGCTGGAAGGCCGCGAATTTCTGGCCGCCGATAGCTTCTCGATCGCCGATATCCTGCTGCTGTGCACGGTCGATTTTTCGGACTTCATCGGCATGCCGGTGCCGGATGACCTCTCCCACTTGCGCGCCTGGCACGCGCGCGTCTCTGCCCGGCCCAGCGCTGCGGCCTGAATGGTACGAACATGACCAAACCGACTGTTTCCGATTGGCAGGCCGCCGCGACCAAGGAGGTCAAGGGCAAGGACCTGACCTGGAACACGCCTGAAGGGTTTCCGATCAAGCCGCTCTACACGGATCAGGACGCGCCCGATCCGGGCCTGCCGGGCTTCGCCCCGTTCACCCGCGGCGTGCGCGCCTCGATGTACGCGGGCCGTCCGTGGACGATCCGCCAATACGCCGGATTCTCCACCGCCGAGGAAAGCAACGCCTTCTACCGCCGCAACCTCGCCGCAGGGCAAAAGGGGCTGTCGGTGGCCTTCGATCTCGCCACCCACCGCGGCTATGACAGCGATCACCCGCGCGTGGTCGGCGATGTCGGCAAGGCCGGTGTGGCGATCGATTCGGTTGAGGACATGAAGATCCTGTTCGACGGGATTCCGCTCGATCAGATGAGCGTCAGCATGACCATGAACGGGGCGGTGATCCCGATCCTGGCGTTTTTCATCGTCGCCGGGGAAGAGCAGGGGGTCGATCAGTCCAAGCTCGACGGGACCATCCAGAACGACATCCTCAAGGAGTTCATGGTCCGCAACACTTATATCTACCCGCCCGAGCCGAGCATGCGGATCGTCTCGGACATCATCGCCTACACCTCGGCGCATATGCCCAAGTTCAACTCGATCTCGATCTCGGGCTATCACATGCACGAGGCCGGGGCGACGGCGGTCCAGGAGCTGGCCTTCACCATTGCCGATGGCAAGGAATACGCCGCGCGCGCGATGGCGGCCGGGCTGGATATCGACGCGTTCGCCGGAAGGCTCTCGTTCTTCTTCGGCATCGGCATGAACTTCTTCATGGAAGTGGCCAAGCTGCGGGCAGCACGCACGCTGTGGCACCGGGTGATGGATGGGCTGGGGGCCAAGGACGAACGCAGCAAGATGCTGCGCACCCATTGCCAGACCAGCGGCGTTTCGCTGCAGGAGCAAGACCCTTATACCAACGTGATCCGCACCACGATCGAGGCGATGGCCGCGACTTTGGGCGGCACGCAGAGCCTCCACACCAACGCGCTCGATGAAGCGATTGCCTTGCCGACCGACTTCTCGGCCCGGATCGCGCGCAACACCCAGATCGTGCTGGCCGAGGAAAGCGGGATCACCCGCGTGGTCGATCCGCTGGGCGGGTCATATTACGTCGAGGCGCTGACTGCGGAACTGGTCGATCAGGCTTGGGCCTTGATCGAGGAAGTCGATGGGCTGGGCGGGATGACCAAGGCAGTTGCTTCGGGCATGCCCAAAGCCCGGATCGAACAAGCCGCCGCCGCCCGGCAGGCCCGCGTCGACAAGGGCGAGGACGTGATCGTCGGGGTCAACAAGTACCGCCTCGCGCAAGAGGCGCACCTCGACACGCTCGATATCGACAACCACGCGGTGCGCGAGGCGCAGATCGCGCGGCTGAAGGCAACGCGGGCGGCGCGCGATGAACCGGCATGTCAGGCGGCGCTGAAGGAGCTGACTGCGGCAGCGAAAGTACCTCCCCGGCACGGGGAGGGGGACCATCCGCAGGATGGTGGAGGGGACTCGCCGCACAACGCAGCGCTCGCCGGAGATTCCCCACCGTCATCGCTGCGCGATGCCACCTCCCCGGACCGGGGAGGATCTAACCTCCTTGCCCTCGCCGTGCGCGCTGCCCGCGCCCGCGCTACCTTGGGCGAGATCTCCGATGCGATGGAGGTGGCATTCGGCCGCTACGCCACCCAGCCGGTCCCGGTGAAGGGGGTCTATGGCCCGGCCTATGCCGATGACGCACGCTATGCCCAGGTGATCGAAGGCGTCGCCGCCGTCACCCGCCGCCTCGGCCGCACGCCGCGCCTGCTGGTCGCCAAGATGGGCCAGGACGGCCACGACCGCGGCGCCAACGTGATCGCCAGCGCCTTCACCGATATGGGCTTTGATGTCAGCAGCGGCCCGCTGTTCCAGACGCCTGAGGAAGCCTGCGCGCTGGCGCTGGAGAAGGACGTCGACGCGGTCGGCGCGAGCTCGCTGGCGGCGGGGCACAAGACACTGGTCCCCGAACTGATCCGGCTGCTGAAGGACGCGGGCCGCGCCGATATCAAGGTGGTTGCGGGCGGGGTAATCCCGCCGCAGGACTATGACTACCTGCGCGAGGCCGGGGTCCAGGGAATCTATGGCCCGGGTAGCAACGTGGTCGAATGCGCGGCCGATATGCTGCGCCTGCTGGGGCACAACATGCCGCCGGTGGATGCCTGACTATGCCGCCAGCACTTCCTTTTTCACTGCCGCGCCGAACTTCGCTTCGGCATGGTAAAGCTCATAAGCCGATTGCATGTCGAGCCACAATCTGGCGGGCGTTCCTAGGCTCGCTTCGAGCCGTAATGCGGTATCAACGCTGATGCCGCGTCGCTCGGCAACAATATCCTGGATGCGCTGCGGGGGCACGCGCAGCTTGAGCGCGAAAGCGTTGGCGGAAAGGCCGCGCGCCTCAAGCTCTTCGCGCAGCACGGCACCGGGGTGCACTTGTTCGAAAGCGAATTTGGTCACGGCTCAATCCTCAATGATAGTCTACAATATCAACATCTTCGGCGTTTCCATCGGCAAACCGGAAGACCAGTCGCCACGGCCCGTTGATCGTCATCGCCCACTGGCCCTGCCGATCGCCGACCAGTGGATGCAAGCCGACCGATTTCAGCGGCGGGATATCGTTAAGCGAGGTGGCAGCATGCAACACCTGCAAGCGCGCCATCGCCTTGGCCACATCCATGCCAGTGAATTTCGACTTGCCGTCCCGAGCAAAGCGCTCTGTCGCGCGGTTGGCGAAGCTCACGATCACATGGAGTGTGTAGCATGACAAGCGTGGCATGGCAAGCGTTGCATTACCCGGCCGGGGTGCAGGGGATCTATGAGCCGGGCAGCAACGTGGTCGAATGCGCGGCTGATATGCTGTGGCTGCTTGGCCACAACATGCCGCCGATAGGCAGCGAGATGGAGGTTGCGCAATGACCAACCCCGCTCAATCGGCCTTCCTGCCGCTGGCCGTCATGATGTTCGCGACCGGGATTGGCATTCCGATCTTCGCGGCGTTCAATTCGGCGCTGGGGACGCAACTTGGCAGCCCGTTTGCCTCGACCGCGGTGACCTTTGCCTTTGGGCTGGTGCTGGCGCTCGCTTTGGTGGCGCTGACCGGATTTCCGGCGCGCGAGGCGTGGCACATGCAACAGCCGTACATCTGGTTCGGCGCGGTGTTCATGCTGTTTTACGGCACCGCGATTGCCTTTGCTGCGCCCAGGATCGGGGTCGGCAATGCGGTGTTTTTCGTGCTGCTGGGGCAATTGGTCATGGCGGCTGCAATCGATCACTTCGCGCTGTTCGGCGCGATGCAGGCCAGCTTCAATGCCAAGCGCGCGCTGGGGATCGCGGTCATGGCGCTGGGGGTCTATCTGGCCCGCAAGCCGGTTTGAAAAGGAGCTGTTGAAATGGCAACGCAAGCAAAGGCTTACCTCATCGCCGAAGTCGAGGTCCACGATGCGGAAGGCTTCGAAGCCTATCGCAGCGGCGTTGCGCCGATGATCGCGGCGTTCGGCGGACGCTATCTGGTGCGCGGCGGGCCCATCACGGCGCTGGAAGGCGATGCGCCGACGCAGCGCATGGTGGTGATCGAATTTCCCTCAAAGGCGGCGGCGGAGACCTTCTGGCATTCCGAAGAATACCGGCAGGTCGCGGCCTTGCGCCACACCACCGCCCATTCCCGCATCTTCATGATAGAAGGCGCGCCGACGTGATGGATCGGGCGCTCACCCCTCCACCCCATAACCGTCATGCTGAACTAGTTTCAGCATCCATTTCTCCCCGCAGAGCTTCGGCCTGCGGGGCACGATGGACCCTGAAACAAGTTCAGGGTGACGATGGAGGTGAGGCGAAAGTATGCTGAAGATCCACAACCTTCGAATTGTGATCCTCGCACTCGCTCTGTCGGGATGCGATCAAGCACCTTGGAAAGGATGGGTCTATCCGAATGGAGCGGTGCTGACTGACGATATTCCGATAGGGGCCTTTTCGTCTTTGGAGGAATGTCGGAAATCGGCGCGCAACATCCTTGATCGCCTAAATATCTACGAAGGAGGCGAAAAAGTGCAAGGCGACTACGAGTGCGGCTTCAAGTGCAAAGAAGACGGCGGGCTTGGTGGTCTGAATGTCTGCGAAAAGACTGAACGATAGGAACGACAGTGTTCAAAAAAATCCTCATCGCCAACCGCGGCGAAATTGCTTGCCGGGTGATCAAGACCGCGCGCCGCATGGGTATCCAGACGGTCGCGGTCTATTCCGATGCCGATGCCCGCGCGCCGTTTGTGCAGATGGCCGATGAAGCGGTGCATATCGGGCCTTCGCCGGCCGCGCAAAGCTATCTGATCGCGGACAAGATCATCGCGGCGTGCAAGCAGACCGGGGCTGAGGCGGTGCATCCGGGTTATGGGTTCCTGTCCGAGCGGACTTCATTTGCCGAGGAACTGGCGCAGAACGGCATCGCCTTTATCGGGCCTCACGTTGGCGCGATCGCGGCGATGGGTGACAAGATCGAGAGCAAGAAGCTGGCCAAGACGGCGGGCGTCAATACCGTGCCCGGCTCGCCCGAGGCGATTGCCGATACTGCCGAGGCGCTGCAGGTCAGCCGCGCGATCGGTTATCCGGTGATGATGAAGGCATCGGCTGGCGGCGGCGGCAAGGGGATGCGGCTGGCCTATAACGACAAGGACGTTGAGGAAGGCTTCGAGGCGACCCAGCGCGAGGGGCTCAATTCGTTCGGCGACGAGCGCGTGTTCATCGAGAAATTCATTCTCAATCCGCGCCATATCGAGATCCAGATCTTGGGCGATCAGCACGGCAACATCCTTTACCTGAACGAGCGCGAATGCAGCATCCAGCGCCGCCACCAGAAGGTGGTGGAGGAAGCACCGTCGCCGTTCGTCACGCCTGCGATGCGCAAGGCGATGGGTGAACAGTGCGTCGCGCTGGCCCGCGCGGTGGGGTATTATTCGGCGGGCACGGTCGAACTGATCGTCAGCGGAGCGGACCCGAGCGGTGAGAGTTTCTACTTCCTCGAAATGAACACTCGGCTGCAGGTTGAACACCCCGTCACCGAGGCGATCACGGGGATCGATCTGGTCGAACAGATGATCCGCGTGGCGGCGGGCGAAAAGCTGGCGATGACGCAGGACGATGTGAAGATCGAAGGCTGGTCGATCGAAAACCGCGTCTATGCCGAAGACCCCTATCGCGGGTTCCTGCCCTCGACCGGGCGGCTGGTGCGGTATTCACCACCCGCAACTCCGCACTTCTCACGTCAGCCCGTGCTTGACACGGGCCAAGGCTTTTCTTCGGCCGAGGTCGCAGAAGGAAGCCAAGCCCCGCATCAAATGCGGGGTGACGAAGCGTTATTGTGTGAGCTCCGGGGAGAAGGCGGCATCCGCGTCGATGACGGCGTGATCGAAGGCGGCGAAGTCTCGATGTTCTATGATCCGATGATCGCCAAGCTGGTAACCTGGGGCGAAACCCGCAACGAGGCCGCAGACAAGCAGATCGCCGCGCTCGACCGGTTCGAGATCGAAGGGCTGGGCCACAACATCGATTTCGTCTCCGCGATCATGCAGCACCCGCGTTTCCGCTCGGGCGAACTCACCACCGGGTTTATCGCCGAGGAATACCCCGACGGCTTTACCGGCGCGGCAACCTCACCCGAGACACTCAAGCATCTGGCCGCCATCGCCGGGTTCATCATGACCGCACGCGCCGATCGCGCCCGGCAGACCGACCAGCAGCTGAATGGCGAGCTCGAGCCGCCCTACGACTGGAGCGTGACCATTGGTGGCAAGGCGCACCTGGTCAGTCTTGATGAAGACGTGACCGTCGACGGTGAGCCGGTCGATCTGGAGATGGAATATACCCCCGGCGAGCGGCTGGTTGAGGCTTCGATTGGCGAGGCGGATTACGGCGTGAAGGTCGAAGTGACCCGCACCGGGCTCAAACTCACCACCCACGGGGCGATCCACAAGGTTCAGGTCTTACCCGCGCGGCTTGCCCACCTGACCAGCCACATGATCGAAAAGATCCCGCCCGATCTGTCGCGCTTCCTGATCTGCCCGATGCCCGGGCTGCTGGTGTCGCTGAATGTTGCGGTGGGCGACAAGGTTGAAGCCGGACAGCCGCTGGCGGTGATCGAGGCAATGAAGATGGAAAACATCCTGCGCGCCGAAAAGACCGCAACGGTCAAATCGATCAACGCCCGGCAGGGCGAAAGCCTGGCGGTCGACGCGGTGATCCTGGAGCTGGAATGATGCCCACGGTCTGGACGATTGGCTATGAGCAGACCACCATGGCTGCCTTTCTGGCGGCGCTGACCGGGGCCGGGGTAGAAGTTCTGGCCGATGTCCGCGCGATCGCAGCCTCGCGTCGGCCGGGGTTTTCCAAGACCGCGCTGGCCGCGAACCTGGCCGGGGCAGGCATCGAATACCGCCACTTCCGCGCGCTGGGTACGCCCGCCGATGGCCGCGCGGCGGCGCGGGCGGGCAATCACGCAGCGCTGAAGCGGATCTATGCCGGCCAGCTCGAGCTGCCCGAGGCAATGGCCGCCGGGGCGCAGCTGGCCGAACTGGCAGGCGAGCGGCGCACCGCGCTGCTGTGCTATGAACGCGATCCCGTCTGCTGCCACCGGACCTTGCTGCGCGCCGCAGTGCTGGACACCTTCGACACGGTTGACCTTTATCCCTGACAGGACCCGCCGCCATGCATCTCGCCCATTCGCCGCAAGCGCCTGCTGCCGATCCGATCGGCTTTGACCAGTTCCTTGCCGTCGATATCCGCGTGGGCACGATCGTGTCGGCCGAACCGTTCCCCGAAGCGCGCCAGCCGGCCTACAAGCTGGTGATCGACTTCGGCCCCGCGATCGGCATCAGGAAATCGAGCGCGCAGATCACCGATCGTTACCGCATCGAGGACCTGCCCGGGCGGCAGGTGGCGGCGGTGGTCAACTTCCCCCCGCGTCAGATCGGCAAATTCATGTCCGAGGTGCTGACGCTGGGGTTTGGCGACGATCAGGGCGCAGTGATCCTGTTTGCCCCCGATCATCCGGTGCCCAATGGGGCACGTTTGTTCTGATGCGCTTGGAAAACCGGCGGCGCGCGCCCATATCCGGGTTCTGAGCCGCCCACACAGGGTCGCACCGGGAGTATTGGCATGAACTGGAACGACATCATCCGTCTTGCCCGCGGTGAAGCCAATCCGCCGCCGCGGCGCGATGAGCGCAGCGAAGACGAATGGCGCGATCTGCTGACCCCGGACCAGTACGAGGTGCTGCGTCTCAAAGGCACCGAGCGCGCCTTTTCGAACGAAATGTGCAGCCTGTTCGTGCCCGGCCGCTATGCTTGCGCGGGCTGCGGGACCGAATTGTTCGACAGCGCCACCAAGTTTGAAAGCGGCACCGGCTGGCCCAGTTTTGCCGCGCCGGTCGCGCCGGGTGTGGTTGGTTATCACCTTGACGAGAGCCACGGGATGCAGCGGATCGAGGCGCTGTGCAACGTCTGCGATGGGCACCTGGGCCATGTCTTCCCCGATGGCCCGGCGCCTTCGGGCCTGCGCTATTGCATGAATGCGCTGTCGCTGGAGAAGATCGCTGACTGACACCGCCGTCTGGCGCTTTGACAATACGCTGGTGCGGCAGCTCGACGGGTTCTTTGCGCCCTGGCAGGCGGACCCCGCCAAGGCTCCCCGCATGGTGCTGTTCAACGATACCTTGGCGGCACAGCTGGGCCTGCCCGGACGCGCGGCGGGCGATGATACGCTGGCCGGGTGGCTCTCGGGCCGCGATCCGGTGCCGGGCAGCGAACCGGCGGCGCTGGTCTATGCCGGGCACCAGTTCGGCCATTTCAATCCGCAGATGGGTGATGGCCGCGCGCTGTTGCTGGGCGAAGTGGTGGCGAGCGATGGCGCGCGGTTCGATCTGCAGTTCAAGGGTTCGGGCACTACTCCCTATTCGCGCGGGGGCGACGGCAAGAGCACACTGGCGGCGGCGCTTCGCGAATACCTGATGTCCGAAGCGATGGCGGCGCTGGGTGTGCCGACCACCCGCAGTCTGGCCGTAGTGACAACCGGTGAGGGGGTGTGGCGCGAGGAGCCGCACCACGGTGCGGTGCTGACCCGGGTCGCCGCCAGCCACTTGCGCATCGGCACCTTCGAATGGGCCGCGGCGCACAAGGGCCGCGCGGCGGTGGCGCTGCTGGCGGACTATGCGCTGCAACGGCACTATCCCGCACTCACCGGCGCGGCCAACCGCCCACTGGCGCTGCTGGAAGCGGTCGCCGATGCCCAGGCCCGGCTGGTGGCGCGGTGGATGGCCTTGGGCTTTGTCCACGGGGTGATGAACACCGACAACGTCACCATCTCGGGCGAAACGATCGACTATGGCCCCTGTGCTTTCCTCGATGCCTATGCGGCGGCGCAGGTGTTCTCCTCGATCGATCACCACGGCCGCTATGCCTTTGGCCAGCAGCCGGCCGTGGCGCACTGGAACCTCTATCGGCTGGCCGGTGCGCTGATCGAAGCAATCGCAGCGGTGGACGAGGGCGATACCGAAGCGGCGCGGGTGCTGCTCGAAAAGTGGCCGCAGCGCTATGAGGCTTACTGGCTGGCCGAACTGCGCGCCAAGCTTGGCCTTGGCGATGCGCGCGAAGATGACTTTGCCCTGGCGCAGGATCTGTTCGCGGCGCTTGAAGGCCAGCAGGCCGATTTCACCGGGCTGTTCCGCGCGCTCGGCGCATCGCTGGAGCACGGTTACGGCGTCATTGCCGATGAACTGACCGACCGGGATGCTCTTAGGCCGTGGTTCGATCGCTGGCAGACCCGCCTGACCGAAGAGCCGGGCGATGCCGCCACCCGGCGCGCAGCGATGGACGCGGCCAATCCGCTTTACGTGGCCCGCAATCACCTGACCGATGCCGCGCTGGCGGCAGCCGGGGCAGGCGACCTGGTGCCGCTTGAGGCTTTGCTGGATGCGGTGTCGAGGCCGTTTGCGCGGCGCGATGGGCTGGAACAGTTTGAACGTGGTGCGCCCACAGGATCGCCGCGCTTTGTAACCTATTGCGGAACGTGAACGAATTCGGGGGCGAAGGAGACGTGACGATGAAAAGAGCGCTTTATGCAATATCCGTGGCCCTCGCTGCAGCACCGCTGCCCGCCCACGCCGATACGATCGTGCTGGCGGGCGGCTGTTTCTGGGGCATGGAAGGCGTGTTCGAACACGTCAAGGGCGTGACCAACGTGACCTCGGGCTATGCCGGTGGCAGCGCCGCCGATGCCAATTACGATGCCGTCTCGACCGAACGCACCGGTCATGCCGAAGCCATCCAGGTGACTTACGATCCGGCCAAGGTCTCGCTCGGTCAATTGCTGGGCATATATTTCGTGGTCGCGCATGATCCGACGCAAGTGAACCGCCAGCATCCCGATGACGGCCCCAGCTATCGCAGCGCGATCTTTCCGCAGAACGCCGCGCAGCGCAGCTTTGCCCAGGCCTATATCCGCGCGCTCAACGCCAAGGCACCGTTCAATGGCCGGATCGCGACGAAAATCGAAAGCGGGCCGTTCTATCCGGCCGAGGCGGATCATCAGGATTTCATGCGGCGCAACCCGAACCATCCCTATATCCAGCGCTGGGACGTGGCTAAGGTGAAGAAGCTGCGGGTGACGTACCCTTCGCTCTACCGCAACTGGTGACGGCCTAACCCGGCGTTCCCAGCACCGCGCGCGCCGCCTTGCCCAGCGCCACGTCGAGATCGGGCTTCCAGCGCGCATATTCCAGCTTGGCGAACACCTCTTGCGGGGGGAACAGCACGGTGCTGGTCTGGTATTGCTGCGGCATCAGTGCCTTGGCGGCCAGGTTTGGGGTGGGATAGAGGATCGTCTCAATCACCCGCATCCCGGCCTGCCCGCCCAGCAGATAGTCGATGAAACGGTGCGCGTTTTCCGGATTGGCGGCGTTTTTAGGGATGCACAGGTTGTCTGCGGTCATCTCCGCGCCTTCGGCCGGGTGGACAAAGCCGATGTCCGGGTCTTCCAGCATCACCTGCGCGATATCACCGTTGAAATCGGCGACCAGATCGGCCTGCTTCGAAAGCAACAGGTCCTGGCCGTTATCGGTATGGAAGGCCTTGATCCGGCCCTGCACATCGCGCAGCCGCGCCGCCAGCGCCGGGATATCGTCCAGCGATATCGCATTGGCCCCCTTGCCCAGCGAGCGCCCCACGATCCGCAGCAAATCGGCTGGATCGGCCGGCAGGGCAATCTTGCCGGCATAGGCCGGATTGGTCAGCAGATCGTGCCACCCACGCGGCGGTATCGGCACGGCCGAGCGGCGATAGCCAATCCCATAGGCGAGCCAGGTGTAAGGCACCGAAACCTTGCGGCCCGGATCATAAGGCGCATCGGCAAAGCGCGGATCAAGGTTGCGCAGGTTCGGGATACGCGGCTTGTTGATCGGGGTCAGCAGCCCCGCGCTGCCCAGGCGTTCAACCAGCCGGTTCGACGCCATCACCAGATCGAGCCGGACATCGCCGCGTGAAAGCTGATCGAACAGCGCGTTCTCATCGGCAATCGCGCCAAGGGTGACATCGATCCCGCTGGCGTCCTTGAAATCGGCCAGCGTCGTTTCGCCAAGGTAGCTTTCCCAGTTGGCGAAACTCAGTTGTGCGCGTTCGCCGCAGCCCGCCAGCGAGGGCAGGGCAAGCCCGATCGCGCCAAGGCTGAGCCCTTTGAGCGCGGCGCGCCGATTGATCGCCAGTCCCTGCGTCATGGCCGCATTCCTACCGGCTGGCGGCCAGTTTGGGAACCGGAGCGGGCCGACAGGCTGTGGATCGTCGTGCAAATTGCGCGCCGCCGCGGGTGATGGCATAGGATGCAGGGATGAGCACGGACCTGATCGACGACGACGACTATGATCCCACGCCGCCGGCGCGCACCAGACTGGGCGTGACCGTGGCCGTGATCGCATTCCATATCCTGGTCATCGCCGGGCTGATCCGCGCGTTTACGCCCGATTTCGCCGCATCGGTGGTCAAGTCGGTGCTGTCCACGTTCAACGTCACGGTGGTAACGCCGCCGCCATCCCCGCCGCCGCCGCCGCCGCCCCAGCCGACCAGGGACAAGGACGCAGGCGACGCGGGCGACCCGGGCAAGAAGGCGATTGCCAAGGCCATCAAGGCCCCCGAACCCAGGATCCCGCTTTCGGTAAAGCCAGCGCCCAAGGCCAGCAGCACCGGCAGCGCCGATAACTCTGGCGCGGCCGCCAGCGGCAACGGCACCGGATCGCAGGGCCGGGGCGATGGTACCGGCGCGGGCGGCACCGGCAACGGATCGGGCGGGGGCGGGATCGTGGCCAAGCCTTCGGTCCGCTCAGGCCAGATCAACGATTCGCGCGATTTCCCGGTGCCCCCCGGCGGACGCCAGACCCGCTTTGGCAAGCGGGTGATCGTGCATTTCACCGTCACCACCGATGGCCGCGCCCGCGATTGCTCGGTCGCAAGTTCATCGGTCGATGCTGATACGACCGCACGGGTCTGCCCGCTGGTGATGCAGCGCATCCGCTTCAACCCGGCCAAGCGCGCCGATGGCACCCCGGTTGAAGCGCGCTATGGCTACAAGGTGGATTTCACGGCGCGCTAGCCGGTCTCGCAGACATACTGCGGCATGGCGGCCATTGACGCGGGGGCCGCGCGGTCCCTAACTCGCCTGCAAACACGAATCCCGGAGAGAGCCATGGCCACCGTCCACCCCGTCCCCGCCGAATGGGCCGCGCGCGCCTTCGTCAATGCCGAGAACTACGCCGAAAAGTCCGCCCGCGCGCTGAATGAGCCCGAGGCGTTCTGGCGCGAGGAATCGGCCCGGCTTGACTGGATCAAGCCGTGGACCAGGCTGAGCCGCTGTTCGTTTGATGAAGCCGATTTCGGGATCGAATGGTTCTCCGATGGTACGCTCAACGTCTCGGCCAATTGCCTTGACCGGCACCTTGAAGCGCGCGGCGATCAGGTAGCGATCATCTGGGAAGGCGATGAGCCCGATCAGCAGCGCAAGATCACCTACCGCGAACTCCACGCCGATGTCTGCCGGATGGCCAATGCGCTGAAGGATCTGGGCGCGCGGCGCGGGGACCGGATCACGATCTACATGCCAATGATCCCCGAAGCGGCGATGGCGATGCTGGCTTGCACCCGGATCGGCGCGGTCCATTCGATCGTGTTTGGTGGGTTCAGCCCCGAAGCGCTGGCCGGGCGAATCCAGGACTGTGACAGCACCCTGGAGATCACCGCCGATGCCGGGATGCGCGGCGGCAAGCTGGTCCCGCTCAAAGCCAATGTCGATGCGGCGCTTGAACAGTGCCCGTCGGTTTGCGAAGTGCTGGTCGTGCGCCATGTCGGCAACGAAGTGGGCATGGCCGAAGGCCGCGACCACTGGTGGCACAAGCTGCGCAGTGCGGTTGCTGCGGAATGCCCGGCTGAGGAGATCGGCGCGGAAGACCCGCTGTTCATCCTCTATACTTCGGGCAGCACCGGCAAGCCCAAGGGCGTGCTCCACACCACCGGCGGCTATCTCACCTGGGCGGCGATGACGCACCACTATGTGTTCGATTACCGCCCCGGCGAAATTTACTGGTGCGCGGCTGATGTCGGCTGGGTCACCGGGCACAGCTATGTCGTCTATGGCCCGCTCGCCAATGGCGCGACCACGGTGATGTTCGAAGGGGTGCCGAACTATCCCACTCACAGCCGGTTCTGGGAAATCGTTGACCGCCACCAGGTGGAGATTTTCTATGGCGCGCCCACCGCGCTGCGGGCGCTGATGCGCGAAGGCGATGCTTACGTGAAGGCGACCAGCCGCAAATCGCTGCGCCTGCTTGGCTCTGTGGGTGAGCCGATCAACCCGGAGGCGTGGGAATGGTACTGGCGGGTGGTCGGCGATGGGCGCTGCCCGATTGTCGATACCTGGTGGCAGACCGAAACCGGCGCAGCCATGATGACGCCGCTGCCCGGCGCTCATGCGCTGAAACCCGGCGCGGCCAGCTTCCCGATGTTCGGCGTGGTGCCGCTGATCGTCGATGCCGAGGGCAACGAACTGCACGGTCCGGCCGAGGGCAACCTGTGCATCCGTCAGTCATGGCCGGGGCAGATGCGCACTGTCTATGGCGATCACGAACGCTTCTTCCAGACCTATTTCAGCACCTACAAGGGGCTCTACTTTACTGGCGATGGCTGCAAGCGCGATGAAGACGGCTATTACTGGATCACCGGCCGGGTGGATGATGTGATCAACGTATCGGGCCACCGGATGGGCACGGCCGAAGTGGAAAGCGCGCTGGTCGCCCATGCCAAAGTCGCCGAAAGCGCGGTGGTGGGCATGCCGCACGAGATCAAGGGGCAAGGCATCTATGCCTACGTCACGCTTAACGCGGGCGAGGAACCGGGTGACGATGTGCGGCGCGAACTGGTGGCCTGGGTGCGCAAGGAAATCGGCCCGATCGCCACACCCGACGTGATCCATTTCGCCCCCGCGCTGCCCAAGACCCGCAGCGGCAAGATCATGCGCCGCATTCTGCGCAAGATCGCCGAGGGCGATACGTCAAACCTTGGCGATATTTCGACGCTGGCCGATCCGGGGGTGGTGGAAGTGCTGCTGGCAGGCGGGCGTTAGAAGCAAGGTCCTCTCCATTTTTGGCGAATGCCACAAATGGGGAGGTGGATCGCCGTAGGCGAGACGGAGGGGTGATGGCGCGAAGGCAGAGACCCCTCCGTCAGTCGCTGCGCGACTGCCACCTCCCCATTTGCACTTCGTGAAAATGGAGAGGACCTCGATGCCTCACGGCTGCTTCGTAATCCGCAGCATGGCGGTATCGTAACCCATCGCCCCGGCGCGCGCGATCATCGCGTCGATCCGTGCCTGGCCGGGGCTCGCATCGCGGGACAGCAGCCACAGGTAGCGGCCCGAACCTTCGCCAACGATCGCCCAGCTGTAATCGTCGGCATGGTCCAGCACCCAGTAATCGCCGTAAAACGGCCCGAAGAAGCTGACCTTCAGTTTTGCGCCGGTGGCAGTGTCGACGACTTTGGCTTTGCCTTTGGCTTGCTTGACCGCGCCATCGGGCTTGCGGCAGGTGTTGATCACCGCGATCATCCCGTCATCGCGCAGCGCGTAATCGGCGGTCACCCCGTCGCAGTCCTTCTGGAAGCCCTGCTCATACCGCGCCACTTCGTACCAACGGCCCAGATAACGCGACAATTCAACCGGTTTGGCCGGTTGCGGCACCGCCTGGTTGCCGACCGGATGCTTTGAAAACAGCGTGGCACAGCCGCCCAACGCAGTGCCGAGCAGAACGATTGCGCCCAGCGCAGCGATGGATGTGCGGTTCATTACCTGTCGTCCTTCCAGAATGCGACCCTAAGGATCCGGAAACGGCGCAGACTTCGTTACGTTCCCTCGCTGACTTGGCGCGTGCACGCAACCTGCCTATTGGGACACTATGATCGCCCAGACAATCCAGCTCGCACTTGCCCCGGTATTCGTCCTGGTGGCGATCGGCAATATCCTCAACCTGCTGTCAAGCCGCCTTGGCCGGGTGGTCGATCGTTCGCGCCACCTGCAGGAACGCCACTTGGCGACCGAGGGCCCCGATCACGATGAGGTGGTGGCCGAAATCCGCCTGCTCGATCAGCGCATCCGGCTGATTACCCGCGCGGTCCGGCTGATGGTGATCAGCGGACTGTTCATCGGCACCACGGTGGCGGTGCTGTTCCTTGAAGAACTGGTCAGCTTCAACCTGCAGCGCGCCGCCGCGGCCACCTTCCTGATCGCAGTGGGGCTGCTGATGTGGGCGCTGGTGCTGTTCCTGCGCGAAACGCAGATTTCGGCCCAGCAGCTGCGCATTCCGCGCACCTATCTTGAACTGGACCGCGACCTTTAGGTCAGCAGCTTGCGCGCCTTGTCTTCGATCGCGCCGCGCACCATCGGTTCGAAAAAGGCGAGCGCGGCGGGCAGCTGGATTTCGAATACCACCGCGTGGTCTTCCACATCGACATGACCGTCCACCGTCTTGCCCATCGCGGTGACGGCCATCGCCATGCGATTTTCGCTGGGCCAGTCGATCGCAACCTGTGCCATGCCGCCCGGGAACAGCCCGGCCATTTCGCCTGAGCGGTCATGCAGGCGGCGGCGGGCTTCTTCGCGGCCCAGGCTGTGCGGGATCGGGATCCGCATCAGCGCGCCTTGATATCCTCTTCAAGCCCGGCGCCGTATTTGTAATCCAGATAGCGCGTGTTGATCGCCAGGTTGTCGATCGCGCCCGCGGCCAGCTGCCGGGTCAAACTGTCAATCTCGCCGCTGATGGTGGACAGTCCGTCCATGAAGCGCGTGTTGGGGCTGCCCCCGGCGCTTTCTTCATATCGCAGATGCTCAGGGATCTTTTGATAGCCATCGACCAGCCCGGGCAGATGTTCGCCCACCAGCTTGCGCACCTCCTGCGCCTTGGGGTGGTTCTGATCGACATGCGCCAATTGCTCGCCCAGCACATCCAGCTGCAGCCCGATCGTATCGACCAGCTTGACCGCCGGTGCGGGCAGTGCGCGGCGCTGGCTTTCCAGCCACAGCTCGGTCCGCCCGACCATGGTGCGCACGTCCGCCTGCGCCGGGTTGAGATCGGCCAGCCCGGGCGTCTTCATTCTGGGATAGCTGCCAAACAACCAGACCGCCGCCACGGTTGCCGCCGCGCCGATGGCGAGGCCGGTGAAGCCGATCCCGCTGATGATCGCGCCGATGATCGTCAGCGCCAGCCAGATCCCGACCACGGCGAACACGATATTGCGCAGTTTGCGGGTGAAATGCCCGCGTTTCAGCCGCTGCGCGCCTTGCGGGGCCAGCCGCCGCCCGCCCGCACGCTGCACGCTCAGGCTTTGTCGCGCGGCCCGGATGATATCGTCGGATTGATGCGAGGGGGTGGTCATAACCAGATCCTCTCCATTTTCACGAAGTGCAAATGGGGAGGTGGCAGCGCGAAGCGCTGACGGAGGGGTAATGTCGCGAGGATCGATACCCCTCCGTCATTTGCTGCGCAAATGCCACCTCCCCATTTGTGGCAGTCGCCAAAAATGGAGAGAATCCCAGAAGTATCATCGCCATCATTCCGCGCTTAGCAGGCTGGGGGCATCGTGCGCCAGCTGGGCCTGCGCGGCGCCCTCGGCGCGGGCGATATAGCCCTCGCTCTTCTTGACCTCGGCCGAGAGTGTGGTGACCGTCTGCTTCATGCTTTCCAGCGCCTTCAGCTTGAAGGTGTCGATGTTGTCCATCGTGTCATAGATATTCTGGAAGGCGCGCTGCAGCGTTTCAACCGGGATGGTGCTCGATGCCGCCATCTCGTGGATCTTGCCGGTCTGTTCGCGCAGCAGGGTGCCGGTGCTGTCGATCAGCCCCGCGGTGGTGCTGTTCAGCGCGGTAACCTGTTCAAGCACCAGCCGCTGGTTGGCCATCGCCTGCGACACGGTAACCGCGGTGCGCAGCGCAGCCACGGTGGTGGTGCTGGCCCGGTCGACGCCCTTGACCAGTTCGACGTTGTTCTTCTTGACCAGATCGAGCGCCAGATAGCCCTGCACCGAAACCGCCATCTGCGTCAGCAGGTCTTGCGTGCGCTGGCGGACATAGAACAGCGCGCTCTCACGGATCGCCTTGGCCTTGGCGGGATCGGCCGCGTCAAGATCGGCAGCCCTTTCCTCAAGCTTCGCGTCAAGCTGCTTGGAAATGAGGATCATCTGTTCAAGCTGGCCCATCGCTTCCCACAGCTTCTGGCGCTCCACATCGATCGCGGCATTGTCCATCAGCAGCTCGTCCTTGCCCGAACCGAGGTGGTTGAGGATCGACTGGATGTGCCCCTGCGCGCTTTCATAGCTCTGGAAATAGCGTTTCATCGAATTGCCGAACGGGATGATACCAAGGAACTTGCGGCCCTTCGAAAGCTTGCCCTGCTTGCCCGGATCGAGCGTTTCGACCGTCTTGCGCAATTCGGCCAGATTGGCACCAACGCCCGAATCCTTGTCCATCGCGCGGATCGGGCGATCGAGAAAGCGGTTCGACATGCCCGAAGCGGCCATGATTTCCTTGCGGCCCATGTTGGTGATCTGATCGACTTTCTTGCCGAATTCAGGCGAATTGGAATCGGTCGCCACCAGTTCATCGACAAAGGCATCGACCTTGGCGGCCAGCTTGCTCTTGTTGTCGTCGGACACCGGCACAAGCCCCGATGCCTTTTCCACCGGCACCACGGGCACCGGATCGGGTGCCGAAAGCTTGAGTTCGGGAGCGGTGGCGGTCTCAGTCGGCGTCGTGGCCATGGGTGCGGTTTCCGTAAGCAATGGTGCCTTCGGGCAATGTGGGACGGATCGCCTTCAGGTGCAAGCTGTGTTATCGAAATAAGACAGGTGCGACAAGTTCGTGCCGCTTGACCTGCCAATACAATTCGACGAACAACCAATATACCGGGGCAAAGCAACCTCCCGGTCAGGCACAGGCCCAAGCGTTGCCTTTCCAGTGGTCCGCCGCCGCGCGGCCGGAAAGGTATGACTGTGAGCAGCGCCGAAGTTCTAGCCAAACCCACATTTGCCGAACTCGTCCGCTTGTCCGCACGGATTGGCTGCCTCAGCTTTGGCGGGCCGGCCGGGCAGATCGCGCTGATGCATCGCGAGATCGTGGAAGAGCGCGGCTGGGTGGGGGAAGATGAATATCTTCACGCGCTCAATCTGTGCCACTTGCTGCCCGGGCCCGAGGCGCAGCAGCTGGCGATCTGGATCGGCTGGAAGCTGCACGGGCTGAAAGGCGGGCTGGCCGCCGGGCTGCTGTTCGTGATCCCCGGTGCGCTGGTGATCCTGGCGCTGTCGGTGCTCTATGGTTTTGCCGCGCATCTGGAATGGTTCGCGGCGCTGTTCCTGGGGATCAAGGCGGCGGTGCTGGCGGTGGTGGTGCAGGCGCTGCTGCGGGTGGCAGGCCGGGCGCTCAACACCAATTTCAAGCGGGGCATCGCGGCGGCGGCCTTCATTGCGCTGTTTGCACTATCGGCGCCGTTTCCGCTGGTCTTGCTGTTGGCGGGCGTGCTCGGCGCGGTAGCGACGGCCCTGCGTCCCGGTTGGCTGGCTTTGAAGCCCGTCAGCGAAGCTCCCGTTTCAGCGCAGCGCCCGTGGCGGCAGAGCCTGGCCGCAATCGCCGGGTTCGGCGCACTGTGGGCCGCGCCGATGGTGCTGGTGGCGCTGACGCTGGGGCAGCACCACGTGCTGTGGCAGATCGGGGTGTTCTTCTCGAAGCTGGCAGTGGTGACCTTCGGCGGAGCCTATGCGGTGCTGGCCTATATGGCGCAGCAGGCGGTCGGGAATTACCATTGGCTCAGCGCGGGCGAAATGGCCGACGGACTGGGGCTGGCTGAAACCACCCCCGGACCTCTGATCATGGTGACGCAGTTCGTCGGCTATCTCGCCGCGTTCCGCGCGCCCGCGCCGTTCAGCCCGCTGGCGGCGGGCTTGCTCGGTGCAGCGCTGACCACCTGGGTTACTTTCGCGCCGTGCTTTCTGTGGATCTTCGCGCTGGCCCCGTGGATGGAGCGGCTGGAGCGCGCGCCGCGGCTCAAAGGCGCGCTGGCTGCGATTACAGCAGCTGTGGTGGGGGTGATCGCCAACCTCTCGCTGTGGTTCGCGCTGCATGTGCTGTTCAAGGCCGGGCAGCCGGTTTCGTTCGGCCCGCTGCGGTTCGAGGCACCGTTGCTGGCCAGCCTCGATTGGCGCGCGGCGCTGCTGGCCGCGCTTTCGGCGCTGCTGATCTTCAAAGCCGGGTGGAGCGTGATCCGCGTGCTGGGGCTGGCGGCGCTGGGCGGGCTGGCGCTTGCAGGGCTTACGCCGCCAGCTTGAACGGCTCGATCTCGCCCGAAAGGTACTGCTTCTTGGCCTTGGCGCGGCTGAGCTTGCCCGACGAGGTGCGCGGCAGGGTGCGCGGCGGGACCAGTTCGACGATCGCCGGATGGCCCAGGATCGAGCGGACCTTGTCGCGGATCGTATCGTGCAGGCGCTGGCGTTCTTCGGGATCGGAAACGCGGCAGTGGACCAGCACCGCCACCGATTCCTCGCCGGCATCGGTTTCAACCGAGAAGGCGGCGATATCGCCGTGGTTGAAGCCGGGCAGCTGTTCCACCGCCCATTCGATATCCTGCGGCCAGTGGTTCTTGCCGTTGATGATGATCATGTCCTTGGCGCGGCCGACGATGAACAGGTAGCCATCGACCAGATAGCCCATATCGCCGGTATCGAGCCAGCCGCCGACCATGCAGGCGTCGGTGGCCTCCTGATCGCGGAAATAGCCGGTCATCACGCTGGGGCCCTTGCACCAGACCTTGCCGATGTGGTGATCGGGCAATACCTCGCCGCGTTCGCCGCGGATCTCGAGCACCATGTCCTTGACCGCCTTGCCGCAGTTGACGATCGCGCGGTAGCGGGCCGGACGCGAGAGATCGCGCGGGGTGCCCGACAGCCGCTCTTCCTCGACCAGCTCAACCCGGATCCCTTCGCCCGGCGGCATGATCGTCACCGCCAGCGTCGCTTCGGCCAGGCCATAGCTGGGCAGAAAGGCACTGGCCTTGAACCCGGCTTCGGCAAAGGCGTTGACGAAGCCTTGCATCACGTCGGGCCGGATCATGTCGGCACCGTTGCCGGCGATCCGCCAGCGCGCCAGGTCAAACCGCTCGGAAACGTGGCTCTGGCTGGAAATGCGCCGCGCGCAGATGTCATAGCCAAAGGTCGGCGAATAGGAGAGCGTGGTGCCGGGATTGCGGCTGATCAGATCGAGCCAGGCGAGCGGGCGGCGGGCGAAATCCTCGGTCTTGAGGTAATCGGCCGAACACTGGTTGGCGATCGGCGAGAGGAAGCAGCCGACCAGCCCCATGTCGTGGTACCACGGCAGCCACGATATGCAGCGGTCGCTGGAAATCAGCTTCATCCCTTCGCCGTGCCCGGCCAGATTGTTGAGCAAGGAGGCGTGGGTTACCGCCACGCCATGCGGAAAGCGGGTCGATCCGCTGGAATACTGCAGATAGCAGATATCATCGCCGCTGGCCCGGGGCAGCGCGCGATCGGGTGCCGGGCGTGCAGCGAAGTCTTCGAACGACAAGCCTTCGCAGCCCTGCCGCTCTGCCGCAGGGTGGCTCAACGCGCCGATTTCGGCCGGGTAAAACAACACCGTGGGATCGCTGGAAGCCATCTGCACCGCCAGCTGATCGACATAGGCGTCCTTGCCGCCAAAGCTGGTCGGCAGCGGCAGCGGCACCGGCCACGCGCCGGCATAGATGCAGCCGCAGAACAGCGCCGCGAAATCAGGCCCGGTTTCGGCGATCAAGGCCACCCGGTCACCCTTCTGGATGCCGTAAGCGATCAACCGCCGGGCCATCGCCAGCGCATCTTCGCGCAGTTCGCTGAACGGATAGACCCGCGTCAGCGTGCCGCGCGGATCGTGGAAATTCATCCCCCGCTGGCCAGTCGCGGCATAGTCCAGCGCCTCGCCAAATGTGGCAAAGGTGGACAGGCGGCGCGGCAAAGCGTCATCGTTGGGGGTGGGGACAAGTGCCAATGCGGCGTCGATCACAAGCGTGGCGGCGTCGGTCATGCGCGAATTACCCGTTTCTTTTCAATTCAGAACTGCGGCCTGGGCCACAGTCTGGCTGAACCAATCGTTGCAACACGCAAACACGCGCCCGCAACACTGGCCTCCCCATTTGCCGGGGACTGTGGCACGAATAAGGCCGATGTTAAGCAAACCCCGCCCTGATCGCCGTGAGAAACGGCCCCCAAAGCCGCTCAATCCGGTGCGTCTGAACGATCTGGCGCTGCATTATGTCGCGCGGTTCGCGACCAGCGCGGCCAAGCTGGCGGACTATCTGCGCCGCAAGCTGCGCGAGCGCGGCTGGGAGGGTGACGGTGATCCGGCCATCGCCGCGCTGGTCGAACGCTTCGTGGCGGCAGGCTATGTCGATGATGAGGCCTATGCCCGCGCCAAAAGCGGCAGCCTGCTGCGGCGCGGCTATGGCCAGCGCCGCGTCAGCCAGGCGCTGGGCCAGGCCGGGATCGCCGAGGATCTGCGCGAGGAAGTCCGCGCCGGCCCCAACGAACAACGCGCCGCCGCGTTCGCCATGGCCAAAAAGCGCCGCTTCGGCCCGTTCAGCGCCGCGCCGCCCGATCGCCCCTTGCGCGAGAAACAACTCGCCGCAATGCTCCGCGCCGGTCACCCGCTCGATCTGGCGCGCGGCGTGCTGGGCGCGGCGACGATTGAGGCTGCCGAGGCTTGGGCGGAAGAGGAGTGCGAATGAGGGTCTTAAGCCAGCTCATGAAAGAACGGACTCATTTCCCCCTTCCCCGGCGGGGAAGGGGCGTTCAGAGGCACATGACTCTGAACGCGGATGGGGGAGCGAGGCGAAGCCGAGCGTCAACGCGGGTGGCGAGCCCCCACCCCAACCCCTCCCCGCCGGGGAGGGGCTTTAAGGGTTCAGGTCACAGTGCTTTGGTATGGCCAATCTTGCTGGCGCTCGCCCTAACCGCCTGCAAGGCGCAGGATGCCGAGCCCGCTGGCGCGGCCAGCAGCGACGCGGCGGTGCATCCGGCAAGCGGACTGCGGATCATCACGGTGACGATCACCCACGCCGGCAAAGCGCACAGCTTCAAAGCCGAACTGGCGCAAAACCCGCAGGACCAAGCCAAAGGCCTGATGTTCCGCACCGCGCTCGGCCCCGATGAAGCCATGCTGTTCCCGTTCGATCCGCCCAAACAGGCCAGCTTCTGGATGCGCAACACCGTGATCCCGCTCGACCTGCTGTTCGTTGGGCTGGATGGCCGGGTGACTAACATTGCCGCGCAGGCCAAGCCCTATGACGAGAGCAAGCTGGAATCGGACGGCGTCGTGAAAGCTGTGCTGGAGATTCCCGGCGGGCGGGCGAAGGAACTGGGGCTGACGGCGGGGGATGTGGTGGGGTGGTGATGGGGTCCATTTTGCCCCCATTGCGATAGACCGTGACCAACTTGAAAGCAGGCTGCAAGTTGTCAATTACCCAGCAATGTTTTCCAAACGAAGCGGAAGACTCCAATCATCAGAACAATCAAAATTCCAGCAACGCCGACAGTCCAGTCATCGTTTTCTATTGATACGCCCTCGGGGACCTGGTCATCTGGCATCCATGCACGGCGATACTGGCGGCGAAACCACCAAAACACTGCTATATTTGGAAGCAAAACAAACAAAAAGGATAATATGGGCATGCCAAGCCCCATGATCATTGATCCGCCGATCCCAACCGAAACTAATATGCCCGGCATCACGGTGTAAAATGCTCGGCGCTCTGGCGTCGATTTTAGGGCCACGACGTAGGATAGGACGTTAGATATTCCGAGAGTGATCACAAAAGAAATTCCTGCGACGACAGCGCTGCCCGATGCCATGTCCTCCAACGAACCAGGTTCTATTGCCATTGATTCCCCCCCTCGGATTGATTCACTTAAGATTAGTATTATTTGGAAAGCACCTAAATCAAGCAAGCCAAATATTTCCGGACCTACATATTCAATTAGGCGGATTTGATCCCGTGCGCAAATGCGCCAAGCTAACCATATGGCAGATCAATTTGTTACCGCAGACGTTTGCTCAAAGATGGTAGAGTCCGCCACGAGGGCTTGCCAACCAATGATTTCTGTTCCGCCAGAAAAGTTACCAGAAAAGTTACGGTGACAGTGCACTCAATTGACAAATAAGTGCATGATCACCCCAATACATCGAAAATTATGCGTCATTGACATATATGCCATTGGCATATATTCTCCATCCATGACCACCCCGCAGACCGTTGTCGAATTGGCGATCTTCGAGCGGCAGGCCAAGGCGATCATGTCGGATGAGGAGCGCGCCGCGATTGTCGATTATGTTGCGGCCAACCCGGAGGCGGGCGTGGCGCTGGGTGGTGGTTTGCGCAAGGTTCGGGTGGCGCGCGAAGGCAGCGGGAAGAGCGGCGGATACCGCACCTTGTTTGTCTTTGGTGGCGGGCAAGCCCCGCTGTTTCTGGTGGGTGTGTTCGCCAAAAACGAGAAGGGCAATCTGACCAAGACCGAGCAGGCGCATCTCGTGCAGTTGGCCAAGACGCTGCTGGCAACCTATGGAGAACCAACGTGAGCAAATTCTACGATGAACTGGTCGAAGGGCTGAACGAAGCGATCGCTTTTGCGAGTGGTAAGGATACCGGCGCGCGGGTCCACACCATCGATGTTCCGGTGATCGACGTTGCCGCAATCAGGGCGAAGACCGGCCTGTCGCAAAGCCAGTTTGCCAAGAGTATTGGCGTTGCCAAAGGGACGCTGCTCAACTGGGAACATGGCCGCAGGCGCCCGACCGGTCCGGCCCAGGTGCTGTTGGCGATGATCGCGCGGCGGCCTTCGGTGGTGACGGAACTGCTCCGCGCAGCGTGACTGTTTGAATGGCACAGAAACTGTTTCACCGCCCCGCCATCACCCCCATCCGGTTAACGCCCTTGAACAAAGCGCCGCCAAGTCCGACATAGGCGGTCCAACCAGATGAGGACCTCCATGTTCGACCCTTACAACCGCCCCGGAAGCTCAATGACCCAGGACCCCGTTACCGGCGCGCTGATCCCGATGGTGGTCGAGCAATCGAGCCGCGGCGAGCGCAGCTTCGATATCTATTCGCGGCTGCTGCGCGAACGGATCATCTTTGTGACCGGCGAGGTTGAGGATCACATGGCTTCGGTGATCGTGGCGCAGCTGCTGTTCCTCGAAAGCGAGAATCCTTCGAAGGACATCTCGATGTACATCAATTCGCCGGGCGGCGTGGTCACGGCGGGCATGGCGATCCATGATACCATGCAATATATCAAGCCCAAGGTTTCGACCGTCTGCATCGGCCAGGCCTGCTCGATGGGCAGCTTCCTGCTGGCCGCGGGCGAGCCGGGGATGCGGATCGCGTTGCCGCAGGCGCGGATCATGATCCACCAGCCGTCGGGCGGGGCGCGCGGGATGGCCTCGGATATCGAGATCCAGGCGCGCGAAATCCTGCGGCTGAAGGAAACGATGCACGAGCTTTACTCGCAGTATACCGGCAAGACGGTCAAGCAGGTGGCGGACGCGATGGACCGCGATACGTGGCTGAGCGCCGACGAGGCCAAGACCTTCGGTCTGGTCGACAAGGTGTTCAACGCCCGCCCCGAAGGCGAAGAGCCGGGCAGCGGCGAAAAGGGCACCGGCGGGGCGCCCGACTGAGCGGGGCGGTAAGCCTCTGCTAACCCTGCACCTTCAGCAGCGGTCAATTTGGCCGTGCTAACAGGGCAGGATTGATAAATACGGTCGCCGGGCTAAACTCCCGGCGAATCCCCGCCTGGCGGGGCAATGGATGAAAGCATGACGAAATTGAGCGGATCGGACGCCAAGAGCACCCTCTACTGCAGCTTCTGCGGCAAGAGCCAGCACGAGGTGCGCAAGCTGATTGCCGGGCCGACGGTGTTCATCTGCGATGAATGCGTCGAGCTGTGCAACGATATCATCCGCGAAGAAACCAAGGCCGGGATCGCCGGCAAAAAGGGCACCGACGTGCCCAGCCCGCGCGATATCTGCGAAACGCTGAACGATTACGTGATCGGGCAAAGCCGCGCCAAGCGCGTGCTCTCGGTCGCGGTGCACAACCATTACAAGCGGCTCAAGCATGGCGGCAAGGGCGGTGAAGTTGAGCTGCAGAAGTCGAACATTCTGCTAGTCGGGCCGACCGGTTGCGGCAAGACGCTGCTGGCGCAAACGCTGGCGAAAACCTTCGACGTGCCGTTCACCATGGCCGATGCGACGACGCTGACCGAGGCTGGTTATGTGGGCGAAGATGTGGAAAACATCATCCTCAAGCTGCTGCAATCAAGCGACTACAACGTCGAGAAGGCGCAGCACGGGATCGTCTATATCGATGAAATCGACAAGATCAGCCGCAAGGCCGAAAACCCCAGCATCACCCGCGACGTTTCGGGCGAAGGGGTGCAGCAGGCGCTGCTCAAGCTGATGGAAGGCACCACCGCCTCGGTGCCGCCGCAGGGCGGCCGCAAGCATCCGCAGCAGGAATTCCTGCAGGTCGACACCACCAACATCCTGTTCAACTGCGGCGGGGCCTTCGCGGGGCTTGTAAAGATCGTCGCCGACCGCTTGCAAAAGCGCTCGATCGGGTTTGGCGCGCATGTCGCCGATCCCGAAAAGCGCCGGGTGGGCGAACTGCTGACCAAGGCGGAGCCGGAAGATCTGCTGAAATTCGGGCTGATCCCCGAATTTGTCGGCCGCCTGCCGGTGATCGCGACTTTGGAAGACCTTGATGTCGAGGCGCTGGTCAGGATCCTCAAGGAACCCAAGAACGCGCTGATCAAGCAATATGCCCGGCTGTTCGATCTGGAAGACGTAACGCTTACCTTCACCGAAGACGCACTTGAAGCGATCGCCAAGCGCGCGATCGAACGCAAGACCGGCGCGCGTGGGCTGCGCTCGATCGTCGAAGGGCTGTTGCTCGATACCATGTTCGACATCCCCACCGAGGACGACATCGCCGAAGTGGTGGTCGACAAGGACGTGGTCGAAGGCCGCAAGGACCCGGTGCGGGTAATGAAGGGCAAGGAACAGGCGGCTTAGGGCTGCCGATGGACGACTTTTACAGTAAGGACGATTCGTCGCCGTGGTTTGAGGCACTGGCAGGGCTTAGCTTCGCGGCGATGCTCACCTTCGGTTTCATTTTTGGTGGTTCGGGCGGAGCAGTGGGGCGTAATCCGCCGACTGATCTTTATGGCTGCTATGCCGCACGTGGTGGCCCCGATATCGAAATAACCCCAACCACCCTGACCGTGCTGCAGCCGTCGCAGATCCGGATTACCAGCAGACTGGCTTATCATAAAGGATGGGCGTTCGATATCGATCACTGGCTCGATGTTCGTATTCAGAGCCCTGACCGGTTCGAAATTGAAGCGACCTGGCCAAACGGTGAGCATATCTTCTTGGCACCCGAAGGGGAGTTTGCTCCGCCGATTGGCCAATTCAAGCTTTATAGCCGAAAGGATTCGTTGGCTGTGATCTACCGCAAGATCGGGGACTCGTGCCCACGGACGGCAAGCGGCCCGGATTCACATTGAGAGCTTATACCAAGGTGCAATGCGCTTGACTCATTTCCCCCTTCCCCGTCGGGGAAGGGTTGGGATGGGGGAGCGAGGCCACTTGGCCTCGCGTCATCGCTAGCGTGGAACCCCCACCCCCCACCCCACCCCAACCGGGAGGAGATAGGAAGATCACAACTATGAAAACCACACACCCCAGGTTAT
>NZ_JANOWI010000037.1:0-70824 GCF_031417815.1 Novosphingobium sp. | reverse complement strand
CCGGTTTCCGAAGCCTTGGCGATCGAGCGCACCGGGCGATAGTTGGTGCCGGTGTAGTACTCGGTGATCCAGATGATCAGTCCGGTGATGATCAGGCCCACCAGCCCGCAATAGAACAGTGTGCGGCCGTTATAGGACTGTCCGGCAATCGCGGTTTCCATATCGCCCAGCGCATAGGAAATCGCCCACCAGATCGCGGGGATCGACAGGACGGCAGTGACCAGGAAGCCCTTGTACATGGCGCCCATGATGTTCTTGCCGCCGCCGAGGCGCACGAAATAGGTGCCGATGATCGAGGTGATGATGCAGACGCCGCCGATCAGCAGCGGCAGGCTCATCAACGCCATCAGGTTGTCTGCGCCTTTCAGCAGCAGCGCGGTCAGCACCATGGTCGCACCGATGGTGACGACATAGGTTTCGAACAGATCGGCCGCCATGCCGGCGCAGTCACCCACGTTGTCGCCAACGTTATCGGCGATCACTGCCGGGTTGCGTGGATCGTCTTCGGGGATGCCCGCTTCGACCTTGCCGACCAGATCGGCGCCGACGTCAGCAGCCTTGGTGAAGATCCCGCCGCCAAGGCGCGCGAAGATCGAGATCAGCGAAGCACCGAAGGCCAGCGCGACGAGGCCATTGACCACCGTACGATCCGCGCCGCCGACGCCGTGTCCGGCAGGGCCGGTCAGGAACGCGAAGTAGCCCGCGATGGACAGCAGAGCGAGACCGGCCACCAGCATCCCGGTTATTGCACCAGCGCGGAATGCCAGGGTCAGACCTTCTTGCAGCCCGACCTGAGCCGCCGCCGCGGTGCGAACGTTCGAGCGCACCGAGATGTTCATCCCGATGAACCCGGTCGCGCCGGAAAGCACGGCCCCGAGCAGGAACCCGCCAGCCGAAATCGGCGTGCCAAGGTTGTCGAGGAAATACCACACCAGCACCGCGACAACTGCGCCGACCATGGCGATGGTGCGATACTGCCGCCCGAGATAGGCTTGTGCGCCTTCCTGGATTGCGGCGGCGATTTCTTGCATCTTTTCATTACCTGCCGGTGCGCTGAGCACCTGGCGGCTGGTGACGAAGCCATAAACAATGGCCAAAAGTCCCAGCAGAATTGCGATCGTGACGAGATTCACGGGACGCTCCCCCAAATTGTTGACGTTCAATAGCGGAAGCCCCGCACGAATGCGGGGCAGCGCGCCCGGCTATAAGCGCGAATCGCCGCAATGCAACGCCTTGCAGCCCGTTTATGCCGAGTTTCCGCCGTGTTCATAGCCCAGCCGTCCGGTCGGCGGGACGTTGTCAAGCAGCAGCGGGTGCGGTCCGGCAGCGCGGACACTTCCGATTGCGGTCGCGGGGCAGGGCGGGGCTGCACCGGGGGGGAGCGTGAACAACAGCTGGTAGTCCTCACCCCAGCGCAGCGCTTCATCGCGGCGCTCCTCGCCAACGGCCATTGGAATTGCCTGTGAATTCAGTGCTATTGTGACACCAGATGCTTGTGCAAGGCGTTTACAGTCGAGCAGCAGACCATCGGACACGTCCATCATCGCTGTCACCCTCGGCGCCAATGCCTGTCCCTCGGCCAGCAGCGGCACCGGGCGGCGATAGGCAATGCTGTCTCCTGCACCGGTCTGCAGGGCTTCAAAGCCGGCCATCGCCGCACCCAGCGCGCCGGTTATCCAGACGCTGTCGCCCGCTTTGGCACCACTGCGCGAAGGCACCGGGCGGTGGGTGGCCCGGCCCAGCGCTGTTAGCCCCAGCACCTGCGCTCCGGTCCCGCCAATGGTATCGCCGCCCAGCAACGGAACCTTAAACTGCTCCAGCGCTTCACCAAGCCCCTGGGCAAATCGCGAGTCGTCGTGGCCAAGCTGGTAGCCGAGCAACAGGCCAAGTGGTTCTGCGCCCTTGGCGGCCAGGTCGGACAGATTGGTGGCGACCAGTTTCCACGCGACGTCGGCGGGATCATGCCCGGCCAGGAAGTGGATTCCTTCGGCCATCGCATCGTGAGTAAGGACAAGCGCCTCACCACCGATTTCCAGCACCGCGCAATCATCGTTCAAACCGCGCGCCGCGGGATGCGTGGCCAGCGCGCGCAAGGTGGCGATGAAGGCGGACTCGGTGGTCATCAATTTTTGATCCTCTCCATTTTTGGCGAATGCCACAAATGGGGATGTGGCAGACGCCGAAGGCGGCTGACGGAGGGGTAATGTTGCGAGGGCAGAAACCCCTCCGTCAGTCGCTGCACGACTGCCACCTCCCCATTTGCGCTAAAGCGAAAATGGAGAGGATCTTGATTCACCGCACGTCCTTGGCCACACTATCGAGCACGGCATTGGCGAACTTCGCCTCGCGCTTTTCGAAGAAGGCGTGGGCGACATCGACATATTCGCTGATGACGGTGGCGGTTGGCACATCGGCGCGGGCGAGCAATTCCCACGCGCCGGCACGCAAGATCTGAAGCATGGTCCGGTCAAGCCGCTCGAGCGTCCACGTATCCGAAAGTTTGGCGGCCAGCAGAGCGTCGATTTCCTCATAACGCGCGATCACGCCTTCGACGATCCCGTCAAAGAAATCGACCTCAGCCTGAACGTATTGATCGCCTTCGATCTCCGCGCCAAGCCGGTGGCGGTGGAATTCATCGAGCAGGCGGGCCAGCGGGGTTGATTCCATCGCGTGCTGGTAAAGCGCCTGCACGGCGGCAAGCCGGGCGGCAGAACGGCCCTTGCTGCGCGCGTTGGTTGTCATATTCCCAGTCTCACTTCGATCGAGCGCGCGTGGGCCTGCAGCCCTTCGGCTTCGGCCAGTTCGATGGCCGCGGGGCCGATCGCCTTCAAGGCCGCTTCATCCAGCTGGATGAAGCTGGTGCGCTTCATGAAATCAAGCACCGACAGGCCCGAGGAAAACCGTGCCCGGCGCCCGGTGGGCAGCACGTGGTTGGGCCCGGCCAAGTAGTCACCGACCGCTTCCGGGGTCATCCGGCCAAGGAAGACCGATCCGGCGTGGCGGATCTGCTTGAACATCTTTTCGGGGTTTTCGGTGGCGATCTGGACGTGTTCAGCGGCCAGCGCATTGGCCAGTGCCGGGGCTTCGTCAAGGCTCGCCACCTCGATGATCGTGCCGTGGGTGTTCCAGCTTTCAGACGCCACGCGGGCGGTGGGCAGCATTGCCAGTTCCACCCCGATGCGGTCGGCCACCATATCGGCGAACAGCGGGTCATCGGTAATCAGGATCGCTTGCGCGGCGGGATCGTGTTCGGCCTGGCTGAGCAGGTCGGCCGCGGTCCATTCGGGATCGTTCTGGCCATCGGCGATCAGCAGGATTTCGGACGGACCTGCCACCATGTCGATCCCCACCACGCCATAAAGCTGGCGCTTGGCTTCGGCTACCCAGCCATTACCGGGGCCGGTAATCACATCGACGGGTGCGATCCGGTCAGTGCCATAGGCCAGCGCGGCCACCGCCTGCGCGCCGCCGACGCGCCAGATTTCATCGACGCCTGCCAGATGCGCCGCGGCCATCACCAGCGGATTGATCACGCCTTTGGGGGTGGGGGTGACAACCACCAGCCGCTCGACCCCGGCAACCTTGGCGGGAATGGCATTCATCAGCAGCGATGAAGGATAGGCCGCCCGCCCGCCCGGTACATAAAGACCGGCCGCATCGACGGGGCGCCACTTTGCCCCCATCCGCACGCCAAGCTCATCGGTCTCGTCGCGGTTTTTGGGCAGCTGCTTTTCATGGAATGTGCGAATACGCTGGGCGGCCAGTTCCAGCGCCGCGCGCAGATCCGGCTTGAGCCCGTCATAGGCTTCGCGGCAAGCTTCCTTGCTGACGGTCCAATCGGCATCGCTGGCCAGCGCATAGCCATCCCAGCGCGCGGTCATCTCGGCCAGGGCGGTATCGCCGCGGTTGCGCACGTCGGACAGGATCACTTGCACATCGCGCGCAATGTTGTCGTCGCTCTCACGGCGATCAGAAACCAGGCGTTCAAAGGCCACGGCGAAATTCTTGTCGCGGGTATTGAGGCGCAGCATCAGGCGGCCTTCCGTTGCGCGACGAGCGCGCGGAACCGCTCGACCAGCGCGGCAACGCGCTCGTCTGTCTTGAGCGCGGCGCGATTGACGATCAGGCGTGCCGAAATCTGCAGGATGGTGGCACTCTCAACCAGCCCGTTGTCCTTCAGCGTCTGGCCCGAGGAGACCAGATCGACGATCCGGCTGGCCAGCCCAAGCCCCGGGGCCAGTTCCATCGCGCCGTTGAGCTTGACCACTTCGGCCTGCACACCTTGCGCCTCGAAATGGCGGCGGGTCAGGTTGGGATACTTGCTGGCAACCCGCATGTGGCTGGCGTGGCCGGCACCGGGCGTCTGCCCGGCCGGTTCGGCCACCGATAACCGGCAATGCCCGATATCGAGATCGACCGGCGCATAGAGATCGGAATAGGCAAATTCCTCGACCACGTCCGAACCGACGATCCCGGCCTGCGCGGCGCCGTGAGCCACGAAAGTCGCGACATCGAAGGCGCGCACGCGGATGATCCGCAGGTCGCCCTGTTCGCAGGCGAACGACAGTGCGCGGTTGTTCTTGTCGTGGAACGCGGCTTCGGGAACCACCCCGGCGCGCGCCATCAGCGGCAGCGCTTCATCAAGGATGCGGCCCTTGGGAACAGCGAAGGTCAGCGGTTTGGCCATAGCAGGCGGCCCTTACGGCGCATGGCGGAAAAGGGCAAGAACCGCAGTGTATCGCCCACTTGTGCAACGCAATAAAAAGGCGCAAGTGCTTCGCATCTGCAGCAATAAGCAGGAGAAATGACGATGGCGGAGAAATACCAATTTATCGATATCGGGGCCAGCGGGCCGGGAATCGTGGCCGCAGCGTTTGACAATCAGGTATCCTATTGCACAGCTTCGGGGGCAGAGCGCACTGCGCGGATTTGTGCGGCGCTGCGCGACCTGATCGTCTCGAACGGGGGCGGTGCGGTGCTGGAGCGCGTGCGGTCCTGGCCGGGCGCGCCGCTGGCCGATGCCTTGCCGCTGCGGTTGGCTGGCGGGCTGCATTCGCTGCATCTGACGGGTGCCGATCCGGCGCTGAGCACAATCTATGCGGGCACCTGCGCAACCGATGATGCGGCCATCGTAGCAGCCGCGCTGCGCACCCACGAAGCGGCGCTGCTGCCGTGGCTTGATGGCCCGCCGCAGACCAACGAGGCTGGGCGTTCTTCAAATTTCATCGCTGCGATGCTGTGGCTGGCAGACAAGGGTTTGCCGCTGCGCTTTCAGTGCCTTGAAATCGGTTCAAGCGCCGGGATCAACCTGATGCTGGATCGTTATCACTATGATCTTGGCGGCGTGCAGATCGGGCCAGAGCCGGGCGCGATGCGGTTTGCCCCCGAATGGCAGGGTGATGCCCCGCCCGCTCATGCAATCGAAATTCTCTCCGCCAAAGGCTGCGATGTCGCACCGGTCAACCTGACCGATCCGGCGCAGGCGGCCCGGCTCAAGGCCTATATCTGGCCCGAACACACCGTGCGATTTGAGCGGATGGAAGCCGCGATTGCCGAAGCCAAAAAGCGTGCGCCCGATCTGGTGCACATGAACGCCGCCGATTTCGTCGAGGCGGAGCTGGCCAAACCGCAAGCCGCTGGCACCACGCGGATGCTGATGCATTCGATAGTCTGGCAATATGTGCCCGAAGACCAGCAGGCCCGCGTCACTGCAGCGATGGAGGCGGCGGGAGCAATGGCCACACCCGATAAGCCGCTCGCCTGGGTCGCGCTCGAGGCCAACCGGGTGATGCATGTCCACGAAATGGTGGTGCGCTACTGGCCGGGCGGTGCGGCCGGTGAAATCGTCACTCGTGCACACCCGCACGGCGCGTGGATCGGCTGGGGCGGGAGCGAGCGGACGATCTAGCGGTTCTGCGCGGCCTCTTCGCGGGCCAGCCGCCGGGCGCGGCGGCGGTCCACCGTGCGGCGCATCGCATGGCCAATTCGCCAGTCTCGCCGCTCCATACGTTCGATCCAGCCGCCGTGGAAACTGCCCCATTCCCACACCGCGATGCCGCCAAACAGCGCCACGATTGCTCCATAGAAGACCAGTCCATAAGGGTGGCCAAACCAGCCCCACAGCGCCAGCGGGACCAGCGCATAAAGCCCATAGAGGTGGCTGGCCGGAAACCACGAATTGCCGCTCGAGATCCGTTTGAACCCGGCGAGGCCACCGATGAACAGCACGGTGCCGCCGATAATGACCGCCAGCATATCGGCATGCAGCGGCTCGCGCGGGTGCGCCAGCACCAGCTCATCCGCCACCGCCAGCACGACGATCCCGGCGACGATCGGAATGTGCCAATAGGTAAAGGCCTGCCGCCCGATCAGACCGGGCACGGTGTGGTTCTGGATATGATGCGCGCCGCGCCGCGCGCCCATATCGAAATAGAGCCACCACATCACAAACGAGCCGACAAAAGCCGTCAACAGTGCAGCATCGAGCCACGGCTGGGCGGCGGCAGCAGAATAGGTTGCCCCGGAAATCACCAGCCCTTCGCCCAGCGCGATGATGATGAACAGGCTGCAGCGTTCGGACATGTGCGAGCCCGATATGATCCAGTCGGACAGCTTCGACCGGCCCAGTCCCGGCACCCGCATGAACACCAGCGGCGCGGTATATTCGAGAGCCAGCGCTGCCAGCCACAGCCACAATTGCAGCTGCGGATCGCCGATCAGCGCACCGCCCAGCCACAGCGGCGCAGCGCCGCAGAACCAGACCGCGGCGCGGAGCATGTTGAGCCCGCTGCCAGCCTCTTCGCGGTGCTGGGCCCAAGCCACAAACAGGCAGCGCCCGATCTGCAGCGTAACGTAGGACGCGGCAAACAGCAGCGCCCCATCGCCAAACCCGTGCGGGATTGCCGCCGACATCATCAAGCTGAGCAGCATCAGGCTGCCCAGCAGCAGCCGCACCTCGGCGCGGTCAGGGTCGATCCAGTTGGTTGCCCAAGTGGTCCACATCCAGGCCCACCACACCGCGCCGAACAACACCGCAGTGCGCAGCGCCCCCAGCGGGGTCAGTTCGTCGAGCAGATAGTGCGAGAGCTGGGTGATCGCGAAGACGAACACCAAATCGAAGAACAGTTCGAGATTGGTGACGGGCGCGTGTCCGCCACCGTGGTTGCGCAGCAGCGAGCGGCGCTGGCGTGCCTCGGCGGCAGCAATTGCCGCGCCGATTCCGGGGCGCGGGCGGCTGACCTCAACCGGTTCGGCCAAGGAATTCCTCCATCGCGGCGTTGACGGCGGCGGGGGCTTCCCACTGCACGAAATGGCCGCTTCCCGGCACCTTGACCACGGTCAGATCGTCGATCAATTCATCCATGCCATCGAGGTTGGCTGGCGGCAGGGCGATATCGTCCATGGCCCAGATCACCATGGTCGGGATGGTCAACTTTGGGATCGGCACCGGTTTGTAATTGGCCGGTAATTCATAGGGTGCATCCATATCGAGCACCGCGACCGGGCTGGCGCGATACCAACTCAGCATGGCAATCGCGGCTTCGCGGTTTTCCCAATCGGCCTGCAAGGCAGCGCGTTCCTCGGGCTCCATCTTCGGATTATCGGGCGTTTCGCCGAATGCCTTGGCGAGCACGCCTGCCAGCCCGAACTGTTCGACCAGCTGGTCGCTTTCAGGATCGCGGAACAGGCGGAAATACTGGCTTGCTGCGCGCTGCTGGCGGTTGGTGTAAAGCAGTTTGGGAAAGATCGTGGGATGCGGCGCATTGGCGATGATCGCGCGCTCGACCCGGCCCATGCCCTGGCCCAGCAGCGCCACGCCCCAAGCCAGCGCGCCGCCCCAATCGTGCCCGACAATCGTGAACTTGCCCACGCCCAGCGCGGCGGCGAGCAGAAACACATCGCCGATCAGCTTGTCGGGCGTGTAGTTCTCTGCGCCTTTGGGCTTTGACGAACCGCGATAGCCGCGCTGATCGGGGACAATGCAGCGGAACCGGTCCGAAAACTGCGAAACCTGATGCCGCCAGGTGCGGTGGCTATCGGGAAAGCCATGCAGGAAAATCAGCACCGGACCGTCGCGCGGTCCCACATCCTGCACGTCAAGCGCGATCCCGTTGCCCAGATCGACGCGGTCCATTACTGCGCCCCGTCGTTCATGCGCTGGACATAGCCGGCCCCCATGAAAGCGCCGATCTGATCGAGCAGGGCATCCTGCATCCGCCGCGCTTCGCCCATCGCCTGTTCGGCGCCTTCGGCCACGATGATCTCGCGGTTGCCGGTCAGCATTTCGGCGATCATCTGCGCGGCGGCCACATCGGGGGCGATGCCGTTGTCGATCACCTTGTCCGATACCCCGCGCTTCGAGCCATCGGACGTCAGCGCGTTGCGCGAGACATCGGTGGCGATCGAACCGGGAAAAATATTGTGCACCTGCAGCCCCAGGTGGCCCACTTCGGCGCGCAAGGCATCGCCATATCCGGCCAGACCGAACTTGGCCGCGCAATAGGCAGTGCGCATCGGTACGCCGACCTTGCCTGCGATCGAACTGATATTGGCGATCCGGCCGCTGCCGCGCGCGGTCATGAGGGGCAGCAGCGCCTGGGTCAGCGCAATCGGGGCGAGCAGATCGACTGAAACGATCTTTTCATAGACCGAAAAATCGGTTTCCTGCGCCAGGCTGCGCTGCGAAATTCCGGCGTTGTTGACCAGCAGGTCGATGCCGCCCGACCAATCCCACGCCTTGGCCACCGCGGCCGGAAGCGCGGCGTAGTCAGTGGTCTCGAACGGCAGGACCAAGGTCTCGCCGCAATCCTTGGCCACAGCCTCCAGCGCTGCAACATTGCGGCCCGAGAGGATCACGCGCGCGCCCTGTTTCGCAAGGCCCCGCGCCAGTGCCGCGCCGATGCCCGAAGATGCGCCGGTGATCCACGCGGCCTGTCCTGCAAATGTCATGGAAGTCCTCTCTTAATCGCTGTTGGTCAGTGGTATCGCGGGGAGGGGGATGAATTCGTCGCTGTCACCGGGGACCAGCGGAAACTGTCCGGTTTCCCAATCCCGTTTGGCCTGGTTGATCGCATCGCGCCGCGAATGAACGAAATTCCACCACACATGGCGCGGGGTGGCAAAGGCACCGCCGCCCAGCAGCATGACCCGTCCTCCCAGCGTCGAACCCAGTTTCATCGCTATACCTGGGGCCAGCACATCGAGCGTGTAGGGTGCCAGCTCCACCCCGTCGATGTTCGCCTCGCCCGCAACCAGCATCACCGCGCGCTCGTCCGCCTCGGCATCGATCGGCAGGCTGCCACCGGGGGCGAGATTGATTTCGGCATAGATGGTCGGCGCGTGCTGCGTGGTTGGCGCGGTCTTGCCCCACAGGGTGCCCATGATCACCCGCGCAGAAACGCAGCTATCTTCGATCAGTGGCAGGTCGGCCAGCGATTCGAACGCGGGATCGGCATCCTCCAGCCCGTCTGGCAGCGCCAGCCAGGTCTGCATCCCGAACATCGGCTTGGCCTGTTCGCGCTGTTCGGGCAGCCCGCGTTCGGAATGGACGATGCCCTTGCCGGCGGTCATCAGGTTGACCTGGCCGGGCCGGATCGTCGCAACGCTGCCCAGACTGTCACGATGAAGAATCGCGCCCTCGAACAGCCAGGTGACCGTGGCGAGGCCAATATGCGGATGGGGCCGGACATCCATGGCCTGCCCGGCGGGAATAGTCGCCGGGCCGAATTCATCGACGAAGATGAACGGGCCGACCATCACCCGGCCGGGACTGGGCAACACCCGGCGCACCTTGAACGCGCCCAGATCGTGCGTGACCGGCTGGATGGTGGAAAGGTTCGTCATGTCCGCTGCACTCAATCGTCTTTCGCTTTTGCCCCGAATTGCTTGGCCGCAGCCAGAAGCTCAGTCGGGAACATCGCGATGATGGTGGAATTGTGCTCAACCCCGATCTCGCTCAACGTCTGAAGCCGCCTGAGCTCGAGCGCGCCGGGAACCTCGCCGATTGTCCTGGCTGCCTCGGCCAGCTTGGCTGAGGCTTCGTTTTCGCCTTCAGCCTTGATAATCCGGGCGCGCTTCTCGCGGATTGCCTCAGCCTCGCGGGCAATCGCACGCTGCATCTGTTCGGGAATATCGAGGTCCTTGATCTCGACCGCATCGACCGTCACGCCCCACTGCTTGACGGTCTTGTCGAGCAATTCGAGCAGCCGCGCATTGATCGAAGTGCGGTCCTTGAGAATCAGATCTAGCTCGCTCTGCCCGATCGCATCGCGCAGCCCCGTTTCGGCGGCCTGGATCACGGCGCTGGTCCAGTCCATCACCGTGGTTACCACCTTGGCCGCATCGACCGCGCGGAACCACAGCACCGCGTTGATCTTCACCGCCACCCCGTCGCGGGTCACAGTTTCCTGCGTGGCGAGCGCGTAGGTGATCACGCGCTGATCGATCTTGACCACGCGTTCAATGATCGGGATTAGCCAGAACCAGCCGGGGCCCTTGGTTTCCTTGAGTCGGCCGAGCCGGAACACCACCCCGCGCTGGTATTCCTGGTTGATTCCGAAGCTTTTCAGCGCGAGCACTACCGCAATGAGGGCGAGGAAAAGGCCGAAGCCAGAAAATGCTGCGGGCATTTGATACCTCTCTATTCACCCGGGGCCCGGGCTTTGACCGCGAGAGCATGGACCCGCTGGCCCGGAATGTCACCCAACGCGGCATTGACCATGCGCTGGCGTTGCAGCCGCGATACGCCGGCAAAGGAGGCGCTTTCGATTGCAATCGTAAAGTGCGATTCGCCCGAACCATCGTCGCCCGCATGGCCGTGATGCTTCGCGCTGTCGTTGATCACAGCAAGGGTGATCGGATCGAAGGCTGCGCGCAGCAGCGACTCCATTTCCAGTGCAATTGGTCTGCTCATGACTTTTCTTCTAGCCGAACAATCGCCATGTGGAAGCGGTGAAACAGGATCGTTTTCATGGACGGGTCGGCGGCCGCAGCCGGTTGTGCGAATGGCCGGGTTGCTGCGACCACGGCGAATTTCGCGCGCCGGGCCCACGTGGACCGGGCTTCGACGGGCCGGGCCAGTATCGCTGGTTCTGCCTTGATCACGTGCGCCAGTTCAACGCCGGGTATGATTGGTTCGACGGGATGAGCCCGGAACAAATTCTGGCGGCGCAGCATCCGGTCCACGGCTGGGACCGGCAAACCCGCGCATTTTCGCCAACCGCCGGGATCGATGCGGCGCCGCGCTGGGCCGATTTCGCCGATCCGCTGGAAGCCATTGCCAGGCGGGCCCGCGCCCGGCGCCCGGCCGAGCGCGCCGATGGCATGGTCTTCACCCCCGATCAGCGCCGCGCGCTTGATGCGCTGGGGCTGGACATCGACATCGACCGGCGGGCCTTGCGCAAGCGCTATTCCGAATTGGTCCATGCGCTGCATCCCGATCGCAACGGCGGCGACCGTTCGAGCGAAAAGCGCCTGCAGTCGGTGGTTGAAGCGTATCAGCTGCTGCGGACGGCCGCGGCTTTCGCCTAGGCGGCCGGCTGGCCGATTTCTCCAAGCAGGTCAGTGAACCACGGCTGCGCCGTATCGAACACCTTGCCGCCGCGAATGCGCGGGAATTCGATCGTCCGCAATGGTTCGCCGCTGACTTCTTCATCGTGGCCGACGACCCCTGAAATTCCGGCCAGTCCGCTTGCCACCGCATGGCTGCACATCGCCTCGATCAGCGCGAGGTCTTCTGCATTAGCGCGGGCCGAGCGGGCGAAGTAGCCGCTTTTCTGGACCAGCACCTTTTCCGCGCCAAGCCGGATGGCGAACTGATCGGCGAACCATTGACCGGGGTTGATCGTATCGATCCGGACATGGCCAAAGGCATCGCGCACAACCTCCTGCCCGCGCGCCTGCATTTCGGCCAGGATATCGCCCACCCCGGCGCCTTCGGACAGGAAGATCGACACACAATCCTTGCGGTCCATCGCCGCGCGCAGCCGCGTCGCCTCAGCCTCCAGATCGATCGGCATTTCGGGGACGTAGATTGCGTCGATATCGAGCAGATCCATCGAATATTCGGCATCGACGAGGAATTTCTGGCCTTTCAGCCGCTTGCGGTATTCTGCGGCCGTCGCCGCGCACAGCCAGCCGCAATCGCGCCCCATCACTTCGTGGATCAGCAGGATGCGCGGGCTTGAACTCTGTTCGTTGACCGCGTTTTCCCAGAACACCGCGCCCTGTTCTGCGGCTGATGCGGCGCCCAGCGTCTGCCGGACCGGGACCACATCGTTGTCGATCGTTTTGGGCAGGCCGACCACGGTGAGGGGATAGCCGTTGTCGTCCAGATAGGCGGCAAGGTCCGCCGCCGTGGTGTTGGTATCATCGCCGCCGACGGTGTGCAGGATCGTCACGCCGTCCCTGACCAGTTGTTCGGCAGCAACGTGCAGCGGGTTCTGCCCTTCGGCAACCAGTCCGCGCTTGATGCAATCGGCCACGTTGGTCAGTTTGACGCGGCTGTTGCCAAACGGCGATCCGCCGTGCTCGATCAAGGTCAAGGCATCGATGCGGGCCTGCTCGCTGATCTGCACAGACTGGCCCTGCAACAGGCCCATATAGCCGTTTCGGTAACCGATAATCTCTGCCTCAGGGGCAGCCCTCGAATAGTCCGAGATCAGATATCCGACCGCAGCCGAAAGGCATGGCGCAATCCCGCCCGCGGTCAACAGCGCAATCTTGGGCGTAGTGGGCGTGGTCATGGCAGCAGATTAGGACCGCACGGCGCGCAGGGCTAGGCCGATGGTGACGTATTCATTGCCCGCCGGGCGAGGTAGAAAATCGGCATGCCGACCAGGAACACATGGGGAAACAGCTCATTCGCAAGCTTGAGCTTGTCGGGGCTGGGAAATTCGGTGCCAAAACGCAAATGCAAAACCACCCCCGCCATCACGCCGTAAAGCACCAGCCCGTAGAGCGTCCCGGCCTTCCACGGCGCGATCTCTCCCAGCGGGGTCTGGCGCGCCAGCCAGAAACCGGCCGCGACCATGGCCGCCATGATCGCAAAGTGGACCAGCAAACCCAGCACGCTTCCGGCCAGGCCCCAAGCGCGCGCTGCATCTCCGAACGGGCCCGACGCCACCGCGCGCAGCATCGCCAGCGGTCCGTGCCCCGCCACCAGTGACGTGGCGGCGGCGTAGAGAATGTCGAGGCTGCCGCACAGCAACCAGGCCATCACAAACGGGCGGCGCATCGCGCTATCCCGCTTCGCACAGCGCCTTGAACTGGTCGGCCATGATCCCCCAGCCTTCGTCGAAGCCCATTTCCTTGTGGTGTGCCATGCTTTCTGGCGTCCAGTGCCGCGCACGGCCGGTGTAGCGGGTGCCCCCTTTGCCGTTGATTTCTTCCGCCGCGATTTCCCAGATACCCAGCATGAACGGGCCGGAGGGCTGCAGATCGCCCTCGATCGCATCGGTTACCGCGATGCGGCGGCCTTCTTCCCAGGCAAGGATGAAGCCGGGATGCTCGTTCTTTTCGCCGTTCGGGCCGAACATCGTGGTGTGGGTCTTGCCCCCGGCGGTGCGCGAACCCCAGTTAACCTCGGCACGCCACGGCTTGGGGCACCACCATGCGTTGGTCTGCTCGGTCAGCACCTGCCACACCTTGCCCGGGGCGGCGTCGATCAGGCGGCTTACAGAAAGTTCGTACATCAGGCAGATCCTCTTGTTATGCTGTCAGTCCCGGTCGGGTGCACCGAGCGGGAAGTAATGGCGAAATTGCCGCGCGTCATCCACGCAGCGTACAACCGGCGGCAAGGCCAGCAAGTGCGCGCGCCACGCCTTGAGGCGCGGATAATCGGCGGGAATCGCGATCACCCAGTCGGCATAGAACAGACTGGGCGCGGCGGCGCATTCGACCAGCGTGATTGCCTCGCGCTGCGTGTAGTGCTCAAGCCAGCCTTCGATCCAGCGATAGGAACGCAGCAGCTTTTCGCGCACCAGATCGCGTGCCGCTTCGGCCGGCAAGCCAGAATCGGTGATTTTCGCGCCGACCGCACCCCGCATCGTGTTCATCACGTGGAGATCGAACACCCGATCCCACATCCGCACCAGCACCGCCGCCGCCGGATCGGCTGGCACAAAGCGCTGCGGCCCGGGATGGTGCAAATCAAGGTATTCGATGATCGCCGTTGCCTCGAAGATCGTGACAGCGCGATCTGCCAGAACCGGAAACTGTCCGCTGGGCCCGGCAGCGGCGACAAACGCATCGTCTGCCTCGTTTCCTTCGCCAATCCCGCAGAATTCGAACGCGGTGTCATTGGCATAGAGCGCGATCAAGGCCTTCCAGGTATAGCTGGAAAAAAGGTGCCCATAGAGTTCCAGGCTCACTTGTAGGCTCCCTCGCGCAGGTTGATCGCGTGTTCGGCCCAAGCCTTCAGCGCCATCAGCATCTGCGACCAGCCCATGCAATTGTCATAGCTGGCCTTGCGCCCCGCAGCATCATCGGCCCAGCCGCTCTCGCTGACTGAGACCTTGGTACGGGCGCCATCATCCACCGCTTCGAACGTGAAATCGACCTCATTTTCGCCGCTGCCATCGCTGCGGAACCAGGCAAGGCGGATCCGGTCTGGCATTTTCGCCTCGAGCACCCGGACTGGAAAGGCACCTGGAAAATCGTGGAAGTCCCACTGCGCCGTGGCGTCGCTTTCCAGTCGGCCGGTCGCCCCGCCGGTGGTGAAATAGCGCGAAAGCTGCGCCGGATCGGCTACCGCTTCGAACACCGCGGCCGGGGGGCGTGCGACATGGATCCAGACGGTGAAACCGGGTGCCACCCGCTCAGCCCTGGCCGCGCGCGGCGGCTTCGATCGCGGCGTGATCGATCTTGCGCATGGTCATCATCGCCTGGAACACGCGGCCGCGCACCTCAGGATCGGGGCTGGCCATGCCATCGGTCAGGACGCGCGGGGTGATCTGCCAGTTGACGCCCCACTTGTCCTTGCACCAGCCGCAGTCGCTTTCCGCGCCGCCGTGATCGACGATCACGCGCCAGTAACGGTCGGTCTCATCCTGGCTATCGGTCGCGATCTGGAAACTGAAGGCTTCGCTGTGCGGAAAGATCGGGCCGCCGTTGAGGCCGATGCAGGCCAGCCCCAGCACGGTAAATTCCACCGTCAGCGGATCGCCCGCCTTGCCGCCGGGAAAATCGGTCGGCGCGCGCATGACCCCGCCCACCGAGCTGTCCGGAAAGGTCGCCGCATAGAATTCTGCGGCCTCTTCAGCGGCACCATCGTACCACAGGCAAAGGGTGACCTTGGTCATTTTTGCTGCTCCGCAATCAAGGCGGCATCAATGCTCTTTGCCGCCACATAGGCCGGGCGGGCCTGCAGCCGTTCGGCATAGGCAACAAACGCACGGCGCGGCGGGATCGATCCAAAGGTCAGCCCCCAATCGACCTGGCTGCCGACATAGACGTCGGCCGCGGTGAAGCGCGGCCCGCAGACGAAGAGGCGGCCATCAAGGTGCCCTTCAAGCGTATCGAGAACGCGTTCATAGCTGCCGAATCCGACCATGCCAGCGCGGCCTTCGGGCACTTCCCAGCCCATCGACTTGCTGACAATCGCCTGCTCAACCGGTCCTGCTGCGAAGAACAGCCAGCGGTAATAGTCGGCCAGTTCGGCATCGCTTGGCAACAGCCCCGCTTCGGGGTGAATTTCGGCCAGGTAGGCACAGATCGCGGCGCATTCGGTAATCACCCGGTCGCCGGTCTCGCTATGGTGGACCAGCGTCGGCACCTTGGCCATCGGGTTGGCCGCCACGAACGCTGCAGGCTTGGCGGCCCAATCGACCAGCACCTGGCTGTAGTCCGCACCCGCTTCGTGCAAGGCCCACCGCGCAATCTGGCCGCGACTCATCGGGTTGGTGTAGAAGGTGTAGGTGGCCATGGCGTGACTCCAGCAAAATATGAACATAATTAGAACAAAATCGGCGAGTCAACGGCCCAGTTTCATCGCAATCCAATCGCCCAGCACAGCGGCGAGGAAGCGGACTGGAAACCGGCGATAGGTCGGAACAGTATCAGGATAAGGCAGGGTGCTGGTGCGAAATTTTGTCATGTGCCTGTATTCGACCGGCGGTTCTTCGCCGACGAAACGGTTGCGCAGGGTCGAGACCCAGTGCGGGCCTTTTTCGAACGCCAGATACATGGCGCTGTTGCAGCAGCTGGCGACCATCCGCGTGGTGGCACTTTCAGGTGTCAACTTGTGGGGTACCAGCTTGTCGGCCCCGCGCGTCACTATGAAGCGGCTGGCGCGAAACAAGGTGAGCGCGGTTCCGCCGTCGGGGTCCAGCACCGGCGATGCACCGGGCATAGCCTGAAGCTGGTGCCCGGCTGCCTGGCAATCGTCGCAATAGCACACCGCCGTGCCGATCGGCGCGCCTTGGCCGGCGCACTCCACCGCGCCGCACTGGCAGCGCAGCAGATGCGTTTCGCCCGGTTCGCTCATTCGCCGCCGGTCAGGCTGAACATCGCGCCTTGCGGATCGATCCCCTGGATGATCCAGAGTGGCCCCGGCACTTCGTGCGGGCCGTTGATCACCTGCCCGCCATTGGCTTCGACCAGGGCTTTGGCGGCGATGATGCTGTCCACCCAGAAATAGTGAGACCAGGCCGAAACCGGAGCCGCATCGGGCTTTTTCATCATGGCGCCGACCATCACTTCGTCGTGCGCGATGAACTGGTATTTGCCCATCGGCCCCATGTCCATGGCATCGGGCAGAGTCCACCCGAACTGGCCGGTGTAAAAGGCCAGCGCCTTGTCGAGATCGCCCGCGTAAAGCTCGTTCCAGCCGCAATGGCCGGGGTTGGGCAAAGGGGCAAAGGCGGTGCTTTGCCCGCCGCCGGGGGGCGGGGTGGGGGCCATGATATAGAACGGTGCGCCGCAGCAATCGGCCACCATCGCGATCCGGCCGGCCATTGGCACATCGCGCGGCGGCATCAGCATGGTGCCGCCCGCCGCAGTGATCGCGGCAAGGCTGGCATCGACATCATCGACCCCGACATAGCCCACCCAGCACGGCCGCGCACCGTGATCGGTCATGTCGCTGGTGAGCCGCAGCAGTCCGCCCACCATCGCGCCATCGGCCGCGGTGATGAAACCGTAGTCGGTGCTTTCGCCGTGCCCGGTGGTCATCGTCCAGCCCAACACCGTATCGTAAAAGGCCTTCGAGCCTTCGGGATCGGGGCTCATCAAATCGTACCAGAGCCAGCTGCCTTGCACGGTTGTCATTTTTTCTCTCCTTCCGCAGTCAGCTCAAACACCGGAACAAACCCGCCGAAGATCATCCGTTTGCCGTCAAACGGCGGCGGATTTTTGGCCATGTCCATGCGCGGATCGGTGTTGGCCGGGTCGATCATTTTGGCATAGGCGGCATCACGTGTCGTCTTGTCGGGCCACTCGATCCAGCTGAATACCACGCTTTCATCGGCCTCGGCCTTCACCGCCATAGGAAAATCGGTGAGCTTACCTTGGGGGACATCATCGCCCCAGCATTCAACCACCCGGATCGCACCCCATTCGATAAACATCGAATCGGCCGTGCGGGCATGATCGATGAAGGCCCGCTTCTTGGCGGTCGGCACCGCAATGATGAACCCGTCGATATAGCTCATGATGTATGCTCCTTGGCGTCAACGCTGCCCAATGCTGCAGCCTGATCCATCCAGAACGGTTCCCACACATGGTCGTCAGGATCGCAGATCGTGCGCTGGAACATGAAGCCGTGATCTTCGGGCGGATTGACATCGGCAGTGCCGCCGGCTGCCGCGCCGGCTTCGACCAGGCGGTTGACTTCGTCCTTGCTGCCAACAGTCAACGCCAGCGAAACCTCGCTTGATCCGGGCGGGCAGATCGGCCGGGTGGTGAAGCCCTGCCACTTGGCGTGGGTCAGCAGCATGACGTGGATCGTTTCGGACAGGACCATGCAGGCCCCCGTTTCATCGCTGAACTGCGGATTGTTGGTGAAGCCCAGTGCTTCGTAGAATTTCATCGCGCGGGGCAGGTCGGCCACCGGCAGGTTGACGAAGATCATTGGCGACATGGCGGGACTCCTTGGTATCAGGCGGGGACGGGATCGGGATCGAAATCGGCCAATTGCGCAGCCATTGCCGCCTGAAACGCCGGGCGCGCGGTGGCGCGCGCAACATAAGCGGCGAGGTTTTCGTGAGCATTGACCAGCGCCGGTTCGCTGATCGCGCGCAGCACGTCGGCCATCACCAGATCGCCGATGGTAAAGCGGTCTTCCAGCCATTCGCGGCCACCCAGCGCGTGCGAAAGCTGTTCAAGCCGCGTCTTGGCAAAGGGCCGCATGGCATCCTGCGCGGCGTCTTTCCAGGGCTGGCCTTCGCCGACCATCCCGGCCACGAAAACCATCTGGGTCGTCGGCTCGACACTGTTGAGCGCGGCGATCATCCAGCCAACCGCCCGGGCGCGCGCAGCGCCATCGCGCGGCAGCAGCCGGTCGTCGTGTTCGCCGATATGGATCAGGATCGCGCCCGATTCAAACAGTGTCAGCCCGGCCTCCTTGTAGACCGGGACCTGGCCAAACGGCTGGTCGGCCAGATGCGCGGGCTCTTTCTGGCCGAACACCCCGCCAACCCGGCGCACGCGGTAAGGTCGGCCAATTTCCTCAAGCGCCCAGCGCACCCGCATATCCTTGACGAAACCGCGCGCCATTGGCGGCACCCAGCGATAGGCGGTGACTTCGACTTGCGCGTTGGGGTCAACCGGCATCACGCCTCTCCCGGTGTGAGTAAAAGTTGAAAATAGCGGCGCAGGTGCTGCAATTCCTCGCGCGCGAGGCCAGCCGCTTCAGCACCGCCCTCGGCCTTGGCCAGAATGAACGCGCCTTGGATAACCGCCTGAACATGGCGGGCGAGACCGGTCGCCGTGACCCCTTTTGCGCCGCTTTGCGCCAGGGCTGCGGCAAGGTCATCCTCCAGCGCGCGGGCATTGCCGGTGATGCTGTCATGGCAGGCTGCGCGGATCGCGTCGCTGGACAGGAACACCTCTTGAACCATGGTTCCGGCCACGCAGCTGAAACTTTCGGCCGGGCCCGCCAGCAGCGCGATCCGAAGGTCGATATAGCCCAGCACCCGGTCAATCGGATCCGCCGCGTGATGGAACGGCGCGGCCGCAAAGAACGCGCCGGTCGAGCTGGACCAATAGTCCGCCAGCGCCACCCCCAGGGCTTCCTTCGAAGCGAAGTGGTGAAAGAACGCGCCCTTGGTCACCCCGGCGGCTTGGCACAGCTGATCGACCGAAGTGGCGGCATAACCCTGTTCGCGCACCAGCTTCACCCCGGCCTCCAGCAACTTGTCGCGGGCCGAGACGGGGGCGGGGCGGAAGGGTTGATTCGGGATCATGAATCGAATCATACCAACCGGTTGGTATGGTGGTCAAGCCGGTTCGGTGCAGAGCCTTTCCCTTTTGGGTCGCGCTTTGAAACGCAATCCATATTGCGCCGCCGCGCCGCGCCGTATAGGCGGGGCCGGTCATGAGCGATATTCCCAACATCCAGCTGGATACCAGCGGCAACACAGTCCTTTCTGCGCCCGACATCGAAATTGATGTCCGCGAAGCCTTTGGTATCGATATCGACATGAAGGTCCCGGCCTTCAGTCAGCCAGACGAGCGCACCCCCGATGTCGATGACGCCTATGTTTTCGATGGCGATACGACGCTGGCGATCCTGGCGGGCTTTGCCTTCAACCGCCGGGTGATCGTGCAGGGCTATCACGGTACCGGCAAATCGACTCACATCGAACAGGTCGCGGCGCGGCTCAACTGGCCGACCGTGCGGATCAACCTTGATGCGCACATCAGCCGGATCGATCTGATCGGGCGCGATGCGATCGTGTTGCGCGATGGGTTGCAGGTTACCGAATTTCGCGAAGGCCTGTTGCCCTGGGCGCTGCAGCACCCGGTGGCGCTGGTTTTCGACGAATACGATGCCGGCCGGCCGGACGTGATGTTCGTGATCCAGCGCGTACTCGAAACCGAGGGCAAGCTGACCTTGCTCGATCAGAACCGGGTGATCCGCCCCAGCAAATGGTTCCGCCTGTTCGCCACCGCCAACACGGTTGGCCTGGGCGATACCTCGGGCCTCTATCACGGCACACAGGCGATCAACCAGGCGCAGATGGACCGCTGGAACATCGTCGTTGCGCTCAACTATCTGCCAGCGCTGGTCGAGTGCGAGATCGTGCTCAAGAAGGTGACCGATGCCGCGCCCGAAATGGTCGGCCAGATGGTCAAGGTTGCAGACCTGACCCGTCAGGGCTTCATCAATGGCGATATCTCGACCGTGATGAGCCCGCGCACGGTAATCACCTGGGCGCAGAACACCGCGATTTTCAAGGACCCCGGCTTCGCCTTCCGCCTCAGCTTCCTCAACAAGTGTGACGAGACCGAGCGGATGCTGGTGGCTGAATACTACCAGCGCGTGTTCGGTACCGAACTGCCCGAAAGCGTAGTGGCCAAGGGATGATGCGGCGGTTGCGGATTGCGGCTGCCTTGCTTGCCGCCCTGCCGCTGCTCGGTGCGGTTGATCCGGTTCCGGCTGACCTTGCACCAGCGGATAAAAAACTGGTTCAGCGCAAATTCTTCGTCGAAACGGCAGACGACGCGGCGATGCTCGACACCGCGCTGGCCAAGGCCAAGGCCGAGGGCAAGCTGGCGGTAATCGTGTTTGGCGGCGATTGGTGCCACGATAGCCGGGCCTTGGCCCAAACACTTACCTCCGGAACATTTGCCCGCGAATTCGGTCCGCGCTTTGCCGTGACCTTCATCGATGTCGGAGTCCCGCAGGCCGGGCAAGGCCGCAATATCGATCTCGTGAAGCGGTTCGGGATCAAAAAGCTGGACAGCACGCCCGCGCTGTTCGTGATTTCGCCCAAGGGCAAGCGGCTCAATTCGAAAAAGGATGCGCTCGGCTGGCGCAACGCGGATAGCCGCGGTGAAGCCGCGATCCTCGCATGGTTTCGCGCCTTCAAGGCTGATTGACGGCGCCTATTCGCCTTCCCAGCCGTCGAGCAGGTCGCTGAATTCGTCGGCGTGCTCTTCTTCCTGCTCAAGGATGTGCTCGACCAGCTTGCGCGTGGTCGGATCGCGTTCACCCAGATAGTGGATCAGTTCGCGGTAAGCCTGGATGGCAATCCGTTCGGCAATCAGATCTTCGGTGACCATCTCTTTCAAGGTCTTGCCTTCACGGTATTCGGCGTGGCTCTTTTTGGTCAGGTTATCGGGGTTGAGGTCGGGCTCGCCTCCCAGCTGCACGATCCGTTCGGCCAGGGCCGTGGCGTGGGCCTGTTCCTCTTTGGCATGTTCAAGGAAGTGCGCCTTGATCGGTTCGGAGACCAGCCCCGAAGCGGTGTGGTAATGCCGCATATAGCGCAGTACGCAGACCCATTCCGTGGCCAGCGATTCGTTCAGCTTTTCGATGATCGTTTCGCGGTCAGCCGGAAAATCCTTGGTCACCGCGCCATCGCCCACGTTCTTGCGGGCGTTGGCGCGCAGCGTCCGGGTGTCGGTGAAGGCGGCGGTGATTGACGGCGTTTTGGCGGCGCTGGCCATGATGCGGCTCCCTGCTGGTCCAGGATTGGAAAGACACAGCTGGAACGTTCAGCCGGCGTTCTGGTTCCGAGCCATCGGGCAGTTCCGGGTAACGCTACCCTAAATGCTATATCCGCATTGCAGGCAGGCACGCCTGGGCGATCGCGTCGATGTGGCGGTGATCGGTGCCGCAGCATCCACCCAACACGCACAGACCCGGCAGCGCGCCGAGCATGGCGCGATATTCGCCGCCAAGTTCATCCGGGTTGCCTTCGTCCAGCTCCGCCGCTTCATCCAGTTCGGCGTGGCTCATCCGCGATGCATTGGCGCGGATGCCGCCGATCCGCGCTGCCAGTTCAGCGTCGTCGAGGACAGCAGCGAAATGTGATGGGTGCGCGCAATTGATCATATGATAAGCGACATCGCCCGCCGTATCGTCGGTTCGCTTGACCGCCTCGGCCAGCGACATGCCGGTGGGCAAGCGGCCATCGGTTTCGACCGTGAAAGAGACCACCGCCGGAAGCCCGGCGTCGGCTGCGGCCAAGGCAATTCCTTGCGCCTCTTCAAGATAGGTCATGGTCAGCGCGGTGATCATTTCGGCCCCGGCATCCGCCGCCACACCAATCTGCCAGGCGTGATAAGCGCGCGCTTCGGCCGCCGTCATCATCGTGCCGGGACTATACCCATCTCCGCGCGGTCCCACCGGCAGATTGAGCACAACGGGATTTGAATGGCCCTGTTCGCGCCGCAGTTCCGCGATCAGTTCGATCCCGCGCGCGTTTACGTCGCCAAGTTGTGCTCGGTCATAACCGATTGCCGCCCCCCAATCGGGACTTGCCCGCCAGCTTGGTGCATCAAGCACGAAGCCGGCCTGGTGCTGGTCCGCCAGCGCCAGGAATTTGCGGTAGTAGGCGCAAAGCCCTTCGGTTCCGGCTGGATCATCAAGCAGCGTGAAAGAGGCGAACTGCGGAAGCTCAAACCCGTCGTGAAAGATCAGGCAGGTTTCAAGCCCCGCGTCGGTCAGGAAAGGGGCGCCGCCAAGCTTGGGCAAAGTGGTCATAACATCCTCCGTTCCCGCCAGTGCGGGATCGATTTGCGGGATGCGACCATCGTTTTGCCAAGCGTAGCGGGCAGCTGCTCAGCCGTCAATCTGACGCCAGATCTGACGGTTTAGTTTGGTACAACCAGATATTTTTCCCCAGTCCGCCGCGCGTTATACATGCTTACCGCGTCCTTGGTCAGCATGTCGTCAAGGTTGCCCTTTTTGGCGTAGTGGCTGGCAAAGGTGGTGGTCAGGTCTTTCATCACCCGCGCGCGCATCCGGCCCATCACCTCCATCCCGGCCTTGGCCATGAACGGGGTGAGCAGCCAGCCGGCGAGGTCCCAGGTGAGGCCAAAGGCGCGATTGAGGATCGTCGGCCCGATATCGAGCGCGCCGTAGATATAGACCTTCTTGGCCTCGCTCGAACCATAGCGGCTGAACGCAGCGCCGCGGCTGGCGGCGGCTTCCATCGCGGTCAGGATCTGGCCCGACAGCGTGCCGCCGCCGATCGGATCGAACCCGATCATAGCCTTCGTTTCGGCAATCGCATCGATCAGCCTGGGCATGAAATCGGGCGCGGTCATATCCAGCACGTGGGTCGCGCCAAGGCCCTTGAGCAGTTGCACCTGATCTTCGCTGCGTACGATGTTGACCAGCGGAATGCCGTCTTCAAGGCAGATCTTGACCAACATCTGGCCCAGGTTCGATGCCGCTGCAGCGTGGACGATCCCGGTGAAGCCTTCAAGCTTCATCGTTTCAGTAAAACCCAGCGCGGTCATCGGGTTGACGAACGAACTCGCGGCCTGTTCTGCAGAGACACTGTCATCCACCGCAAAGCCCATATTGGCATCGGCATAGGCATAGCTGGCATAAGCGCTGCCCGGAACGCAGGCATAACGCTTGCCAATCAGGGCCTGCGCGGCGGGATCATCGCCCGCGGCGACCACGGTGCCGGCGCATTCGTTTCCGGCCGGCATTGCCATGCCGTGGCGCGCTTTCATCGCGCGGGTCGCGTTGGCGGGCATTTGCGCGACGATCTTGCCCGGCGAATACTGGGCATTTGCGGTATCGGCGCTGGCGAACAGCAGGCCCAGGTCGGACGGATTGATCGGGCTCGCCTCAACCTTGACCAGCACTTGCGTGCCTTTGGGTGCATCCCAGGTCTTGTCATTGAGTTGCAGCGTCAAGGTGCCGTCTGCATCGAGCTGGGTGGTGAGCTGCTTGCCAGTAAAGGTCATTTGTTGTCTCCCGAATCCTTCGTTTCACATTGCAACCTAGTCGCTCAGGCGGCGGGGTAAAGCGCCCTGACGAAATACAGTCCCTCACTGGGCGCATTGAGCCCCAGCGTGGTCCGGTCGCGCGCGGCCAAAGCCTCGGCAATCTGCTCCCCGCGCCACCGGCCCATCCCGACCAGCGCGAGGCAGCCGACCATCGAGCGGACCTGGTGGTGCAGGAAGCTGCGCGCGGCGGCGTGGATGAAAATTTCCTCGCCACTGCGCACCACATCTAGCCGGTCGAGCGTTTTAACCGGGCTGACCGACTGGCAATGGACCGAGCGGAAAGTAGTAAAATCATGATGCCCGACCAGGCTTTGCGCGGCGCGGTGCATCAGATCGGCATCGAGCGGCTGCGCCAGCTGCCAGGCCCGGCTTGCATCGAGGGTGAGCGGCGCACGGCGATTGGCGATCCGATAGCGGTATTCGCGGCCAATGCAGGAATAGCGAGCGTGCCAATCATCCGGCTTGACCTGACAATCGAGCACCGCAACCGGATCGGGCCGAAGATAGTGGTTGAGCGCCTCCATTAGCCGGAACGCTTCGATGTCCTTCGCAATATCGACGTGTGCCTGCATCGCGAGGGCATGGACCCCGGCATCGGTGCGGCCCGCAGCGTGGAGCGTCACTGCCTCGCCGGTCGTGGCAAAGATTGCTTTTTCGATCGCCTGCTGAACCGACGGCCCGTTGCTCTGGCGCTGGAACCCGAAGAACGGCGTGCCGTCAAATTCAAGGGTGAGGGCGAAGCGGGTCACAGAACCACACTCTCAGCTTCGTCGCCCCGGACTTGATCCGGGGCTTGGTTTTTCTTCTCCGTCGGCGCAGCTAGTCGAAACCGAGCAAAGGCAGCCAAGCCCCGGGTCAAGCCCGAGGCGACGATGGATTTAAGGAATGAAGGCTCAGTCAAGCTGGGTTCCCTTTGGGATCGGGAATCCCCTCAACAGCTCAAGGCAACTCATAACACCGCGTCCTGCTCGCTGGACATCAACCGGTCTAATGGCCCCTGTCCCGCAGCCGACGCCCAGTTGATCATCTAACACCAACCCGGCTGGCGAATTGAATTTGATCGAGAAGTCGTCAGGGCTTGCAGTCAGGACTGCTGCCGTATGCACGCGAATTCGCTCTCCACCATGTTCGAAAAATGCCCCAGGCATGGGATTGAAAGCCCGAATTTGGAGATCAACTGCCAAGCTGCCACAACTCCAGTCGATCCGCGCTTCGGCTTTGTCGATCTTACGGGCATAAGTCACGCCGTCCGTAGGCTGGATTTGCGGCGCGTTGTCCGGTAGATCGGCTAAGACTTGAACCATCAGCTCAGCCCCCAAAAGCGAGAGGCGATGGGTCAGTATCCCTGCAGTATCGTGGTCTAGGATTGACGTCTCCTTTGTCGCCAGCATCGGCCCGGTATCAAGCCCCGCCTCCATCTGCATGATCGTAACGCCGGTCTCTGCATCGCCTGCCAAAATCGCGCGCTGAATCGGCGCCGCGCCGCGCCAGCGCGGCAGCAGGCTGGCGTGGACGTTGAGGCAGCCCAGCTTTGGCGCATCCAGCACGGCCTGCGGAAGGATCAGGCCATAGGCGGCCACCACCGCGGCATCGGCATGCAGCGCTGCGAACGCCGACTGCTCTTCGGCACCTTTGAGCGAAACCGGATGGCGCACTGTGATCCCCAGCACCTCGGCTGCCTTGTGCACCGGCGTTGGCGTCAATTCCTTGCCGCGCCGACCGCCGGGCCGGGGCGGCTGGGTATAGGCGGCCACCACATCGTGCCCGGCGGCCACCAGCGCCCGCAGCGCCGGGACAGCGAAATCCGGGGTTCCCATGAAAATGATCCGCAACAGTCTGCCCCTTGTAGCTCCCCTCCCCGGCGGGGAGCGGTTGGGGGTGGGGACACCGCGCTGGAAGGCAAGCGCCCGAACCCCCATCCCAACCCTTCCCCAGGGGGAAGGGCTTTTCAGTTCAATTGTCTCGCAAATGCCCCTATCTGTCCCCCCATGGCATCGCAAGAGATCGAAGCACTGACCACCGCGCTCTCGCGCTTGCCGGGCCTCGGCCCGCGCTCGGCGCGGCGCGCGGTGCTGTGGCTGATCAAGCGGCGCGAAACCTCGCTGGTGGCGCTGCTTTCCGCGCTGGACGCGGTGCGCGAAGGGTTGGTCGAATGCACCACCTGCGGCAATGTCGATACCGCGAATCCTTGCGCCATCTGCGCCGATCCGCGCCGCGATCCGCGCGCGCTGTGCGTGGTGGAGGACATCGCTGATCTGTGGGCGCTTGACCGGGCCAAGCTGTTTGCGGGCAAATATCACGTGCTCGGCGGGCGGCTTTCCGCGCTCGAAGGCGTGCGGCCCGAAGATCTGACGATCGGCACCTTGATCGAGCGGGTCTCTCAAGGCGGGATCGACGAAGTGGTCCTCGCCATGAACGCCACGCTGGAAGGCCAGACCACCGCGCATTACATCGCCGAGCGGCTGGAAAACTACCCGATCCGCATCACCCAACTGGCGCACGGATTGCCGGTGGGCGGCGAACTCGATTACCTCGACGAAGGCACTCTGGCGCAGGCTTTGCGCGCGCGGCGACCGATGGGTTGAGATTCGCAAGCAACCGCACTATCTGACCCTCCATGGCTATCCGCGAAATCCTCGAAGTTCCAGATCCCCGCCTCAAGGTGGTGTCCGAACGCGTCACCAAATTCGATGCCGCGCTCAAGACGCTGGTCGATGACATGTTCGAGACGATGTACGATGCCCCCGGCATCGGCCTTGCCGCCGTCCAAGTCGCGGTGCCGCTGCGGGTGCTGGTGATCGATCTCCAGCCCGAGGATGAGGATGCAGAGCCCGAAGCCTGCAATCATGATGGCCACCACCATCACCACCAGCCGACCAGGCGCGAACCGCGGGTGTTCATCAACCCGGAAATCCTCGATCCCTCGGATGACCACGCGGTCTATTCCGAAGGTTGCCTTTCGGTGCCCGAAATCTACGCCGACGTCGAACGCCCGGCCCGGATCCGCGCGCGCTGGCAGGATATTGACGGGAAAGCCCACGAAGAGGACTTGGACGGGCTGATGGCGACGTGCCTGCAGCACGAAATGGACCACCTCGAAGGGATCCTGTTCATCGATCACCTGTCGCGCCTGAAACGGCAGATGGCGCTCAAGAAGTTGGACAAGCTGCGCAAGGCGGCGTGATTTTGGACATAGGTCGCTTCGATCCCAAGCCAGATCCATCACCCTGAACTTGTTTCAGGGTCCATTTTTCGGAACAGACTGAAGCGGAGTTTGGCAGCAATGTCGCACCGGTTGGCTGATCCCCGCCTACACCGCGCTTCAGGCACAATGGACCCTGAAACAAGTTCAGGGTGACGGTTGTGGAAATTCGCAAAGAGGGCTGGCGTTCTTGCTCCGTTCCGATTAGCATCGCGAAATGGACGGACCGATTTTTACGATTGTGATCGCGCTGATCGCGTTAGCCGGCGGGGCGTTGCTTGGCTGGCTGTTCGGCTCGCGTCCGGCCACTGACTTGCGGGCGCGGCTGTCGCAGAGCGAGGGCGAAGCCCGCGAACTGGATGAGCGGTTCAAGGCGGCGATTCGTGATCTCGCCGGGGCGAGCGAGCGGGCTGAGCGGGCCGATGCGCTGGCGGATGAATTGGCCGCGGCGCGTCAGGCGCGCGAGATGTTGAGCGCCGAACTGGCCACGCTGCGGGCCAATGCTGCCAATTTTGAGGAACAGAAACGCCTGCTGCTGACCGCGCAGGATGGCCTCAAGAAAGAATTCGAGAACGCCGGAGCCAAAGTGCTGGCGCAGGCCCAGGAAGTGCTGCTTGAGCGCGCCCAGCAACGCTTCACCCAGTCCGAAGAGAAGAACGAGGCGCGGATCAAGGCGCTGCTTGAACCGGTTGGCCAGCGGCTGGCCTCTTATGAAGCACAGGTCGGCAAGCTGGAGAAGGAGCGCGTCGATGCTTTCGGCCAGCTGGGCGGGTTGATCCAGTCGCTGCGCGAAGGGCAGGAACAGGTCCGGGCCGAAGCCGCGCGGCTGGGCAATTCGTTGACCAATGCGCCCAAGGCGCGCGGACGCTGGGGCGAACGTGCGCTGCAGAACGTGCTCGAGCAGTGCGGGCTGAGTGAACACACCGACTTCGAACTGGAGCATTCGCTCGATACCGAAGAAGGCCGACTGCGGCCTGATGCGATTGTCCATGTGCCGGGGCAGAAGAAGCTGGTGATCGACGCCAAGGTCTCGCTCAATGCCTATCAGGCGGCGTTCGAATGCGCCGACGATGCGGAGCGAAAACGCCACCTCGATCTGCATGCGCGCTCAATGCGCAATCACGTTCAGTCGCTCGGCGCGAAAAGCTATCAAAGCCAGTTTGCCGAAGCGCCGGACTATGTGGTGATGTTCGTGCCGGGCGAACACTTTGTTGCCGCGGCGCTCGAACACGATCCAGAACTGTGGGATTTCGCCTTCCACAACAAGGTTTTGCTGGCAACACCGACCAATCTGGTGGCGATCGCCCGGACCGTCGCAATGGTCTGGAAACAGGATCAGCTGGCGCGCGAGGCGGTGGAAATTGGCAAGGCCGGGGCGGAGCTTTATGACCGCTTGGCGGTGGCTGCAGATCACCTCAAGGGCATGGGCGCGGGGCTCGACCGGGCGGTGCGCAAATATAACGATTTCGTCGGCAGCTTCGAACGCAATGTCCTCACCTCGGGCAAGCGCCTGCGCGACAAAGGCATCGAGATCGGCAAGCGCGAGATCGAGGAGGTGCCACTAGTCGAAACGCTGGTGCGCCACGCTGATGCGGCGGACGATAGCCTGATGTTGCCCGACGCCTCGAACGATGATCCGGCTGAAGCGGCGGAATAGCGGCTTAGTTGACCCGCTTCAGTTCGGCGCGGTGGCCGCCGCCTTCGAGCACCAATTTGTCGCCCTTCAGCGCATAGACCGGATCGGCATCGAGCAGGCCGGCCACGGCGCGCTCTTGTTCCATCACCCCGTCGCAGTACATCTGCGTCGAAATGATCGGCCCGGTCACCAGTTTGTCCTCGGTCAGCCGCAGATCGCCGCCCATGCCGTTGCACCCCGCATTCGCGCCGACCCGCTCGGCTTCGATGCTCAGCGATGCTTTGCTTGAAACTGGCGCCTTGCCGTCGATGCTGGTGAAGGCCCAGCGGGTGTCTTGCAATTGTGCGGGAGACGCCCCGGCAGTGGCGCAGGCGGCCAGCAAGGGCAGGGTGAACAGGATGGTGCGCTTGATCATTATGCAGACGCTAGGGCTGGCAAGCTTATCGCAGACTGAACGCACGGCACATCCGGGCGAAAGGTTGTTCAGCCCAGCGAGTCGAGCACCTCGTAAGCCAGCACCGCGGCAGCGACCGCAGCGTTGAGGCTGTCGGCGCGCCCGTGCATCGGCATGGTCACGCGCAGATCGCAGGCCAGTTCGTAGTCTTCGGGCAGCCCGCGCGATTCGTTACCGACGAGGATGAAGCACGGCGCAGCATAGGGCGCCCCGCGATAAGGCACCGCATCGCGCAGACTTGCCGCCACGAGTTGCGCTTCGCCGCCGCGCAGCCACGGCAGGAATTCATCCCAGCGCGCCTGGGCAATGCCTTGCGTGAAAACCGCGCCCATGCTGGCCCGCACCGCCTCGACGCTGAACGGATCGGCGCAATCGTCGATCAGGATCAGCCCGCCTGCGCCCACCGCATCGCCCGTGCGCAGCAAAGTGCCAAGGTTGCCCGGATCGCGCAGCGCCTGCGCCACCAGCCAGATCTTCGCGCGCGAACGATCAAGTGCTGCAAGGCCGGTGTCAAATTCGGCATAGACCCCACAAACCGCCTGCGGATTATCCTTGCCGGTAATTTTGGAGAGGATATCGCCCGACGTCTCGATCACTTCGCCGCCGGCCGCCCAGACCGCGCATTCGAGCTGCGCCAGCAGCGGATGGGGATCGCGCCCGGCAGCCAATACCAGCACTTCGGGAACATGGCCGGACTCGCGCGCATCGGTCAGCAGCCTAAGCCCTTCGGCCAGGAACTTGCCGGCAACCTTGCGGTGCTTCTTTTCGCGCAGGCTGCGCAAGTATTTGACCGTTGGGTTGGAAAATCCGGTGATCTGGCGGCGCTCAGCCACGCATCAATCCTCGCCGAAGCCGTCCATGACCAAGCCGACGAGTTTGAGCAGGGCCACCTCGGCACATTCGCCGCTGACTTCGATCTCGATCGTATCGCCCTTGGCCGCGCCCAGCATCATCAGGCCCAGGATCGATGCGCCGACGGCTTCGTTGCCATCCTTCATCACCTTGACCAGCACCCCGTCACCCAGCTTGGCAACCGCGTTGACGAATTTGGCGCTGGCCCGGGCGTGAAGACCGCGATTGTTGACAACTTCGACGCTTTGGCTGGCCTGGGCCATCGTTCCCCCACTCAATCGCCTGGTCAGGCGTCCTGCCCCAGAAATTCCGATGCAACCGTGATATAGTTTCGCCCAGCATCGCGCGCAGTGGACACCGCTTTTTCCAGTTCCATGCAGCCGCGCGCCTTGGCCAACCGGATCAGCATCGGCAGGTTGATCCCGGCGATAACCTCGATCCGGCCCTTCTTCATCAGCGAGATCGCCAGATTCGAAGGGGTGCCGCCGAACAGGTCGGTCAGGATGATCACCCCTTGGCCCGCATCGACAGCTTTAACCGCCGCGCCGATTTCGGCCCGGCGGGCTTCCATGTCGTCATTGGGCCCGATGCACACGGTGGCAACAGCTTCCTGCTTGCCGACGACATGCTGCATCGCGTTGACGAACTCTTCCGCCAGCCGCCCGTGGGTAACCAGGATCAAACCGATCATGCTGGGAACGCGCTCCGATTGCCCCTAGCGGCGACTCGCTGTGCCGCAAGGACCGGGGCCATGACGCCACAAGCGCACATGGTCAATGCTTTCCTTCAACCATATCCACCGCGCGGGCGGACAGGTTGCGATGAACAACGCTGGGGGCATAGCCCGCTGCGCGCAAGGCGGCGGCCAGCTGCTCGGCCGAAAAGACCGACCGGTGCCGTCCCCCGGTGCAGCCGAACGCGATGTTCACATAGGCTTTGCCCTGCGCCCGGTAGCGCGGCAACAGCATCAGCACGAGATCGCGGATCCGGCCAAAAGCCTCGTCCCAGGCCTCATCCTGGCGGATATGATCGGCCACCGCCTGATCCTTGCCGGTCTGTTCGCGCAGCAGCGAATCCCAGTGCGGATTATCGAGGAAACGCATGTCGAAGACCAGATCGGCGATCGGCGGCATGCCGCGGGCAAAGCCGAACGAAGTGATGCTGATCGTGGTTTCCTGCGCGCCGGTTTCATCACCGAAGCGTTCGCGCACCGCCTGCTGCAAATCGTTGCTGGTAAAATCGGTGGTCGAAATGACCATATCCGCCCAGCGCCGCAGCGGTTCCATCAATTCGCGCTCAGCCGCGATCCCGCTGGCCACCGGCAGATCCTGCGCCAGCGGATGTCGGCGGCGGGTTTCGTTGTAACGCCGCTCAAGCTCACGCCCGGCGCAATCGAGGAACAGCGTGGTGATCTCCAGATCGGCGCGCGCGGCAAGCTGTTTGACCCGCTGGATCACCTTGTTCGGATCGAAGCCTCTTGTGCGCGAATCGAACCCGATCGCCAGGGGGCTGCGCGGATCGGATGCGGGGCTATCGGCCTTGTCGATCAACCGGTCGAGCAGGCGGATCGGGAAGTTGTCGATCACTTCCCAGCCCAGGTCTTCCAGCACCTTCAGCGCAGTGGTCTTGCCCGCGCCAAGCAGGCCGGTGACCAGAAGCAGGCGTTGACGCGCGGGCGGGCGTGACTCGGTCATTTGGGTGCATCATAAATGGCGCTGGATAAACGCGAAGTGAAGGGCCGTGATCGCAGTGTCCCCGGATCAGACACCAAAGTGCTTCAGGGCCAACTCCGCCTTGATCGGATCGCTGTGCGGCCAGATCCGCAGCATTGGCACAACAGCCCGCAAAATATCGACCTTTTCAGCGGTTTCGGTGAAGCGCGGTGCCTCGGAATCGAGGCGCAACACCAGCGCAACCGGCACCTGGCTCAGCACCGGGAACTGCAGCAGGCCAAGATTGCGCACTTCAAGCAGGCCGGCGATCGCCGGAGCGGGGCTGGCATAGAGCCGGTTCCCCCGCACCGCGAGGCTGACCCCGTCATCGCCGACCAGAACCGCGCCGCGATCGATCAGGCCAAGCGCCAGGCTGGACTTTCCGGTGCCCGGATCCCCTTCGATCAGGATCGCGCGGTTGCCGATCGCAACGCAGCTGGCCTGATGAAGCACGCTCATTCGCTGTCCCCATGCGCGTTCTCGGCCACCGGCAGATCGAGCACCAGCCGTGCGCCGCTCTTGCCGTCCTCGCGGTCGTGCGCGGTCAGCGTACCATCGTGTGCGGCGGCGACGGTGCGGGCGATGGCAAGGCCGAGGCCGGAATGGCTGCCGAACTGTTCGCCTTCGGGGCGCAGCGAGTGAAACCGGTCGAATATCTTTTCGCGCGCATGCACGGGAATGCCCGGGCCATGATCGCTGACCGCCAGCGAAACGTGATCCTCGTGCCGCGTGATTTCCACCTCGACCGCGCCATCGGCTGGCGAGAAGGAAGCGGCATTGTCGATCAGGTTTTCGAGCACGCGCTCCAGCCGCGCAGCATCGCCCTTGACCGTCCAGGGCCCGGCGTCTTGCGGTTCAACCCTGATCTGGCGGCCGGCATTGTCACCGCGTGCGTTGCGGGCGTGGACCAGCGTTTCGGCCAGCGTCATCAGATCGACATCATCGAACTGCGTGCGGCTGAGCTCGGCATCGATGCGGCTGGCTTCGGCAATCTCGGTAACCAGCCGGTCGATCCGCCTGACATCGTGCGCGGCGATCGCGGTCAGTTCGGTGCGCAGCCCATTGTCCGTAACCTTTTCCAGGCTTTCGAGCGCAGAGCGCAGCGAGGCGAGCGGGTTTTTGATTTCGTGCGCAACATCGGCGGCGAAGGTTTCCACCGCGTCGATCCGCTGGCGCAGCGCTCCGGTCATGTCGGACAGCGCCCGGGCGAGCAGGCCGATCTCGTCGCCGCGGCCGGGGAGCCGGGGCACTTCCACCGCACGGTCGCGGCCGAGTCTTACCCGGATCGCGGCGCGCACCAGCGCGCGCAGCGGCTGGACGATGGTGCGAGCCAGGAACAGCGAGAGCTGGATTGAAATGATCAGCGTGATCGCCAGCACGATCACCAGCGTCTGGCGGGCGTCGCGCACACGCTGGGTAATATCGCGGGCATTGCGCGTGGTCAGCAGCAGATCGCCGCGCGCACCGACTTTGGCGGCGGCGGTAATCACCGGGGTTTCATCGGGCGCGGCGCGTTGCTGGACAATCGTTTCGCCGCTCGCCCGGGTGCGGACCAGCTCGGGCCATGCCGCAGCATTGTCGGGGTGCGGATCGGCATAGGTTGGCACGTCGGCAGACCCGAGGATCCAGTTCATCGACCGGTCGAGCCCGCGCGCAGTGTTGAGGTACCAGGGATCGGCAGCGGGATCGGTAAAGGCATAGGCCGGGCCGGTGATTGCGAAACTGTCATGGACCAGCTTGCCCTGGGCGTCGTAGAGCCGCAGCCGCAGGTGCTGGTCGGCTCCGATCAGGCCAATCAGGTTGCGCCGTTCGCGCGGGGTGCTGGCGGCGATCCCGGCGGCGGCGATCTGCGCTTCGCTGCGGGCCAGCTGGAAACGTTCACCCAGCAGCTGCTTGCGGTAGGAATCGATGTAGAACAGGCTGCCCGCCATCAGCCCAAGCGCGATGATGTTGACCGCCAGAATGCGCACCGTCAGCGAAGTGCGCCGGGTCCATTGGCGGCGCAGCGGCCAGCGCGGGGGCAGGGCAGCCGGTTCAGCCATCAGAGAACGAATAGCCCGCGCCGTAAAGCGTCTCGATTGCGGAAAATTCGGGATCGACCGCCCGGAACTTGCGGCGCAGGCGCTTGATGTGGCTGTCGATCGTGCGGTCATCGACGAAGACATCGTCGCTGTAGGCTGCGTCCATCAGCTGGTTGCGGGTCTTGATTACCCCGGGGCGGGCAGCCAGTGCCTCAAGGATCAGAAATTCGGTGACGGTGAGCGATACCGGCGCGCCATCCCAGCTGACCTGGTGGCGCGCCGGATCCATCTGCAGGCGGCCGCGGATCAGATCATCGCTCGCCGCGCCGGCGCTTTCCGCTTCGGTTTCGCTGCGAACCAGTTCGGCGCGGCGCAGGATCGCGCGGATCCGGGCCACCAACAGGCGCTGGCTGAACGGCTTGGTGATGTAATCGTCGGCGCCCAGCGCCAGCCCCATCGCCTCGTCGGGCTCCTCGTCCTTGCTGGTCAGGAAAATCAGCGGCAGCGCGCTCTTCTCGCGCAGGCGGCGCAGCAGCTCGAACCCGTCCATCTGCGGCATCTTGATATCGCAAACGGCCAGATCAGGCGGATTTTCGAGCATGGCCTTCAAGGCCGCCGCGCCATCCGAATAGACCCGGGTGATGAACCCTTCGGCCTGCAGCCCGATCGAAACCGTGGTCAGGATGTTGCGATCGTCGTCCACCAGCGCGATCACTTGCGGTTCGCCTGGATCGGTCGGTGAAAAATCTGGGTCAGCCATGCGACAGTCAGCGCTTTACCGGCGGGATTGCACAGGAGCCACGGGGTAGCGGTTAACTCAGCTGGGCGCAAATGATCCAGTTTTCGGCATCAAACCATTGAAATAAAGCCAACTAATGCAAGATATCAGCCCGTTTGACGGAATCGGCTGGTGCCGCTATGCGCGCCTCACAGCCCCGGCGCATTCGTATGCAAGGCTTGCATCCATTGCGCGCTGCCACGGAGAATACCTTGACCACGCTTTCCTTCCCGCTCGCTTCGCAGGGCATCGCCACGTCTGCCAATGTTCACGCCAATCTCGGCACTGCGCCGCTGGTGGAACATGCCGTGCGCAAGGATGAGGGGCGGCTTACCAAGGATGGCGCACTGTTGGTTGATACCGGCAGGTTTACCGGGCGCAGCGTCAAGGACAAGTACGTGGTGCGCGATGCCACCACAGAAAATGCGATTAACTGGGGCCCGATCAACCAGCCAATGGCGGCGCAGCACTGGGCCAACCTGAAAGCCGATTTCATGGCCGCGCTGGAAGACCAGAGCGAGCTTTATGTCGCTGACCTGTTCGGCGGCAGCCAGCCCGAATACCGCGTGAACGTTCGTGTGATCACCCAGATGGCCTGGCACAGCCTGTTCGTGCGCACCTTGCTGGTGCGCCCCACAGCCGAAGAACTGGACAGTTTTGCGCCCGAATACACCATCGTCAATCTGCCCAGCTTCAAGTCTGACCCGGAGCGCCATGGCTGCCGCAGCGATACGGTGATCGCAGTCAACTTTACCGAGAAGCTGATCCTGATCGGCAACACCGAATATTCGGGCGAGATGAAAAAGGGCGTGTTCGGCCTTCTGAACTTCTTGTTGCCGCCGCAGGGCGTGATGCCGATGCACTGTTCGGCCAACGTAGGCGCCGATGGCAAGAGCGCGATCTTCTTCGGCCTGTCGGGCACCGGCAAGACCACGCTTTCCGCCGACGCCAGCCGCACCCTGATCGGTGACGATGAGCACGGCTGGTCGGACACCGCGGTGTTCAATTTCGAAGGTGGCTGCTACGCCAAGATGATCAACCTGTCGGCCGAGGGCGAGCCGGAGATCTACGCAACGACCAAGATGTTCGGCACGATCCTTGAGAACGTGGCGATGGACGAAGCAACCCGCGAGCTTGACTTCACCGACGCCAGCAAGACCGAGAATACCCGCGGTGCCTATCCGATCGAGTTCATCCCCAACACCAGCGCGAAGAACCTCGGCCCGCCGCCATCGAACATTATCCTTCTGACTGCGGACGCATTTGGGGTTCTGCCGCCAATTGCACGGCTCACGCCCGATCAGGCGATGTACCACTTCCTCTCGGGTTACACGGCCAAGGTCGCTGGCACCGAGATCGGCGTGACTGAACCGGAAGCGACTTTCAGCACCTGCTTCGGTGCCGCCTTCATGCCGCGCCACCCCAGCGTCTATGGTAATCTGCTCAAGACGCGGATTGCCGAAGGCGGGGCGCAATGCTGGCTGGTCAATACCGGCTGGTCGGGCGGCAAGGCAACCGAACCTGGCATCAAGCGGATGCCGATCAAGGCCACGCGCGCTTTGCTCAATGCCGCACTCGACGGCAGCCTCAATAACGCCGAATTCGTGCGCGATCCGAACTTTGGTTTCGAAGTTCCGGTGGCCGTGCCGGGTGTGGACACCGCGCTGCTGAACCCGCGCGGCGCTTGGGCCGACGGCCAAGCCTACGATCAAAACGCCAAGGAACTGGTCGCCAAGTTTGTCGAGAACTTCGCCCAGTTCGCCGAATACGTCGATCAAGGCGTGCTTGATTCGGCCCCCAAGGCTGCCTGACCCGGAAGGCTCCGGGTCGCCATTGACCCGGAGTTTCTGTTTCATGACTAACCATTCAATCCGGCTGTTTGAAAGCGAAGAAGCCATTCGCCGTGCGGGCGAAGGACTGCTTTCGCGCACCTTGCCCAAGGCCGAATGGACCCACGAAGCGCATTTGGCCGCCTGTCTGTGGGTGGTGCTCGAACGCGGCGACATCGCTCCCGAAATCCAGTTGCCGGACATCATCCGCAGCTACAACGTGGCGATAGGGGGAGAGAACACCGACAGCGCTGGCTATCACGAAACGCTGACCCAGCTTTACATCATCGGCGTGCGGCGGTTTCTGGCGGGCTCTGCGCAGAACGGCCTGCTCGCCCAGGTCAACGCGCTGCTGACCAGCGAACTTGGCCCACGCGATTGGCCGCTGCGGTTCTATTCGCGCGAATGGCTGTTTTCGGTCGCGGCCCGCCGCGGCTGGACCGAACCCGATCTGGCACCGATTTAGCTTGGCCCGCGCGCACCGCAGGTCCATCATCAAAGCTTCTGATTAAAGGAGTCGCTCATGGGTATTTTTGACAGCATTCTGGGCCAGCTTGGCGGCCATGCCGACGTTGGCAACATGGCGGCGAAGCTGGGCATCCCGGCCGAAATGGCCGAAAAGGCGATTGCCGCGCTGGGCCAGTCGCATGGCGAAGACGGCGATACGATCCAGGGCGCTGCGGCCAAGACCGGGCTCGATGCTGGCGTGCTCAGCCAGATTGTCGACCAGATCGGCGGCGAAGGTTCGCTCGGCCAATATGCCCAGGCGCTGAAGGACAATCCGGCCGCGTCGGGGATCCTGGGCATGCTGGACCGCGATGGTGACGGCAATCCGCTTAACGATCTGGCTGGTCTGGCCAGCGGGCTGTTCGGCAAGAAATAAGCGCTGCTGCGCAAACGAAAAGGCCGGGTTGCCCTGGGGCAGCCCGGCCTTTCATTTTGCTGAGCGCAGACTTAATCGAGCAGTTCGGCCGGCACCATGCCGCCATTGTCGGCCAGTGCCTGCAGCACTTGCTTCTGCAGCGCGATATTGTCTTCGGCGCTGCCCGAATAATCGGCATTGCCCAATTCGTGAGCCAGCGCCTTGCGGTTGTCGTACGAAGCGTCGATCCCGACCAGCTTCATCAAATCAACCACCGATCCCTGCCAGTTGAGGCCATCGGCCCCGGGCATTGCGCCCAGCACGGCGGCAACATCGACCGGAGCGGCGGGCGCGGCTTCCGCCATCGGGATCGCCGAGGCTTCGGGTGCGGGCGCGGCTTCGGCGGGCTTGCCAAAAATGGCATTCTTGATCGAACTGAAAATAGACATGACAAGCGACTCCTTGAACGGCGGCGACTCGAGAGTGAGGCCGCATCCCCTGATTGCCTTGGCCTAGCAGGTCTGTGTGACAGTTGAAGCGGTTTGTGGCGCGCCTAGCCTGCTTTCTTTTCAGCGATATAGCGCGATACGTTGCTGCCCAGCACATCGAGCGGGACATTGCCCCCGCCGACCACAGCATCATCGAAATCGCGCAAATCATAGCGCGCGGCCAGTTCGCCTTTGGCCCGCGCGCGCTGCGCCAGGATTTCGCTGTGGCCAACCTTGTAGCCGCAGGCCTGCCCCGGCCACGAACAATACCGATCAACCTCGGGAGTCACTTCAGACAGGCCCGAACCGTTGGTTTCGGCAAACCACTGGATCGCCTGTTCGCGGCTCCAGCCTTTGGCGTGCAAGCCGGTATCGACCACCAAGCGGCAGGCGCGAAACGCGATCGACTGAAGATAGCCCAGCCGCCCGACCGGATCGCCTTCATAGGCCCCCAATTCATCGCCCAGCGTTTCGGCATAGAGCGCCCAGCCTTCGCTATAGGCGTTGAAGGCAAGCAGGGTTCGGATCAGCGGCAGGGCATTGGCATATTCGCCTTGCCAGACGTGCCCCGGAATGCCCTCGTGGAACGCCAGCGTGGCCAGCGAATAACGGCTGTGGCGGTTTACATCGCCGAGGTTGAGCCAGATCTTGCCGGGAACCGTGCCGTCCTTCGATCCTGCCCCGCCATAGGCACCCGGCGCGCCGTCTTCCTCTGCCAGCGGGAGGCGGCGGATTTCAAGCTTGCCCGGCATCAGCTTGCCAAAGGCTTGCGGCAGGCGGGTGCGGATGAAGGCGATCTTGTCCTGCATCAGCTTGATGATCTCGGCGCGGCCCGCGTCGTCGTTGGTAAAGCCGAAGCGGGGATCGTTGCCCAGCGCGGTCATCCGCTGGCCGACCGTCCCCTTGGTATAACCGATCGAACGCAGGATCGGGTCCATCTGGCCCTGCAGGTCTTTAAGTGAGTCCAGCCCCATCGCGTGGATTTCTTCGGGGCTGTGGCGCGTGGTGGTGCTGGCGCGAAGGCCCCAGGCGTACCATTCCTCACCATGCGGGCGTCTGAGCAGCCCGGCGTCCATCGTCGCAATGGCACGCTGGGCTTTGAGTTCTACCAGTTGGCGCGACAAGGCCGCTGCAACCGGGCCAGTCGCCAGGGTTCGGGCGCGCACATCCCAGTTGCCCGGGATGTCCTTGGTGCGGCGCACCAGCGAATTGACCAACCCGCCACCGGTGCTGGCATCCTTCAACGTCAGTTCCATCTGGCGGATCGCTTTGTCGAGCAGGAAGGCGGGCGGCACCAGACCCTTGCTGCGCGCATCCCTGATCCGCCCAAGTTCGCCATCAAGCAGGGCCGGGAATTGTGCGAGCCGGGCGAGATAGGCTTCGGCATCGGCGGCATTTTCGACGCGGTGTTCGCTATCGAGGAACCGCGGAGTATCGATGTATCCGCCCACGTTCTGAATCACCACGTAAGGCGTGTTGCGCCAGCCGCCCACCGCGACATCGCCATAGGGCAGGGCAAAACCATCAATCGCGGCCGAAAACGCGCTCTTCACAACAGCGATGCTGGTGCCGGTGGCGGCGTCCAGTCTGCCCGGGTCAATCTGGTTGGCCTGTTGCAGCCCCAGGCGGAGCAGGGCAGCGATTTGCGCCTGGCCCTGCGGCGAACGATTGCCAAGCCGCGCGCGCAAGTGCGCATTGGCGCCGGTATCGACCCCCAGTGAGCTTGCCTGTTCAGGGTTAAGCGCGATTATGCTGTTCGCCAGCAGTTCGAGCAAGGCTGCAGCCTTCGTCGCTTCGGCGGTGGCGGGCGCGGCGGCACGGGCGGACAGAGTCTGGCATCCGGTCAAGGCCAAAGACGAAGCCGCACCGCCCAGCAGGGCAAGCGACTGGCGGCGCGAAATGTAGTGCGGATTGTCCATCGTGCAGTGATGCGGTTGCGCGCCGCCGGTGTCAAACCTGCAAACAAATGCTCTGGCCCGCTGCGAGCAGCTTGGCTAAGTCCTTGTCCATACGCGGCCAAATCCGGCCGCAGGAGGGTTTACACCATGGCCGCAGCCGATCTCATTTCAATCCTACAACAAACCGGCGGCATTGCCGCCATTGCCAATCAGCTTGGCATTCCCCCGCAAATGGCCGAAGCTGGCGCAGGCGCACTGCTGCCGGCGATTGTCGGCGGGATGAGCAAGCAGGCCGATGCCGCTGGCGGCGGCGCAGGCGGACTGGGCAGCCTGATCGGGATCCTCGGCTCGCTGGGCGGGGCAGGCCTCGCCAACAATGTGCTGAGCGATGAGCCGACCAATGTCGATGCGGGCAATTCGGTGCTGGGCACGATCTTTGGTTCGAAGGACGTCAGCCGCACCGTGGCCGATCACGCGTCGGGCCAGACCGGGATCGATCCCGCGATCCTCAAGAAGATGCTGCCGATCCTTGCCATGCTGGTTGCCGGATACTTTTCGCACCAGGCTGACGGCGGGCAGCAGCAGGAAGGCCAGGGCGGGATTCTGGGCTCGGTGCTCGGTTCGGTCCTGGGCGGCGGGCAGGGCGGCGCAGGCGGGATTCTGGGTTCGGTGCTGGGTTCGGTCCTCGGCGGGGGTCAGGCGTCGGCCGCACCTGCGGGCGGCGGACTGGGCGGACTGGGTTCGCTGCTTGACCTTAACCACGATGGCAACCCGCTTGACGACATCCTCGGTATGGCGGGCAAGCTGGTGCGATGATCGCTGCTGATACCGTCTTGTCGCTGCTGGTGTTGGTGTGCCTGGCAATGCTGCTGGGCGCCTATGTGCTGTGGCGGCGGCAGCGCGGCAGCAAGCAGGCGGCCTTGATGCTGGTGCTGGCGGCGGTTGTCGCCGCCAACATCGCGATCTGGGTCGTGCCGGGAAGCGGCGGCAAGGCGCTGGTCAGCGCCAAGCCGGACTAGCGCACCCGGTTCAGCGGATCGGGCAATCCGGCGCGAGGCGGAAGTCGAGGTAATTGTCGACCGAGCCCATCAGGTCTTCCATCTCGTTCTCAAAGAAATGGTTCGCCCGGGGAATTTCCTCGTGGTGGATGGTGATGTGCTTTTGCGTGCGCAGCTTTTCGACCAGCTTCACCACCGAATTGGGCGTCACCACCGTATCGGCCGCGCCCTGGATCAGGATGCCCGATGCGGGGCACGGGGCGAGGAAGGAAAAATCGTACATGTTGGCCGGCGGCGCGACCGAGATAAAGCCGCGGATTTCCGGGCGGCGCATCAGCAGTTGCATGCCGATCAGCGCGCCAAAGCTGAAGCCCGCAACCCAGGTGGTGCTGGCTTCGGGGTGGATCGACTGAACCCAATCGAGCGCTGCGGCAGCGTCAGAAAGCTCGCCGATCCCGTTGTCGAAGCTGCCCTGGCTGCGGCCGACGCCGCGAAAGTTGAAGCGCAGTGTGGCGAAACCACGGTTGGCGAAGGTCTTGTAGAGGTGCTGCGTGATCCGCTCGTTCATCGTGCCGCCGGCCTGCGGGTGCGGATGAAGGATCATCGCGACCGGTGCGCGCGGCCGTCCGGCGGGCTGGAAACGGCCTTCAAGGCGGCCTTCGGGTCCGGGAAAGATCACTGCGGGCATAATATCGGTGCCTGTTCTTGCTGGCCCATGGCGCGGCGTCCGGGGAATTATCGGATGCCGGACCGCTTTGGGCTAGGATCGGGAAGCAGGCGCTATATAGAAACGAGTGACTGAAAAGCAACGATTGTGAACATGCCCGCCCAATTCATCTATCTTGACCATCAGGCGACCACCCCGCTCGCGCCCGAAGCGCGCGATGCGATGTTGCCGTGGCTGTCGGGCCCAGAATCGATTGGCTTTGCCAATCCGCACTCGATGCACCGGGCGGGGAGGGCTGCAGCGGCGGCGGTCGAGGTGGCGCGCGAGCAGGTCGCCGGGTTGTTGCCCAAAGACGGCCGGGTGATCTTTACCAGCGGCGCGACAGAGGCGCTCAACCAGGCGCTGCGCACCGTTCCGCGCGGCGGCATTGCGGTTTCGGCGATCGAGCATTCGGCTGTGGTCAATGCGGCCTTGGCGAGCGGCGCGGCGGTGCAGGAATTGCCGGTCAGCGCCGACGGCCTGGTCGATCCCGAGGTGGACTTTGCCGAGGGCACCGGCTTGGTCGCGGTGATGCAGGTCAACAACGAAATCGGCACGGTCCAGCCGGTCGCGCGGCTGGCCGAACGGGCGCACGCCGCCGGGGCGCTGTTCCTGTGCGATGCGGTGCAGGGCGCGGGCAAGCTGGCCCCGCCTGAGGAGGCCGACCTGATCGCGATCACTGCGCACAAACTCTACGGGCCCAAGGGTATCGGCGCGCTGTGGGTGCGTAACGGAGTGAAGATCGGCGAAATGATCCATGGCGGCGGGCAGGAAGGCGGGCTGCGATCGGGCACGCTCAGCCCCGCACTGTGCGCCGGGTTCGGCGCCGCGGCGGCCCTGGCGAATACGCGGATGGACGTCGATTTCCAGCATCTGTCCGGGCTAGCCGCGCTGGCCCGTTCGATCCTGGCGCGCTGGACGGTCAACGGTAGCGAGACCGCACGCTGGCCCGGCAACCTCAACCTGCGGCTGGATGGGCTGAACTTCCCGCGGCTGCTCAGCGATTGCCGCACCATCGCCTTTTCGGCCGGATCGGCTTGCGGCAGCGGCACCGGTGCGCCCAGCCGGGTGCTGAGCGCGATCGGTCTCGATGCGAAGACCGCGCGCAATTCGATCCGGCTGGGCTTTGGTCGCTACACCACCCGCGACGAAGTTGAACAGGCTTGCCGCGCGATCGAAGCGGCGGCGGCAGCGCAGGGGGTGTGATGGTCAAAGTGACATTCATCACCGCCAAGGGCGAGCGGTGCGATACCGAGGGGCAGGCCGGGGTATCGCTACTTGAAGCAGGGCAGGCAGCGGGCATGCCGCTTGAAGGCACCTGCGAGGGCCAGATGGCCTGTTCGACTTGCCATGTGGTAGTCACCAAGGAGTGGTTCGAGCGGCTGCCGCGCGCCAGTGAGGACGAGGAAGACATGCTCGACCTCGCCGCCGGGGTGATGCGCACCAGCCGCCTGTCGTGCCAGATCGAATTGACCGATCAGCTCGACGGGCTGGTGGTGCACATCCCCGGGGAAAGCCACGACATGCAGCGCCGCTAATTCCTCACCCAAGAGGGAGGAATTAGGCTGCGCAAAACCGGTAGGGCCGCATGGAATCACGCGAGTCCCCCTGCTAGGGCCTGCGGACAATGACCACCGACACAACCGAACCCGATCCCTTCGATGCCATCGTCGATGCGCCGTTCGATAGCGCGCTGTCCGAACGTTACCTGGTCTATGCGCTCTCGACGATCACCGCGCGTTCGCTGCCCGATCTGCGCGATGGATTGAAGCCGGTGCACCGCCGCTTGCTGTGGGCGATGCGGCAGTTGAAGCTCAACCCCACCGATGCCTTCAAGAAATCGGCGCGCGTGGTCGGCGATGTGATCGGCAAGTATCACCCGCATGGCGATCAGTCGGTTTATGATGCGATGGTCCGCCTCGCGCAGGATTTCTCGCTGCGCTATCCGCTGGTCGAAGGGCAGGGCAATTTCGGCAATATCGATGGCGATAATGCTGCTGCCTATCGCTATACCGAAGCGCGGCTGACCAAGACCGCGGTGCAGCTGATGGCCGGGCTGGATGAAGGCACAGTCAATTTCATTCCGACCTATAACGGCGAGGAGGAAGAGCCCGAGATCTTCCCCGGCATCTTTCCCAACCTGCTGGCCAATGGTTCCAGCGGGATCGCAGTGGGGATGGCCACCAATATCCCCAGCCACAACGTTGCCGAGATCATCGACGCGACGCTGATGCTGATCGACAATCCCACCGCCGAACATGACGAGCTGATGCAGATCTTCCACGGGCCGGATTTTGCGACTGGCGGCCTGGTGGTCGATAGCCCGGCGGCAATTTCGCGCGCCTATGAAACCGGCAAGGGTGCGTTGCGCGTGCGCGGGCGGTTCTCGGCCGGGCGCGAGGCGGATGGTGCATGGGAAGCCAGCGGGATCGAGCGGCTGGGCGGCGGGCAGTGGCAGCTGGTCATTTCCGAAATCCCCTACCAGCTCGCCAAGGGCAAGCTGATCGAGCAGGTGGCGCAGCTGATCGCCGACAAGAAGCTGCCGATCCTGGAAGACGTGCGCGATGAAAGCGACACGCAGATCCGCATCGTCTTCGTGCCCAAAAGCCGCAACGTCGATCCCGAACTGCTTAAAGAATCGCTGTTCAAGCTGACCGATCTGGAAACCCGGTTCGGCCTCAACCTCAACGTGCTGGATGATACCCGCACGCCCGGCGTTCTCTCGCTGCGGCTGTTGCTGCTTGAATGGGTCAAAAGCCAGATCGACATCCTGCTGCGCCGCACCCAGCACCGGCTGGACAAGATCGCGGCCCGGCTCGAACTGCTTGGCGGCTACATCATCGCCTTCCTCAACTTGGACCGGATCATCGAGATTATCCGCACCCAGGACGAGCCCAAGGTGCTGATGATGGCAGAGTTCGAACTGACCGACCGGCAGGCCGAGGCAATCCTCAACATGCGGCTGCGCAGCCTGCGCCGGTTGGAGGAAATGGAGCTGCGGCGCGAACAGGGCGATCTGCTGGGCGAACAGGACGAGCTCAACAAGCTACTTGAAAGCCCCGCCCGTCAGCGTACCCGGCTGAAGCGTGATCTGGCCGCGCTGCGCAAGGACTACGGCGAGGAAACCGCGCTTGGCCGCCGCCGCACGACCATTGCCGAAGCCGCCCCGACGGTCGAATTCTCCATGGATGCGATGATCGAAAAGGCGCCGGTCACGGTCAACCTTTCGGCCAAGGGCTGGGTGCGCGGCGCATCGGGCCACGTCCCGATTGGCGCAGACGGATTTGGCGATTTCAAATACAAGGAAGGCGATGGTCCAGCCTTTGCCGCCCATGCCCAGACCACCGACAAGCTGCTGATCGCCTGCGATAACGGGCGGTTCTATACCCTGGGGGCCGACAAGCTGCCCTCGGCACGCGGCTTTGGCGAACCGATCCGCACCATGCTGGATATCGATGCCGGGGCAGAGATTATCGCGCTGCTGGTTTATCGGCCCGGCGCGCAGCTGCTGCTGGCCAGCAATACCGGGCGCGGCTTTGCCGCCGAAGCGGGCGAACTGCTGGCCGAAACCCGCAAGGGGCGCGGGGTGGTGAACACCAAGCCCGGCGTGAAGCTGTCAGTGGTGCGCGAAATTCCGGCCGAGCACGATCACATCGCGGTGGTGGGCGACAACCGCAAGCTGGTGATCTTCAGCCTTGAGGAACTGCCGGTGCTGGCCAAGGGGCAGGGGGTGACGCTGCAGCGCTACCGCGATGGCGGGCTGGCCGATGCCACCACGCTCAAACTTGAAGATGGGCTGAGCTGGAAAATGGGCGGCGAAACCGGCCGCACCCGCACCGAAAGCGACATGCGGCTGTGGAAGGTCGCCCGCGGCGCCGCCGGCCGGCTGCCGCCCGGCGGCTTCCCGCGGGATAACAAGTTCTAGTTCTGCGGCTGCGGGTTTTTCGGAACCAGGATCAGTGTCTGCCCCTCGACCCGCCATGACGCGAGACGCGACAGCAGGTTCATGCCGATCACGTTTGTTTCGCCGATCCCCGGCGCGATCACCGCATCAAGATCGCGGGCAACGACGTTGCCGAAGCGGATCTGGCTGATCGAAGCCAGCTTGGCAGGGGCAGCACCGTTGGCGGTTTGCAGCATGATCGTGCGGCCCAGCTCGGCGGGCTCGATTCCCGCTTCGCGCGCGGTGGAGACGGAGAGCGCTGTGAGTGTGGCGCCGGTATCGACCAGGAAACGCCGCTCCTGCCCGTTGACCTCGGCGTTGACCCAGAAATGCCCGTCGGGGCCCATCGGGATGCGGGTTTCGCCGCCTTCGACGCGCTGCTGCTTGAGCCCTGCAATGGCCAGCGAAAAATCGCTGTTGCTGGAAAACCGGGCGGCCTGCGCGATAGTCAGCAGCAATGTGACGAGCAGGCCAAGGTTGCCAAGCGAGCGCAGCAGCCTGCTGAACTTGGGCAAAGGCCGCGCAATCATCGAGCCGAGCACTGAGACGAAAATTGCCACCAGCGCCAGCAGCAGGAGCGGCTGCTGGGCAAGAAAAGGGATCAGTTCCGTAAGGTCCATCGGGGGCTTCCTAGCACGCTACGGCTTGCTGCGCGATGCGCGCCGCATCAACCGCGCAGCACTTCGCCGAGCACTTCGTGCACCCGGTCCGCCGCAGGGAAGCCTTCAGCCAGCCAGCGCGCCTCGACCGCCCGCAGCGTGCGCGCCACGTCCGGCCCGGCCTTGACCCCGCGCGCGACGATTTCGCCGCCCTTGAGCGGGAAGACCGGGATGTCCCAACCTTCGAGCGGGGCGATGGACTGGCCGGTCAGCAGCAGCCGATCAAGCGCGGTGTTTCGGCCGAGGCGATAGGCGAGGATGCGGGCGGCTTGTTCCTCCCCGGCACGGGGAGGGGGACCGCCGCGCAGCGCGGGTGGAGGGGCACCCTCGTGGTCGCGTGAGCCTTCGGCACCAGGAATAACGGCCCGTGCCCCTCCACCAGCGTCGCTGGGCCCCCTCCCCGTGCCGGGGAGGAATTCACGCCCTGCCGCGAGGACCAACCGCTTTTTGTGTGCGCCGGATAAACGGAACCGTGCTGCGACTTGCCCGGCGAGGTCCGCATCAGGCGGCAGCAGCGCTGCCAGGCGGCGCAGCGCATCTGGCGCAGCGCCTTGCCTGACTTCTTCAGCCACCAGCGCGGCCAGTGCGCCGACATCAGCCTCGGGCAGCACCACCTGCAGCACGCCAAGTTCGGCCATCCGCGCTGCAGTAGGGGCGGGATCGGGCAGGCCCAGCAGGGTCATCATCTCCATCCCCACCCGCTCGCGCGACAGGCCTTTGAGCGTCGCGGCCAATTCCGCACAGGCAGTTTCTGACTCCGGATCAGCCGGCTGCGATCCGAACTTCGCCTGGAAGCGGAAGTAGCGCAGGATCCGCAGGTGATCCTCGCGGATGCGGCTGCGGGCATCGCCGATGAAGCGCACTTTGCGCGCCTTCAGGTCATCCAGCCCGCCAAACCAGTCAAACACCTCGCCTGTTACCGGATCGGCATAGAGCGCGTTGATGGTGAAATCGCGCCGCGCAGCATCGTCCTGCCAGTCTTGCGCGAAGGCCACCGTGGCGCGGCGGCCATCGGTGGTAACGTCATGGCGCAGCGTGGTGATTTCCACCGCCCCGCCGGGCAAGATCGCGGTGACGGTGCCGTGATCGATCCCGGTCGGCACGACCTGGATGCCTTGCGCTTTGAGCCGCCGCATCACTTCGCGCGGTTCATGCGGGGTGGCAATGTCGATGTCCTTCACCGCCTGCGCCAGCAGCGTATCGCGCACCGCACCGCCAACGTAGCGCGCATTCTTCTGCCCCAGCGCGGCGATCAGGCGCGCCAGATCCTCGCGCTGCAGCCACGGCGTATCGGGCGCAAGTCTGGTCACCACGCGATCCGCTTCGCCAGGTTGGCGATGATCCCCGCGGTAACGCCCCAGATCCGGTGTTCCTGCCACATGATCTCGATATAGCTTCTTGTCCGGCCTTGCCAAACGGCAGAATGACGGGTGTGGTTGGCAGAATCGAAAACGAAGTCGACCGGGGCTTCGAACCACTGCGCCACCTCGGTCGGGCTGGGATTGAGTTCAAGATCCGGCGGCACAACGGCAATCACCGGGGTGATCGCATAGCCCGATCCAGTGCGGTAAGTGTCGCTGACGCCGATCACATGGACATCGCGCGGATGGATTCCCAGTTCCTCATAGGCCTCACGCAAGGCGGCTTCTTCCGGGGTTTCACCCGGATCGATCTTGCCGCCGGGGAAAGCGACCTGGCCCGGGTGCGAGCGCATGTTGGATGGCCGGTGGATGAGCAGGAAGCCGGGCCGCTCGCGCTCGGTCATGGCCGCCAGTACGGCGGCCGGGCGCAAGTCCGCTGCAGCAAAGGCTGCCTCATCGCGGTGATCGATCGCATCAGCGTGGCCTTCGGCGTGGAGACGGGCCAGCCGCGTCTTGAGGCTCATGCCGGCACCAGCGAAAACCGCATGCCCTGACTGGTAACCGCCAGATCGGCATCGGCCAGATCAACCAGTTGCAACCAGGTGCTGCGGTTGATCCGTGCTTCGGTGCCGTGCCGAACCGCAAGGTAGAGCGCTGGCATATCCGGATCGCCGCGCGCGACGAGCGGATGTTCAGGCCCGGCCAGTACGACCTCGTCGGTATTAAGCCGCAAGGCCAATGAGTCGCCAGTGCGCACCACATCGACGGCGATGAAGGCGGCATCCTCGACCACGATCGATTGTTTTTCGGCCGGGGTGACCAGCCAGTTCGATCCATCCCCCTCGCGCCGCAGCAGCCCGGCAAAGGCGCGGATCATCGCCGGACGTTTGATTTCGCCGCCATCGTGAAACCAGCGACCATCGGCCTTGATCACCATCAGGCTGTCGCCACTGGCGGCCGGGTTCCATTGCTCCACCGGCGGCAATTTGCGCGCGGCGTTCAGCGCGGCAATTTCGGCAAGGCTCAGCGTTGCAAGATCGGGAAGGGGATCATAAGGCATCGGTGCTGCGATGCCAGCATCATTCCTCCCCTGCAAGGGGAGGGGAACCAGCGAAGCTGGTGAAGGGGCACGGGCGGGTTTGCCAGTCGTTGCAGCGAGGTTGTGGTTACCGGCCCGTACCCCTCCACCATCCTGCGGATGGTCCCCCTCCCCCAAGGGGGAGAACCTAGCCCCGCCAAGGGCCCAAGGTGCCTTCCTTTGGCAAAACCGCTGGATTGTCGCAGCGCACCAGCAGACGGCTGGGCTCCCATGGCCCGGGCAGCTGCCACCCGCCGGTGGGCTCGGCGCTAAAGCCCCAGAACCGGCCGTAATACTCGGCGTCGCCGATCATCACCTGCGGCAGCGGCGCTTTGGGCGATTGCGCGGCGATTGTGGCGGTCATCAGCGCCTTGCCATAGCCACCGCCCTGCGCCTCGGGCAGAACGGCTACCGGGCCGACCAGGATCAGCGGATGTTTGCGCCCGTCCGGATCGGTCAGCGCCACCGGCCAGCACTGGATCGTACCGACCAGATGCTGCTCTGGATCAAGCGCGGCGAACGATAGCACGGGCAGCCAGTCCACCCCTTCGCGCAGCTTGTAGGCGGTGCGCTGGCGGCGTTCCGGCTCAAACGCACGGTCAAGCAGGTCCTCGACCATGGCGGGATCAATGGAATCGAGCGGGATCAGGGTGGCGTCCGACATGGCGCGCGTCGCTAGGGCGATGCGCGCGGCTTGTCGAACTTATTTGTGCCCAACCTATTTGCGCGAAAGCCGCAGCAGGCGGCCGTCTGCGCCGTCTTCAAGCACCAGCAGCGCGCCATCGGCATCCTGGGTTATGGCCCGGATGCGGCGCGCCATCGGATAGCGCGCCTGCTCTGCGGCCGTATCGCCAGCGATCTTTACCCGGACCACCGCGGTCGGGCTCATCGCGCCGATCAGCACCTGGCCCTGCCATTCGGGCCACATCTTGCCGGTGTAGAACATCATCCCGCCCGGCGCGATCACCGGGTTCCAGTAAATCGCCGGGGCCGCAAGATCGGGCCGGGTGTCGTGATGCGGTATGAATACGCCGTCATAATGGCGGCCTTCCGAAACCAGCGGCCAACCATAGTTTGCGCCCTGCCGGACCAGGTTGAGCTCGTCGCCGCCAGCCGGGCCGTGCTCCAGATCCCACAGCCGCCCATCGGGCGCGAAGGCCAGACCCAGAATGTTGCGGTGGCCCAGCGAATAGCGTTCGGCCGGACCTGCCGGTTTGCCCGCGGCATCGATCGGCAGACGGATGATCTTACCAAGATCGCTGCCGGGATCCTGCGCCGGGGTGAACTTCTGCCGCTCGCCCGAGGCGATGAACAGGTATTTGCCATCGGGCGAGAAGGCGAGCCGGTGCGAAAAGTGCCCGCGGCCGGTGACCTTGGGGGTCTGCCGCCAGATCACTTCGAGGCCTGAAATCTGGCAGGCATCCGCCGCATCGCAGGTCAGCGCCCCGCGCCCCACAGCGACCCCGCGCGTGTCATCGGGCCCGGCCTCGACCCAAGTCAGGAATATCGTGCGGCGGCCGATGCTGGCAGACTGCTCAGACGGCAGAAACGCAATGTCGCCCAGCCCGCCCTGACCGCCGTAATCGACTTTGGGCGCGCCGGTGACGGTGCCCGATTTCCCGGTCTTCACGTCCTGCATTGCGATCGTACCGGCCCTTTCCGTGATCAACAGCATCGACGTGCCTGGTGCGAATGCCATCGCCCACGGCTCTAAGTAAGTGCCAAGTTCGGCGATCGTGAAGGCCCCGTCGATCTTTGTTTGCACACGGGGGCTATCCCCAGATGCAGCGCCGCTGCAGCTTGCAGCGAGAAAGACGAAAGGCGAAAAGACGGCAAGGAGTTTGGTGCGCATGAAGGTCGTTATTGGCACATTTTCTTCTGATGCCAAGTGCCTGCAAGGTCAGGTGGTGATCGGCGTCGATGAAGCGGGGCGCGGGCCGCTGGCGGGGCCGGTGGTGGCGGCGGCCTGCGTGCTGGGAACGGCGGTGCTGGCAGGGCTCGACGATTCCAAGAAACTCTCGGCCAAGCGCCGCGCCGTGCTGGAACCGCAGATCCAGGCATCGTGCCGCTGGGCGCTGGGGGTGGTCGATGCCGCCGAGATCGACCGGATCAACATTTTCGCCGCGACCATGCTGGCGATGACCCGGGCGGTTGCGGCACTGGTGACCGAACTGGGGGCAGAGCCCGGCCAGGTTCTGATCGATGGCAACAAGACCCCGCACGGACGCGTCGCCGAATGGCGCTGGAATGCCCGCGCGATCGTTGGCGGGGACGCGCTGGAACCGTGCATTTCGGCCGCATCGATCCTCGCCAAGGAATATCGCGACCGGCTGATGCGCGCCGCTGCGCTAGATTATCCGCACTACGGTTGGGAGCGCAACATGGGCTATGGCACGGCTGAGCACATGGCAGCGCTGCAGGTGCATGGACCGACGCCGCTCCACCGCCGGAGCTTCGCCCCGGTGGCACTACTCTAAATCCTCCCGGTGCCGGGAGGATTTTTTATCCGCGAGTCCGCCGGGCCACACCACCAGATGTTGAGTCCACGGTGATTCCCGGGACTCCACATCGTGTGTCGGCCCCGTTTCGTTCCGCCGTTCGTTAACCCTTCAGTTACCACGAATCTCTATGATTCCAGCGACATTCCGCTTGACGTGGACTCCGCGAGGACTCACCCTGTGGATAACTTTGAGGGGTTTGACGAACGAACATGGGCCAGATGCTGGTAGGCGAAAAGGCGCGTTTGCGCGCCGCAAAGGAGGTCGTTCGGCCTGATCTGCCGTTGGGGCGGATCCTTGATGGTGATTGCATCGCAGCGATGCGGAGCCTGCCAAGTGCCTCGGTCGACATGGTTTTTGCCGATCCGCCCTACAACCTGCAGCTCGGCGGAGACCTCTCGCGCCCCGATGGCAGCCATGTCGATGCGGTGACCGATCACTGGGACCAGTTCGACAGTTTTGCCGCCTATGACAAATTCAGCCGCCTCTGGCTGACCGAGGCGCGCCGGGTTTTGAAGCCCAATGGCGCGCTCTGGGTGATCGGTTCCTATCATAACATCTTCCGCCTTGGCGCGATGATGCAGGACATGGGCTTCTGGATCCTCAACGACGTGGTCTGGCGCAAGGCCAACCCGATGCCCAATTTCAAGGGCACGCGGTTCACCAATGCGCACGAAACACTGATCTGGGCAAGCATGGGCGAGAAGGCCAGATACACCTTCAACTACCGCCTTATGAAGACCTTGAACGACGAACTTCAGATGCGCTCGGACTGGGTTCTGCCGATCTGTTCGGGCCAGGAACGGCTCAAGAAGGGCGGCACCAAGGTCCACCCGACGCAAAAGCCCGAGGCGCTGCTTTACCGGGTGATGCTGGCCACCACCAACAAGGGTGATGTGGTGCTCGATCCGTTTTTCGGCACCGGCACCACCGGCGCGGTGGCCAAGCGGCTGGGCCGCGAGTGGATCGGCTGCGAGCGTGAGAGCGTCTACCGCGAAGCCGCGCTGGAACGGATCGAACTGGCGCTGCCGCTTGATGAAAGCGCGCTGACCACCATGCAGAGCCACAAGGCCCCGCCCAAGGTGGCCTTTGGCACGCTGATCGAAACCGGCTGGATCGAGGCAGGGGCCATGCTGACCGACAAGAAGCGCAAGATGAAGGCGCTGGTCCGCGCCGATGGCTCGCTGATTTCGGGCAGTGAAACCGGTTCGATCCACAGCCTTGGCGCCAGGTTGCAAGCTGCGCCCAGCTGCAACGGCTGGACCTTCTGGCACATCGAGCACCAGGGCGAAGTGAAGCCAATCGATGCGATCCGGCAGCTGTATTTGCTGGCGACGGAAGATTGAACGGACAACAAAACCCGCACGTATCGTCACCCAGAACTCGTTTCAGGGTCCATTTCCCGGCACGACTCGAGCTCAAAAATGCGCAAGCTTGCTTCCCGGTTTACTGACAGAAGCTATGGGATGGGCATGGGGCACCATGGACCCTGAAACAAGTTCAGGGTGACGACTTTGGTTGGTAAGGTGCTTCGATGACAATGACCCACTACCTCCGCCCAATCGCCCTATGTGAATCGCCGCAAAGCGAGGAGGGCGCGGCGCTGCGGCTGGCTGGCGGGCTGGTCTATGCCAGCCGGTTCGCGTTGATCGAACGGCAGGGCGGCAAGGTTTCTGCCCGCACCCGCTATGCGCTTCCCGAACTGCGCGCAGCGCTTCCTGGGCTGCCGCCAGCGGTGCAGGCGCAGTTCGAAAATCTTCAGCGGGTGCATGCACCGTTGCAATGCGGCGCGCGCACGGTCCGGCTCGATCAACCGCAGGTCGTGGGGATCCTCAACCTGACCCCCGACAGCTTTTCCGACGGCGGACAGTTCATGGACGACCCCGAGGTAGCGAACGCCCACGCTTCCACCATGCTCGAGGCCGGAGCAGCGATGATCGACGTCGGCGGCGAAAGCACCCGGCCCGGCGCCGCAGCGGTGTGGGAAGGTGACGAGATCAAGCGCGTGGTCCCGGCGATCGAGCGGCTGGCGGCGGCCGGTGCAGCAATCAGCATCGACACCCGTCGCACCGCCGTAATGGAAGCAGCGCTCGGGGCTGGTGCGCATGTCATCAACGATGTCTCCGGCCTGCGCCACGATCCGCGCAGCCTCGAATTCGCCGCGCGATCGGGGGTGCCGGTGGTGCTGATGCATGCACCGGGCGAGGGCGAAGACCTGCACGCAGGCGCCAGCTATGGCGACGTCGTGCTCGACGTGTTCGACTGGCTGGCGGCGCGGTGCGACGCGGCGCTGGATGCTGGCATCGCGCAAGACCGGATCGTGCTTGATCCGGGCATTGGTTTCGGCAAGTCGGTCGCGGATAATCTGGCGCTGCTCAACGCGCTGCCGCTGTTCCACGCGCTGGGCCAGCCGTTGATGCTGGGGGCCAGCCGCAAGCGGATGATCGGCGCGCTATCGAACGAGGCAGCGGCGCACCAACGCCTTGGCGGCAGCGTGATGCTGGCGGTCAAGGGCATGGAAGCAGGCGTGCAGCTTTTGCGGGTCCACGATGTGGCGGAAACTGTTCAGGCGGTGCGCGTGTGGCGGGGCCTGAAGGATGCAGCGCTGACCGATTTCAGTCAGTTGGCTTAACGCGAGACTGCCGCAGCAGGCGCAGCGCGAGGAAAGCGAGCAGTGCGGTTGCCGCCAGCAGCGCCGCCCACAGCGCCAGCTTGCGCGGCGAGAACAGGCCAGCGCCGGCCGGTTCGATCTTGAGGATTTGCGCCGGACCCGCCGTCACTTGCGCTCCGGGCAGGGTCGCATCGCTGCGCGGGCGGCCAAGCAGCTCGGCGCGTTCGAAAAAGGCCGAAGGCGCTCCCGCGTTGCCCAGTGCCAGGGTATAGGGCGGCTTGGCGTTGAAGGCGGCCAGCAGAACGATCGGCGCGGTCAGCAATTCCACCCGCGGCATGGCGGCAAAGCCCGGACTGCGCGGATCGGCAATCACCCGGTATTCGGCAAGGTGGATGGTGGGAAAATCGAGCTGCGCACTGCTGCCGTTGCGCAGCGCGCCTTGTGCCAATTGCTGCCACGGCTCCTCGGCCGAATTGCGGCCTGCCAGCGTCAGCGGCACCACCCCTTCGCCGCTTTGTCCGGTGATGCGCACGCCGATCAGGGTAACCCCCAGCAGAACGTCGAACCGCAGCGTGTGATCATCGTCCAGGTTCGCGCCGCGCGTTGCGAACATCATCGGCCGAGGCGGGGGGATCCGCGCGGTGATAGCCTTGGCGCCGCTGATCTTGACGCCATTGGTCAATTGCCAGCTGAGCCGCACGTAACGATCGGTCAGCGGCAGGCCCGGCATCGCCAGCCGCAGATCGGGTGCGGTTCCCTCTTCAGTGCCCAGCAGAACCTTGCTGGCCAGCGGTTCCCACGATTTGAGATCGCCGCTGGCCGCCACCGAAACTTCGATCAGCATGCCTTTGGGCAGCTTGGCATCGAGTTCGAGCGCGAGCACCGGATCGTCGAGCTTGCGGGTGTCGAACAAGAGCGCTGCTTCGGGCGTGGTTTGCGCAGCGGCCTGCGGGTCCACCGCATCGACCGTGACCGATTGCTGATCCTGATCGACGCGCACCGAAACCGAGCCCTTGGCAGCGGGCCTGGGCATAGCGATCGGCACTGCTTTCAGTGCCACGGTGCGCTGGCCTTCGAGGCGGCTTGCGGTGTCGGCGAGAGCCAGCGAAAGCGGCCGGCCTTCGCCATCAAAAATGCGGACATCGCCGGCATCGTCGCGCTGCAGCGCGGCCACCGCGCGTGGCGGCAGATCGACCCGGTGGACCCCATTTTCGCCGCTTGGGGTAACGGGCAGGACCATCGCATAGCCTTCGGGCGTGGCGGGATCGAGGGCGGGCTTGGAACAGGCCGCCAATAGTGCGAACGCGGCAATTGCCAGCTTGCGCATCATGGCCGCGCGCCTTCGTGCAGCGCAGCGTCCTGCCCTTTGCGCGGGGGCAGGGGCACGAAATAGCCGATCAGCAACATCAACACGCCCACTCCGATAAAGGCCACGATCCGGCCGATCCCATCGGCCCGGTCCATATCGACGAACAGCAGCTTCGCGACCACCAGCGCCAGCAGACCCGCACCGGCCAGCCACGGCAGCCGATCGGCGCGGCGCTGGGCGAACAGCATCAGGCCCATGGCGAGCAATGTCCACAGGATCGAGAAGCCGGTGGTCACAATCTGGCTTTGCAGCAGGGTATCGGGATACCATTCCACGCCCAGATAATGGTGCGCGGTGCGGGTCCAGATCGTGTTGATCCACACGAACGCCAGCAGCGCCGCCGCAGCCTGCGCAATGCGTCCGGTGAACAGCGCAGCGCCGCGCGGCATGGGATCGGCCTGCTGCAGCATTTGCCGCCACAGGCCGAGCGCAACCAGCGCCAGCGCAATCGCCAGATCGACCGGGTTGAGCAGCGGAATGTAGGGCAGTGGAGCGGTGATCCCTTCGGCCAGCATCGTACCGAACAGTGCGCCCAGCCACAGCGTAATCGCCAGCGGCGCGGCCGCGCGCCACCAGTAGGCGCGGCTATGGACATTGTGCGGCCAGCCCATCGTCAAGGACCGCTCGGCCTTCACCGCAGGCCCAGCCCAGCGAACGATCCCCAGCAGCACTGCGGTGCCCGCGACCATAAAGACCACGCCCGCCCACGAACTGTCCCACAGGTCCGCCTGATCTATCAGGTAGAACAGCGCATCGGCCAGCATCGCGGTCAGCACCAGCACCGTGCAGGCATGGATAAACCCGTTCCAGCGCGGTGCGGCGGTATCGGGGGCGCGGTCGGCGCGCCAGAGCATCCAGTAGTGCAGGCCGAATGCTGCGATCCAGCAGGAAAAGTCTGGCATATTGAGCACGTAACGGCCCATGAACAGCGTTGCCAAAAAGGCCCATCCGATCAACAGCAGGCTGACCCTGCCGGGCCAGCTTGCCACCGCCCAATCGCGCTTGCGACCAAACCAGTCAGCCAATGCCATCAGGCCCAGAACACCGAGCTCGAAGCCGAATAGCTGGGTTCTGCTGGCATAGGCACCGGTGCCGTAGTCGAAGCCAAAGGCCGGAACATTTCGGCTCATCTCTTCCATTACCGCCACGCACGCCATCCCAAAGCCGGCCAAAAACCATGGTTTACCGAGGAACGCTTCAACGCGCTGCCAGCTACGCGCCGGTGCGGACCCGCTGTGCAGCAAAGGTTCGCGCAATATCCATGCTGAAAACACCAGCGCGGCGGCAATCAGCAGCGGTTCGAGGAAGCCGGGATTGGCGAACGGGATCGCCGCGATATTGAGTTCCGTCCCATTAAGCGCGATACCCGCACCGAACGCCTGCAAGCCAAGCCCGAATGTGCGCGGCATCCAGCGTTCCTGGCGTGCACCGACCCACAGCGCCGCTGCACCTTCAAGCGCCCAGGCGACGCTGACCCATTTGAGTTCCAGCGCCAGCGGGATCGCCATTGTGACAAAACCGACGCCGATCGCCAGCAGGCTTTCGCTGAGCAGCGCCATGCCCTGCTTGCGCCGCTGGAACGCCCAGCTGGCGACGCCAAGGTAGGCTGCGCCAAATACCAGCGCCGACCAGGCCGAGGCATAGGGCTTGTCATGCACCAGCCCGGCCTGCAATCCGAAGCCCGCGATGGCGGTGCCGAACAGCAGCGTTGAATCCGCGAAATTGCCCAGCTTGCCCGGGGTGTTGTGCGCATAGAGCAGCGCAGTGCCGAGGTAGATCCCGATGTTGAGCGCCAGGAAAACCTCGCAGATCCAGAAATGCCGGTCCTGATAGGCGTCAAAACCCCATAATCCGGCCAGCGCGAACGTGCCGAAGAAACCCAGCAGGTTGAGCGGCCGCCAGCTCTTCTTCCACGCGATCCCCATGATTGCTGCGCCCAGCACAGTAATATAGCCGAACAGGCCCAGCGGCGTTTCAGCGCTGCCGCCCAGCAGGACTGGCACGGCAAAGCCGCCCGCGAAACTCGCCAGCGCAAGCGTCTGCGAATTTTGCAGCACGGCCAGCGCCGCGCCAAATCCGGCGATGACGACCATGAACGCAAAGGCCAGCCCCGGCGGCATGACATCATAGATCCGCGCCGCCGCGAAGACGGTGAGATAGAGCACGGCAACGCCCGCGCCTTGCAGGTGCAGGCCGAATTCGGGCCGGGCGAGCCGTTTCCAGTAGCCCACCCCCAGCAGCGCAGCCCCGGCGGCGGCGACCGTTGCCAGCCGCAGCTCGATCGGAAACAGCCCGGCCTGCGCCACCAGCCGGGCGAGGAACACCAGCCCAAGGAACAGCACCACTAGCCCGACCCGCAGGATCGTGTTGCCGCCCAGCAGCCAGTCACGCGCGCGGCCGATCAGCATCGCCGCTGGGCCGTGCCAGTCAGGGCCGTCGGACTGTGCTTGCGGGATGGTGCTGGGTGCTTCGGCAATGGCATGGGGCGGCGGCGTATCGGCGCGCGGCAAGGGTATTGTGGTTGCGGCTGCCACGTCTGGAGCAGCTTCGGGCATCGCGCTGGCGGGGGCTTCGGGCAGCGGTGCGGAAAAATCGAACCGCGCCAGTTGGTCTGCGACCGCACGCTCGATCTCGAGGCGGTGCACCCGCAAGAACCACAGCCCCATCGGCACGCTGAAAATGACGCCGAGAACGAAGCCGTACATTTCAAATCCGGCGCTGGCCCAACCGATCAGGGCACCCGCCGTCAAAATCCACCAGAACATCACCCCTCCACCGCCAATGGCGCTGGTGCCAGCTTGGCAGATTGGACCGAAATGGAAAGGGGTAGAGGGACTTATCCCGGTTGGCGGCCGATCAGCAGGGTTAGCGCGCCTAGCCCGCTTCGCCGATTCCCAGTTCGGTGAGTTTGCGATAAAGCGTTGAGCGGCCGATGCCGAGCCGGCGCGCCACTTCGGTCATGCGCCCGCGGTAGTGGCCGATGGCAAGGCGGATCACGTCGGCCTCGATCTCTTCGAGCGGACGCAGGTTGCCGTCGGGCGAATAGAGCATCACGCCCACGCCTTCCTGGTGCGGGGTCTGGGTATGACCCGAACCGCCCAGCATATCGGACAGTTGCGGAAAATCCTCGGCGGTCAACGCGTCGCCATCGCAGAACACTGCGGCGCGGAACAGCACCGCCTGAAGCTGACGGACATTGCCGGGCCAGTTGTAAGCACCCAGCAACGCCAGCGCGCTGTCGGTAATGCCCAGCGGGCGCAGCCCCGGCTGATCGCCGATCCGGGCCAGAAAATGGCGCGCCAGTGCAGGGATATCGCCGCTGCGCTCACGCAAAGGCGGCAGGAAAACCGTCGCGCCAGCGAGCGTCTGATGCAAGTCTGCGGCAAAGTGCCCGCTTTCGGCCATTTCCTTCAACGGCAGATTGCTGGCCGCAATGATCCGCACATCGATCCGGAACGAATGGCGCGCACCGATCGGGCGGACATCGCCCTTGCGGATGCTTTCGAGCAGACGCTCCTGCACGGGCAGCGGCAGCCGATCGACCTCATCTAGCGCAAGGGTGCCGCCATCGGCATGCTGGAGCGCGCCGATATGGCGTTCAAAGGCGCCGGGGAAGGCACCTTTTTCATGCCCGAACAGTGCAGATTCAACCGAATTGGCGGGGATCGCGCCAATATTGAGCAGACGGAACGGGGCCTTGGCGCGCGGGCTGGCGGCCTGGATCGCGCGGACCAGCGTTTCCTTGCCGCTGCCGCTTTCACCCTCGATCAGCACCGGGCTGTGACCGCGCGCTGCCTTTGCGGCAACCGCCAGCGCGGAGCGAAAGGCCGGAGACGCGCCGATCATCGCTTCGAAATCGGTGGTGCCAGACATTTTTTCGGTCAGCGGCTGCAATTCGTCACGCGGCGCTTCGCGGGTGGTGGCCATCCGCAGCGCCTGCATCAGCCGGTCCGGCGCGACCGGCTTGACCAGATAGTCGGTTGCCCCGGCGCGCATTGCCTCAACCGCCAGCAACGGCGAGGCACTGGTGGTCAGCATCAGGATCGGCAGGGCGGGGCGGCGGCTGCGCAGTTCGGCAATCAACGTGCAGGCCTCGTCGCCCGGAACCCATTGATCGAGAATGATTGCGTTTAGCGCCATGCCCTGGCGGGTGCCGAGCGTGGCAATCGCGGTTTCCGAATCGCGCACCACCAGCGTGCGCCAGCCTTCGCGCGCAGCCAGCGCCGTGATTAGCCGGCTTTGGGCCGGCTCATCATCGATCAGCATTAGCAGTCGCGTTTCGATCTCGGCCATTGGCGCTTGTGGTTTCCCTGCAGAAGTGCGGACCTTCCCTTAAGCAGATTGGGTAAAGACCCGATTAAGGTTGGGGATTGAGGCTAAACCGGGCCAACCCCCTTGAGCCGCACGGCATGCGGCGATAGGACTGCGCGCGGACCAACCCAATTCAGTGATACAGGAAGATCAAATGGCCAGCGGCAACGACATGAAGACGCACGAAGGAACCTACACCGGCTTCATCGGACTGGTGAAGTGGGGGATCATCGTCACGGCGCTGATCGCTACTTTCACCGTCTACATGATCTCCAAGTAAGCACGGCCCCGCCGATGCGCATCGCGGTGATGAAAGAGACCGCACCCGGCGAAAACCGGGTCGCGGCCAGCCCGGAAACGGTGAAGAAATTCATCGCGCTAGGCGCGCAGGTGACGGTTCAGCCCGGAGCCGGCGATGCGGCCTCGATTGCCGATGCAGACTATGCCGCGGCGGGCGCCGAAGTGGCCAAGGATGCGCTGAAAGGCGCGGATATCGTGCTGGCCGTGCAGGGGCCTGAAGCTGCCGCGCTGAAGGCTGCCAATAAAGGCGCGTGGATCGTCGCCGGGCTCGATCCGTTCGGCCAGCGCGACAGGATTGCTGCCTATGCCAAGGCCGGCTTCGAAGCACTGGCGATGGAATTCATGCCGCGCATCACCCGCGCGCAAAGCATGGACATCCTCTCCAGCCAATCGAACCTCTCGGGCTACAAGGCGGTAATCGAAGCCGCCAATGCCTATGGCCGCGCCTTCCCGATGATGATGACCGCGGCGGGCACCGTCTCCGCCGCCAAGGCCTTCATCATGGGCGTCGGCGTCGCTGGCCTTCAAGCGATCGCCACCGCGCGGCGGCTGGGTGCCCAGGTTTCCGCAACCGACGTGCGCTCTGCGACCAAGGAACAGATCCTCAGCCTCGGTGCCAAGCCGATCTTCGTGGAAAGCGTGGCCGGAATCGAAGGCGAAGGCGCGGGCGGCTATGCCACCGAAATGAGTGCGGAATACCAGGCGGCGCAGGCTGAACTGGTGAGCGCCCACATCGCCAAGCAGGATATCGTCATCACCACCGCGCTGATCCCGGGCCGCGCCGCGCCGCGCCTTGTGACGGATGCGCAGATCGCGACGATGAAGCCCGGCAGTGTGGTGTTCGATCTCGCAGTGGCGCAGGGCGGTAATGTTGAGGGCAGCAAGCCTGATCAGACCGTGGTCAAACACGGGGTCAAGATCATCGGCTACTCGAACACCCCGGCGCATCTGGCCGCCGATGCCTCGGCGTTGTTTTCGCGCAATCTCTACAATTTCCTGAGCGCGTTCTGGGACAAGGACGCCGGCCGGCCCGTGCTCGATGAGGAAATCGGCAACGCGGTGCGGTTGACCCAGGGCGGGAAGGTTGTGAACGAGAGGCTGCTTGGGTGAGGGGTGTCGGCACTCCTGTTCCTCCCCGAAACGGGGAGGGGGACCGCGCGAAGCGTGGTGGAGGGGACTCGCGATTTGTCGCAAGACCAGCGGTCAAGCGCGCGCGCCAACTGCGCAGGTCCATGACCTATCCGGAAATTCTGTTGTGGCAGCGGTTCAGGCAGCGCCCGCTTGGTTTGAAGTTCCGCCGCCAGCATGCGATCGGGGACTACATCGTCGATTTTTACTGTGCAGAGAAACGCTACATCGTTGAAGTCGATGGGATAGTTCACGATATCGGCGACCAGCCGCAACGCGATGAATTTCGGACAATATTTTTGAAAGACAACGGGTACAGGGTTCTAAGGGTAGCGGCACAGCGCGTGCTAGCCGATGCGGATGGGACCGCTGAAGCAATCGCCGCGCGGGTGGCGAGTCCCCTCCACCGTCCTGCGGACGGTCCCCCTCCCCGTACCGGGGAGGAACACAACTAAAATGGACTTCATCTCAATCCTCTCGATCTTCGTGATGGCCTGCTTCGTGGGCTATTACGTGGTCTGGTCGGTCACTCCGGCGCTGCATACGCCGTTGATGGCGGTGACCAATGCGATCTCATCGGTGATCATCGTCGGCGCGCTGATAGCCAGCGCGGCGGCGGGTAGTGCGAGCTCGAAGTGGTTGGGGCTGCTGGCGGTGGTGCTGGCCAGCGTCAACATCTTCGGCGGGTTTGCCGTCACCGCACGGATGCTGGCGATGTACAAAAAGAAGGATCGCCCGGCTTCCAAGGGCGAGGGGCAGGCCTGATGGAACACGTCGCTCCTCCCGCCTGGGTCATGCTCGCCTACCTGATCGCAGGGGTGTGCTTCATTTTCGCGCTGCGCGGTCTGTCCTCGCCCGCCACCTCGCAGCGCGGCAACCGGTTCGGCATGTTCGGCATGGCGCTGGCGGTGGGGACAACCCTGCTGCTGCGCGCACCGGTACCCGCTGGCAGCTTCCTGCCGCAACCGACCCCGGAAGACGTGGTGATCCTGCTCCAGATCCTCGCCGCGATCGGGATTGGCGGCGCGATCGGGATCGTCACTGCGCGCCGGATCGCGATGACCGATATGCCGCAACTGGTTGCAGCGTTCCACAGCCTCGTCGGCCTTGCCGCGGTGCTGGTCGGCTGGGCGGCTTACCTTAATCCGGAGGCGTTCGGCATTCTGGACGCCGACGGCCTGATCAATCCGGTCAGCCGCGTTGAGGCGGGCCTAGGCATCGCCATCGGTGCGATCACGTTCAGCGGCTCGGTGATCGCGTTCCTCAAGCTGGCCGGCAAGATGAGCGGCGCGCCGATTATGCTGCCGGGGCGGCACGTGATCAACCTCGGCTCGCTCGCCGCGATCATTGGTCTGACCGCTTACTTCACTATTGATCAGAGCCTGTGGGTGGTCGCCGCGATCACTGCGCTGGCTTTCCTGATCGGCTTCCTGCTGATCATCCCGATCGGCGGGGCGGATATGCCGGTGGTGGTCTCGATGCTCAATTCGTATTCGGGCTGGGCGGCGGCGGCGATGGGATTTACGCTGCACAACACTGCGATGATCATCACCGGGGCGTTGGTTGGCTCGTCGGGCGCGATCCTGTCCTACATCATGTGCAAGGCGATGAACCGCAGCTTCATTTCGGTGATCGCGGGCGGATTTGGCGCGGTGGCATCAAGCGGCGATGGTGCCAAGACCGATCGTCCATGGAAGCGCGGCAGCGCCGAGGATGCCGCGTTCCTGCTGGGTGAGGCCGAGCAGGTGATCATCATCCCCGGCTACGGCATGGCGGTGGCGCAGGCCCAGCACGTGTTGCGCGAAATGGGCGATCAGTTGAAAGCCAGGGGCGTGCGGGTCAAATACGCGATCCACCCGGTTGCGGGCCGCATGCCGGGCCACATGAACGTGCTGCTGGCCGAAGCCAACGTGCCCTATGACGAAGTGTTCGAGCTGGAAGACATCAACGGCGAATTCGCGCAGACCGACGTGGCCTTCATCATTGGCGCCAACGATGTGGTCAACCCGGCCGCCAAGACCGACAAGTCATCGCCGATCTATGGCATGCCGGTGTTCGATGTCGAAAAGGCCAAGACCATCATGTTCATCAAGCGCAGCATGGGCGGGGTGGGCTATGCCGGGGTCGATAACGATGTGTTCTATATGGACCAAACCATGATGCTGCTGGCCGATGCCAAGAAGATGGTCGAGGATATCATCAAGGCGCTGGCGCACTAGGATCTTGCGGCACGTATTGCTGGTGCTGGATCGCGTCGTATTCGCTTTTGAAATAGCCGCTGAGCGTTGCCACCGCGATGAACAGGACCACGACCAGCCAGAAAATGCCGAAGATGCCCAGCAAGAGCAGTGCGGCCACCCCGATAGCGATGGTCGCGCCGGTGTCGTCTTTCACACCAAGAACGCCGATCATCGCCTGCTGCCGCGGGGTCAGGTAATGCAGGTCATCGCCCCGCGCGGTTAGCTTGACCGTGCTGGCCAACTGGCCGGCAGTCAGCAGCGCGCGTCCGTCTTCGGTGGTTTCGAAAGTGTGGCGGCGGCCCAGCAGCTTTTGCCCAAGCGCGATCCAGTCAAGCCGCAGCGACGGCTGCTTTGGCAAGCTCCAGCCGCGCAACGCGGGCTTGTGCGGCGCTTCGCCCGTCTTTTCGACCACCAGCCGGCCTTCGCGCTCAACGATGTTGTATTCCGGCTTGGGTGGCTCGATCATGGCGCAAAGGTATGCCCCAAAAGCGCCGATTGACAAGCATCAGTTCAGCCCTGTGTAAGCGCGTGATCGCTATCGTCTGCGCACATGACGCTGGGCGTGAAGAGGGGCAACAATGACGTACCGCGCACGAGTGCATACCGCCGCCGGCTTGGCCATCGTTCTGGCCGCCTGCGCACCGAGCAAGCTGGCCTTCGGACAAGTCAAAAGCGCGCTGACGGAAGCCGGCCTTTCGGACAGCACGGCCAATTGCATGGCCGGGCGGATGACCGACAAGCTCTCGCTGCGCCAACTGGTCAAGCTCAAGCAGCTCAAGGGCGCGAACCGTTCGCTGGGCGAATTTGTCGATGCGGTGCGCAAGATTGGCGATGCCGAAGCGCTGCAGGTGACGATGAGTTCGGCCGCGCTGTGTGCCACCGGGCTGGCCGGGTGAATTAGCAAGAAGGGGTTCACGCAGAGGCCGCAGAGTAGACAATGAGGCGCAGAGATAAATCGCTTTCGGCGAAGCCGCGCTCAGTCTGCGTCGGTTCCGTTTTGAAGGAAGTTCCAATGTTGAAGCGGCTTCGCCGCGAATGCTCCGTCTCTGCGTCTCCGTCGCTTCTCTGCGACCTCTGCGTGAACCCATTTAACTTCTCGCTCCCGGTTGACTTGATCCGATCTCCGTCCATCATCGCACGCATGAAGATGCCCATAACCATCATCGCTGCGGCCTCGGCGCTTGCCCTGGCTGCTCCGCTTCACGCCAAGACCATTGCAGTGGGCGCAGGGGAGGGCGCGCAAACCCGCTTGCAGGAGGCGCTGATCCTGGCTGAGCCGGGTGATGTGGTCGAATTGGGCGCTGGCCGTTTCGTGTTGACTGACGGGCTGTCGCTTGACGTCAAGGGCGTCACCGTGCGCGGGCAGGGGATGGACGCCACCGTGCTCGATTTCAGCGGGCAGAAGGGCGCGGGCGAGGGGCTGCTGGTCACCTCGGACGAAGTCACCATGCGCGATTTCGCGGTGGAAAACACGCACGGCGATGGAATCAAGAGCAAGGGCGCCGACAACGTGGTCTACTACCGCGTCCGCGTCACCTGGACCGGCGGGCCGAAGGAGAGCAATGGCGCTTACGGGATCTATCCGGTGTCCTCCACCGGGGTGCTGATCGATGGCTGCAAGGTTTCGGGCGCGAGCGACGCCGGGATCTATGTCGGCCAGTCCAAGGCGATCACGGTTCGGTACAACTTCGTCGAAAACAACGTCGCCGGGATTGAGATCGAGAACAGCCGCGATGCCTTGGTGACGGGCAATTTCGTGACGCGCAACACCGGGGGAATTCTGGTGTTCGATCTGCCGGGGCTGCCGGTGATGGGCGGCGGGAATACGGTAATTGATGGCAATATAGTGGTTGGTAACGATACGCCGAATTTTGCCCCCAAGGGCAATATCGTCGCCGGCGTCCCGCGCGGAACCGGGATCATGGTGATGGCCAATGAGATGATCGACGTGACCAACAACACGCTGGTGAACAATTCCACCGCGCAGATTCTGGTGGTCGCCTATCCCAATGCTTTCACAGACAAGACCTACAATCCGCTACCACGTGAAATCCGAATTGGCTGGAACACGGTTGTCGGCGGCGGTGACGACCCGCAATTGCCCGGCGGCGACCAGCTCGCCAAGGCATTCGGCGGGTCGCTGCCCCCGGTCCTTTGGGACGGGCTCGGCGATGCACCCACCGCGATGTCCGATGACAATACGAAAGCGTTGACCCTCGGGCTGCCAAGCCAGGGCGCGGGGCTCGGGGCTGCCAAGCCCGCGCCGCTGACGCTTGTCCGCTTCAGGCCAAAGATTATGCCGATGGCGCCGGGCATGACGATGAACCATCCTCCCAAGCCCGGTGCCCCCGCCGCGCTGGACGCCCGCGCCCGGCCATGAGGCTGCTCGCCGCCGCGGTGGTGTTGATGGGCGCGGCGGTGGCGGCGAAGCCTGCGCCAATCCTGCCAGTCAACGACGCGACGTTATCCGGCACCGCCTTTCCGCAGAGCCTGGCCGAGTTTGGCTTCTTTGCCGACGCCGCAGGCACCAAGCCTGTCCCCGGCGTCACCCCCTACCGGCTCAATACGCCGCTGTGGTCGGATGGTGCTGAGAAGAGCCGGTTCCTCTACCTGCCGCCCGGGACCAAGGCCAAAGCGCAAGGCGATGGCCTGCTTGACCTCCCGGTTGGCGCGGCGCTGATCAAGAGCTTTGCCTTCGGTGGAAAGCTGGTTGAAACTAGGGTGCTGCTCCACCGCGCCGATGGCTGGGTGGCGCTGCCCTATGTCTGGAATGCCGAGCAGACCGAGGCGAAGTTGGCGCTGGCTGGCAAGCGGATCGATCTGACCACTCCGGCGGGTCAGGCGATTTCCTATGCGGTGCCCAACAAGAACCAGTGCAAGGAATGCCACGGGCGGGCGGGTCAGGTCACCCCGATCGGGCCCAAGGCTTACAACTTATCGCCGGAGTGGCTGGCTGGCATGGCCAGGGCGGGCAAGCTTGACCGGGTACCGCAAGTGGCGCGGCGCATCCCGCTGTGGGAGGATCGCGCCAGGGTTCCCGTGGCCGCTGCCGCACGCGGCTATCTCGATGCCAACTGCGCGCATTGCCATAATCCCGATGGCGCGGCCTCCAATTCGGGGCTCTACCTTGGCTGGCTGGAAAGCGATCCCTACCGCCTTGGCGTGATGAAGCGTCCGGTGGCGGCGGGGCGCGGGGCGGGGGTGTTCGAATTCGCCGTGGTGCCCGGTGATCCCGCCCACTCGATCCTGATGTTCCGCATGGCCAGCCTCGAAGGCGGAGTAGCCATGCCTGAACTGGGCCGCGAGACCCGCGACCCGGCGGGCGAGGCTGTGGTCCGGGGCTGGATTAGGGGGATGCGTTAAGGCTTGGTCTAGACCTTGCTGTCATGCTCCCGTAAGTGGCGGGCAAACGGGGGTTTGATCCCAGGGAGTTTAGACTTTGCGCAAAATCGGCCTGATCGGCGGCATGAGCTGGCTGTCGACCCGTACTTACTACGAACACGTCAACCGGCTGGTCCAGGCGCGCGCCGGGATGGATCACAGCGCGCCGTTGCTGATCGAAAGCCTCGACTATGCAAACCTGTCGCGGCTTTCGAGCGCGGAGGAATGGAAGCGCGCCGCGAGCGTGCTGTCGGCCAGCGCCAAACGGCTTGAAAAGGCCGGTGCCACGGCAATCCTGATCGGCGCCAATGCAATGCACAAGGTTTATGATCCGGTCGCCGCTGCGGTCAAAGTGCCGGTGATCCACATCGCCGATTGCGTCGCCCAGCGGATGGAGCGCGACGGCGTCAAGAAAGCGGCGCTGATCGGTACTCGCAACGTGATGCTGGAAAGCTTCTATCGCCAGAAGCTGATCGCGCGCGATATCGAACTGCTGCCGCCCGAAATGCAATTCGTCGAGGCGCTTGACCGGATCATTTATGACGAACTGCTGCTGGGCAAGGCCAGCCGCCAGGCCGAACGCGAATTGAAGACGATCATCACCAATCTGGAGCAGGACGGTGCCGAAGCGGTGGTGCTGGGTTGCACCGAGCTGGAAATGGTGGTCGATGTCGATGCCAACGTGCTGCCGATCTACGATTGCACCCGGATCCATGCCGAGGCCGCGGTCGACTGGATTTTGGACGAAGGGTGAGGAGCCACCTCGCCTCGGATCCCGCCGCCAGCCGGGGCCGGGAATTCGCGATCGAGCAGTCGCTGGCGCGGGGGCCGCGCAGCGCCTTCCAGCGCGACCGTGACCGGATCGTCCATTCGATCGCGTTCCGGCGGCTGCGCCACAAGACCCAGGTGTTCATCGCGCCCGATGGCGATCATTACCGCGTGCGCCTTACCCACAGCCTTGAAGTGGCGCAGGTCGGGCGGGTGGTGGCGCGCGCGTTGGGGCTTGATGAGGATCTGACCGAGGCGCTGTGCCTGGCCCACGATATCGGCCATCCGCCGTTCGGCCACGCGGGCGAGGATGCGCTGGATGCGGCGCTCGAAAAGTGGGGCGGGTTCGATCACAACGCCCAGTGCCTGCGGGTGCTGATGCGGCTGGAGAGCCCCTACCCCGAACACGACGGGCTCAACCTCTCATGGGAAGTGCTTGAAGGACTGGCCAAGCACAACGGCCCGCCAGGAGAGATCAACTGGGCGCTGGCGCAGCTCGATGCGGCCTATGCGCTCGATCTGGCGCGGTGGCCGAGCCTTGAGGCACAGGTCGCGGCGCTGGCCGATGACATCGCCTATGACAATCACGATATCGATGATGGCCTGCGCGCCGGGTTCCTGACCCTCGATGAAATGCTCACGCTCGATTTCGTGGCGGATCAGTGGCGCGCGATCGAAGCCAGGTTCCCCAATGCGCCGCAGGACCGGCGCTTACGCGAACTGGTGCGCAACCAGATCGGCCTGATGGTCAACGATCTGATCGATGAAACCGCGCGGCGCAGCGAAGGCCTTGGTTCGGTGGCTGATGTGCGCGCCGCAGGAAGCCCGCTGGCGGCGTTTTCCGCAGAAATGGCCGAACACGAACGGAGCCTCAAACGCTTCATGTATGCGCGACTTTACCACCATCCCCAGCAGATCGAGACCGCCGAACGCGCCCGCGCGGTTACAGCCGAACTCTATGCCGCCTATGCGCAGGATCCCACGCTGATCGGCGCGGAATGGTTGGCGACGCTGCCCGCTGAAGAGCCCGCACGCAGCCGTCATCTGGCCGATTATATCGCTGGCATGACGGACCGGTTCGCGATTGCGGCGCATGCGGCGATCTATGGCCGTACGCCCGAGGGGCTGCGCAATGTCTGACCCGACCCGCATTGCCCTCGTCGGCGCAACCGGGCTGGTGGGCATGAGCCTGATCCGGCTGGCGGTGGGCCGCAGCGACATCCGGATCATCGGCATCGCCCGGCGCGAGGCCCCCCTGCCGCCGGGTGCGCGAATGGAAATGCTGATCGCGCCACCCGAAGGCTGGAGCGACGCGATTGCTGCGGCGCGCGCCGATGTGCTGGTCTCGGCGCTGGGCACCACGTGGAAAAAGGTCGGCCAGGACGAAGCCGCGTTTCGCGCGGTCGACCAGGATCTGGTGCTGGACTGCGCCAAGGCGGCCAAGGAATGCGGGATCCGCCAGATGATCGCGGTCTCCTCGGTCGGCGCGGACCCTTATGCGAAGAATTTCTACCTCCGCGTCAAAGGCGAAACCGAGCAGCAACTGGGCAAGGTGGGCGTGTCGCGGCTTGATATTCTGCGCCCCGGACTGCTGCGCGGTCCGCGCGATGAAATGCGCCCGGCCGAACGCGCCGGGATGATCGCCAGTCCGCTGATCGATCTGGTCCTCCACGGAAAGTATGCGAAATACCGCTCAATCCGCAGCGACGTGGTGGCCAGGGCGATTGTCGGGCTGACCCGCGAGAAGATGGCCGGGCGCTTCGTGTTCGAACACGATGCAATAATGCGGGCGGCCAGCCGGGCGTAGTTTCAGTCTCTGCATTTGAGGATAGAACGAGGTCCTCTCCATTTTTGGCGAATGCCACAAATGGGGAGGTGGCAGCGGCGCCAGCCGCTGACGGAGGGGTAATGGCGCGAGGGTCGATACCCCTCCGTCATTTGCTGCGCAAATGCCACCTCCCCATTTGCACTTCGTGAAAATGGAGAGGATCGTTCTGATTCGAACCCTCCCGCCATTGACACCATAAGTCCGCCCGGTCATGACCATAAGCGTCGCTGATCGCGCGGGAGAGCTCTGGTGATTCTTCACCGGGCGCCGAAGGAGCAACCGCCCCGGAATCTCTCAGGCAAAAGGACCGCGTGGGTCGATAGCGATACTCTGGAAAGAGGTGCGGCCTGGACCGCACCCGCCGAAGGGGTAACCCTGCATCTCGCAGGGGAAAGCTCTCAGGCTTCCGTGACAGAGGGGGCACAGAATGCGCGTTTGAAGCGGAGCTGTGCCTGTGACTGATCACGATGATGCCGAATATGAAGTTCCGCTCGAAGTTCTGACCCTGCCGCTCGATGGCTGGCACCGCGCGCGCGGCGGGCGGATGGTCGAATTTGCGGGCTACTGGATGCCGGTTCAGTTTGAAGGAATTCTGGCCGAACACGAATGGACCCGCACCAGTGCCGGGCTGTTCGATGTGTCGCACATGGGGCAGCTGTTTGTTTCGGGCGAGGGCGTCGAAGCCGCGCTTGAGGCTGTGTTGCCGATCGACCTTTCGACACTGAAGCCGTTTGCCCCGCGCTATTCGATGCTGCTCGATGAGCAGGGCGGAGTGCTTGACGATCTGATGGTCACGCGCTGGACCTCCGGATTTTACCTGGTGGTCAATGGCGCGACCAAGTGGGACGATATGGCGCATTTGCGCGAAAATCTGCCCGATGAGGTCAATCTGACACACCTGGAAGATAGCGCTCTGCTGGCACTGCAGGGCCCCAAGGCCGCTGCTGCGCTGGAACGGATCGCCACGGGTGAGACGCCGATTTCCGAACTTACCTTCATGAAGGGCGGCGAATTCAAGATCGCCGGGATCGACGCCTGGATCAGCCGCTCTGGCTATACCGGCGAGGACGGGTTTGAGCTGGCCATTCCGGGCGAAGATGCCGCCGAGATAGCCGACCTGATCTGTGCCCAACCTGAGGTGAAGCCGATCGGCCTTGGTGCGCGCGACAGCTTGCGGCTTGAAGCCGGGCTGCCGCTTTACGGTCATGATCTTTCGCCCGATCACTCGCCGATTGATGGCCAGCTTTTGTTCGCGGTCAACAAACGCCGCCGGACAGAGGGCGGGTTCCTTGGCGCTAAGCGCGTGCTGCGCGAGCTGGCCGAAGGAACGCCGCAAAAGCTGGTCGGCTTGTCGCTCGAAGGCCGTCAGGCTGCGCGCGAAGGAGCCGAGGTTTATCAGGGAAACCAGAAGGTTGGCGTGCTGACTTCGGGTGGTTTCTCACCCACGCTCGGCCATCCGATCGCGATGGCCTATGTGGCAAGCGCGCTGGCCGCAGCGGGCACCGCGCTGGAAATCGACGTGCGCGGCAAACGCCTTGCCGCCGTGGTCACTGCAATGCCTTTCGTTCCCCATCGCTATCACCGTTAAGGAGCCTCTCGATGCCCCGTTATTATTCCCAGGACCACGAATGGATCGACGTTGACGGTGACACCGGGACCGTCGGCATCACCGATTACGCGCAAGGCCAGCTTGGCGACATCACCTTCGTCGAACTGCCCGCAGCCGGATCGAACCAGGGCAAGGGCGATGCCGCCTGCGTGGTCGACAGCGTCAAGGCCGCGAGCGACGTTTACGCGCCGGTCGGCGGCGAGGTCACCGAAGCCAATGCCGCGCTGGAAGGCGAGCCCGAGTTGGTCAACACCGATCCCGAAGGTGCGGGCTGGCTGTTCAAGTTGACCTTGGCTGATGCGGGCGAGCTGGACGAGCTGATGGACAAGGCCGCCTACGACGCATTCGTGGCGGGGCTGTAAGCCAAAGATCCTCCCCCTGTGGGGGAGGTGGC
>NZ_JANOWI010000036.1:0-62336 GCF_031417815.1 Novosphingobium sp. | reverse complement strand
CCCCAAGACCCTGCGCAATGGCCCGTGCGGCGGGGTGCGCGAAGATGGCCACTGCGAGGTCAAGCCCGAAATGCGCTGCGTCTGGGTGGCGGCCTGGGACGGGGCATCGCGGATGAAGCACGGCGATACGATCCGCGAAGTCCAGTTTGCGCTCGATCACCGGCTTAAGGGGCAAAGCTCGTGGCTCAAGCTCGCCCGCGATGACTGATCGCGCGCAGATCGAAGCCGAAGGGCTCAACCCCGGCGATCCGCTGACAAGACTGGCCGGCCATGTCTCGCACGGGCGGTTCGAACGCGTGCTGCGCGCCGGTCACTTTGCCGTTTCAACCGAGATTGCCCCGCCCGATTCGGCCGATGGTGAAGAAGTGCTGCGCCGCGCCGCGCTGTTCGATGGCCATGTCGATGCGATCAATGCCACCGATTGCTCGGGCGCCAATTGCCATATGTCGAGCCTCGCGGTCTGCGCGCTGCTGACCCGCGAGGGCTATTCGCCGATCATTCAGGTCTCGTGCCGCGATCGCAACCGGATCGCGATCCAGGGCGATCTGCTCGGCGCATCGGCGCTGGGGGTCTGTTCGGTGCTGTGCCTGTCGGGCGATGATGTCTCGGTGGGCGATCACCCTGAGGCCAAGCCGGTGTTCGATCTTGATTCGGTGTCCTTGCTCCAGACCGTGCGGACGCTGCGTGATGAAAGCCGGTTCCTGTCGGGCCGCCAGCTCGATCTGCCGCCGCGGCTGTTCCTGGGCGCCTCGATCAATCCGTTCGCCCCGCCGCACACCGCGCGGGTCGATCAGTTCGCCAAGAAGGTGTCTGCAGGCGCGCAATTCGTCCAGTCGCAGTATTGCTTTGATCTCGATATGGCGCGGGATTTCATGGCCCGTGCGCGCGATCTGGGCCTGACCGAGCGGTGCTATGTGCTGATGGGCGTTGGCGTGCTTGCCTCGGCCAGGACCGCCAGGTGGCTGCGCAGCGCAATCCCCGGGGTGCATATTCCCGATAGCGTGATCCGCCGGCTCGAACAGGCCGAAAAGCCCAAGGCCGAGGGCCGGGCGATCGCGACCGAACTGATGCAGCAGCTGGCCGAGATCGCAGGCGTCAGCGGCATCCACCTGATGGCCTACAAACAGGAAGAATGGATCGGCGAAATCGTCACCAAATCGGGCGTGCTGCACGGCCGCCAGCCGTGGGCGCCCAGCCATCTCGACCATATCAGACAACCCGCTTCAGCTTAAGGGAATAGCCGATGTCCAGGACCGTACTCGCCTCTGCCTCCAAGGAAGTCATCATCGGCTTCGACCAGCCGTTCGTGATGATCGGCGAACGGATCAATCCCACCGGGCGCAAGTTGCTCGCCGCCGAAATGAAGGAAGGCAATTACGACCGCGTGGTTGCCGATGCGCTGGCGCAGGTTGCTGCGGGGGCCCAGATGCTTGACGTCAACGCCGGGATCCCGCTGGCCGATGAGCCCAGGATCCTCGCCGAAGTGATCCAGCTGGTCCAGTCGGTCACCGATGTCCCGCTGTGCATCGACAGCTCGATCATCGAGGCGCTCGAAGCAGGTCTGGCGGTTTATCAGGGCCGCGCGCTGGTCAATTCGACCACCGCCGAAGAAGAAGTGATGGAGCGTGTGCTGCCGCTGGTGAAGAAATACGGCGCCGCCGTAGTCGCGATCTCGAACGACGATACCGGCATTTCCGAAGACATCGATGAACGCTTCCGGATCGCCAAGCTGATCGTCAACCGGGCGCAGGATCACGGGATCAAGCCCGAAGACGTGGTGGTCGATCCCCTGGTCATGCCGATTGGCGCGATCAACAGCGCCGGGCGGGATGTGTTCAGGTTCGTGCGGCGCTTGCGTGAGGAATTGGGGGTCAACACCACCTGCGGCGCGTCCAACGTCGGCTTCGGCCTGCCCAACCGCCACGCGATCAACAACAGCTTCCTGCCGATGGCGGCCTGCGCGGGGATGACCAGCGCGATCCTAAACCCGCTGCACGAAGGACTGGTCCCGGCGATCAAGGCGGCCGATACGCTCAACGGGGTCGATCCCAATTGCGCCAACTGGATCCGGATGTTTCGCGAACCCGTGCCCGAAGGCGAAAGCCGCGGCGGACGGCGCCCCGGTGGACGCCGGCGTGGCTGATTCTGCCAAACATACCGGGCAGTGCCTGTGCGGCGCGGTCACGTTCAGCGCTGAGGGGCTGAATGACCTGTGGTATTGCCACTGCCGACAATGCCGCGCGGTAACCGGACATTTCCTCGCTGTCTGCAGGACCGAGCGCGAGCGGTTCGCGGTAACGGGAGACATCAGCTGGACGCCGCATTCGGGCGCATCCGAGACCGGTCGCTGCGCCAGTTGCGCCAGTCCGCTGTTCTGGCGACGTGCGGGCTCACCCAATATAAGCGTGATGATGGGCTGTCTCGATAGCACCGCAGGCATCAATCCGGTCGGCCATTCCTTTGTCGGTGAGAAGGGCGATTATTACATGATCGACGATGGTCTGCCGCAGTTCACAGCCATGCCCACGGACGGGTTCTGACAAGTGACATCGCACAAAGTCATCTTCACCCCTTCGGGCATCCGCACCACCGCCGAGCATGGGCAAAGCGTCTATGATGTGGCGCTGGCGAGCGGGGTCGATATCCTCTCGATCTGCGGCGGCAAGGGGCTGTGCCGGCGCTGCCAGATCGAGCTGGAACCGGGCGAGCACGCCAAGTTCGACATGAAGGTCAAGGCCGATCACCTCTCGGCGTGGACCGACAGTGAGGAAAAGGCAGCCAAGCGCGGCGATCTGAAGCCCGGCCGCCGCCTTGCCTGCCGCGCGCAAGTTTTGGGCGATGTGGTGATCGAAGTGCCCAGCGACGCGCGTCACCAGGTTTCGAGCATCTCGAAGGATTCGACGGGCTTTCAGACCGCGCTTGATCCCGCAATCAAGCTGTTCATGGTCAAGCTGCCGGTGCCGCAGATGGACGACAATCCCAGCGACACCGAGGCACTGGTGGCAGCCTTGCGCGAATTCGGCGTCGAAACGCGGATCGAGCACCGCCCGCTGACCAAGCTGCAGCCGATCCTGGCGCAAAATGAGCGCGAACTGATCGCAGTGGTGCGCGATGACACATGGATCATCGACGTCTGGCCGCCCGCCCCGTTCGATGCCTATGGCGCGGCGATCGACATCGGTTCGACCAGTCTGGCGCTGTATCTCTATGATCTGACCAACGGCGCGCTGGTCCACCAGGCCTCGGCGATGAACCCGCAGATCCGCTATGGCGAAGACCTGATGAGCCGGGTCTCCTACGTGATGATGAACAAGGGCGGCGAGGAAAAGCTGACCGCCGAAATCCAGGGCCAGGTCGGCAAGATGCTGGAAGAGGCAAGGGCTAAGCTCGATCTTGGGCCCAACCAGATCCTCGAAGTGGTGCTGGTCGGCAACCCGATCATGCACCACCTGTTCCTGGGGCTGAACCCGGTCGAGCTGGGCCAGGCGCCGTTTACCCTTGCGGTGAAAGACTGGTTCGAAGCGCCCGCGCACCGCTTCAACCTGGGCATCTCCGAAACCGCGCGGATCGCGTTCCTGCCGCTGGTCGGCGGGCATGTCGGCGCGGATACCACCGGGGCTTATCTCACCCAGATCGACACGATGGCCGGGCGTTCGGTGCTGCTGGTCGATATCGGCACCAATGCCGAAATCGTGCTCAGCCACGGCGGCAAGGTCGCGGCCTGTTCCTCGCCCACCGGGCCGGCCTTCGAAGGCGCCGAGATCAGCGCGGGGGTGCGCGCCACCCCCGGCGCGATCGAACGGGTGCGGATCGACCGCGCGACCTTCCAGCCGAAGTTCAAGGTGATCGGCAGCGATGCGTGGCTGTCCGATGCCGATCCGGACATCGCCGAACAGCGCGTGGTCGGCATTTGCGGCTCGGGCATATTCGAAGTGATGGTCGAACTGGCCAGCGCAGGCCTGCTCAATGAAAGCGGGCTGTTCCGCTCCGATGCGGCCCCGCACCGGTTTGTGCAGGAAGGCAAGAGCTGGAAGTTCCTGCTGCTGGATCGCCCCGAAAACCCGCTGTGGGTCAAGCAGACCGATGTCCGCGCGGTGCAGCTGGCCAAGGCCGCGCTATCAGCAGGCGTGCAGCTGCTGGTCGATCAACTGGGCTGCCCCGCGTTTGACGAAGTGCTGCTGGCCGGCGCGTTCGGCACGCACCTTGATAGCCAGTACGTTGCCGATATCGGGATCATCCCGATGGCCAGCGCCGCGCAGATCCGCTCGATCGGCAATGCCGCCGGGATGGGCGCGGCGATGGCGCTTTACAACGTGGCCGAGAAGGCCCGGATTATCGAGGCGGTAAAGCACATCATCAAAGTTGAAACCGCCACCGAGCCGAAGTTTCAGGACTATTTTGTCGCCGCGATGAGATTCCCCACCGCACCCCGGCAGGAAGGTGATGCGGCTACCGGCCGTGGTCGCCGCAGCGGGCAGCGGACCCGGGAACGTTAAGGAAGGAAATGCCATGACCAGAGATGTCCGTTCCGGAGGCCGCAGCGGCCGCGCCGCCGCCAATGCCGCCGAAAAGCCCCCGCGCGAGCCCTATATCAAGCGCGGCATCCCGCCCTATTCGGTGCTGGGCGATGCCGACCTCGCGATCCTGGAACACAACGCCGATACGATCCTCGAAGAGATTGGGATCGACATCAAGGATGATCCCGAAGCGATCGCGCTGTTCGTTGCCGCCGGGGCTTCGGTCGATGGCGTGCGGGTGCGCTTCCCGCGCGGCATGTGCCGCGAGATCATCCAGAACAACGCGCCGAAGATTTTCACCCAGTATGCCCGCAACCCGGCCAACAACGTGGTCATCGGCGGCGATAACATGGTGCTGGTTCCGGCCTATGGCAGCCCGTTTGTCTACAGCCGTGAAGGTGGGCGGCGTTATGCCACGATCGAGGATTTCCGCAATTTCGTGAAGCTGGCCTACATGGCAGACAGTCTGCACCATTCGGGCGGGACGATTTGCGAACCGGTCGACCTGCCGGTCAACAAGCGCCACTACGATATGGTCTACAGCCACATCAAATACAGCGACAAGCCGTTCATGGGATCGGTCACCCACCCGAGCCGCGCCGAAGATACGGTGACCATGTCGAAAATCGTGTTCGGCGAGGATTTCGTTGAAGAAAACTGCGTCACGGTCAACCTGATCAACGCCAATTCGCCGATGACGTTCGATGAGACGATGCTCGGCGCGCTCAAGGTCTATGCCCGGCACAATCAGGCGACCATGGTCAGCCCATTCATCGTTGCAGGGGCAATGTCGCCGGTCACCGTCGCGGCGGTCGCGGCGCAGAGCCTGGCCGAAGGGATGTGCGGGATGGCGCTGGCGCAGCTGGTCCGCCCTGGTGCACCGGTGATCTATGGCAATTTCGTCTCGTCAATGTCGATGCAATCGGGTGCGCCGACCTTTGGCACCCCTGAGGCTTCGCTGATCATCAACGCCGGTGCGGCGCTGGCCCGGCGCCTCGGCGTGCCGTTCCGCAGCGCGGGCGGGTTCAATGCGTCCAAGGTACCTGATGCGCAGGCCGCTTATGAAAGCGCCAACACGCTGCAGCAGGGGCTGATCGCGGGGGTCAACTTCATGCTCCACACCGCTGGCTGGCTCGAAGGCGGGCTCGCCATGGGCTATGAAAAGTTCGTGATGGACTGCGATCAGGCGGCGATGATGGCGATCTATGCCAAGGGCGTCGACATGAGCGACAACGGCCAGGCGCTGGATGCGATGCGCGAAGTTGGTCCGGGCCAGCACTTCCTGGGCTGCGCCCACACCCAGGCCAATTTCAAGACCGCGTTTTACCGTTCGACCGTGGCCGACAACAACAGCTACGAACAGTGGGTCGAAGATGGCAAGCTCGACGCCGAACAGCGCGCCGAAAAGCTCTACAAGGCGATGCTGGCAAGCTACGTCGCGCCCGAGCTTGATCCCGAGATCGACGCCCGGCTGATCAAATTCATGGAAGAGGCCAAGGCCAGCTTCCCGGATTCGAACATCAGCTAGAGTCTATCCTGCTAGAGTTATGCGTAAGAAGCCCTTCCCCACTGGGGAAGGGTTGGGATGGGGGTCCGACGATTGCGTTAAAGCGAGACCTCGAGCCCCCTGCCCCTCCCCGACGGGGAGGGGAGGCATGTCGGTACTAAAACCACAAGCTTATGCCGCGCATTAATCGGGGCGATGGACTCGCCACGTCTGCGTCCGCCGTCTAGCCTTTTGCGCCAAGGGAGCATGGCATGGCGGATTGGGCAGATAGCATCGACACCGGCGCATACGGCAAGGCGACGCGCACTGTGCTGGGCATGCGGATCGACCCGCTGGTGTTCTTCCCCACCGCGCTGATTTCGCTCGCGGTGATCGTCTATTCGGTGCTGGCGCCGCAGCAATCGGCCAAGCTGTTCGGCGATCTGCGCGCCTGGTCGACCAACACCTTTGACTGGTTCCTGATGTCGACCGGCAACCTGCTGCTGCTGTTCTGTGTGGTGGTGGCGGTCTCGCCGCTTGGCAAAATCCGGCTGGGCGGCAAAGGCGCGAGCCCCGATTATTCGCGGATGAGCTGGTTCTCGATGCTGTTCGGCGCCGGGATGGGGATCGGCCTGGTGTTCTACGGCGTCTCCGAACCGGTCTCGCACTTCACGGCGTCGATGATGGGCGGAGCGGCCGCGCCGCTGGGCGGGGCAGCGGGCAACGCCGCAGCGGCGCGCGATCTGGCGATGGCGGCGACGATCTTCGACTGGGCGCTGCACCCGTGGGCGATCTTTGCGGTGGCGGGGCTGGCGATGGCGCTGTTCGCCTATGATTTTGGCATGCCTTTTTCGATGCGATCGGCGTTTTATCCGCTGATCGGCAAGGCCGCCTGGGGCCGCACCGGCGATGTGATCGAGATCCTCTCGGTCTTCGCAACGATCTTTGGCCTCGCAAGTTCGCTCGGCATCGGGGCGCAGCAGGCGATGGCTGGAGTGACCTTCCTCTATGGCATTCCTTCTTCGAAGCTGGCGATCATGGCGCTGATTGCGATCATGTCGTTCGTCACTTTCCTGTCGGTGCGCGGCGGGATCGATCGCGGGATCCGGATCCTGTCCGAAGCCAACATGTGGATGGCGGTGGCGCTGCTGGCCTTCATTCTCGCCACCGGCCCGGCGCTCGCGCTGCTTGGCGATCTGGCGCGCAATACCTTTCAGTATCTGTGGCACCTGCCCGCGCTGTCGAACCCGGTGGGCCGCGAAGATCAGGGCTTCTACCGTGATTGGTCTGTATTCTACTGGGCTTGGTGGATCAGCTGGGCGCCGTTCGTCGGCACCTTCATGGCGCGGATTTCGCTGGGCCGCACGGTGCGCGAATTCATCGCCGGGGCCATGATCGCGCCCAGCGTGCTCGGCATCATCTGGCTGACCGTGTTTGGCGATGCGGCGATTGCCGAGATCGTGTCGGGCCAGGCCCCGGGCCTCGCCAAGGCCAGCCTTGAAACGCAATTGTTCGAACTGCTCGGCTCGCTCCCTTGGGCCCAGTTCACCTCGTTCGCGGCGGTGGTGCTGATCCTGGTGTTCTTCGTCACCGGGTGGGATTCGGGCACCCTGGTGATCGATTGCATGACCTCGGGCGGACGGACGGACACGCCGCTACGGCAGAAGGTGTTCTGGCTGTTCGCGGTCGGCGGGATCGGAGTGGTGCTGCTGCTATCAGGCGGGCTCACCTCGCTTCAGGCCGGCGCGATTGCCACCGGACTGCCCCTGGCATTGGTGCTGCTGGTGATGTGCGCGGGCACCTTGAAGGGTTTGCTCGCGGTGCACCGGCGGCAACAAAATTAGTTTCAAACCAAACAAAATGCCCAGATGGGATAATATAAAATAGACATGATCTGGACTGTCCGTCCGCGTCCTGCCATCCTTGCGTGAAGGATTGGAGTCCGCCATGCGCGATGCATTCTATGCCGGGGTCGAGCAGGCCCTTGAAGAGATCGAGACCCAGGGCCTGACCAAGCACGAGCGGCAGCTGCTTTCGCCGCAAGGGGTGGAGGTTGAGGTTGATACCCCCGCCGGCCGCGCCCGTGTGATCAACTTCTGTGCCAACAACTACCTCGGCCTGGCCGATCATCCCGATCTGGTCGCGGCGGCGCACCACTATAGCCAGAGCCACGGCTTCGGCATGGCCTCGGTGCGGTTCATCTGCGGCACGCAGGACATCCACCGCCAGCTTGAGCGCCGCATCGCCGCGTTCTTCGGCTTTGACGATGCGATCACTTTCGCCGCCTGTTTCGATGCCAACGGCGCGGTGTTCGAGCCGCTGTTCGGGGCGGACGATGCGATCATTTCGGATAGCCTCAACCACGCCTCGATCATCGATGGGGTGCGATTGAGCAAGGCGCGACGCTACCGCTTCGCCAACAACGACATGGCCGATCTTGAGGCGCAGCTGAAAGCGGCGGACGCGGAAGGTAGCGGAGCCAGGGTGATTGTCACCGACGGGGTGTTCTCGATGGACGGGTTCATCGCCAACCTTGCCGCGATCTGCGACCTGGCCGACGCACACGGCGCGCTGGTGATGGTCGATGATTGCCACGCCGCCGGGTTTATGGGCGAAACCGGGCGCGGCACGATCGAACATTGCGGGGTGATGGGGCGGGTCGACATACTTACCGGCACGCTGGGCAAGGCGCTCGGTGGCGGGATGGGCGGCTATATCTGCGCGCGGCAATCGGTGATCGATCTGCTGCGCCAGCGGGCGCGGCCGTACCTGTTTTCGAATGCGTTGGCGCCGGGGCTGGTCGGGGCCAGCCTCACGGTGTTCGACATGCTTGAACAGGGCAATCCCTTCGCTGCGCAACTGTTCGCCAATGCCGCGCGGTTCCGTGCCGGTATGGCCAGCGCCGGCTTCACCCTGCAACCGGGCGAACACCCGATCATCCCGGTGATGCTGGGTGACGCGAAGCTGGCATCCGACATGGCCGCACGGCTGCTGGATGAAGGAATTTACGTGACCGGATTTTCATTCCCGGTGGTGCCCAAGGGCCAGGCCCGGATCCGCACCCAGATGAGCGCCGCCCATACTTTCGACCATATCGACCGCGCGATTACTGCCTTCACCAAGGTTGGCCGCACGTTGGGAGTGATTTGAAATGACCGAGACCATGCCCGCACTGGTCAAGGCCCGGCCCGAGCCCGGCATCTGGCTGGAGCAGCAGCCCATTCCGCAGCCCGGCCCCGACGAAGTGCTGATCCGCGTTCACCGCACCGCGATCTGCGGGACCGACATCCACATCTACAACTGGGATGACTGGGCTCAGCGGACAATTCCCGTGCCAATGATCGTCGGCCACGAATTCGGCGGGGAGATCGCGGCGATTGGCGACCACGTGAAGCGCCCGCTGAAGATCGGCCAGCGGGTTTCGGGCGAAGGCCACCTGATCGGCGAGAAAAGCCGGGCGGTGCGCGCCGGGCATTTCCACCTCGATCCCGAAACGCAAGGCGTCGGCGTCAACCGCCCCGGCGCTTTCGCCAGGTATCTGTGCATCCCCGCCTTCAACGTGATCGCGCTGCCCGATCATGTCGAAATGGATGTGGCCGCGATGCTCGATCCGCTCGGCAATGCGGTCCACACCGCGCTGGCGTTCGACCTGATCGGCGAGGACGTGCTGATCACCGGCGCCGGGCCGATCGGGATCATGGCCGCGGCGGTCGCCCGCCATGTCGGCGCGCGCCATGTGGTGATTACCGATATCAACCCTTACCGGCTCGAGCTGGCGGGCAAGATCGCCGATTGCTTGCCGGTCAACGTCGCCGAGGAAGACCTCGTTTCGGTGCGCCACAAGCTGGGGATGACTGAAGGCTTTGATGTCGCCATGGAAATGTCGGGCGCAGGCGCAGCGCTGCACCAGATCGTCGAAAACATGGTGATGGGCGGCAAGGTGGCGATGCTCGGCTTTCCGCCCGGCGAGACCAGCATCGAGTGGAGCAAGATCGTTTTCAAGGCGCTGACCATCAAGGCGATCTATGGACGCGAGATGTTCGAAACCTGGTACAAGATGCTGGCGATGCTGGGTTCAGGCCTCGACGTTTCGGGTCTGATCACGCACCGCATGCCCTATACTGATTACGAACGCGGGTTTGAAACCATGCGCAGCGGCCGTTCGGGCAAGATCGTGCTCGATTGGACCGGGGCCTGATCCAGCCATCGCATAACCAAAGCTGATGGTCGTGTGATGTTTTTTGCCGGTTACAGCGCGGCTGTCCGGGCCTAGGCTGTGCTTCCACCCAGGGGGAGCCAATGGCCGAAGATCCGCTGCTCCAGCCTTACCAGCTCAAGCATCTAACGCTGCGCAACCGCGTGATCCTGACCGCGCATGAGCCCGCCTATCCCGAAGATGGCATGCCCAAGGGCCGCTACCGCGCCTATCATGTCGAGCGCGCGCGCGGCGGGGTGGCGCTGACCATGACCGCCGGATCGGCCGCGGTCTCGCGCGATAGTCCGCCGGTCTTCAACAACATCCTCGCGTGGCAGGACGAGGTGGTCAAATGGACCCGCGAGCTGACCGATGCGGTGCACGAAGCGGGCGCGGCGGTGATGATCCAGCTGACTCATCTGGGCCGCCGCACGCGGTGGGACAAGGCCGATTGGCTGCCGGTGGTCTCGCCCTCGCATCGCCGCGAATCGGCGCACCGCTCGTTCCCCAAGAAGATGGAAGACTGGGACATTGCCCGGATCATCACCGACTATGGCGATGCCGCAGAGCGGATGCAGGCGGGCGGCATGGACGGGATCGAACTGCAGGCATACGGCCACCTGATGGACCAGTTCTGGTCACCGCTGACCAATGAACTGGATGGTCCCTATGGCGGCAGTCTGGATAACCGGCTGCGTTTCACTTTCGATGTTCTGACCGAGATCCGCAAACGGGTTGGCCCTGATTTCATCGTCGGGATCCGCTATACCGGCGATGAAATGCTCGAAGGCGGGATTGGCCGCGAGGACGGGATCGCGATCTCGCAGCGGCTCAAGGACAGCGGGCAAGTCGATTTCCTCAACGTGGTGCGCGGCCATATCGATACCGATCCCGGGTTGACCGATCTGATCCCGATTCAGGGCATGCCCAGCGCGCCGCACCTCGATTTCGCCGGCGCGATACGCAAGGCGACCGGCTTTCCCACCTTCCACGCCGCGCGCATTCCCGATCTCGCCACCGCACGCCACGCGATCGCTGCGGGGCTGCTCGACATGGTCGGGATGACGCGGGCGCACATTGCCGATCCGCATCTGCTGAACAAGCTGATCGAAGGCCGTGAGGACGATATCCGCCCCTGCGTCGGCGCCAACTACTGCCTTGACCGGATCTATCAGGGGGGGCTCGCGCACTGCCTCCATAACGCTGCGACCGGCCGCGAAGAGACCATGCCCCAAGTTATTGAACCGGCGCAAAGGCAGCGCAAGGTTGTGATCGTCGGCACCGGCCCGGCCGGGCTTGAAGCAGCACGCGTCGCGGCCGAGCGCGGCCATCAAGTGACCGTGTTCGAAGCCGCCGATCGCCCCGGCGGGCAGATCCGCCTGACCGCGCAAAGCCAGCGGCGGCGCGAGATGATCGGGATCATCGACTGGCGGATGGGTCAGTGCGAAAAGCGCGGCGTCACCTTCCGCTTCAACACCTGGGCCGAAGCTGAAACGGTGCTGGCCGAGGCGCCGGACGTGGTGATCGTCGCTACTGGCGGCCTGCCGCACACCGAAGTGTTGAGCGCTGGCAACGATCTGGTGGTATCGGCCTGGGACATCATCAGCGGCGATGTGCGGCCCGGCAGCAACGTGCTGGTCTACGATGATGCTGGCGATCATGCAGGGCTGCAGGCCGCCGAAGTGATCGCCAAGGCCGGCGGGCGGGTCGAAATCATGACCCCCGATCGCAGCTTCGCGCCCGAAGTGATGGCGATGAACCTGGTGCCCTATATGCGCAGCCTGCAGGCGCTCGATACCGTGTTCACCGTTACTTTCGCGCTCGAATCGGTGGAGCGCGATGGCAACGCGCTGATCGCGCATATCGGCAGCGAATATGGCGGGGTGGCGCAGCAGCGGCGGGTCGATCAGGTGGTGGTGAACCACGGCACGCTGCCGCTTGATGATCTTTACTTTGCCTTGAAGCCGCTCTCATCGAACCTTGGCGAAGTGGATCATAAGGCGCTGGTTGCCGGGCGGCCGCAGCAGGTCGCGACCAATCCAGAGGGCGCGTTCCAGTTATTCCGAATCGGCGATGCGGTGGCCGCGCGCAATACCCACGCGGCGATCTATGATGCGCTGCGGCTGGTGAAGGACCTCTAGCCCAGGCTGATCGCCCAGCGGTGCGTCGCCCAGACCAGCACGGCGCAGGCCGCCAGCGCCACATAGGGCAACATCCCGGCGCGCGGGACCACCACTTCGCGCTCGAACGGATCGTCGGCACTGCCTTCGCTGACTGGGAACTTGCCCTTGTCCTGCACATAATGGCGGAACGCGAAGACCGGCACGATCAGCAGCGCGGCGAGCAACCCGTTGCGCAAAGTGCCTTCGCCCCAGATATCAGCGCCCGCGCCCATCCAGACCATGTTGACGAAGCCGAACACTGCCCCCAGCGCCAGCAGCCAGGTTGGGCAGCGGTAGGGCCGGGCCCAATTCTTGCGGTCGATCCGGTGAATCCACCCGGCCTGCAGGTTGAGGAAGTTGAAAATGAAATAGCAGACGTTCGACATCATCAAGACCGCGAAATAGTCGGATGCCATCAGCAGGATCAGGTTGAAGCCGAGATCGGTCCACATCGCCGCAGTGGGCGCGCCGTGGTGATTGACCTTGCTCAGATACTTGGGCAGCCAGCCATCGACCGAGGCCTGATAGAGCGTCCGGCTCGATCCCATCATGCTGGTCATCACGATCAGCAGCAAAGCCAGCACAAGCATCACGATCAAGAGGTTGCCGATCACCGCACCGCCGCCGACAATCTTGGCGAGCGCATTGCCCACGCCCGAACCATCGTAAATGCTGGGATCGAGCATCCCCTCGAGCCCCAGCGAGGCCTGGAAGGCCAGCGGCACCAGCGTGAAGATCGCAATGCAGAGCAAGCCTGCGGCGACGATCGCCTTGGCGGTATCCTTGGCCGGATCGCGGAATTCGCGGGTATAGCACACCGCCGTCTCGAACCCGTAGGTTGACCAGCCGGCGCCGAACATCGCACCCGCCAGCAAGGCCAGGCCCGCCCCGTCCCAGGTCCCGAAACCGGGATTGCCCGCCGCGTCGCGCAGCATTGGCAGCAGCGGGAACAGGTGATCGCGCGGCAGATCGCCGGTGAGCAGCGGCACCAGCCCGACCAGCAGCAGCGGCAGCATGCAGACCAGCCCCAGCACTTTTTGGAAACTGGCCGCGCGCGCTGCGCCGTGGTGCTGCAAGGCAAAAGTCAGCAACAGGAAGGCCGCACCGATCAGCGCCACGAAATTGATCCGCATGGTCAATCCATCACGGATGAAGCCCAGATCGAGCAATTCAAGCTGCCAGGTGCGAATCGCGGCATCCGCCGGAAACAGGCTGGCCATGACATAGCCCGCGGCCAGGCTGGTGCCGAGCGCCAGCACCGGCGACCAGGCCAGCCAGTTGCACCACACCGAAATCGGCGCGATGAACTTGCCATAAGGCAGCCACGCCGCCGCGCCATAGACCGAAGCGCCGCCCGACTTGTTGGGATAGAGCCCGGCAATCTCGGCGTAAACGAAGCACTGGATGAAGCCCATGAAGATCGAGGCGATCCAGATCACCCAGCTCGGCTGGCCGATCACCGTGGCGATCCCGCCCATCGTCAGCAGCACGCCGGCCGGGACCCCGCTCGAGGCCCAGAAGGCATCCTTCCAATCGAGCTGGCGGCGCAGTTGCAGCGCGCCGCCTGCGTTTAAGGTCTCAGCCTGGCTTGCCACCTCGTCATCCCCTCATATGCGGATCGGGCCAGCCTTCGGATTGCTCCAAAGACCGGCCCGTCTTCCTTCCGACCAGAAGGAATCTCAGTTTCCGAAATTGTAGCGCAAGGACACGCCCCAGGTGCGCGGCTTGGCATAGACCCCCAGCGTATCGCCCCAATAGAGCGAGCCATCGAAGGCGTACATCCGGTAGTCGCGGTTGAACACGTTGTTGACGAACACCGCCACGCTGATCCGGTCATCCGCAGTGGTGTAGCCGACCCGGCCATTGGCGACCGCATAGCCGCCTTCGCGCTCAACCGGCGCACACATCACGGTGAAGCACATCGATGACTGGAACAGCGCATCGGCCTGGAGCATCGCCTTGCCGCCGCCAAAGTCGAATTCATAGCGCACCAGCGCGCCGCCCGAAAATTCGGGCGATTGCGGCAGATCGTGAGTCACCACCGTCACTCCATCGGGCAGCAGCACATTGCGGACCTCGGTGTTGAGGTAGCTGCCCGAAAGCTGGAAGGTCAGCCCCGGGGCCGGACGCGCGGTGAAATCGAGCTCGATCCCTTGCGACTTGGCCGGCAGGTTGCGCACCACCTGGGTAAAGCCGACCTGCACGAACGCCTGGTAGTTCTGGTAGTCATAGTGGAACGCCGAGATGTTCAGCGTGGTACCCGGTGCCAGCGTCGATTTGAACCCCACTTCGTAGGCGTTGAGCGTTTCGGGCTGGTAGGCGAGGTTGTTGAGCGTATCGACCAGCTGGCTGGGGAACGGCGTTCCGGTCGAGAAGGTGAACCCGCCCGATTTGGAACCGCGGTTGTAGCTGAGATAGACCAGCGTGTTATTGCTGGGCTTGTAATCAAGCTCGGCGCGGGCGGTCACCCCGTCGAACGTCGGGCTGGCGGCGTCCGGCGTGATCGTCACGCCCGAAGTGCCCGCGCCATAGGTCCAGCTGGCCGGCGTATTGGTGCCGGTCAGGTCGGTATAGGAAATCCCGCCCGGCCCGAAGTGCAGTGACAGCGCATAGAGCGGCAGCGGCTGGGTGGCGGTGTAATCGCCTTCCTTGCTGTCGCGCCAGTAACGCAAGCCCCCGATCAGCTTGACCTTGTCGCTCAGCTCGAACTCATCCTGCGCGAACAGGGCGAAGCTTTCGGTGCGCTGGGTGAAGTTGACCCGCGGATCATAGGCAATGAACGGCACCGCATACTTGGCGCGGTAATCACCATCGATGATCATGGCGAAGCCGCCAAAGGTCAGGAAATTGCGGTCGCTGGTGTGCGACAGGCGAATTTCCTGGCTGACCTGGTTCACCTTGGCACCCTGATAGAACACCGTGCCCGAAGCATAGCAGGTCACGCTGGCTGCCGGCGGCGCGCAGGGGCCTGAGGGCGGCGGGGTTACCGCTTCGACATAGGGCAGTTCGGGCTGGCCATCGCCGCTCTCGATGTAGAACTTGTCCATGTGCTGGTAATCGGTGATCGAAACCAGATCGAGGCTGCCGATCTCGGCATCAAGCCGCAGCGTTGCGCCGAACAGCTTGCGATCCACGTATGCGTCACCGGTGCCGGCCGTGGCCCACGGGTTGCCGCCTTGCGAGGCTGCAATGGCAGGATTGAAATAGCCCGGTCCCGCAGTGCCGGTGGTGCCCCAGTATCCGCAGCTTGCGGTCGGCGACAGGAATTCGCCCTGGAACTGGGCATTCGGGCAGGTTGGCGCGTAGTTGTAGATGCCGGCCTGCCGTTCGCGATCGGCCTGGGCATAGCGCAGCGTCAGTTTGGCCTTGAACGTGCCCGAAGGCTCATAGGCAAAGATCCCGCGCACCGCCCAATGGTTGTTGGCACCGCGATCCTTCTGCCCCGGGGTGATGTTCTCGATATAGCCATCGTCGCGGTTGTAGATGCCCGAAATGCGCGCGCTCAGGTTGCCACCCAGCGGGCCCGAAACCGCGCCTTCGATGATGGTCTGGTTGTAGCGGCCATAGGTCAGGCTGAGGTAACCCTCGGCGGTGTCGGTCGGCTGGTTGGAGATGAACTGCACCGCACCGCCGGTGGCATTGCGGCCAAACAGCGTGCCCTGCGGCCCGCGCAGCGCTTCAACCCGGGCAAGGTCGAACACCGGGAAGCTCGCCGTGGTAATCGAGCTGGCGTAGCTGTCATCCTGATAGACCGCGACCGGCGGCTCCTGCTGGTCGCCATAGTCGTTCTGCGAAACCCCGCGCATGTTGAACACCACTTGCGACGAGGAATAGGCGTTGAACTTGAGGTTGGGGATCGCCCCCACGACATCGGTCGCGCTGGTGATCGACCGGTTCTGCAGGTCCTTCTCGCTCAGCACCGACACCGCGATGCCAACGTCCTGCAGCCGCTGCTCGCGCTTCTGCGCGGTGACCACGATGTCGCCTTCGGCCGGGGCATCGGCGGTGCTGTCGCTGCCGGCCTCGGCGGTCTGTGCCTGCGCCGCGCTGGCAACGAGGCCAAGGGCCATAGCGGCGCACGACGCCGCGAAACGGAATTGCTTGGTGCGATAGGTCATGCTCACCTCCCGATTGGCGGCGGCCCAGGGCTCGAATGCCGGTTGGTGCCGCCGCACGACCTTATGAAGAGGTGAGACTGCGCCATATTGAACGTCTGTGCAAGAAGCTTTGGTCAGAGTGACCGACTGCTTCAGCTTGTCCACAGGGGTCAGCGTTCGCACCGCGATATATTTATAACAATCTGTAAAATAATCATAATATTGCAATATGGCACAGAATGTGATTGAATGATAATCTGTATCAAAGGATTTCATGGTGGGGTTCGGTGCGTCAAAATGTGATGGCGCGGCGCTCGTGCGCTTGGTATTGAACGTTCATTCAATGGACTGGGAGAGGGCTGCACAATGGGCCGCAAGGAACCCGAAGATCGCCGCGGACAATTGTTGCAGGCAGCGTTGGCCAGCCTGGCCGAGACGGGAATCGAAAATTTCACCATGGCCGAAGTCGCGCGCCGGGCTGCGGTTTCGCCGGCCCTGGTGGTCCATTACTTTGGCGACCGTGACAAGCTGATCGAGGCGACCTTTCGCCAGCTGGTCGAACGCGTCACCACTTTGCCGATGCGCGCGCTGGCCGGCGGCGACGATCCCGAAGCGCGGCTGCGGGCGTTCGTGCTGGCGCATCTCAACCCCAGCGAACTCAGCTCCGAAGCCTCACGCGCGTGGCTCTCGTTCTGGGGCTTGGCGCTTTATGCTCCGGCGTTGGCGCGGTTGCAGCGGGTCCATCAGGAACGGATGGTCTCCAACCTCAGGCACGAATTGCGTGCGCTGGTGGTGCCGGGTGCGGTGGAACGGATTGCCGAGACAATCGGCGCATTGATTGACGGGTTCTGGCTGCGTGCGGCGCTGGCCAGCGCGTGGAAACCCGACGTGCAGATCCCGGTCGACTGGATTTTCGCCGCGATCGAACGCGATCTCGCCGCCGCGCGGCTGCCCGAAGGCGCTGCGGCCGCGGCGGACAGCTTCGAGACGATCAACCCCGCCACCGGCGAAGTGCTGGCCGTAATCCGGATCGACGGCCAAGCCGAGGTCGACAAGGCGGTGGGCCGCGCTGCCGAAGCGCAGAAGCTGTGGGCGCGCACCCCCGGAGCGGAACGCGGCCGGATCCTGAACCGCGCGGCGCAATTGCTGGTGGAGCGCAACGAGGGCATTGCCCGATTGGAAGCGCAGGACACCGGCAAGCCGATCCAGGAAACGATCGCGGTCGATGTGCTTTCTGGCGCCGATGCGATCGAATATTTTGCCGGGATTGCCCGCACCATATCGGGCGAGCATTTTGATCTCGGGCCCGGCGCGTTCGGCTATACCCGGCGCGAGCCGCTCGGCGTGGTCGCCGGGATCGGGGCGTGGAACTATCCGATCCAGATCGCCTGCTGGAAAAGCGCGCCGGCACTGGCTTGCGGCAATGCCATGCTGTTCAAGCCGGCCGAGCTCACTCCTTTGAGCGCGATCGAACTTGAGAAGGCCTACCGCGATGCCGGGCTGCCCGATGGGCTGTTTCAGGTGGTGCAAGGCAAGGCTGACACCGGCCGCTTGCTCACTCGCCATCCCGGGATCGCCAAGGTTTCACTGACCGGCGAGGTTGGCACCGGCAAGAAAGTGATGGCCGATGCCGCCGCCACACTCAAGGTCGTCACGCTCGAACTGGGCGGCAAATCGGCGCTGATCGTGTTCGAGGATGCCAATCTGGATGAGGCCGTATCGGGCGCGCTGCTGGCCAATTTCTATTCGGCCGGAGAGGTTTGCACCAACGGCACGCGGGTGTTCGTGCACCGCAAGGTGCGCGATGCCTTCCTCGCCAAGTTGAAGGCCCGGACCGAGGCGATGGTTGTCGGCGATCCGCTCGATCCTGCCACGCAGATGGGCGCACTGATATCGCAGGCGCATATGGAAAAAGTGCTGAGCTATATCGCGCTGGGCCAGCAGCAGGGCGCCACCCTGCTGACCGGCGGCCAGCGCGTGACCGAGGGCGCACTGGCAAAGGGCGCCTTCGTCCAGCCCACTGTGTTCACCGATTGCACCGACGATATGGCAATCGTGCGCGAAGAAATCTTCGGCCCGGTCATGTCCGTGCTCGATTTCGAGGACGAGGCCGAAGTGGTGGCCCGCGCCAACGCTACCGAGCTCGGCCTCGCAGCCGGGATCTTCACCAATGATCTGACCCGCGCGCACCGCGTGATCGCCGCGCTGGAAGCCGGAACCTGCTGGATCAACACCTACAACATCACGCCGATCGAGCTGCCGTTCGGCGGCAACAAGCAATCGGGGCTGGGCCGCGAAAACGGCAAGGCGGCGATCGAATACTTCACCCAGCTTAAAAGCGTCTACGTGGCGATGGAGCCGATCGATGCCCCATACTGATCGGTTCGATTTCATCGTGGTCGGCGCGGGATCAGCCGGCTGCGTGCTGGCCGACCGGCTGAGCGCGGACGGGCAAAACACGGTGCTGCTGCTCGAGGCTGGCGGATCGGACCGCTCGATCTTCATCCAGATGCCCGCCGCGCTGGCCTATCCGATCAACACCAAGCGGTGGAACTGGGGCTATCATTCCGAGCCGGAGCCGCACTTGGGCAATCGCCGCCTGCACTGTCCGCGCGGGCTGGGGCTGGGCGGATCGAGCTCGATCAACGGCCTCGTCTACGTGCGCGGCAATCCGCTCGATTTCGAACGCTGGAAGGATCAGGACGGCGGGCGCGGCTGGGGCTACGGCGATGTGCTGCCCTATTTCAAACGCGCCGAGACCCGCGCCGAGGGCGGTGATGATTATCGCGGCGCTAACGGCCCCTTATCGACCTGTTACGGCACGCTAAGGAACCCGCTCAACCAGGCCTGGCTCGATGCCGCGCGGCAAGCCGGGTATGACCTGACCGAAGACTACAACGGGTTTCGTCAGGAAGGCTTCGGCCGGATGGACATGACGGTGCGCGCTGGTACGCGCTGTTCGGCCGCCAAAGCCTACCTCTATCCGGCGCGCAAACGCGCGAATCTGACGGTGGTGCAGCATGCCCTTGCGACCCGGGTGCTGTTCGAAGGCAAACGCGCGGTCGGGATCGAATATGAGCGGAACGGCACGCTGCATCAAGTTCGGGCGACCAGAGAAGTGCTGCTGTCGGGCGGCTCGATCAACTCGGTGCAGCTGCTCAAGCTCTCGGGAATCGGCCCGGCTGAGGAGCTGCGAAGTCTCGGGATCGACGTGCTGGCCGACCGCCCCGGGGTCGGCGCGAACCTGCAGGATCACCTTGAGTTCTACTTCCAGATGGCCTGCACCAAGCCGATCACCTTGTTCGGCAAAGCGAACCTTTTGGGCAAGGCCATGGTCGGCGCGGAATGGCTGTTCCTGCGGCGCGGGATCGGGGCGTCGAACCAGTTCGAAACCTGCGGCTTCATCCGCAGCAAGGCCGGGATCAAGTACCCCGATATCCAATACCATTTCTTCCCGATGGCGATCAATTACGATGGTTCGTCGCTCGCCACCGAACATGGTTTTCAGGCGCATGTCGGGCCAATGCGATCCAAAAGCCGCGGCAGCGTGACACTGCGCAGCAGGGACCCGCGCGAGCACCCGAAAATCCTGTTCAACTACATGAGCCACCCCGAAGACTGGGCCGAAATGCGCGCCTGCGTGCGCCTGACCCGCGAGATTTTCCAGCAGGACGCCTTTGGGCCATGGCGCGGGCGCGAGATTCAGCCCGGCGCGGACTGCGTCAGCGATGAAGCGATTGACGCCTTCATTGCGGACCATGTCGAAAGCGCGCTGCACCCTTCGTGCACCTGCAAGATGGGTGATGCGAATGACCCGATGGCGGTGGTCGATCCCGAGCTCAAGGTGATCGGGGTCGAAGGCCTCAGGGTAATCGACAGTTCGGTGATGCCTTCGATCACCACCGGCAACCTCAACGCGCCGACAATCATGATCGGCGAAAAGGGCGCGGATCACGTGCTCGGCAAGGGGTTGCTGGCCCCGTCGAATGCGCCTTGGTACGTCGCGCCCGATTGGGAAACGGCGCAGCGATGAGCTGCGTGGTTCCTGAACCGGCGCGCGACATTCCGGTTATCCACGAGACCGATGTGCTGGTGGTGGGCTCTGGCCCAGGCGGGCTCGCCGCCGCACTCGCCTCGGCCCGGGCCGGGGTCAAGACCACGCTGGTCGAACGCTACGGCTGCTTTGGCGGCAATATCACACAAGTGGGCGTGGAAGGCTTCGCCTGGTACCGCCACCCGGCCACGATCGACAGCGAAGGGATCGGGCGCGAGTTCGAAGACCGCGCCAAGGCGATGGGCGCGGCCTTGCCCGAACCGCAATCGATCAGCCACGCGCTCGATGCCGAAGCGTTCAAATATGTCGCCGATTGTCTGGTCACCGAGGCGGGCGTGATCCCGATGCTGCACCGCATGTTCGTTGCGCCGATCATGGCGGGGGACACCATCCGCGGCGTGATCGTGGAAAGCAAGGCCGGGCGCGAGGCGATCCTGGCGCGGCTGGTGATCGATGCCAGCGGCGACGGCGACCTTGCTCACCGGGCCGGCGCGCCGACCCACATGCATCCCAAGGCCGAAATGATGAGCGCCTCGGTGATGTTCTCGATGTGCGGGGTGGACAAGGCGCGGTTCATCGATGCTGTGAAGGCCGATCCGCAGACTTATGCCGATTGGGCCAAGGACGGTGAATGGTCGGTCGAAACCACGGGCAAGGAGGACGCGATGTTCTCGCCCTTTTTGCGCAAACCGTTCGAACAGGCGCACAAAGCCGGTCTGCTGCCCGACAACCTGGCGACCATTGCCGGCACCTGGGGCACGGTTTCCGATCAGGGCGATCTGACCTACCTTAACATGGTCCACATGACGCTCGATGGCACAAACCCGGACGATCTGACTCACGGCGAGATCGAGGGCCGCCGTCAGGCGATGCAGGCGATTGCAGCGCTGCGGCGGTTCCAACCGGGCTGCGAAAGCGCCAAGCTGCGCAATTTCGGGATGACGCTGGGGATCCGCGATACGCGCAAGATCGATGCCGCTTACAACCTGACCGCCGCCGATGTGCGGGGGCAGGCGCGGTTTGCGGATTCGATCGGAATCTTCCCCGAATTCATCGATGGCTATGGCTTGCTGATCCTGCCCACCACCGGGCGCTACTTCCACGTGCCCTACCGTGCGATGCTGCCCAAAGGGGTGAAAAACCTGATCGTCACCGGCCGCACCATCGGCGGTGACAAGATCAGCCACGCGGCGGTGCGCAACATGATGTGCTGCGCGGTGGCCGGGCAAGGCGCAGGCACGGCGGCGGCGATTGCGGTCAAGACCGGGCGCGAGTTCCAAACGGTCGATCTGGGCGCTGTCCAGGCCGAATTGCGCCGCCAAGGCGCGCGGATTGCCTGAAACGGTGCTATTCCCCTAAGCGCTCTGCGGGTGTATAAGCCTCGCTTATGATAATGCGCGCTTCTGCTATGCGCGGGTCCGGGGGGACTGATTATGCTCAACAAAAGCCAGCTGCCGAGCAGCTTTGAATTCCGCGCCTTGCAGGTCTTCGTGGTCACCGCCGAACAGGGCAGCATGACTCAAGCCGCCAAGGTACTGGGGTTGACCCAGTCGGGCGTCTCGCAAATCATCGCCGCGCTCGAAGAAGCGGTCGGGCGGCAACTGTTCGACCGCTCGATCCGCCCGATCGTGCTGACCAAGGTTGGCCAGGTGCTGCTGCGGCAAAGCCAGAAGATCCTTGGCGATCTCAACTCCGCGTTTGTCGAGGCGACCGAAAGCGAAAGCGGCGAACTGGCCTCGCTGTCGATCGCGATGCCCGAAAGCCTGGCCAATGTGCTTGGCCCCAGGCTCTATCGCCGCAAAGGCGATCTGGCGCGTAACTGGCGGATTTCTAACGGTTTGATGCCCGATCAACGCGCCAAGTTCAACACCCACGCGGCCGACATCATGATCACCGAGGAAAGCAACACCTCGGACATGCTCGATGTCGATCGTTACAACCTGTTCACCGAACCGTATGTGCTGATCTTCCCCAAGCAGTTCCAGCTGGCCCCCGAACTGGGGCCGCATCTGGCCGACATTCCGTTCATCCGCTTTTCGCTGCGGTCTTCGATGGGCCGGCAGACCGAGGCGCAGCTTAACCGGCTGCAGCTGAAATACGCTTCGGACATCGAATTCGATTCGATCGTCGGCCACGCCTCTGCGGTCTCCTATGGGCTGGGCTGGTGGATCACCACGCCGCTGTGCCTGTTCCAGATGCCGTGGGCGTTCGAACAGCTTTCGGTCCACCCGATCTTGCGCGGCAAGTTTGGCCGCCGGATGACCCTGCTGGCGCGCCAGCAGACGCTGGGTTCAGCCCCGCGGGTGATCGTCGACGAATGCCGCGCGATCCTGGAGGAAGAGGTTTTCCCCGCACTCTTGACCGAACTTCCGTGGCTCGAAGGTTCGTTCAAGGTCGGTGAGGACTGATCCCCAAGCCCAACGGTATTACCGCAAGACATGGTAGCGATCATTTTCCGCACCCGGCTTGTGCCGGCCCCGCACATGGCGGAAATCGCGACCGTGCTTCAGAGGAACCAAGATGCAAGAGAACCAGCTTCCGCCGCCCGGTGCCCCGGATATCGAGATTGCCCGTGCTGCGAAGATGGCGCCGATTTTGCCACTGGCCGAAGCGCGGCTTGGCATCGCGCCCGAAGCGCTGGTGCCCTATGGCCACTTCAAGGCCAAGGTCGATCTGGGTTTCATTGCCTCGCTTAAGGATCGCCCTAACGGCAAGCTGGTGCTGGTCACCGCGATTACGCCGACCCCGGCGGGCGAAGGCAAAACCACCACCTCGGTTGGCCTCAGCGACGGGCTCAACCTGATCGGGGTCAAATCGATCGTCTGCCTGCGCGAGCCTTCGCTGGGCCCGTGCTTCGGGATGAAGGGCGGCGCGGCTGGTGGGGGCCGCGCGCAAGTGATTCCGATGGAGGACATCAACCTTCACTTCAACGGCGATTTCCACGCAATCACTTCGGCGCACAGCCTGCTTGCGGCGCTGCTCGACAACCATCTGCAATGGGGCAACGAACTCAATATCGATCCGCGCCGGGTTGTCTGGCGCCGGGTGGTCGACATGAACGACCGCGCGCTGCGCAACATCAATGTCGGGCTTGGCGGGGTCACGCATGGCGTGCCGCGCGAAACCGGGTTCGATATCACCGTCGCTTCGGAAATCATGGCGATCCTGTGCCTGGCGAGCGACCTGAAGGACCTGCAGCGGCGGCTTGGCGATATCATCGTCGCCCGCACTTACGACAAGACCCCGATCACCGCGCGCGATCTCAAGGCCGATGGGGCGATGGCGGTGCTGCTGCGCGATGCGATTTCGCCCAACCTGGTCCAATCGATCGAACACAACCCGGCCTTTATCCACGGCGGGCCGTTTGCCAATATCGCCCACGGCTGCAATTCGGTGATGGCAACGCAGACCGCGCTCAAGCTCGCCGATGTGGTGGTGACCGAGGCCGGGTTCGGGGCTGACCTCGGGGCCGAAAAGTTCATCGACATCAAGTGCCGTCATTCGGGCCTGCGCCCCGATGCGGTGGTGCTGGTGGCGACGGTCCGCGCGCTCAAGATGCAGGGCGGGGTCAAGAAGGATGACCTTGGCAATCCCGATGTCGCCGCGCTCGAACGCGGCGCGGTCAATCTCGAACGCCATATCCAGAACCTGCAGAAATTTGGTCTCACTCCGGTGGTGGCGATCAACCACTTCATCAAGGACACCGATGAAGAAATCGCCGCGCTGACGGCGGTCTGCGAAAAGTACGGCGCGCGCGTGGCGCTGGCCAAGCACTGGGCCGAAGGCGGCAAGGGCGCCGAAGCGCTGGCCCGCCAGGTCAAAGCCCAGCTCGATGCCGGTTCGCCCGAGGTCAAGCTGCTGTACCCTGACGATATGCCGCTGGCCGAAAAGATCGAGACCATCGCGCGCGAGATTTACCGCGCCGAAGGGATCGTACTGACCGGATCGACCGCCGCGACGCTCAAGGATTACGAGAAGCTCGGCTACGGCAAGCTGCCGGTCTGCATCGCCAAGACGCAGTACAGTTTTTCGACCGATCCGACCAAAGCCGGCGCGCCGACCGGACACGTGGTCGAAGTGCGCGAAGTGCGGCTTTCGGCCGGCGCAGGGTTCATCGTTGCGGTCTGCGGCGATATCATGACCATGCCGGGGCTGCCGCGCCGCCCGGCCTCGAACGAGATCGGGCTGGACGATAGCGGCCAGATCGTCGGGCTGGCTTGAGCGATAGCCGCGCGCCTCTGGCCACCCCGCGCGGGGCCGCGCGTCCGTTCCTGTTCACGCTGATCGGGATTGGCGCGGCCAGCACTGCGGCGCATCTTGGCAACAATTTCACCACCTACCTGGTCGGCGGACTGATGGACCGCTTTGGCTTTTCCCCGTTCGCGATGGGCGCGTGGTCGATGGCCGAAACGCTGAGCTATGCCGCCGCGATGTTCGTCATCGCACCGCGCGCCCGCCAGCTTGACCCGCGGGTGCTTGCCGTTGCGGCCAGCGTGCTGGTGATGCTGTCGCAGGCAGGTTCCGCTTTGACGGGGAATTACGCGCTGCTGCTTGCCGGCCGGATCGGAACCGGGCTGGGGTTTGGTATCCTCAATTCCGCAGTCAATCTGGCTGCCGGGCGAACCGGACATCCGGCGCGGTGGATTTCGCTGGGGATCGCATTCCAGACGGTGCTGTTCGCGGGGATTGCCCTCGGTTTGCCGCAGCTGGGCGCAAGTTACGGCGCGGCTGGCATGTTCTATGGCCTCGCGGGGCTTTCGCTGGTGCTGGGGCTGTTGGCGCTGTTCCTGCCCGGCGGTGCCGACGCCGCTCTGGCCGATGCGACCGCGCTGCCCAACACGCCGATTGGCAAGGACGGCCTGCGGGTGCTGGCGGCGATGGCGTTGTTCGCTTTCGGCACGCTGGCGATCTGGCCCTTCATCGAACGCACCGCCCATGCGATCGGCATTCCGGCGACCGAATTTGGCCGCTTTCAATCAATGGCAACGCTGGCCTCGGCGCTGGGCAATGCGGTGCTGGCCGCGATCACCGCGCGGCTACCGCGCGCCTTGCCGCTGGCCGTGGTGCTGGGTGCCTGCGGCGTGACCTGCGCACTGCTGACCACGGTTGGCACTGCGCCTGCCTTTGCCGCGGCCTTCATCGGTTATTATGTCACCTGGTTCCTGACCTATCCGATGCTGCTGGGGCTCGCCTATGATTGCGACAGCAGCGGACGGCTGGCGGTGATGACCACTGGCACCTGGTTGCTGGCCCAGTCGCTTGGATCGTTGGCGGCGGGGGCGATTGCGCAGCAATTCGGTGGTTATCGCCCGATCGGACCGCTCGGCGCACTAACCTGCGTAGTGGCGATAGCCGTGGCCTGGCCGCTGGCCCGCCAGTTCGATCGCACGCGGCCCAATGACGGTACACGCGCTGCCGCCTCGGGACACTGACCCGCTGCCACGCATGGCGGCGTGACGATTTTACATGATCGGGGCCGCCGCCAATTGCTGCATGTCAGAACCGTTCGCGGAAATTGGCGAAGCGGCCAATCAGCCAGCTGCGGAACACCGAGATCGCCGGATCGGCCAGATCGTCGGGATGGAGCTTGAGGTAATAGCCGTAGCCATCCTCGATCACCGCATCATAGGGCGCGATCAGCCCACCGGCGGCAATTTCAGCCGCGAACATATCGACATCACCCAGCATCACCCCGCCCGAGGTCACCGCATAGCGCGCTTCGGCAAGGCCGGTATCGAAGGCCAGCCCGCCGTGGGTTGGCAAGGCGATCCCCTGGCGGCGCAAGTAATCGCCCCACAAAAGATCGCGCGGCTGGAGGTCAAGCTTGACGTGGAGCAATTCCTGTCCAGCCAGGAATTCGGCCATCGGCTTGCCTTCGGCGGCCTTGGCCACGATCGGCGAACACAGCGGCGCGACCCGCACCATCCACAGCAGATCGGTGATCTTGTCATCCACATTGGGGCGGTCATAGACGATCGCCATATCAAGTTCGGTATCGGGAAACCCGGTGACATTGGCGCTGAACACGTCGATCCGCACTTCGGGGTGTTCGCGGTGGAATTCGGCCAGCATCGGCATGAACAGCTGGTGCAGCAAGGTTGGCGGCACGTGCAGCCGCATCGCCCGGGTGGGGACGCTGTCATCGCGGATCGTGTTCATCGTCTGCTCGATCCGCTCGAACGACTTGGTCACCACGGCCAGCAATTCCTGCCCCGCCGGGGTCAGCGCCAGGCGGTTGGCATCGCGGTCCAGCAGCCGCTGACCGAGCAGGTCTTCAAGCGCCGCGACATGGCGGCTCATCGCGCTTTGCGAGACCGACAGCGCCGCCGCCCCGCCGGTAAAGCTGAGGTGCTTGCCCACCGCCTCGAAGGCGCGCAGCGCGTTCAAGGGAAGCCAGCGGCGATTGATGGCTGATCTGCTGGCGATAGTGCCCTCCTTAGGCGGCGTCACCGGCTGAATAGCCGGTCTGGATCAGATAGGGCTATGCGAAAATTCAATTGTTCTCACCTTGCGGAATTGCCCACACGCTGAACCTCCGTTTGGAGGCCTAGATGACCGACCTCGCCTGGGCCGCCGCGCAGCTCAAAGCCCGCCAGCCCGACCACAGTTTGCCGCAGGGGCTCTATACCGATCAGCGCGCGTTCGCGTTCGATCTTGAGGCGATCTATCGCCAGTCGTGGCTGATGGCTGGAATGGAATGCGAACTGCCGGATCCAGGCTGCTACCTTGCGTTCAGCATCGGCGACTGGCCGGTGTTGGTGGTGCGGGGCAAGGACGGTACGCTGCGCGCCTTTCACAACACCTGCCGGCACCGCGGCTCGATCCTGTGCCAGAACGGCTATGGTTCTGCGCCCAAGCTGGTCTGCCCCTATCACCGCTGGACCTATGATCTTGATGGATCGCTGTTTGCCGCCGGGCGGATGGGTGAACAGTTCGATAAATCGGCGCACGGGCTGTCGCCAGTTGCGCTGCGGGTTGTCGCCGGGGCAATGTTTATCTGCCTTGCCGCAGACCCTGCGCCGTTCGACGAGTTTGGCGAACGCTTCAGCGCCTATGCCGGTCCGCTCGATTTCTCCCAGCTCAAGCTCGCCGCGACCGACCTGCTGGTCGAGCAGGCGAACTGGAAGCTGGTGATGGAAAATGCCCGCGAATGCTATCATTGCCCCACCGGACACCCGGAATTGAGCCAGAGCTTTCCGGTCCACATGTCGCGCCATTTCGATGCGTTCCGAAATCCGCAGGTCGAGGCTTTCAATGCGTCAATGGATGCGGCCGGGCTGCCGCATACGGCGATCGAGGGGCCGTGGTGGCAGATTGCCCGGTTCGCGCTCAATCCCGGAAGCACCAGCATCAGCATGGACGGAGAGCCGCTCTGTACCAGGCCGCTGACCAGAGCGAATGGCGGCGATGTCGGATCGCTGCGTTGGGCGATTGATCCGCACATGTTTGCCCACGCCACGGCGGACTATGTCATCGTGTTCAGCTGCATGCCGGTTGGTCCGCAGGAAACCCACGTGTTCAGCCGCTGGTACGTCCACAAGGATGCAGTGGAAGGCGTGGACTACCAGCTGCCCGCGCTCAAGGAGCTGTGGCTCAAAACCAATATGCAGGACAAGGAACTGGCCGAAAACAACCAGCGCGGGGTGCTGAGCCCCGGATATCGGCCCGGCCCCTATTCGCTTGAAGCCGAAGCCCTGGTGGCCCGGTTTACCGACTGGTATTGCAGCCTCGCGCAGGACTATGTTGCCGCCCATGACTGATCCCAAGGCTCCGCAATTTCGCCCCGAAACGCTGGCGATTTCCCACGGCTGGGATCCCGAAGATGCGCTGCGTAGCGCCAAGCCGCCGGTCTTCATGACCGCGACCTTCACTTATCCCTCGGCGCAGGCGGCCAAGGATGTGCACCGCGCCTATTTCGATGGCGATGGCCCCGAAGCGGGCGGCAGCAGCCATATCTACGCCCGGCTCGGCCACCCTGGGCTCGATGTGCTCGAAGCGCGGCTGGCGGTGATCGACGGGGCTGAGGCGGCGCTCGCCTATTGCAGCGGGATGGCCGCGCATACCGCCGTGGCGCTGGCCTATCTGCGCCCCGGCGAAGGGGTGGTGTTCGGCCGCCCGTTCTATTCGGGCGTCGATGGGCTGTTGGGCGGGATCATGCCGCAATTTGGCAGCCACGCCGAAGCCTATACCGATGGCTGCGACGCGGCGAACATCTGGGCGGCCTGCGAACGTGCCATGGTCAAAGGTCCGATTGCACTGCTCGCGGCGGAAAGTCCGGGAAATCCCACCGCGGCGCTGGTCGATCTTGATCTGCTGGTAGAAATCGCCGGGCGGATCGAAGCAGCGCAGGGCCGGCGGCCGATCGTGATGGTCGATAACACACTGCTCGGCCCGTTCCACCAGCGCCCGATTGCGCATGGGGTGGATCTGGTCGTCACCTCGCTCACAAAATATGTCGCGGGCCATTCGGACCTGCTGGCGGGGGCGATCACGGGCCGCAAGGACCTGATCGCGCCGCTCAAACTGCAGCGACTGGTGTGGGGCAGCCACCTTGATCCCTATAACACCTGGCTGGTGCTGCGTAGTCTGGAAACGGTACACTTGCGCACTGAGCGGGCAATGGAAAACGCCGCTGCCGTGGCGGCGTGGTTGCGCGATCATTCCAAGGTGGCGGGGGTCACCTATCTCGGCTTCACCCCCGCAGGGAGCCCCGCACGCGCGGTTTTTGAACGCCAGTGCAAGGGCGCCGGTTCGACCTTCTCGTTCCACCTCCACGGCGGCGAGGCCGAGGCGTTCGCGATGCTCGACCGGCTGAAACTGCTCAAGATGGCGGTCAATCTGGGCGGGTCGAACACCCTGATCTGCCATTCGGCCAGCACCACGCATTACGCGGTTTCGCCCGAAAACCGGCGCGCCAGCGGGATAACCGATGGCACGATCCGGCTCTCGGTGGGGCTCGAGCATGTCGACGACATCATCGCCGATCTGGCCCAGGCACTGGCGGCGGCATGACCGCGTGCGGACGCGATCCCCATGCCATTGACGGCAAGTTTCCGGTGCCCGATCTGCACTTTGACGTGGTCGTGGTGGGCGCCGGGACAAGCGGCGCTGAAGCGGCGTTAAGGGCCGCACAAGGCGGGCTTAGCGTGCTGCTGGTCGACGAGAACCCCGTGGCGGGCGCACTGATCGGCACCGATGTGCCGTGGTTCTTCGGCGGGCGCGCAACCGCGGCGGTGCAGAACAGCCAGCGCATGGTCGAGACGGTATTCGCGCATATGCCGTGGCTTGAACCGGTGATCGAAGCCGGGGCCGAAGTGCAGCTCGGCACCACCGCCTGGGGGGTCTATCGCAACGGGCCGCTGGTGGGCAGCTTGCCGGGCCAGGTCATCGGGCTGGCCGATGCCGAGCGATCGTGGCTGACCGGTTTCGGCCGGCTGGTGCTGGCCACCGGCGCGCGTGATCTGCCCATGGCTTTCCCCGGCTGGAACCAGCCCGGCGTGATGGGGGCCATGGCGCTGTCAAAGCTGCTGGCGCTGTACGATGCCTTTGCCGGGCGGCGGATCGTGGTGGTCGGCTCACACGATCTGGGCCTTGAAACTGCTTTGGCGGCGCAGGCCAGCGGGATCGCGGTCGCCGCCATTCTGGAAGTGCGCGCGACGGTGCAGGGCGGTCCGGTGCTGGCGGCACAGGTCGAAGCTGCGGGCATTGCCATCCGTTGCGGCGTTACCCCGGTCGAAGCCAAGGGCGGGCTGGACGGGGTTGAGGCGCTGGTGCTGTCCGATGGCAACAGCATTGCCTGCGACAGCGTGGTCATGGCGATCGGCCTCGTCCCGATGATCGAGCTGGTCGATGCGATGCATGGGCAGCGCCGCTTCGATGCGATGCGCGGCGGCTGGATTCCTTCGGGCAATGCTGCGGTGGAAGTGGTCGGTCTGTGCGCCGGGCTGCCCGATACCTCCTTCGATCACGCTGCTTACCGGCAGGACTGGATGGAGGCGCTGGGCGGGGCTTGCGGCGGCGATACGGTGATCTGCCAGTGCGAAGAGATGACGCTGGCCGATCTGATCGGGGTCCAGCCGCCGCGCTATCTCGATCGTCCGGCGGCGCTGCAACACCGCTCGCTGGCGACCCTGCTTGCTGATGGCCCGCCCAATCAGGATCAAGTCAAGCGGCTGACCCGCAGTGGGATGGGCCAATGCCAGGGCCGCCGTTGCCGCGATCAGGTGGCGATGATCCTGGCGGCCGAAGCGAAGTGCCCGCTGGCCGAGGTGCCGCTGGCCACCCACCGCGCGCCGGTGCGGCCGCTACCGCTGAAAGTCATCGCCGATTGGGACGAGAGCGAGGAGATGCGGGCCGGGTGGGACGTGTGGATGGGGATCCCGACCCAGTGGGTGCCCTATGCCGATATCGGCACCTCCTTTGAGGACGAGAACCGGCGGCGGCTGGGCGGGAATATGAGCCTGTGAGCACTGGGAACGTCGTTGTCGTCGGTGCTGGCGCGACCGGGCTTTCGGCGGCCTGGTGGCTGGCGCGCAGCGGCGTAAGCGTCACCGTGCTCGACAAGGGCGTGGTCGGCTGGGAAGCATCGGGGCGCAACGGCGGCGGCTGCTCGCACTATCAAAGCCCGCTGTTTGCCGAAGAGCAGCGGCTGTGGCCGCAGCTGGACGAACTGCTGGGCTATCCGACCGAATTCAGCCCGCAGCGGATCATCGTCGCGGTCACGCCGCGCCAGCTCGATCAGTATCACTACATCGCCGAAATGAACAACCGGCTGGGGCACCGGGTCGATCTGCTCGATGCGGCGCAGGTGCGCGAAGCGGTGCCGCTGGCGGGGGACAATTGCCTGGGCGGGATCCACTACCGCTTCGGCGGCCATGCCAATCCGCACCGCACGGTGCAGGCCTATGCCTGGGCGCTGCAGGATCTGGGCGGGCGGATCGTGCAGCATTCGCCGGCCACTGGTTTCAGGTCCAGCGGCGGGAAGGTAACGGCGGTGGAAAGCATCAGCGGCAGCTACGACTGCGATGCGGTTATCGTGGCTGCCGGACCGCAAACCGGCACGCTGTTGGCAAAGCTGGGGATCGCGTTGCCGCTCGCCGCCGCGCGGGCGGAAATGATCGTGACCGAACCCGCACCGATGATGAAGCTGGGCGGGGTGGACGGCAACGGGCTTTATGGCCGCCAGACACTGCGCGGCAATCTCGCCTATGGCGGCGGTCCGCACGAATGGGTCGAATTTGGCGAACTGGGGCCGGATGTGAAGCCGAGCACCCCGCTGACCCGCAACCTCGCGCGGCGGCTGGCCGAACTGCTGCCCGGTGCGGCGCATCTCAACGTGATCCGTTCATGGGCCGGGGTGATCGAGATGACCCCCGATGGCCGCCCGGTGATCGACCGGCGCGAGAATGTCACCTTCTGCACCATGTCGGGGGTCGGCTTTGGCCTGTCCCCGGCCAGCGGCCATGCGCTCCGCGATCTGGCGCTCGAAGGGGCCTGCAGCTTCACCGATATCGCCAAGTTGGGGCTCTCCCGGTTTGACGGGATCGAGGCGGACTGGCGGACAAGCAAGGGCTGGCTGCCGCTCTGATGGGCAAATACTCCGCCCTTTCGCTGCTGCGCGGCGCCTTTAATGGCCAATCGCACTGGCAGCCAGCCTGGCGCGATCCTGAGCCGAAGGCCAGCTATGACGTGGTGATAATCGGCGGCGGCGGGCATGGGCTGGCGACCGCCTATTACCTCGCCAAGGTCCACGGCATCACCAATGTTGCGGTGCTTGAAAAAGGCTACATCGGCGGCGGCAACACCGGGCGCAACACCACCATCGTGCGCTCCAATTACCGGCAGGAGCCGCTCAGCCGGTTCTACGAATTCAGCCTCAAGCTGTGGGAAGGGCTGTCGGACGATCTCAATTTCAATGTGATGTTCAGCCCCCGCGGCGCGCTGACGCTGGGCCATTCGGACGCCGACATGATCCGCCTTGCCGAAAAGGGCGATGCCATGGCATGCCAAGGGATCGATGCCGAATTGCTGAGCCGCGATCAGGTGATGAAGCTGGAACCATGCCTCGATTTTTCGCGGTCAGCCCGCTTCCCGATCGAAGGCGCGATGATCCAGCGGCGCGGCGGCACCGCGCGCCACGATGCGGTGGCCTGGGGCTATGCCCGCGGGGCCGACAGCCGCGGGGTTGATATCATCCAGAAGTGCGAAGTCACCGGGATGGTGATGGACGCGGGCCGGGTAACCGGGGTTGAGACTTCGCGCGGCCGGATCATGGCCGGGAAGGTGGCGATCTGCGTTGCCGGGCACAGCGGCCATGTCGCGGCGATGGCGGGGCTGAAGCTGCCGATTGAAAGCCAGACCTTGCAGGCAATGGTCACCGAAGGCGTCAAGCCGATGGTCAATACCGTGGTAATGTCGCAATCCTTGCATTGCTACATCAGCCAGAGCGACAAGGGCGGGATCGTGTTCGGCGGCGATCCCGATAACTGGCCAAGCTACGCCCAGCGCGGTCATGCGGTGACGATGGAACTGGCAGTGCAGCAAGGCCTGGCGCTGATCCCGGCGCTCTCGCGGCTTCGGATGCTGCGCTGCTGGGCCGGGGTGACCGACATGAGCTTCGATGGCAGCCCGGTGATCGGGCTGACCCCGCGCGATGGGCTCTATATCGATGGCGGCTGGTGCTATGGCGGGTTCAAGGCGACGCCCGGATCGGGCTGGCTGTTCGCCGATACGCTGGCGCATGGCCGTCCCCATCCGATCGTCGCGCCGTTCGCGCTTGACCGGTTCGCGCGCGGCGCGCCGGTTGACGAGAACGGCACCGGCCCGTTCCCGAATCATCGCTGATGGATATGCGTTCGCCATCAGCCTGGATGCTCTTCTTCCTCCGATCCCCGCCGGGGAGGGGCTATAGATCATGAAGCAGATCGCCTGCCCCCACTGCGGCAACCGTGCCCAGGCCGAGTTCATTTATGAGCGCACGGCCGATTCGGTCGTGCCGCTCGATGCCGAACCCGCCGTTGCCGTCGCCGCGTTGTTCACCCGCGCCAACCTGCGCGGGATGGAGGAAGAGCTGTGGCGCCACACCCATGGCTGCGGCATGTGGCTGCTGATCCGGCGCGACCGGGTGAGCCACGATATCGAATGGATCAGGCCGATCGGGCCGGAGGCGCTGCCATGAGCGGCGTCATCAACTTCACTTTCGATGGCCGCGCGCTGACCGCAAAGCCGGGGCAGACGCTGGCAGCGGCGCTGCTGGGTAACGGGATCAAGCTGGTCGGCCGCAGCTTCAAGTATCACCGCCCGCGCGGGATCCTCTCGGCCGGGGTGGAAGAACCCAATGCGCTGGTCACCGTGGGCGAAGGCGGGCGGATGGAGCCCAACACCCGCGCGACCGATCTGTTCGTTTACGAAGGCCTGGTTGCCATCAGCCAGAACCGCTGGCCCAGCCTGCGCTTCGATGCCGGCGCGGTGCTGCAACTGGTCGCCAGGGCGCTGCCCGCCGGGTTCTATTACAAGACCTTTTTCGGACCGCCCAGATTGTGGCTGTTCTACGAAAAGTTCATCCGCCGCGCGGCTGGTTTGGGCCCTGCGCCGACGGAGGTCGATCCAGATCGCTATGCCACGCGCGCCGCGTTCTGCGATGTGCTGGTGGTCGGCTCCGGCCCGGCAGGGCTGATCGCGGCGCGCGATGCCGTTCGCGCGGGCAAAAAGGTGATGCTGGTCGAGCAGGATGCGGTGATTGCTCCGTCGCTGCTCTGCGATCCTCAGACCATCGAAGGCAAGCCTGGCCACACCTGGGCGGACGAAATAGCCGCCGAAGTGCGCAGTTCGGGCGGGCGCGTGCTGACCCGGACCAGTGCCAGCGGGCTGTGGGACGATAATTTCATCTGCCTGTCGGAGAAGCTGGTGGAACCGGGGCAGGTCCCTGAGCATGGCTTGACCCAGCGCTATTGGCACGTTCGCGCCGCTGAAGTGGTGCTGGCCACCGGCGCGATCGAACGCCCGCTGACGTTCGCGAACAATGACCTGCCCGGCGTGATGCTGAGCCAGGCGGTGCGCACTTATACAAACCGCTTTGGCGTTGTCCCGGGCAAGCGTGTGGTGATCGCGGCTACCAATGACGATGCCTACCGCACGGCCGCCGCGCTGCGCCAGGCCGGGGCCGAAGTGGTGGTGCTCGACAGCCGCACCGCGCCTGCTGGACAGGACAGCGGTTTTGAAGTGCACAACCGGGCCGCGCCGCTCATGGCCAATGGCGGCAAGCAGGGTGTGACCGGGCTGATCGCCTTGATCGACGGGGCCGAGCGCACTTTCGCCTGTGATCTGATCGCCATGGCGGGCGGGTTCACGCCGGTGGTGCACCTCCACATGCAGGCGGGCGGAAAGCTCGATTGGGACGCGGCCGCGCAGGCTTTCGTCCCCGGCGCGGCACCGCACAATGTCCGCACGGTCGGCCTTGCCGCGCAGCCACAGCCCGCCGAAACGCTGGGCGCAAGCGGCAATCCCAAGGCGGCGTTCGTCGATTTCCAGAATGACGTGACGGTGGCCGATCTCGATCTTGCCTGGCGCGAAGGGTATCGCTCGGCCGAGCACCTGAAGCGCTACACCACGCTGGGCATGGCGACCGACCAGGGCAAGACCAGCAACATGACCGCGCTTGACCGGATCGCGCGGCGTGAGGGGATCGCGGTTCCCGAAGCCGGGCTGACCACCTTCCGCCCGCCCTATACGCCCGTGTCGATGGGCGCGCTGGCCGGGGCTTCGATGGGCGAACACGCCTTGCCCATGCGCCGCCCGGCGCTCCATGCGGTCCATGCCGCCAGGGATCCGATCTGGTTCGATGCCGGCTACTGGAAGCGGGTGCGGACTTACCCGCAAGGTAGCGAGACACTCGCCCAGTCTGGCCTGCGCGAGGCGCGCGCGGTGCGGACCTCGGCGGGGCTGTGCGATGTCTCGACGCTCGCCAAGTTTGCAGTGCAGGGGCCCGATGCGGTGCAATTCCTCGAACGCGTCTGCGCAACCACGGTCGGCAAGCTCGCGGTAGGCCGCGGGCGCTACACCTTCATGCTGCGCGAGGACGGGTTGGTGTTCGATGACGGCACCGTCTGGCGGCTGGAGGCGAACCGCTATCTCCTGACCAGCTCGACCGGCGGCGCGAGCCGGATGGCGACCTGGCTGTCCTATGTCCGCAGCCACCTGTGTGCCGATCTCAAGGTTTCGGTGGTCTGCGTGCAGGAACACTATGCCGCGATCGCCGTGGCCGGGCCGAAATCGCCTGGGATCATGGCTGCGCTGACCGGCGCTGAAGCCCCGCGCCATATGTCGGTTGTCCATACCGAAATCGCGGGCTTACCGGTGCTGCTGCTGGCCGCCAGCTTTTCGGGCGAGCGCGCGTTCGAAGTGCATTTCGACGCCAGCCATGCCGAAGCCGGGTGGCAGGCGATTGAGACCGAAGTGCAGGCGGTGGGCGGCGCGCCTTACGGGATCGAGGCGATGGAATTGCTGCGGATCGAGAAGGGCCATCTGGTGGTCGGCCCCGATATCGACGGTCGCCTGACCGCGCAGGAGCTTGGCATGGGCAAGATGCTGAACACGGCCGGCGGCTATATCGGCGAAGCCTGCCTGCAGCGACCCGATCTCGCCGATCCGATGCGCAAGCAATTGGTGGGCGTGGAAGCGATTGACGGCGGGGCAATCCCCGAAGGCGCGATGCTGGTCCGGGAGATGGCCACACCAGCAGAGGGTCATGTCACCGGATCCGGCCTCAGGGTGATCGAAGGCGGATCGATTGCACTGGCCCATCTGAGGGGCGGGCAGGGCCGCCACGGCGAAGTGCTTTACGCCCATTCGCCCACCCGCAAGGTAACCGCGAAGGTCCGGGTCAGATCACCCCATTTCTATGACCCGGCCGGGGAGCGTTACCGTGACTGAGCTGCGGATCGAACCGTTGGAGCGCGCGCTGCTCCACGTGCTGGAACTTTGGGGCGATCCGAAGCGGGCAGCCAAGCAGATCGCCAAAGCCCTGGGGCATGACCTGCCAGGGGCGGGGCGCGCGGCCGGCGATGTTATGCGCCTTTCGCCAACGACATGGCTGGTCGCAGGTGATGTTGCAGCGATCAAGGCGGTGCTGGGTGATAGCGGCGCGCTGACTCCGGTTGGCGGCGGCTATGTGCGGGCGCGGCTGTCAGGTTCCAAGTGGCGCAGCCTGCTGATGGAAGGCGGCCTGTTCAACGCCGAAGCGCCAGAGTTTGCGGCGGATTGCGTGGCAACCACGCTGATCGAGCATGTTACCGTGACGCTGCGGGTCGAAAGCGCAGCAGCCTGCCTTGCCTATTTCCCGGCCAGCCATGCGGCGGACCTGCTGCATTTCTGGCAGGTCAGCGCAGGTGGCTTGCCGCAGTAACCAGCGCGAGGTGCAGCCACGGCGCGAAGCTGCGCCAGACCTCGACGGACCAGCGCTCTTCACTTTCGCGGATCAGCACGATCTCGGCCGTCTCGTAAATCGTGCGGCTGCCATAACCGACTGCGAATTTGGAAAGATCGCGCGGGCATCCGCTCGAGAGGACTTCGATCGCGCGCGGGCCTTCCAGCACCAGCGATATTGCGCGTTCGGATATGTCGACCACGCTCAGCGGCAGGCCTGCGCCCATCGGTATTGCCGCGCCTTCCGGCAGCCGCAGCAGCCATTCGTCGGGACCAAGGCAGAGCATCCCGTCCAAGGCCTCGCCGATCTTTGCAGGTACTTTGTGGCCCACCACTTTGGCCAATGCCCCCGGATCGCGCCCACGCAGCGACCAGCGCCCCAGCGGCGCTCCCAGCGCGATCGAAACGCCCGGAAAATCAGCCGGCTCGGCCGGAACCGGCGCGGCGCGCATTGCCAGATCAGCCATTGAGCCGGCTCCCTTCGGCGTCATAGAACATCGGCTTCACCACCTTGGCCGTGATCGTCTTGCCGGGCATCGGCACGTGCAGCGTTTCGCCCATCTTCTCGAACCCGCCCTGGATCAGCGCAATTGCAATCGACCGGCCCAGGGTGGCGCTGTGGTAGCTCGAGGTGACATGGCCGATCATGGTCATCGGCACCGGCTGGCTGGGATCGGCAACGATCTGCGCGCCTTCCTCCAGCACCTCATTCGGATCGTCGGTCAGCAGGCCAATCAACTGCTTGCGCCCCGGGGCTACGATATCGGGCCGGGCGAGCGAGCGCCGGCCGACAAAGTCCGGCTTCTTCTTGCCCACTGCCCAGTCCAGCCCGGCGTCATAAGGCGTGACCGTGCCATCGGTATCCTGGCCGACGATGATGAAGCCCTTCTCGGCCCGCAGCACGTGCATCGTTTCGGTGCCGTATGGCGTGATGCCGTGCGCCTGTCCCGCAGCCCAGACCGCATCCCAGACGTGGCGGCCAAAGGCCGCGGGGACGTTGATTTCAAAGCCCAGTTCGCCGGTGAAGCTGACCCGGAACAACCGCGTCGGCACCCCGCAAATCGTGCCTTCGCGCACCGCCATGTGCGGGAAAGCCTCGCTCGACAGGTCGATGCCCGATACCAGCGACGCGATCACATCGCGCGCTTTGGGGCCTTGCAATGCGATCACCGCCCACTGTTCGGTGGTGCTGGTCAGCCAGACATTCAGATCGGGCCATTCGGTCTGGAGGTAGTCCTCCATCATGTTGAGCACCCGCGCCGCACCGCCGGTGGTGGTGGTCAGGTGAAACCGGTCGGGCGCCATCCGCGCCGAAACCCCATCATCAGTGATGAACCCGTCTTCGCGCAGCAGCAGCCCATAGCGGCAGCGGCCAGGCTCCAGCTGCTTCCAGGGGTTGGTGTACATGCGGTTGAGGAATTCGGCCGCGTCAGGCCCGACCACCTCGATCTTGCCGAGCGTGGAGGCATCGAAAATCCCGACCGCGCTGCGCACCGCCAGACATTCGCGCGCCACCGCGGTGTCCATATCTTCGCCCGCCTTGGGGAAATAGCGCGCGCGCCGCCACTGCGCGACCAGCTCGAACACTGCCCCTTCGGCCGCGGCCCAGGGATCGATCGGGCTCTTGCGAACGGCCTGGAACAGCGCGTCCTTGGCGTGGCCCGCCAGCGCGCCGAAAGTCTGCGGGGTATAGGGCGGGCGGAAGGTGGTGAGGCCGATCGCCTGGACCGGGCGGTCCAGCGCGGCCGAGGCCAATTGCAGCGCGTTGAGGTTGCTGGTCTTGCCCTGATCGGTCGCCATCCCGTTGGTGGTGTAACGCTTGATATGCTCGACCGACTTCATCCCCTCGCGCACCGCCAGCGCGATGTCCTTGGCGGTGACATCGTTCTGGAAATCGACGAAGGCCTTGATCTTGCCAGGATTCTTTTGGGTGGGAAGCTGGCCGATGTTGAGACCGCTGCCAAAGCTCCACGTGCCGCTGCAAGCGCCAACGCAGCGCACATTTTCGTTGGGAACATCGGGTAGGTAAGCACCCCAGTCCTCCGACCAGGCGAGCTTGCCCAGCGAATGCGACCACAAATGCACCGAAGGGGTCCAGCCACCCGCCATCAACACGGCATCGCAGGCCAGCTTGCGGCGCTGCGAGCCGTCGGCACGGGCGATCTCGATCCCGTTCACCGCCTGCCGCCCTGCAACGCCGATCACCGCGCTGCCAAGTTCGGCCGCAATGCCCAGTTCGCCTGCTTCAACCAGCAAGGCGGCATCGACGCTTTCGCGCAGCTCGATGATCGCGGTGACTTTCACGCCCGCGCGCGCCATGGCGAAGACATCGCGCCAGCCGCTGTCGTGCACCGTCATCAACGCAACGTTGTGCCCCACTGCCACGCCGTAGCGGGCAAGGTAAGTCCGCGCTGCCGAGGCCAGCATCACGCCGGGAACGTCGTTTCCGGCAAACACCAGCGGGCGCTCGATCGCGCCCTGCGCCAGCACCACTTCGCCCGCGCGGATCCGCCACAGCTTTTCGCGCGGCGCATGACCGGGATCGGGCAGGTGTTCGGTCAGCCGCTCGACCGCGCCGATGAAGTTATCGTGATAATAGCCGAATGCCGTGGTGCGGTTCAGCATAGTGACATTGGGCAGCGTGGCGAGGTCCTTCAGGCTTTCCGCCAGCCACGGCCACAGCGCTTGATCGGCGAGTGCACCGCCCCCCATTTCGTCCTGTTCGTCGAGCAGGAACACCTTCTTGTTGGAGGCGGATGCGGCCAGCGCGGCGTCGATCCCGGCCGGGCCGGCGCCCACGATCAGCACGTCGCAGTGGGCGTAGCAGGCGTCATAGACATCGGGATCGGGATCGACCGGCGCATCGCCCAGCCCGGCCATGCGGCGGATCGCGGGTTCGTAGAGCTTGTCCCAGAACGAGCGCGGCCACATGAAGGTCTTGTTGTAGAAGCCCGCCGGAATGAACCGCCCGAGCCGGTCGTTGATCGATCCGAAATCGGTTGCAAGACTGGGCCAGCGGTTCTGGCTGCGCGCGGTCAGCCCTTCGTAAAGCTCGATCGCGGTGGCGCGCAGGTTGGGCGTGAAACGCCCTGCGCCGCGTGTCACGCTGATCAGCGCATTGGGCTCTTCCGCGCCTGCGCCCAGCAACCCGCGCGGACGGTGGTATTTGAAGCTGCGGCCAAACAACACCACGCCGTTCGCCAGCAAGGCGGAGGCAAGACTGTCCCCAGCCTTGCCCTGATAGGGCTTGCCATCGAAAGTGAAATTTACCGTGGTGGCACTGCCCAAACGGCCCGCATCTGCAATCCGGTGCGAGGTCATTTGCGGGGTTCTCCCGCCTTGTAGGTCAGCTCGAACTTGTCGGTCACCGTATCGCGCACCGCGTTGAAGAAGCGCCCGCAGCCGTGGATATGCCGCCAGCGTTCATTATGCCGCCCGCGCGGGTTGGCGCGGATGAACAGGTAGCCTTCCCACTCTCCGTCGCTCAGCGCTGAGGGATCGGCGGGCCGCGCGATGTGCGCTTCGCCGGCATAAGCGAATTCAAGTTCGGGGCGCGTATCGTCGCAATAAGGGCAGTGTATGAGTATCATCAGTGCGCCACCGCTGCTGCTGCCGCTTCGTCGATCAACCGCCCGTTGCGGAACCGGTCGAGGTTGTAGGGCGCGTTGATGGCATGCGGTTCGTCCTTGGCCATGGTGTAGGCCAGAAGATCACCCGCGCCGGGCGTAGCCTTGAACCCGCCGGTGCCCCAGCCGCAATTGACGTAAAGCCCTGGAACCGGGGTCTTGCCCAGGATCGGCGAGCGATCGGGAGTGACATCGACGATCCCGCCCCAGTTGCGCAGCATCCGCATCCGCCGGAAAATCGGGAAAATCTCGCAGATCGCAGCCACGGTATGCTCGACAATGTGGAGCGCGCCGCGCTGCGAATAGGAGACGTACTGATCGGTACCCGCGCCGATCACCAGCTCGCCCTTGTCCGACTGGCTGATATAGGCGTGGACCGTGTTCGACATCACCACGCAGGGGAACACTGGCTTGATCGGTTCGGAAACCAGCGCCTGAAGCGGATAGCTTTCGAGCGGAAAGTCCAGCCCGGCCATCTTCATCACTACCGATGAATTGCCCGCCGCCGACACGCCGATCTTCTTCGAAGCGATATAGCCGCGGGTGGTTTCGACGCCTTCGACTGCTCCATCTACCCCGCGCCTGATCCCGGTTACCGCGCAGTTCTGGATGATATCGACGCCCAATGCGGCTGCGGCGCGGGCATAGCCCCAGGCCACACTATCGTGGCGGGCGGTACCGCCGCGGCGCTGCAAGGCCGCGCCCTGCACCGGATAGCGTGCGCCCGGATCGATGCTCAGTGGCGGGCAGTAGTCCTTGGCCTGCTCAGGCGTCAGCCATTCATTATCGACGCCGTTGAGGCGATTGGCGTGGATGTGACGCTGGAAGCTTTGCACATCGTGGACATTGTGCGCGAGCATCATCACCCCGCGCTTCGAATACATCACGTTGAAGTTGAGCTCCTGGCTCAGCCCGTCCCACAGCTTGACCGCGTGATCATACAAAAACGCGCTTTCATCGTAGAGGTAGTTCGAGCGCACGATGGTGGTGTTGCGGCCGGTGTTGCCGCCGCCGAGCCAGCCCTTCTCGATCACCGCGACATTGGTGATGCCGTATTTCTTGGCGAGGTAATAGGCTGCGCCCAGACCGTGCCCGCCGGCCCCGACGATGATCGCGTCATAGGCGGGTTTGGGGCTCGCATCGGGCCACAGTTCGGGCCAGTCCTGGTGATTGCCCAGCGCCTTGGCAAACAGGCTGAACGCGGAAAAACGGGTCACGCCGCCGATCCTTCTGTTGCCGTCAGCGCGGTGCGCGCGTGGCTCACATAGAAATCCTTGAACGCTTCGACCATGCCTTCGTCGAGCGAGTAGTAGCCCTGGCTATACCCGTCGGTCGCAATCCCGGCATGGTTGATTTCGGCCAGATGCCCATCCTGGTGGTTGGTGGCGCGCCACACCGCAGTCAAGTTTTCGCGGTCATAGTCTACGTCCTCGACGGCGTCCTCGTGGACCAGCCACGAAGTGCGCAGCAAGGTCCGGTCAGGGCCCAGCGGGGTGAGCGAGAAAGTGACGGCATGGTCGCAGAAGAAGTGGTGCCAGGAGTTGGGCTGGGTGTGGACCGAAAGGCTGGAACTGTCCGCTTCGGGAACGCTCCAGATCGGCAGGCGCGATGCGGGCTGGCCGTCCAGCGTTGCTGCATAGGTACCTTCGGCCATCGGCAGGCGCGACACGCGGTGCCAGCCGCCTTCGGGAAATTCGATCAGATCGTGATAGATCCCAAGGTCTTTCCAGCGGGCGATCTGGCCCGCGATATAGCCGCTTTCGGCGTCGCTGACCGGCATGTCATTATCAAAGCCATAGGGTACGAAGGTCTTGTTGAGTTCGGGATGGTTGGCATCGCAATGATAGCATTCGCGGTTGTTTTCCATCACCAGCTTCCAGTTGGCCTGATGGACCATATCCTCCTGCACCGCGACCTTCAGCCGGTCGAGGTTGTAGAGCGAAACCTGTTCGGCGATTTCGGCCTTGGCGCGGCCAATTTGCGGCGGATTGTCGCCCAGGCAGATGAAGATCATCCCCGCGATGTTTTCAAGCGCGACCGGCTTGAGGCCATTTGCACCTTTCTCGAACCCATCGGGCATGTTGCGCGCAGCCAGCAGCCGTCCGTCCAGCCCGTAGGACCACTGGTGATATGGGCAGGTAAACCGCGGGCCGCTGCCGCTTGCCTGGCTGCAGATCTTGGCGCCGCGATGCGCGCAGCTGTTATGGAAGGCGCGCACTTCGCCATCGCGGCCGCGCACGATGATGACCGAGGCGTTGGCCATCTCGAACAGATAGAAATCGCCCGGCTTCTTCACATGCGCCACGGTGCAGGCGAACAGCCAGACCGATTTGAGCATTACCTGCGTATCGAAAGCGAACGCCTCGTCGCTGATGTAAAGGCCTTGGGGCAGACTGCGCCCCGCCTGGTCAAGCGCCAGCCAGCCGGCGACAGGTTCAAAATGGCTCATGTCTTTGGCTCCGCCTGACGGCAATAGACGACCAGCGAAAGCGATCCGTGCTGGCATGTGGAAAGGTGCGGTGCACCGACCGCGCGAACGATGTAATTGCCCGGACCATAGGTGGTTTCGCCATCGGCGAAACTACCTTCAAGGACATAGATCTGTTCGATTTCGTCATGGCTGTGCAGCGCCGATGTCGCGCCTGGGTCGCTTTTCATCAGCCAGGTGCGCAGGCCGGCCTCGGCGTCTTCGAGGAGCGGCTTGACCCAGAATCCGGGCGTGCCGCTGGGGCGCCATTCGCCCGCGCCGCGCAGCACTGCGGAACCGGAGACCGGCACCGTCAGCACATCGCCGCCTAAGGCTTCGAACATCGCCTCAGCCCCTCAGCGCGGTGTTTTCGGGATCGAACGGGCTGTCCGCGATCACCACCGCCGTGTACCGCTGGCCAAGGATCGCGATCTCCAGTTCGGTGCCGACGGCGGAGAGATCGGGGCGCACCATTGCCAGCGCCAGGCTCTTGCCGACGCGCCAGCCATAACCGCCCGAGGTGGCGCGGCCGACCAGTTCGTCGCCCAGATAGACCGCCTCACTGCCACGCGCATCAGCGTCGGTCACGCCCAACACTTCCATCGTCACCAGCTGGTTGGCCAGCCCCGCGTCCTTGCCGGCCAGCAGTGCGTCCTTGCCGTGGAAGCCGGGCTTCTTGAGGCTGATGAAGCGGTCAAGCCCGCTCTCGTAGGCGTTGTACTCGATCGACAGTTCGCGCGGGATCAGCTTGTAGCTCTTTTCCATCGCCATCAAGGTCATCGCCCGGATCCCGAACGGCTTGATGTCGAATTCGGCCCCGGCGGCCATGATCGCATCGAAGATGTAGTTCTGCATCTCGATCGGATGGTGGATTTCCCAGCCCAGCTCGCCGATGAAATTGACCCGCAGCGCATCGACTGGGGCGGCGCCGATGCTGACCTTCTGGCCGGTGAGCCACGGGAAGGCCTCGTTCGACAAGTCGGCGCGGGTAAGTTTGGCCAGCACGTCACGGCTGCGCGGGCCGGCCAGCACCAGCACACCCATCGCCGTGGTCAGGCGTTCGAACGTGACCGAACCGTCGGTGGGCAGCGCTTTCTTCAGGTAATCCTGGTCGTGGCGCTCATAGGCCCCGGCCGAGACCAGATAATAGTCCTGCGGCCCGGTCTTGTAGACGGTGAATTCGGCGCGGACGCCGCCGTTTTTGGTCAGCAGGTATGACAGCGTCACCCGCCCGATCTTCTTGGGCACGGCGTTGGTGAGGAGGCCGCCCAGCCATTCTTCCGCGCCCGGGCCGCTGATCCGGCACTTGGCGAAGGCGCTCATGTCCTGCAGCCCGACCTTTTCGGTCACGTGGCGGCATTCGGCCCCGACATGCTCGAAATAGTTGGAGCGGCGGAACGACCATTTTTCACGGATTGGCGCACCGGGCACATCGGGATGGTTGTGGTTCAGCAGCACGTCGGGCCGGTCAAGATCGGCGTCGCTGAGCTCATAGCCCTTGGGCGCGAACCAGTTCGGGCGTTCCCACCCGAACACCGATCCGAACACTGCCCCCAGGTCCTTCATCCGGCTGTAGCATGGGGTCTGGCGCAGCGGGCGCGCGGCTTCGCGTTCTTCGTCGGGATAGTGGACCGCGAAGACCTTGGCATAGGCTTCCTCGTTCTTGGCAGTCAGATAGCCTTCGCCGGCATAGTCACCGAAGCGGCGCGGATCGACGCCCATCATGTCGATGCTGGGTTCGCCTTCGACGATCCAATGCGCCAGCTGCCAGCCTGCGCCGCCCGCAGCGGTGATGCCAAACGAGTGGCCTTCGTTGAGCCAGAAGTTCTTCTTGTCCCACGCCGGGCCGACGATCGGCGAGCCATCGGGGGTATAGGCGATCGCGCCGTTGTAGACCTTCTTGACGCCGACTTCACCGAAGGCCGGCACACGGGCGATCGCGGTTTCGATATAGGGCATCAGCCGGTCTAGCGCATCGGGGAACAGCTCGTACTCGCTGTTCGCTGCCGGGCCATCGACGTAACACGCTGGCGCGCCGATCTCGTAAGGCCCCAGCAGCAACCCGCCGGCTTCCTCGCGCATATACCAGCTCGAATCGCTTTCGCGCAGCACGCCCATTTCGGGCAGTCCAGCCGCGCGGCGTTCCATGATCGCGGGGTGCTGGTCGGTGACGATGTACTGATGCTCGACCGGGATCACCGGAACGTCGAGCCCGACCATGCGGCCGGTCTGGCGGGCGAAATTGCCGGTGCAGGACACCACATGTTCGCAAGTGATTTCGCCCAATTCGCCATTGCACTCGGTGTGGACCACCCATTCGCCGCCGGGCTGCTGGGTGATGCCGGTAACAGTGGTGTTGCGCTGGATCTTGGCGCCGCGCTGGCGTGCGCCCTTGGCCAGCGCCTGGGTCAGATCGGCGGGCTGGATATAGCCATCGGCGGGATGCTGGATCGCCCCGATCACCCCATCGACGTTGCACAGCGGCCAGACTTCCTTGACCTGATCCGGGGTGAGGAAGTTGACTTCGACCCCGATCGTTTCGGCGACCCCGGCATAGTACTTGTATTCGTCAAACCGGTCCTGCGTGCGCGCCAGGCGGATGTTGCTGACGTTGGAAAATCCGACGCTAAGCTCGGTCTCGGCCTCCAGCGTGGGATAGAAATCGACCGAGTACTGGTGGATCTTGCCGACCGAATACGACAGGTTGAACAAGGGCAGCAGGCCCGCAGCGTGCCAGGTCGAGCCCGAAGTCAGCTCTTTGCGCTCGATCAGGATGCAGTCGCTCCAGCCCATCTTGGCGAGGTGATAAAGCGTCGATACGCCCACCACGCCGCCGCCGATGACTACTACCCGTGCTGTCGATTTCATTGCTGACGCCTGCCTGTTTCATTTCGCGGCTTTCCCATGCCAGTCCTTGCCGCGCCGCGACAACATCAGTGCGCGTTATGGCGCTTTCTTATGGTTTGGATTAGCCCGTTCGGGCGGCAGGATCGACGGTCAGCACGATCTTTCCAACGTGGCGCTTTTCGAGGAAAACGCGCTGCGCTGCGGCGATCTTTTCGAGCGGAAAGGTGGCGCAGACCAGCGGGCGCACTTCGCCGCGCTCGATATGGCCGACCAGATTGGCGAAAACGCCGTCATCAAGCGCGGTGCAGCCCAGCAACGTCAGGTCCTTGAGGTAAAGCGCCCTCAGATCGAGTTCGACCAGTGGCCCCGCAATGGCGCCCGAGCAGGCGTAGCGGCCTCGGGGCTTGAGCGCCCGCAGCAGGCCGCCAAATCTGGCACCGCCGACCACGTCGATCACGGCGTCGAAATAATCGCTTTCCAGCGGGGCATGACGATCAAGCACTTCGTCTGCGCCCAGCGCGGCAACCGCTCGGTGCTTCGAAAGCCCAGCCAACGCGGTGACAAAGGCCCCGCGCCGCCGGGCCAGCTGAACGGCTGCAGATCCCACGCCGCCCGATGCGCCGGTTACCAATACCCGTTCGCCTTCGCTCACGCCGCTGCGGTGCAGCAGGTTTTCGGCGGTCGAATAGGCACAGGGGAAAGAGGCAAGCTCAACATCGCTCAACGCGCAATCGATCGCATGGGCGTGGACCGCGGGCGCGATCGTATACTCGGCAAATGCCCCGTCGCATTCCGAGCCGAAGAAATCGACACCGCCATCGGCCCTGCGCAGCGCCGGCTCGACCAGCACGCGCGCGCCGATCCGGTCCTCGCTTATGCCTTCACCTACCGCGACGATCCGCCCGGCGGCATCGATCCCCTGCACGCGCGGGAAGGTGAACGGTGTGCCGCTCCATCCTTCGCCCTGAGTCTCGGCAAAGCCGCTGGCTCCGCCGGCTGCTGTCGCGCCTTCGACGGCGGGCGAATACCAGCCGATCCGGGTGTTGATATCGGTGTTGTTGATCCCCGCCGCGCCCACCTTGACCAGCACCTCGTCTGGGCCGGGGCGGGGCACCGGCAAGTCGATCCGGTAATCAAGCTTGTCGAACCCGCCGAAACCGGTGAGCACGACGCCCCGCATTGCGGCGGGCAGCGCATGGCTCATGGCAGCACGGGCAATTGTGATTTGAGCCAGCTGAAATGCGCTGCCGCCATGCCGCGATAGGCGTCCCAGCCCTGCGCGGTCTGTTCGGCCAGATCATCGCTCAGCACCGCCAAAGGCTGGCCGCTGGCATAGGCCAGCAACAGCGTCTGCGCGGCGCGTTCGAAGAAATACAGGTCTTCGAAGGCTTCGGCCACGGTTTCGCCGGTGCAGGTCAGGCCGTGGTTGCCCATCAGCATGGTCTTGTGCCGGCCCAGCACCCCCGCCAGCCGCACGCCTTCGGCAGCATCGTCGGCGATCCCGCCAAAATGGCGGTCGATTGCGACACGATTGAAAAACCGCGCGGTGTTGTTGTCGGTCGGTTTGAGCGCGGGATCGGCCAGCATCGCCAGCGCGGTGGCATGTGGAGGATGGCAATGCAGCACCACCTTTGCTGCCGGACAAGCGCGGTGGATCGCGCCGTGGATGGTCCAGGCCGAGGCGTCGGGCGGATTGGGGTCGTCCATCACCGCAGGGTCATTGGCATCGAGCAGCAACAGATCGTCCGGCGCGATCGAGGCGAAATGCCGCCAGCGCGGGTTGAGCAGGAAGCGCGTGCCATCGTCCGAAGTGGCCGCGCTGAAATGATTGCCAACCGATTCGTGCCAGCCAAACTGGGCCGCCAGCCGGAACGCGGCGGCCAGATCCTCGCGCAGCGCCGCCTCGCTCACTTGAACCGGCCTTCACCCGCCAGCACGCGGTAAGCGCTGCGCAGTTCACCGCGATCGGCATAGCAGCCGCGCAGGTAGCGATCCCCGCTGGTCGCCGAATAGGCATCGCGGCCATGCACGATCCGGTGGTTGTCAAAGACGATGCATTCACCCGGCTGGATGTTGAAGCGCATCACGTACCTGGGATCGGCCAGCATCTGTCCGAAGCGGCAGAAGGCGGGGTAATAGGCATCGAGTTCGTGCTGCTGCAGATCGAACACATCGGCCATGTGCTGGCTGATCGTTACGCCGGAAACCGCGCCGTGTTCGTCCAGCTCGATCACCCGCTGGCGCGCGCGCATGTCGTAGCTATCGTGTTCGCAGTAGAACGGCACGGCGGTTTCGCTGAGCAGACGAAAATCTTCGGGATGCAGCCGGCGCAGATCCTCGGCCACCGCGACCCCATCAAGGAACAGGTTGTCGCCGCCCTGCACCGAATTGGCGCGGCAATGGAGGAACTGGATCCCCGGGGCTAGCTCCTCGGCCGGGGTGTCGGTGTGGAACTCCAGCGCCTTGGCGGTATAGGCCAGGTTCGATGGCTCGATGTGGGTGCGGACATCGAAATAGTCGCCAAAGAAGGTTGGTCGGACCAGGCCGATATGGCCTGCAAGTTCGGTCAGCGCAGCATCGCTGTCGGGCATGTCGGTGACAAAGGCCAAGCCTTCGACCAGCAGCGCTTCAAGCCAGGCGGCGCGCTTCGCCTTGTCGGCCTGAAGATCGGCGAAGGTTACGCGGTGCGCGGCCGGATAGTGATCTGCATACCACGCCCGACGCGGCAGATCTGACGGATCTTTGCGCCGCCCGCTCGCACAGTCCTGCAACCAGCCAAGCGGATAGCGCGACACGTGGTTTTCGCCGGCCCAGACCACTTCGAGCGCATCGCCGTCGATTCGGGCCGATTGCGGGACCGGCGGCGCGGCGCGGTGGAAGATGTCATAGGTGCGCTCGCGCGTCTGGTGATCGAACGAGCTGGGGCAATTGTCGCGCAGCCAGTAATAGTTGAAATAGGCCGCGCCGCTCGCCGGCAGTACCAGTTCCAGGCCTTTGTCGCCCAGCTGCACTGCGTGAATTGCTGCTTCGGTTGCCATTGCCGCCTCTCGCCGTTTGCGTCGTTAGCCTCACATAGCGCAGCCCGGGGGGCGAGGATCAACGCAATTCGAGCATAACCATTTCTAATTTTGGCGATCACGCGCCAGTAAGGGCATGCTGTAGGGCGCGAAGCAACAGCAGGGAGTAAACATGAAGATCGGTTTCATCGGCCTCGGCAATGTCGGGGGCAAATTGGCGGGCAGTCTGCTGCGGAACGGACACGATCTGGTGGTGCGCGATCTCGATCCAGCGCTGATGGCGGATTTCGTCGCCCGCGGGGCCAGTGCTGCGGCCAGCCCGCGCGATCTGGGTGAGCGCTGCGATGTTATCGTCACCTGTCTGCCATCGCCCGCCGCCAGCGCCGCAGTTGCCGAAGGCGCGGACGGATTTTTGCCCGTGATGCGCCCGGGGCAGGTGTGGATGGAAATGAGCACCACCGATTTCGAAGAGGTCATCCGGCTCGGCGCACTGGTTGCGGCGCAAGGCGCATTGTTCATGGAATGCCCGGTTTCGGGCGGATGCCACCGCGCCGATACCGGCAATATCTCGATCTTCGCCGGCGGCCCGCGCGATGGGTTCGATACGGTCTTGCCGCTGCTCAAGTCGATGGGCCGGCGGATCCTCCACACCGGCGATCTCGGCACCGCATCAAAGCTCAAGGTGATGACCAATTACCTGTGCACCGTGCACCTCGTCGCGCTGGCCGAAGCCTTGACCACCTGCAAGGCCGCCGGGCTCGACATGAACACAACTTACGAAGCGATCCGCATTTCCAGTGGCAACAGCTTCGTCCACGAAACCGAAAGCCAGGTGATCCTCAACGGCAGCCGCGACATCAATTTCACCATGGATCTGGTGAGCAAGGACGTGGGTCTGTTCGACGATATCGCAGCTGAGCACGGCGTGCCGGTGGAATTGTCGCCGCTGATCGTCCGCCTGTTCAAGGAATCGCGCGAAGTCTACGGCGACCGCGAGTTTTCGCCCAACATCATCCGCCGCTTTGAAGAGCCGCTCGGGCTGAAGGTGCTGGGGTCGGGGTTCCCGGCCGATATGGTTGACGATGAGCCCGAAGAGCCGGGCTACGAAGTGATCCCGCGGCGCTAGGCGTCTTCCAACAGTAGCGCCGCGCCCTTTTCGGCGACCATTACCGTCGGCGCGTTGGTATTGCCTGATGTGATGCCCGGGAAGATCGAGGCGTCGGCCACACGCAGGCCCGCGATTCCGTGTACCCGCAGCCGCTGATCGACCACCGCGTGCGCCGGATCGGGCCCCATCATGCAAGTGCCGACGGGATGATAGACGGTATCGGCGCGGGCCCGGAAATCGGCGATCCAGTTGGCCGGCTCCGCTTCAGGAACCAGCCGCGCGGTGATGATGTCGGCGAGCGGCCCGGCGGCGGCAATGCGCCGGATCATGGCGATCCCCTGCTGCGCTTCGGCCAGATCATGCTCGGTATCGAGGTAATTGGGCTGGATTTGCGGCGGCGCGAACGGATCGCTGCTCTTGATCCGCAGCCAGCCGCGGCTGGTCGGGCGGCAAGCGTTGAACGACAGCAGGAAGGCCGGGAACGGATCGGGATTGGCCAGCCGCCGCTCGCTTAGCGGCGTCTGGGTGTAGCTGACCGGTGCGAAATAGAGCTGCAGGTTGGGGCGCGTTTCACTCGGCGCGCCGCGCACGAACCCGCCGGCCTGATTGACGCTCATCCCTAATGGCCCGCCGCGGTTCCACGCATAGTTCAGCGCAGCGCGGGCCTTGCCCAGCAGCGGGCCAAGCTCCTGGTTAAGCGTGGGCACGGTGCTGCCGTAGAAATAGCTGACCGCGAGGTGATCCTGCAGATTGGCACCCACGCCGGGCAAGTGATGCAGCGGTTCGATCCCGGTCGCGCCAAGATGCGCCCCGTCACCGATGCCCGAAAGCTGCAGCAGTTGCGGCGATCCGATCGCGCCCAGGCACAGCACCACCTCGCACCGTGCCCGCGCGGTCTTGAGCCGACCGTGCTGGCGGTATTCCGTGCCAATCACGCGCTTTCCGTCCAGCAGCAGGCGCGTGGCCTGCGCCCCGGTCTGCAGATCTATGCCCCCGCGCCGCAGCGCCGGGCGCAGGTATGCGTTGGCAGTCGAAGCGCGGCGGCCATTCCGGGTGTTGATCTGGAAAATCCCCAGTCCTTCGCCCTTGCTGCCGTTGAAATCGGGGCTGACCGGCACGCCCAACCCCGCCCCCGCAGCGATAAAGCGCTGGCACAGCGGATGGGCCTTGGCGGAAATGTCGGTCACGTGCTGCGGCCCGCCGTGGCCGCGCACGCCTGGTTCGGCGATGTCGCTGTCCTCGGCTCTGATGAAATGGGGCAGCACATCGAACCAGCCCCAGCCGACATTGCCCGCCGCACGCCAATCATCGAAATCGTGCGCAAAGCCGCGAACGTGGACCATCGCGTTGATCGATCCCGATCCGCCCACCACCTTGCCGCGCGGCCAGTATGAGCTGCGCCCGTCCAGCCCCGGAACCGGATCGGTATCGTACATCCAGTTGACCTTGGGATCGAAGAAGGTGCGGCCATAACCGATCGGCAGCTGGATCATCAGCCGCCGGTCGCTACCGCCAGCTTCCAGCAGCAGCACCCGCGTGCCGGGTCGCTCAGCTAGCCTGCTGGCCACCACGCAGCCGGCAGTGCCCGCGCCGATCACGATGTAATCATAGTCGCCGCTCATGGGCTGACAGGATGCTGCGTCATGTCGAGGTGGAGCATATCGCCGGTATAGGGATGCGCGCGGGCAACGGCCTCGTTGAGCTCGATCCCTAGTCCCGGAGCCGTCGGCGGGATCACCCGGCCTTGTTCGAACTGCATCGGCACTTTCAGGATCTCGCTATGAAATCCGCCCCAGTCTTCGATCGATTCGAGGATCAGGAAATTGGGCGAACAAGTGGCCAGCTGGACATTGGCGGCGCCCACCACCGGGCCGCAATAGAGGTGCGGAGCGATCTGGACATGGCGCACTTCGGCCATCCCGGCGATCTTCTTGGCCTCAAGCAGCCCGCCAACCCGTCCCAGGTTCAGCTGCAGGATCGCTGCCGCGCCGCAGTCAAGCAGCCGCGCGAAATCGTACTTGGTGGCGAGCCGCTCTCCCGCCGCGACCGGGATCGAGGTGGCGCGGGCGACCTTGGCCATTTCCTCGGGCGCATCGGGCGGGACGGGTTCTTCCAGCCACAGCGGATCATAAGCCTCAAGCCGCTTCGCCAGCCGGATCGCGCCCGCTGCGGTCATCTGGCCGTGAGTGCCGAACAGCAGGTCAGCCTTGCTGCCCACCGCTTCGCGCAGCACCTTGCAGAAGCGCTCCGACAGATCGAGCGCTTCCAACGGCAATTGCCGTCCGTCAAACGCCGAATAGGGCCCGGCGGGATCGAACTTGAGCGCAGTGAAGCCCATGTCGAGATAAAGCTGGGCGCGCTCCGCCGCCAGATCGGGATCGTGATAGACGTCGCTCTGGTCGCCCGGGCGCGGGTAGATGTAGGTGTAGCTGCGCAAGGCTTCGTGCACTTGCCCGCCGAGCAGCTTGTAGACCGGTTGCCCCGCTTCCTTGCCGATGATGTCCCAGCAGGCCATCTCGAGCGCCGAGAGTACGCCCATTACCGTCAGATCGGGATGCTGGGTGAAGCCGGCCGAATAGACCCGCCGCCACATGCTCTCGATATCGTGCGGATCGCAGCCTTCGAGGTAGCGTGCGAACATGTCTTCGATCAGCTTGGCGACCAGGTGCGGCGAGAACGGCACGCAGTAAGCTTCGCCAAGCCCGGTCGAGCCATTGTCGGTGGTCAGCTTGACGAACACGAAATAGCGCCCGCCGAAATGCGGCGGCGGATTGCCGACCACGAACGTCTCGATTGCGGTCAGCTTCATGGCACGCGGAACCCGCTGATCGATTTGATTTCCAGAAAATCGTGCAGTCCGAACTTGCCGTATTCGCGCCCGTTGCCCGATTGCTTGTAGCCGCCGAACGGTGCCATGTAGTCCTGACTGGTGCCGTTGATGCTAACCCCGCCCGCGCGCATCAGGCGCGCAATGCGCCGTGCCCGCGCCAGATCGTCGGTCTGGACATAGGCGTAGAGCCCGTAGGGGCTGTCATTGGCGATTCTGACCGCTTCAGCCTCGTCAGCGAAGGGGATCATGACCAGCACCGGGCCGAAAACTTCTTCCTGCGCGATGGTCATCTGGTTGTGGACCCCGGCGAACACGGTCGGCTTGACGTAATAGCCGCGTTCAAACCCCTCAGCGCGGCCGGTGCCACCGGCCACCAGTTGGGCCCCTTCGTCGATTCCCGCCTGGATCAGCAACTGGATCTTGTCGAAGTGCGCCTTGCTGACCACCGGCCCCAGATGATCGCCCCTGGCCTTTGGATCGCCCAGCGCTGTCTCCTTTGCAACGCGGGCGGCGATTGCCACGGCTTCGTCATAAACCGATTGCTCAACCAGCATCCGGGTCGGTGCGTTGCAGCTCTGGCCGGTGTTGCCGAAACACTGCTGGACCCCGCGCGTGACCGCCGCTTCCAGCCCAGCATCGGCAAACACGATATTGGCTGATTTTCCGCCCAGTTCCTGCGCCACGCGCTTCACCGTAGCGGCCGCCGACTTGGCAATCTGGACCCCGGCGCGGGTCGATCCGGTGAACGAGATCATATCGACCTCAGTGTGGCTGGTCAGCGTTGCGCCGATCGCCGCGCCGGTGCCGTGGACCAGGTTGAACACGCCCGCAGGGAAACCCGCCTCAGCGATCATTTCCGCAAACAGCTGCGCGGAAAGCGGCGCCATTTCGCTGGGTTTGAGCACCATGGTGCAGCCCGCGACCAGTGCCGGGCCGACCTTGCAGGCGATCTGGTTGATCGGCCAGTTCCACGGCGTGATCAGCACGCAGACCCCGATCGGCTCGTGGGTGACGATCCCGTCCTCGCCCACCTCATAGTCCCACGCCATCGCGCGCGCCGCGCGGACGGTGGCCTTCAGATGGCCGGGCCCGCTTTCGGCCTGGGCATCGCGGGAAAGGTCGTAAGGCGCGCCCATTTCGGTGCTGATCGCCACAACCATTTCGTCATAGCGCGCCTCGAACACCGCGATCAGCTTTTCGACCAAGGCGAGCCGCGCGTCGAGCGGTGTGGCGGCCCAGCCATCGAACGCCGCCCGCGCGGCGGCAATGGCAGCATTGGCCTCTGCCGGGGTGCACAGGGCGACGCGCGCACAGACGTCCTCGGTCGCGGGATTTATGGCTTCGAACACGCCGCCCGCAGGTTCCGGCAGCACCCATTGTCCGGCAATATAGGATTTCAGCATTTCAGACATATCCCACCGCCCGCTTTTGATCTTCGACTGCCAGCCTTTCTGCGCGCCAGTAATGCCAAGCCGCCCAGAAGCCGGTCGGCGCCAGCACCAGCAGCGCCATGCGCAGCGAAGCCGCGCTGGGCTCACCACCTCCGGCGAAATAGTCGCTCATCCAGCCCACGGCCTGCGGGGCGACGATCAGGTTGAAGACATTGGCCACCAGCAACGAAACGGCAATGAACATCGCCCGCATCTTGGGCGGGGCAAAGTTCTGGCCCAGCGCAAAGGCGGGGCCGATGTAAAAGTAGATCGCCGGGATGAACAGCCACCACATCAGCCGCGCGGTTTCCAGCGAGTGGGTATAATAGGCCAGGAACGAAGGCACCGTCGCCAGCGCGGTCACCACGGCCAGCACCCGCAGGATCTTGCGCGGATCGGTGTAGCTGGGCTTGGCGAACAGCCAGGCGGTCAGCAGCGAAGCGCCGATCCCGCCGATCAGGTGGATCGGGGCGAGCACGCCGCCGCCGCCGCCCACCGGCAAGCCATAGGACCGCTCGATATAGGCCGGGGTGAACCACATCAGTCCCCAGCCCCACAAGGCCGAAAGGCCGCTGCCCATCATCGTGTGCACCGCCGCCTTCTGCGACCACAGGAACTGCATGGTGGTGATGAAATCGGGCGCAGCGCCATCCATCGGTGCATCATAGCGGCCGCGCGGTGGCTCCTTGATCGTGAACAAAATCAGCAGCGCCAGCAAGATTCCGGGCACCCCCAGCACATAAAAGGCGGCGTGCCAGCCATAGGCATTGGCCACCTGGCCCGCCATGTCGGCCCCCAGCCAGGCGCCGATCGGTGCGCCCAGGGCAAAGATGGTCATCGCCATGGTGCGGCGATCAGGCGGGAAGTAGTCGGCGACAATGGTGTTGCACGGCGGGGTTCCGCCAGCCTCGCCAATCCCCACCCCGATCCGCGCCAGCAGCAGCTGCCAATACCCCACTGCCATCCCGCACAGCGCCGTCATCAAGGACCACACGGCAATCGAGAATGACAGCAGGTTGCGACGGTTATAGCGGTCTGCCACCCACGACAGCGGCAGCCCCATGGTGACATAGAACAGCGCCAGCGAGACCCCGGTGAGGAACGCCACCTGTCCGTCTGACAGCCCCAGTTCGACCCGGATCGGTTCGAGCACGGTCGACATCACATAGCGGTCGGCGATGTTGATCGTGTAGACCAGCATCATCACGATCAGCACGTACCAGCGCTGTCCCAAACTTGGGCTGCTGTCCCGCGCCGGTGGTGCAATCGTTGCCATGTATTTTCCCCCTCAGGTACTTGCCAGTTCCGGCCCCAGAACCGCGCGCAGCGGATCGAGGTGGTCCGAATAGTTCTCCCACTGATCGACGCCGCTTTTGAACAGCGGTTGCCGGACCTGTTCCGAACTGGCGGTACGCACCGCGCGTTCGGTTTCGTGAAAGTTGAGGCAGGCCGCTTCGAACGGCAGCCCCAGAAAATCAAGCATGCGGCGGACCTGGCTTTCCAGATCGGCCACCACGTCCTCATAGTTCACGCGCAGCACCTTGCCGGGCAACACCGCGCCCCAGTGGTCCATCAGGCCGACGTAATCGCGGTAATAGTGGCCCACTTCTGTCAGGCCATAGGTAAATTCCTGCCCTTCGGCGAACAGCTGCTTGAAGCCCGAAAAGCAGCAGCCCATCGCCCCGCGCCGCGCGTCGATGATTTTCGCATTGGGCAGGATCAGGTGGATCAGACCGATATGGCGGAAATTGTTCGGCATCTTGTCGATGAAGAACGGCGTGCCGCGCTTGCGGTGGATCTGGGTGTCACTGATAAAGGCTTCACCGAAGGTGCGCAGTTTGTCAGGCCCCAGATCGGTCAGGTTGCCGGGATAGTTGGCCGCTTCGCCAATCCGGCGCTGCCCGTCAATCCGGTGCGCCAGCGCCAGCACGTTGGGCAGCTCAAGCGTGCCTTCGATCTGGCTGTGCGATGAAAGGATTTGTTCAAGCAGCGTGGAACCGGCGCGCGGCAGACCAAGGATGAAAATCGGATCGGGCGCCTGGCAGCCCGCCCCGGCAAACTTTTCGAACAGTTCAGCCGTGCAATGTTCGCGCTGCAGGGCAATCTCGGCGGTGATCCGGCGCCAGTCATAGCCGACCTCACCCCGCTTGAGGCGGTTGCCGCGTTCGTAATAGCCGAAGCTTTCGCTGAAGGCTCCGCGGTCCTCCAGCGCCTTGCCCAGCGCGAAACACAAGTGATAGCGATCGCTCAGCTGGGTGGCCGGCTGGTCTTCGAAAGCGCGCATCTGATCGATCTCGGCATCTTCGAAGCGGTAGGTTTTGAGATTGGCGAGGCTCCAATAGGCATCGCCGAAATCGGGGCGTACGCCGTAAGCATCGCGGTAGGCCGCAATCGCCTCGGCCTGCTTGCCGATGGTCTTCAGCGCATGGCCGACCGAAAGGTGCAGGGTGGGATTTTCCGGGTTGCGCGTGATCGCATTGGCATAAAGGTCCAGCGCCTCGTCAAACTGGCCGACCGCCAGCGCCTGGTTGGCATAAAGCAGCTCGAACTGCGGGTTGTGCGGGGCCTTGCGGCGCAGCGCGGCGGCCTGGTCCAGCGCTTCGCCAAACTTCTGCCGCTTGTGCAGCAGGTTGACGTAATCGAAATGGGCGTTGGTATTGGCCGGTTCGAGCACGAGGCAGCTTTCCAGCAGGAATTCGGCATCGTCATAGGAATTGAATTTCACGCCGATCTCGGCCAGCAGCCGCATCGCTTCGGTATTGCGGCCATTGCGCTGCAGGAACGCGCGGACCTGGCGTTCGGCCATGCCCAGCCGGTGTTCCTGAACCAGGCTGACCACCGCCTGCAATTCGGGTGGCAGACTTTCCAGATAGGCGCATTGCGCGCGGGCGAACTGGGCGGCTTCGGCGCGGCCCGCTGCGGTATGGAACTGGACCAGCATCTTCCAGCTGGCGAGCAGGCCGACATTGTGGGCCACCGCATCCTGATAGGCGCCCAGGGCTTCGTCGATCCGGCCCAGCGCGCGCAGGCAGTGCCCGCGTTCCTGATAGGCGCGGCCATAGCCCGGGTCGACCTTGATCAGCGCCTCGGTGGCGGCAAGGGCATCGGCCGGGCGGTGATCGTAACGCTGCGCCGCCGCCATGATATACAGCGCCTCGCGGTGTTCACCCTGGACGGTCAGGACATCCTTGCACAGCTGCTCGGCTTCGGCCGGCGCCCCGCGTTGCAGGGCGGCCTTGGCCGCCTCGACCTTGACGGCAAGGTCTGCGGCGGGATCGGTCTGATCGGTGGCTCTATCCATTCCCATCCGGTCAATCTGGCTGGATTTGCGGCATTGTCCAACCCCCAAACCTTGGTGCCAAACAGGGGCAGCGTACTGGACGCTGCCCCTGCCCGACCCGAAGAACCTGACACCCCGAACCGGACGCGGCTTGCGCCGGCCGGATTGGGCGCGGCTCTTGCTTGTTACATCTTGTACGACACCCGCATCCCGATGGTGCGCGGGCGCGTGGTGGTGACACGCTTGTCGCCATCGTTGGCGCTGGTGAACAGCTGCGGCCGTTCATCACCCAGATTATCGCCATAGATGGTGATCGACCAGTTGTCCTTGCTGAAGCCGAACGAGGCTTCGAAGGTGCTGTAACCCGCCTGCGCGAACGATTGCGGTTGCAGCTGGATCGCGCTGCCGGGCGTTACCGTAACCCCGTTGATCACCGAAGTCTGACCGCACACCGCATAGGGCGAATTGCAGCCGGTGTAGAGGATGTTGGTATTGGCGATCACCGACGAGATGGTTGATCCGACGTGGTGGAACCCGGCCTGGACGAACGGTTTGAGCCCGGTGCTGGTTTCCCATTCGTAGCGCAGCTGGATGTTGCCCTGGAACTTCGGGCTCAGCGCCAGCGGGCTGCCCGCCGCCACGACCACGCCCTGGCTGCACAGCAGCTGCGCGATCGCGTTGGTGGTGCAGCCGGTCAGCTCGGAATCGTTGTACGAGAACCCGGCACCAATCGTCAGCCCGGGGCTGGGACGCGCCGTGATATCGCCTTCGATGCCCTTGATCTTGCCGTTGGCAAGGTTGCTGACAAAGGTCTGGTTCGAGATGTTCTGGTTGAATGCGGCGATCTGGATTTCCTTCCAGTCGATCGCATAGGCGGCAAGGTTGATCTGCAGCCGCCGGTCGAACAGGCCCAGCTTGGCACCCACTTCGAAGTTCGTCACCGAGTCCGGCTTGTAGGCGCGGTTGGTTGAACAGGCCGCGGTATAGGTAGCATTGGAGGCAACCCCGCCGTTGCAGCCCTTGCGGTTGAAGCCGCCCGGACGGAACCCTTCGGAGTAGGTGAAGTAGACCAGCGAAGTCGATGATACCTTGTAGGACAGGTTGCCCTTGAAGATGACCCCCGAATAGCTGGCTGGGTTGATGCCCGCCAGGTTGACCGTGAGATTGGCACTGGCTGGAAGCGAAGTGGGTGCAACCGCCAGCGGCACGTAGTTGCAGGTGGTTAGCCCGGTTGCCGGATCGGTGCTGACCGAAGCGCAATTGGCCCGAACCGAGCCCGAGAAGCTGGTGCTCGACCCGCCATACATCCCCGCGCTTTCGTTGTAATAGCGCGCCCCGCCGGTCAGGATCAGCTTGTCGGGCACGATGTCGATATTCACTTCGCCATAGACCGCAAACTGGCGATCACGGCGCAGGATCGTGTTGACGAAGCCCGCCCCGGCCAGCGGGCCGACGCCCAGCACATTGACCGCCGGATTGGGTGCCAGGTTGTAGATGAACCCGGCGGCCGGCAGGACATAGTTCCACTGCGTCACGTCATAGATGCGGTTGACATCGTAGTAGACGCCCAGCGTGCCGCGGACGCGCTTGTCGGCCGGGGTGGTGATGCGCAGTTCCTGCGTCCAGCGCCGGTTGGTATCATCGATCTTGTAGCTGTTGTTCGGCGAATAGCAGGTCTGGCCCATCCCGGCAGAAGTTCTGCCCAGAAAGTCCGGGTTCGTGGCGGTATAGCCCGAATAATAAACGCCGCGATCGCAGTTGTAGAACGGCAGATAGAGGCCAAACGAGGCATATTTGGCATAATCGCCAACCTGCAGTGCGTGGTGGTCCTGGTACGACGAGGAGAAGATCACGTCGAGCATGCCGAGCCGGCCCTTGATCGTCAGGGTCGACAGGCTGATCGTGTCTTCAAGCGTGTTGGGGCCGTATTGCTGGACCTTGAGATCGCCGATCGCCGGGGTGTAATCGAACACGCCGTCGGTTTCGAGTTCCTGGTACAGCGTCATTGCTTCGATCGACCAGTCATCGTTGATCTGGTAGGCCAGCGTGGCGCGGCCGCCGTTGTAATTGGCGTCGTTGTAATTGTCTTCGATGAAGGCGCTGTTGGAGATCGACTGGCGCAGCGGAACCTTGAAGCCGCCGGAGGTGCCGGTTGCCGTGGCAACGCAGCCGACCACTCCGACGCAGCTTTCGATCGCCTGGGCCACCAGCAGCGGATTGCCGGTGGGCAGACGGCCCGCGCCGCCCGGATCCCACGGCATCCGGTAGGTGCCGGCAACGTTGTCGATATAGCCGCCCTGATGATCGCTATAGAACGCCAGGCGCAGGCCCAGCTTGTCCTTGATGATCGGCAGATTGAGGAAGCCGTCGACGCCAAAGCTTGGCGCGCCGCCCTTGGTGGTGGCGGCGGTCGCCGAAAAGCCGGCGTGGACTTCGTCAAGTTCGGGCTTGTTGGTGATATAGCGGATCGCACCGCCCATCGCATTGGCGCCGAACAGCGTCCCCTGCGGGCCGGCCAGCACTTCGATGCGGTTGATATCGGTGGCGTGGATATCAAGGTTGCGGCCCGGCGTGGAGGCAGGCGCGTCGTTCACGTAAAGCGCGACGTTGGGCTGCACCCCGGCAACGCCCAGAATCTGCGCACCGGCCGTGTCAGTCGACAAGCCGCGAATGTAGATCGACGAAATCCCCGGCCCGCGCGAAGCGGTGCGCACGTTGGGCAGGTATTCGACCAGCTGTTCGAAGTTGGCGACGCCAAGCTGGTCCAGCTCTTCGCCGCCGATCGCCTGGATCGCCACCGGAATGCGGTTGGCGCTTTCGGCGCGGCGGGTGGCCGTCACGATCAGATCGGGCACGGTGCTGTTGGAAGATTCGGCGCTTTCGTCCGCGGCTTGCGCGAAAGCAGGTGAAGCGGTGGACAGAACCGCGATCGCGATGGCTGCCGACGACAGTTTCAAACTCGTCTTCATGTTTTCCCTCCCCTGGATTCGGTCCGAATTGCTCGGTCTCATGCCGGGTATCATACGGTATGGCCAACGGGCCTGTCGCCGCGAAATCTCATTTTCGCATGGGGCCATGCATCATCGCCCCCTGGAACTGCGCCGGATTGCTTTTCGAACCGGCGACTGAGCGAAAGACCCAGAGTTTCTAACGGAAAGGCTGGCGCTTTCTCCCGCGCAAACGATTGCCGGGTTTCACGATGCGGTAAACTTTAATTGCCCTGCATCAGCAAGGCTTAGATGCGGCATTAGCGGCAGTGAAGCTGGGGAATCGGCGTTTGGCACTACGCGCGCGCAGCCCTATGAAGCGTGCAAGCAAACGCCGGTCGCCCAGGCTGCGTGTGATGAAGGAGGCCGCCAGGCCATGAGTTTCGGCACGTTCGACCTGTTCAAGATCGGCATCGGCCCGTCGAGCTCGCATACCGTCGGGCCGATGGTCGCGGCGCGGCGCTTTTCGCTTTGGCTCGAACAGGCCGGGCGGCTGGGGCTGGCGGCTCGGATCAAAGTCGATCTCTATGGCTCGCTGGCGCTGACCGGCAAGGGCCACGCCACCGATACCGCGATCATTCTGGGGCTGTGCGGCGAAGTACCGGCCACGGTCGATACCGATGGCGTCCCGGCCTTGCTGGCGCGGGTCCACGGCGAAAAGACCGTGCTTCTGCTGGGCCGCCACCGCGCCGCTTTCGATCCGGCCAGCGACATCGCGTTCCTGCAGCGCCAGCGCCAGCCGTTCCATTCCAATGCCATGGCGATGATCGCGCTCGATGCCGATGGCGGCGAGATTTGTCGGCGGATGTACTATTCGATCGGCGGCGGCTTTGTGCTCGACGAGGACGAGGCGGGCAGCAACAGCGGGGCCGACGCTGCCGATATGGCCTTGCCGTACGATTTCCATTCGGGCGCGGAATTGCTGGCGCTGGGCGCTCAGACCGGTCTGACCTTTGCCGAACTGATGTTTGCCAACGAATGTTCGCGCAGCCCGGCGGCAGAGGCAGAGGCCGGACTTGACCGGATCGCCCAGGCGATGTCGGATTCGATCGATCGCGGTTGCCGCAACGAAGGCGTGCTGCCCGGCGGGCTCAAGGTAAAACGCCGCGCCCCGGCGCTGGCCTGCGATCTGGCGCAAAAGCAGGGCATGAACCTGGGCGATCCGCTGGCGGTGCTTGACTGGATCAACCTGTGGGCGATGGCGGTGAACGAGGAAAACGCCGCCTGCGGCCAGGTGGTTACTGCCCCCACCAATGGCGCGGCGGGGATTATCCCGGCGGTGCTGCGGTTCCACGATCGCTGTTATGGCGGCACGGCCGAAACCCGCCGTACGTTCCTGCTGACGGCAGCGGCGATCGGCGTGCTTTACAAGAAGAACGCTTCGATCTCGGGCGCCGAAGTGGGCTGTCAGGGCGAAGTCGGCGTGGCCTGTTCGATGGCGGCGGCGGGGCTGACCGCGGCGATGGGCGGAACCAACGCCCAGATCGAGAATGCCGCCGAAATCGGCATGGAGCACAACCTTGGCCTGACCTGCGATCCGATCGGCGGGCTGGTCCAGATCCCCTGCATCGAACGCAATGCGATGGGCGCGGTCAAAGCGATCGACGCCTCGCGCCTCGCGCTGCTGGGCGATGGCACTCACCACGTCAGCCTCGACAAAGTGATCGAAACGATGCGCCAGACCGGGCTTGATATGCGCGACAAGTACAAGGAAACGTCGCTCGGCGGGCTCGCGGTGAATGTGGTGGAGTGCTGAGGCGCTTTCGTTTGGTGCGCTGATCGCCTCCGCGATCAGCTTTGCAACACCGGCC